>JACDZG010000129.1 GCA_013426805.1 Chromatiaceae bacterium
GCGCGTCGTCGTGACAATAGATCACCGAGCGGTACTGGGTGCCCACGTCGGCCCCTTGGGCGTTCAGGGTGGTCGGGTCATGGATGGTGAAGAAGACCTCCAGGATGGTCCGATAGTCGATCAGGGCGTTGTCGAAGGTGATCTGGACCACCTCGGCGTGCCCGGTGGTGCCGGTGCAGACCTGCCGGTAGTTCGGGTTGGGCACGCTGCCGCCGGCATAGCCGGAGATGACCGACGTGACGCCCCGCACGTCCTGGAAGGCCGCCTCCAGACACCAGAAACACCCGCCGCCCAGGGTTGCGGTTTCGCTTGCCATCATTATGTCCTCTTGCGCTTGCAGTGACCGTCAGTTGCCGGCCGGATTCGGCGAATTCAACCGTCCGGAGTTGGTACCGGTGCGCGCTTGCAGGCACAATGACTGACCAACCCGCGCCGCGCTGATCTGATGCCACATCCCCGCTTTCGTCTCATTACCTTCGACTTGGACGACACCGTCTGGCCGTGCGAGCCGGTGATCCGTGCCGCCGAGGAGGCGGTGCTGGACTGGCTCGGGGCGCGCGCCCCGCGCCTGACCGACCGCCATGACCGGCTCAGCCTGCGGGAACATCGCGGCCGGCTCATGGCCGAGCGGCCGGACCTCGCCCACGACCTGGGGCTGATCCGCCGGCTGTCCATCGCGACCCTGCTGACCGAGCTGGAGTACCCGGCGGAACTGGCCGACCGCCTGGCCGCGGAGGCGCTGGCGGTCTTCATGGCGCAGCGTAACCGCATCGCGCCTTTCGCCGATGCGGAGCCGGTGCTGCGCCGCCTGGCCGCCGACTACCTGCTGGTCTCCATCACCAACGGCAATGCCGACCCGGAGCTGACACCGCTGTCCGGCGTCTTCCATCACCATGTCACCGCCGCGCGCGCGGGGGCGGCCAAGCCGGACCCGACGGTGTTCAGCCTGGCTCTGGCGTTGGCCGGGTGCGCGCCGAACGAGTGTCTGCATCTGGGTGACGAGCCCTATCTGGACGTGGACGGCGCGCGGCGGCTGGGGATCGAGGCGATCTGGGTAAACCGCTCCGGTCGGATCTGGCCGACCGACCTGGAGCCGCCGACCCTGACCATCACCGACCTGCATCAGCTCGCCGACTGGCTCGACGGCCGGCCGCCGGCTTCAACCACCCCTGCCGAGCCGTCCGGAGACCCCGATGGAGTTTGATCTGCTTGCCACCCAGGGACTGGCCCGTCGCGGACGCCTGCGCTTCACCCGCGGCACGGTGGAGACTCCGGCCTTCATGCCGGTCGGCACCTACGGCACGGTCAAGGCCATGACCCCGGAGGAACTGACCGACCTCGGCGCCGAGATCGTGCTGGGGAACACCTTTCACCTGATGCTGCGCCCCGGGGTGGAGGTGATCCGCCGCTGCGGCGACCTGCATCGCTTCATGCACTGGGAAGGGCCGATCCTCACCGACTCGGGCGGGTTCCAGGTCTTCAGCCTGGGCGAGCTGCGCAAGATCACGGAAGCCGGGGTGCGCTTCCAATCGCCGGTGGACGGCAGCCCGGTCTTTCTGGGGCCGGAAGAGTCGATGGCGGTGCAGCGCGCGCTCGGCTCCGATATCGTGATGATTTTCGACGAGTGCACGCCGTATCCGGCGGATCTGGAAACCGCCCGGGTGTCCATGGAACTTTCACTGCGCTGGGCGGCGCGCTCCCGGCAGGCGCATGGCGACAACCCGTCGGCCCTGTTCGGCATCGTCCAGGGCGGCATGCATGAGTCACTGCGCGAGGCATCACTGGCCGGGCTGACGCGTATCGGCTTCGACGGTTATGCGGTCGGCGGCCTCGCGGTGGGCGAGCCCGAACCGGACCGCTTGCGCATTTTGGACTTCCTGGCGGACCGGCTGCCGGCCGATCGGCCCCGCTACCTGATGGGCGTCGGCACCCCGAAGGACATCGTCGCCGCCGTCTGCCGCGGCATCGACATGTTCGACTGTGTGATGCCCACGCGCCACGCCAGAAACGGCTGGCTCTTCACTCACCAGGGGACGATCCGCATCCGCAACGCGGTCCACCGCACCGATGACGGCCCCCTGGACCCGCTGTGCGGCTGCGCCACCTGCCGTCACTACAGCCGTGCGTATCTACACCATCTCGACAAGTGCCGCGAGATCCTGGGCTCCCGCCTCAATACCATCCATAACCTGTTCTACTATCAGACCCTGATGCGGGGCCTGCGCGAGGCCATCGCGGCCGGCACCCTGGAGTCTTTCATCACCGAGTTCCGGCGCGGGGCGGATGGATCAGCGTCAGGTGAACCAGCAGATCCCAATTCGAGGCCATGATGTTTTGAAGGGCTCTTCAGCGTTGACTGGAGCGTCCGATGGTATCGCGTTCGCACCTGACCTTACGTGTAGGGGCGGGTTTGAAACCCGCCCCTACGTCCGGTTATCACGTCCGCTATCACTTGCGCTGCGGCCGAGTTGCCGCTGTTGACGGCGGGTGTCCTGATCAAGCGAACAGCCCGGCCAGCGTATCGGCCTGGGCCGCGGCGAGCAGCCAGGCACGCAGGCGCTCGGGGTCGCGGGTGCTGCGCAGGCGCTCGCGGGCGTCGTCGTCGACCGCCAGGCCGCGGGCGCTGAGCAGGGTCAGGATCGCGTCGGCCAGGCCTTCGTCTCGTCCTTCTTCCAGTCCCTCCTTCCGCCCTGCCGCATGGATGGCATCCAGGTCCGCATAGCCGCGGCGCTGCAAAAGGTTGCGCAGGATCATCTCCTGTGCGGCAGCGCGGTCGAACAGGGCGGCGACCGGAACGGGATTGCGCAGGATGCCCGGGGCCAGCAGCAGTTCGCCGACGCCGAGGGTCTGCATCGGCTGCCCCGGGGCATGGACCTCGACCCGGCGCGGGCCGATCAGGCGCACCACCCACACCAGGCGGGTGCCGTGGGCGAGCAGATCGGCGATCTTGGTCCGCAGGTCCGCCTCGTCCTGTCCGCGGGCGGCGTATTCCAGGGCGAGCGGCGGGGCCTCGGGGATCCAGCCGCCGTCCCCGCCCGGCACCCCCGTGAGGCCGGCGACCGAGACATCGGGTGCGCGCAGCGTCCCGGGGTCCGGAGAATAGCCGGCATCGACCCCGGTCCACTGCACGTCGGGGTCGCTGTCGAGCAGGGCGGCACCAGTCGCGTTCGGACCCGCGTGGTCGCGCCCGGACGGGGCGCAATAGATCGGGTGGCCGTTCGTGAGTTCGTAACGGTCGCCGTCGCGCAGTTGATCGGCGCGGAAGGGGCCCTGTTCAGGGTTCGGTTGTCGATTGCTCATCCGCGCTCGCTTCGGCTGGGATTTCGTCCTCGATAGCACCCGGAGGCGCGGCAGTCAACCCCCCGGGCAGCGCATAGAGGACCGGGTGGTGCAAGGTACGAACCCCAACACGGTGCTGCCGCTCAGGCTGCGTTGGGGTTCTTTCATCACCCCGACCGACCGCCCTCAATCGCGTCCGTCGGCGCAGCAGGGCGGAGGCCAACGGGCTAATCCGCCTTTCCAGGCCCTTTACATCCCCGGCCCTCGCACGCACACTGGTACAGTCACATGTACGAGTCAGACCCCATGCAGACCATCACCTTCTCCGATGCCCGCGGCAAGCTCAAGGAGGTGCTCGACCGCGTCGCCGACGACGCCGACTACACCGTCATCACCCGACGTGACGCCGCGGACGCGGTCGTCATGTCCCTGGAGAGCTTCAACAGCCTGATGGAGACCGTCCATCTGCTGCGCTCGCCGGCCAACGCCGCGCATCTGGAGCGTTCCATCGCGCAGTACCGCCGCGGCGAGGCGACCGAGCGCGAGCCGAGCGATGCCTAGGCGCCTGGCCTGGACCGACGAGGCCTGGGCCGATTATCTCTACTGGCAAACCCAGGACCGCAAGACCCTCAAACGGATCAACGCCCTGGTCGCCGATGCGCGGCGCTCGCCCTTCGCGGGCCTGGGGAAACCCGAGGCCCTGCGCGAGAATCTCAGCGGCTTCTGGTCGCGCCGGATCGATGATGGCAACCGACTCGTCTACGCTGTCGATGACGACCATCTGACCATCGTTTCTTGTCGCTACCATTACTGACGGGCCGCGTCGTTGGGGTCACGGTAGTCACCCGATCCGCTGCCGCGATGCAGGTTGCGCTGGGGTGAAAACACTCCTGCCGGAGATGGCCTTTCCAGTCCTCGCGGACGTTGATCGTTCGCGTATATCGACGATGCGGATCATGCATAACACAGTCATACCGGTCCTGGACCTTGACCCCGCCTCGCGCGCCTACGATCAACGCGCTGTTCCGCTGGCCGTTAGTCGCGCTATGACGATTGCCGGTCTTGCTTTTTTCGTAGCAGGCGTTTGGCCGCCCTTATCCATCTCGTTCGTCGTCTTTGGCGTTGGCGTGATGCTGATCCACATCTGCCTCTCTTTGCCGTTCTGGCAACCTCGACGTGCGTGGATCGCCTACGCGGGCGGCCTGCTTGCGATCATTTATGCGGGATTGTTGCTGTTGAATGCTATCCTGGGTATCACTGTAGCGGCGGGTATCGTATCGCCCTTTCCGGTGGACGCGCCGCTGCGTGAAGCCATCGCGACTGCCAATGTGCACTTCCGGGACTCGCCCTGGATGCTAGCCCGCAGCATCGCCGCGCTGTTGGCAGTTCTGCTCAGTGCGGAATTGTTTGCGGCCGGGGTGCGCTTGATTCGGGTTAGGTCGGCCGAGCGGCACTTGCTCGTCGAACGTGCACCGAATGTTTCGAGTCTACTTTTGAGCTTCTTGCTGGATTTCCCGCCGGGTATGATTCGGTATAGTCAAAGGGCACAGATCGGCATGATTTTGCTGCTGCTCGGTATGCTTCCCTTCTTCTTTGCTTTGACGAACATCGGCGGAGCGAGCTTTCTCGATAATCAGTTGGCTTTGTATGCCATCATCGATTGTGTCGATGCGCAGTGGGATGTCCCGCCCTGTATTGAGCGGGCAGCGGGCGTGCACGCACTCGGCATGGCGACACTTGCGGTGACCTCGCTGTTCTTGCTGCCGGCAATCGGTGCTTGGCTGTCCCGGCGTTTCCGCACGCGTCTCGCACGCTCGGCACGGCAGCGATTGAATGCCGGTCGGGACCCCGACGATGGCGACGAAATCCTTTTCCTTCGTCCCGCAGGCGATGACAGCGTGGCATTGCCGGCGGCTTCGTGGACACCGATGCGTTACGCCCTTTCACCAAGTACCCGGCTCACCGCGGATCTGGATTATCTGCTCGCCGCCGAAGGCATGGTTTATGGCATTCCGGTTGCCTTGGGCAAGGAAGGGGAAGCGCCGTTCGGGGCTCTGCGACACACGGCGGTCGATGACGGACATCTGCCTCTCGATGAGCGAGAATGGGTGCGAGAAGTCAAACTTCGGGCCCAGCGTGCCCAACGCATCGTGCTGGCGATCGGCGAGAGTCTTCGGGACGAGGCGCGCTCTGCAGGACTGCGCTGGGAGCTTGGCTATATCGCGCGAACACCGGAGCTGCTTGCCAAGACCACGCTCTTGGTCAAGTGCGGCCTCTCGCATTCCAACTCGGCCCGCGGGAACCAAGCTCGCTTGGAAGATTACCGCAGCCTTTGGACGCTGATTGAGGAGTTGAGCGGACTCTCTCCGCCCCCGGCTTCCAAGCCGGTCATCGCCCTTTCGTTCTCACCAGGCGGGAATCGAACGGCAATGGTGGCTCACCGCTTCTACGCCACTCCGGCGCTCCTTGCCCTGAGATTCGGGTTGCGGGATAGTCAACGCTAGGATCTGAACGTGCGATTCGACCACGGAGCGTCCAGCCGCAACGCTGGCGAGATAGCCGGGTGCGAGTCGATGACGGACATCGTCCTTCGGGAGCAGCATACGGCTGGTTTGCGCCAAGATTTCCGGGTGCTGCTGCTTGACCCACAGCAGTTGCGGCTGGCGTCGGCGGGTTCGGCGGTATTACGATTGAGGCCGAGGCCCATAGCGCCGATCCACCGACTGAACCAGTTGAACCGCCCGCGACAGCCAAGGAGAGCAGCACGGCATGTCTAACACGCACACCGAGCCCGGCACCGCCGAGCCGATCCACCACGCGGAGATGACCTTCGACTTCGACGGTCTCATCCAGCTTCTCGCCGGACACCTCTACAGCGAGAAGAAGGTCTTCATCCGCGAGCTGATCCAGAACGGCCACGACGCCATCGTGCGCCGCGCCCATGATGACCCGGTTTTCGAGCGGGCCAACGGGCGTATCCACATCCTCACGGACCTCACCGCCGAGCCGGGGCGCATCGTCTTTCGCGACAATGGCATCGGCATGTCCCGCCAGGACCTGGAGACCTTCCTCTCCACCGTCGGACGCTCCGGCACCCGCGCCGCCGCAGGCGACGCTCCGGATGTCATCGGCCAATTCGGCATCGGCTTTCTCTCCGGCTTCGTGGTCGGCGCCCGGGTCACGGTGCGCACCCGCCACTGGCGCGACCCGCTCGACGCCGGCTGCCTCTGGGAGAACGACGGCACCAAGGACTACAGCATCCGCCCCTGCGTGGTGGAGCAGCCCGGCACCGAGGTCATCGTCCATCTCGCGAGCGCCGAAGACCGCGGACTGCTCCAGGACGAGGCGGTCAAGAAGGTGATCCGCGACTACGCGGACATGCTCAAGGTCCCGATCTATCTCAACGACCCCAACCAGCAGGGCAGCCCGGTCAACACCCGCACCATGCCCTGGGAGCGCACCGGGATCTCGGACTCCGAGATGCGGCTCGACTGCCTGATCTATCTGGAGAAGACGGTTCCGGACAGCGTGCTGGAGGTGATCCCGGTGCGTGAGCACGGCGCGCACGGGGTCGATGCCGAGGGTTTGCTCTATATCACCCGCACCCGCGTCGTCGGGCGCGACGCCCCGCGTACCGTCCGGGTCTTTCTGAAACGCATGTTTCTGTGCGAGGACGCCAAGGAACTGCTGCCGCCCTGGGCGACCTTCGTCAACGGCATCCTCAACACCCGGGACCTGAAGCCCAACGCCGCCCGCGACAATTTCGCCCGCGAGGACGAGGGCTACCGGCGGCTGCGCGACCGCTTGGGCGACATCATCGTCGCCCACTTTGAGCACCTGCGCGACGCCGAACCCCAGCGGCTCTCCGAGATCCTGGCCTACCACGACTTCGGCATCAAGGCCGCCTGTCACTACTACGACCGGTTCTTCGAGAAGTTTGGCCACCTGCTGGAGTGGCGCATCAACGCCCGCTCGCCCGCCGCCCAGGACAGCAGCCGCCTGGCCGGACGCATGGTCCTGATGGACGAGGGCGCCGCTCACGCCTGGGCGCGGCTCGACCAAATCAAGGCCGTGCTGCCGGAGCCCCCCGGCGGCGGCCCCAAGCGGCTGGCCTGCTTCACCACCCACAGTTCCGCCAACCAGTTCTTCGAGATGGCGGACGCGGCCGGGACCACGGTGCTGGACGCCAGCTCGCACTTCGAGTCGGAGCTACTCAAGAAATGGGCCGATGCCCACCAGTCCGAGGTCTCCCTGGTCTATGTCGACCGGGAGGACGACCCGGCGGTCTTCCGCGATGCCGACCCCGAGCAGGACCGTGCCGTGCGCGCCCTGGCCCAACAGATGTCGCTCGGCATCCGCCCCGGCGGCACCGGCCGGCTGCGGGTGGAGGCCAGGCGTTTCGACCCCGTCACCCTGCCCGCGGTGCTGAAGCACTCGGAGGCGAGCCGCGGCTCCCAGAAGGCCCGCGACCTGCTGAGCGACCCCAATGTCCCCTCGGACCTGCGCACCATGGCCGAGGACCTGCTGCGCATGTCGCGCAACGCCGATATGCGCATGTCCATCAATGCCGCCAACCCGCTGGTGCGCACCCTGGCGGACCTGATCGCACAGGCCCCGGAGGACCCGGATCTCACGGATCTCGCGATCGGCGTCTACAACGACGCCATCCTCTACAACCAGGAGTTGATGACCCCGACCAACGCCCGGCTCTTCCACGAGCAGTTCCAGCGACTGATGGGCCGCTCGCTGGAATTCGTCCGCCAAAAGTCCGAGATCGCCCGGCAGCAGGCCGAGTTGGAGCGCGAGCGCCGCGCCAGCCGCCCGACGGCTGGCCCCGCCCGCCGCCACTTGGTCGCCTTCCTGATGACGCCCTTCGCCAAGCCCGACTTCGACGCCCCGCGGGCAGCCATCCGCCAGGTGGTCGAGGACCGGCTCGGCTGCCAGTTGCGCACCGCGGACCAGCAGACCTTCGACAACTTCATCCACGGCAACGTCAACCAACACCTGCGCGACGCGGACCTCTTCATCGCCGATGTCACCGGGGCCAATCCCAACGTGATGATGGAGCTGGGCGCGGCCGTCTATTACCCGCGCACCGGCGGCGAGCGACCGCGGCTGCTGGTCGCGGCCATTGACCAGCCCGACGCCAAGCCGGACCTGACCGCCGACCTGGCCGGGCATATCACCGCCTGCTATGTGCGCGGCGCCCCGTCGGGGGCCATCGCCGACGCGCTCGCCGCTGCGTTCGACAGGCACGAGTCGCTGAAGGCCCTGCTGGTCCGGCCGGGGCGGGAGCGCTATCTGTCCCCGGCCGTGCTGCGCACCGCAGCGGTCTACGAGCGACTCAGCGAGCGCCTGCCCAGCGAGTCCGCCTGGCGTGCCGTGACCGATGCGGACCTGGCGGCGCTGCTCGGAAAGGAGGCGGACCTGGTCCCGGTACTGCTCAAGCGGGTGCTGGGCCGACTGGACGATCCGGGAAACGGCTGATGGCCCATTATCGCGACCTTCATGACGATGCCGAGGACGCCTACCGCGCCGGGCGTAGCGCCGATGCGGCACTGCTCTGGCGGCAGGCGGCTGCGGCGGCGCTGGAAATCGGCGACCGGGCCGGCTGGTTCGAGGCGACCGTCCGCGCGGCGGCGGCGACCTTGGAGGCCGGGGACCCGCGGACCGCGCTCGCGCTGCTGCTCGACGTCCGGCGCTCGGAACCGGCCGATGCACCGGTCTTCGAGGCATGGCTCGCCCGCGTGAACATATTCAATATCGTGCTGGCCACTCGCCCGGAGCACGACCGGCTGGAGTCGCTGCTCGCCGACCTGCGCGACTATGCCGCCGGACGGCCGGTCCCGGCCGCGGACCTGTCGGCGCTGGAGGCCAGGCTTCTCTGCGCCGTCGGCGATCGTAAGGCGGCCCTGGCCCGACGGGAGACCGCCTGGCAGGTCAATGACGGCAGCGGTTACCGGAAGTCCTGGTCCGCCTTCGACGCCGCCCGTCTGTGCCTAGAACTCGATCGCCCGGCCGCCTGCCGCGACTGGATCGATGCCATGGGCCGCGCTGGCAACGACGAGTACGCAGCGGTCGCCATCGAGCGGACCCAGCGCCGTCTGGACCTCGCGCTGGCCGAGTGCGCCTGTCCGGCGAACCTCACCGCGCTGCTGCGCACCCTGACCGACCGCACCCTGACCACTCAAGCCGACGACCTCGCCGCCGATCTACGCGACTACGCGGTGCGCGTCCAATTGCTGGACCCCGAGAAGGGCGACCCGGCCCGCCGTCTGCACCCAGCCTGGGGCGAACTGCGCCGCCGACTCCCGGTCCACTGGGACATACACCGCCGCTTCGATGCCCGGCTGCTGTTCCTGGACTACCGCCTCGCCTGCCTGCGCCATGCCGCCGGTCTCCCGGCCGTCGACGACAAGTACCATCGCCAGCCCGACGACCTCACCCAAGGCTGTCGCCCCGTAGGATGGGTAGAGCGCAGCGAAACCCATCCGCCCCGCACCCAAGCCGACCCATCGCCAGCCACGTCCGCCCTCCCGACCCGCCTGCACAAGGCCCGCGCCGCCGCCGACTGGGCCATGGCCTATGCCCGCAAGCTCGACGGCTGGCTGCAATGCGACTGGCGCCAGCGCAAGGTCGCCGAGCGCCGCGAGCGGATCGAGGCCATCGCCGCCGCCCTTCAATTGGGCGGGTAATCGCGGGCAACCAGCGTTGTTTTCCAAATCAGCTTGGCGCCTCTGGCGCGCCGGGCATTGCGGAGTCGTCCGGGCCTGAGGATCGTCAGATGTCCACAACACGAAAGAGAAGGAACGGCTTCCTCTGCTATGCCCATGCCGACGGGAAATCGCCTTCCCGGCACTTTGTGGAAGGGCTCCAGGTTCATCTGACGCAGACGGTTCGCGACCTGGAGCACCAACCTTGGTGTGATCGGGACATCCCCGCCGGGGACCAATGGCCGAAGAACATCCGCGCCGCTCTCGATACCGCCGCCTACGCCGTATTCTTCGTCAACAGCAGGTTCTTGGCCTCCCGCTTCGTGACCGAGGTGGAAGTCCCCGCGCTGTTGGACGCGGCGCGTCGCGACGGGGTTCGGCTATTCGCCCTCTGAGTCACCGATTGCAATCCGCCGGCCTGGCTGCAGGCGGTGACCTTTGCCAACGAACGCGCCCGGCCCCTGGCAGCCATGCGGGAACATAACCTTGAGAAGATCTACGCGGATCTTGCGCGGTTGATCGCGGAGTATCTGGCTGACGACCCGGACCTCTTCTCTTCGGTTCGGCTGATGCAGCAGATGGCGCCAGCCGCCGTGGCCGGCTCGACGCCCGGTTTGGCTGGCCCAGGCTCACCGAGCGACGACACGAGCCGACTGGACTTGACCGATGCGCTATCGCACCAAATTGCCAAAGACCTCAGCGGCATTCGCGCGCGCTACCTGAGCGGCGCGCGGACCGCCGTAATTGCCGATCTCGACGGGCTGCTCGCCCTGCCGGCCTGGCGGCACCTCGCGGCCAGCCTGCGCGGGCGCCTGCTGCGCACTGCTGCACTGTACCGACTGGATTTCGGCCAAGACCAAGTAGGGGCCGAGACCTTGGCCGAGCGCGCGGCGGCTGAGGACCCGGACGGTGATGGCCAGGTCTTGGCCGCGCACTTGGCGCTACATCGCGGGGACAGAGCGGCTGCCGCGGCGCTGCTCGAACCACCCAATTCGCCGCAGGCGCGTCATTTAAAGGCGGCGATGCTCATCCAAGCGGATGACGCCGCGGCCGCCCTCGATATATTGGCGCTTTCAGACGACAGCGGGGCTGCCGACGAGGCACCGGATCACGCCGGCGGGGACACTGCCGCCAACCAGACCAGCACGACCGCCGAGACCTGGCGCCTGCGCGCGCTGGCCCTGCTCGTACTAAAGAGACTCCCGGACGCGGTGGCGGCCATCGACGAAGCCCGCGCATTGGCACCGGATTGGATTGCGGTACGCGGCGCTGTGGCTGTTATCGACTTCTGGCGCGCCTGCGCGCCGGCCGCGCTGGACCTGACCGCGCAACCCCTGTGGCCCATGCCCTTCGCCCGCGCCCTGGTGCGCGCCGATACCCAGTCCCGCACGGGGCTCGCCGAGTCCGGACAGACCTTTGCCGACATCGCGGCCAGCCTGCCGGACGGCTCGGACGAGCAGGGCCACTGGCTCACCTGGCACCTGATCGCGCTGATCGCGGGCAGCGCCCCGCGCGACGAGGCGACCGCGCTGGCCCGACGACTGGTCGGCGACGCGCCCGGTATCCACTTCTGGCCGCTGCTGTGGGCGCAGTTCCACGGCTTGGACCTGGACCGCGCGTCGCTCAAGCGCCGTCTGGCCGAGGTATCCCCGGATGACCCCAACGCCGTGCCGTTGCGCGGCCTCTATCTTGAGCTTCGGCTCGAAGACGGCGAGGCCGAACAGGTGTTGGCCGAGCTGCCGGATCTCGCGCGCCAAGCCTGCGAGCGGGGCCTGGCCCAGGTCCCGCGGCAGTGGACGGTCGCCGCCCTGACCGCCGCCGGGCGGCTCGACGAGGCCGAGCGCGCCGCCGCCGAGGTCGACGACGAACGGTTGCGCCTGCGCCTGCGGCTGCACATCGCCCGCGAACGCGAGCGCGCCCAGCCCGGCAGCCACAAGACGGCCGCCGCGGCCATGCTCGCCGTCGATCCGGGGCCAGACATCCTGGCCGAAGCCTGCGAGGCCCACGCCCGGGCCGCTGACTGGGGCTTCGTTGCGGAGCATGCCGACGCGCTGCTGGCGGCCGTGCCGACGCCGGGCTCGCTGCGGCTGTTGGTCACCGCGCGCTTCAATCAGGGCCAGTACCAGCGCTGCCAGGACGCGCTGGACGCGCATCGCGAGGTCTATCCAGACGGCCGCCTGCCGGGTGACCTGGCCCTGCTGCGGGTGCGTTGCCAGCGGATGCTGGGCGAAGTGTCGGACGCGGCGCGGGAGGCGCGCCGATTATGGGAGCAGGAGCGGACGGCGGAGCGCCTGGGCGAGTTCTTGACTGTCCAACTGGAGTCGGCGAATACCGAGGGCATCCTTGAAGCGCTACAGCATCTGGCGTTGCTGGAGCCCGCGGAGGGGCCTTGGTTGTTGCAGGGTGCGCGCATTGCCGCGCAGTACGACCGGGATCTCGGCGCCCGGCTGTGGCGGCGCGCTGTGGCGCATCCGACCGATCAGCCGGAGTTCGTGGTTCAGGCGGCGATGCTCGGCGATCGGCTTGGGCTTCCTGGCGAGGAGCTCAAGCCCTGGTTTCAACGCATGGAGGCGCTGGCGGCGACGGATAACAGTGTCGTCCGGTTGCTGCACCTGTCCGAGGGTTTACTGCGGGAGCAACAGGAGCGCCATAGCATGCTGCTCGACCAGTTCCGACACGGCGAGGCCGGGCTCGCGATGCTTCCGCAGGGTTTATTGGGACCGCTGCCTGCGATCCTGCATGCCGACCCTGAGCACAATCGGGCCGGCGCCGATCCACTGCTGCAACCCCCGGTGCTGATCCGTCACGGGGCACGCCCGCTCGGGGAGTGGCTGCGTCGGCGCGAGCACCGCCCGCGTCTCATCCTGGACCTGACGGCCCTCGTGACGACCCACAGCCTGGGGCTACTCGATCAGGTCGAGCGTGCGTTCGGCCCACTGTGGCTGCATCGGCACTGGCATCTGTTGCTGCGCCACCAGATCGAGCAGATCAATCCGGTGCAACCGCGGCGTTCGGTGATCCATGCAGAGATCGGGCAACTCGTCAGGGCCGGCGGTATCGCCCTCATCGACCTGACCGTGCTTCCGCTAGGGGACGCAATGCTGCCGACACTGGTCGGCGAGACCGATGCACGCAACCTGGAATGGGCTCGGTCGAACGCGGCGCGACTGCTGACCTATCTGCCGCTGCATGGTCCCGATCTCGAACACTGGCAGGCGGCCGTGCTGCCACCGCCCTGGGGTGACCTGCTGCTCGGGCCGCGCGCCCTGCTCGATGGGCTTTTGGGTGAGGGGCTGATCGATCCCCAACGCCATGAGGCCGCACTGACGGCCTTTCCGCCCGAGCCGGAGGTGGACGGGCTCATCCCATTGCCGCCGAGGGGCGCCGCCCTCTTGAGCAATACGACGCTGTTTGGCCAATTCGCTGAACTGGGCATGTTGACGGCCCTGTCGCATCGCTTGCGTCTGCACCTCACCATGCAGGATTGGCAGCGCGATCAGGACGCGGCGGAGAACGACAGTCGCCGAATCGCCCTGGTCGACTGGACCGAGGGCCTGATCGAGCGGGTGCGGGCGGGTGGACGCTACCGCGTATTGCCGGCCGCCGGGCCGGGCCGGACCGAGGGCGAGCCGGAACTCAGTGGACTCGGCGAACTCTTGTCCCACCCCGGCGAACCTGGCGACCTGCTCTGGGTGGACGACCGGTTCATCAACGGCTATCCGAGCACCGGAACGACGCCAATCATTGGCATCGTCGAGGTGCTGGAGCTGTTATGTGCGCATGGTGCCCTCAATCGGAAGCAGCGATTCCGCTGGCTGAACCGCCTGCGCGTATCGGACTACCGGTTCATCCCCCTGGATGCCGATGAAATCCTGCATTGGCTGCGACAAGCGCATCCACAGGGCAACCGTTTGGCCGTGCCCGCCGAACTGGAGGTGATCGCCCGCTATTGGGCGGTCTGCCTGTACCAGGGTGATGCGTTGCAATGGGCCGGAAATGATCGGCACCCCCAAGGCGAGTTGCCGTTTTTCGTCGCCTCGCAATCTGCCATCGGAAAGGTGCTCACCGCTATCTGGAGCGATGATAGGCTGAAGGAGGGCCTCCGGCAGCAGCGAGCGGACTGGTTGCTGGACAACCTCTATGTCGGGATCGCCGATGTCGACCATCTCGGACCCGCCCCGACCCCGCAACGCGACCTGAGCCTGATCGGAATGGATCTGGCGGTGCTCTGCTTCGGCGCCTTCGCGGTGCTGTTAAGGCGCATCGGCCAGAATAAGGGCGGCGGCAAGGGGCAGGAGAAAGCGCAGTTGCCGGACGGCCGAGCCAAGGGCGGCGCCGACCAGGCGTTGGACGCCGCCGAGGCCTATCTGCGCTGGATTTGCATGCACATTGTCGCGCCCCGGCTACGGGCCGATCCGGAAGCAGTCGCGCCGGCCGCGGCGGCTCTGCGTGGCCTTATCCTAGGGAGTTTCGGTCGCGATGAAGACAGACTGTCGCTGATCGGCCGCTGCCTGCTGCGGTTCCTGCCCGTGCTGCCGCCGACCTTGCGCAGTGCCTTGAACAAGGACCAAGACCTGATGCAGCGACTCGGGCTCGCCGAAGTAGTGATCCAGGACCTCGATGGTCTGCGCTTCCCGGTGACCGAGTTCTGGTCCGCCGTCGAGGCAAGCTTGCGCGGGCTCAGGCCAATCCTGCACGAGGCGGATACGAGACAGGCGTTCTCCGTCCAACGGGTCTCCGAGCCAACCAACCCGCGACCCATTTTCAACCTGGCCGATGAGACCGGAAAGACGATTCGCGAGGGGTATCTCGAATATTGCGAGCTACTGCTCGATTCCCGCGAGCGACGCTTGCAGGCGTTGCGTGCCCATCCGCACTGGTGGGACGGCGATCCGGAGGGCTATGAGGCGTTGGAGCGCCGCCTGACGGCGCTCGTACCGGCCGAGCGGCGTATCGCAGAAATCATCGAGACGGCCGCGCGGTCCGCCGATGCACACTATCTAGCTGTCGCAACTCAATGGCAGTGCCACCCTGATGGTATGAGCTTCGACCGCTGCTTCCCCCCGCCACTCGCCGCCGTGCTCACCTATCTGCGCTGCCGGGGCGAGGCCGATTCAACCGCGTTCGATACAGCCGTGCTGTGGCGGAGACTCGTCGAGTCGATCCCGCCCGAGCGGGGGCTCGCGGAGCCGTTGCGGCGCATCGCGCTGTTGCCCTGTCCGCTGCCCGATGCGGTTCATGCGCGGCTCGGCGAGTTGGATGCGCAGCAGACCGCCGACCTGTGCGGCACGCTGGCGACCCTGCTGATCGATCCGGTCGGTCGGCTGCACCTGATCGACCTGTTGCTCGGAGCGGCCCGGCGCTGGCCCGCGGCCCTGGAACTGGCGCAGGCGCAGATCGCGCACGTCGCATCGGCGCGTTTCGATGCCGAAGTCGAGTTGGTCAAGGCGCTGGTGGACCTCGCCTACGGGGCATTCGGCAACGAGGGCGCGGACGCCGAGGCCGAACCAAGAGCACGGTTGGCCGCCGCTTGGTGCCATGCCGGCCGGATCGCGGGGGTGCTGCTTGCGGGTCCCGTAGACCCGGCGTCGGCGGCGAAACACATGCGGGCATGGAACCCGTTTCCGCACCGTAGCCTGTATGCGTCTGCGCAAGAGCCGATACAGGACCTGGCCTGGCCCTGGCATGTCGACGCGACCGACCTTCGGTATATGGGCCTCGGACGCGTGCTTGCGCAACATCCCGAGACTGCCGCAGCACTGGACCTGTCGCCTCTTCTCGACCGTTTGTGGCGGTTCCAGGCGGACGAGTATCACCTGCTCGCCGATCCCGCATTGCTCACTGACGTGCTGGGCTGCTTGTGGGGTGGTGATCGGTCGGACCATCTCGCCCTGTTGCTCGGCCCGGATACTGCGGCCCAGTTTTCACCGGTCGCCTTTGCCGCCAGGATCGATGAGCTACTGACGCGGCTGACGGCGGACCCTCTGCAAACCCCGCATTGGCGAAACCTGTGGTTGACTATCCGCCACGGACAATTGTCCGGCGCGGACGCTGATCGCCTGGCGGCCGTCCTGGACGGGCTCGACTTTGAACGGTTGATCGATGCCGACCCGATGTTGCAGATTCCGTTGCTGGATCTCGCCGTGCGCCATACCGCGCAACCGGCTGCCATTGCCGCGCACATCCTGCGGTGGGCCGTGGAACTGGATACGGGCATTCAGCCGCGGCCAGGGTTCAGTGAGCAGTTCGGCGAGGCGGCCTTGGTGGAGCGTTTGGTGGATTGGCTGCATGGACTTGCGATACGCGACCCGGTTGACCCCGACGCCGAGTTTGCCCGCTTGCTGGAGTCCGCCATCCGCTGTTCCCGCACCTTTGCAAGTCAGGCGCGGGACCTGTTGACTGGCGTTGCTCGACGCCTGCCCTACAGCCGCCATCGCGCCTTGCGCCGTACATTGCTTGCCGCCCGTAGCCGCCCCATGCCGCCGACCCCGCCAACAGCGAAGACCCGGCGGATAGCAAAGATCTCCGAAGTCGATGCGAAGCGGCGATCCAGTCCGCAGCAGCCCCGGTCGTGACGCCCGACCTGCCGTGGTTGCGGGCGTCGCATCAGGATCCCTGTCCGGATTCCAGCAGCCGGCGCAGCCGCTCGACTTCGGCCAAGGCCGCTTCCTTGTCCAAGCGCTCACGTTCGGCGGCGGCGCGAGCCTGCTCCTCGGCTACCAACGCGGCTTCCTTGTCCAAGCGCTCGCGTTCAGCGACGGCACGGGCCTCGGCAAGCGTGACCGCTGCGGCTTGCTCCCCCGCTTCGAGTTCCTCGATCCGCCGCTGAATGCTGCGCTGTTGACGCAGATAGTTCATCCGCGCCTGGTAGGTATGGTATTCGCGCTCTTTGTCGGAGAAGGCCGTCAACGTGCTCATGGCGTGTTGCATCTCGGGGGTCTGCATCCAGTCGAGCAGGGCAGCGGGGTCGAGTCGCTCGCCCTCGGTGAAGAACTTGAGCCAGCGCGTCAATTCGCTGTCGATGGCGTCGCTCCCACCATGGACGGCAGCGAACTTGCCGAGTTCCAGCAGCCAGATACCGCCATGGTCGAGCAGCGCCCGGCCCTGGTCGTCCTGCATCCGCAATCGGTGCGCGTAGCCATCCACCGCCGCGCGCAGGGTCTCGCCCAAGAGCCAGATCGACCAGCACGGCCGCAGATCGCCATAGTCCTCACCGCTCTGCAACTGCGCGCTGTAGCGATCGGCCCAGCCATAGAGGATCCGCGCCGGCAGGTCCGGCGCAATCCTCGACGGTCTGTGGTGTGGGTGCATCTTCATCCGGGGTGAT
>JACDZG010000297.1 GCA_013426805.1 Chromatiaceae bacterium
GGCACCCCATCCACCGCGATCGGGGACGACTATCGGGGCGACTGTAGGGGCGACTGTAGGGGCGACTTTAGTCGCCCCTCTACATCGCCAGACCCCCTCCCGGAAATCACCGAAAGCCCCAACCTCCCGTGCACAACGCCCGGACGCCGGCCGGAAAGATGATCAAGGCCGCTTCTGTTATCGTGTCCATCATCTCCAGCAGTGGGCTGACCAGTTGGCGCTCCTCAAGGCACGGGTGGCGACCAATCCCTTTGCGGTGGTGGCCCTGGCCCAACTGGCCGCCCATCGTCGCTCCTCCGACCCCGAACGCAAGGCCAGCAAACGCGAGATCATCTGGCTGCTTTACGACTCCGGCTACGGGCGCGACGAGGTACTGGCCTTACTGCGATTCATCGACTGGATGCTGCGGCTGCCGCCGGCCCTTGAACGTGAACTGCGAGGCGAACTGATCGCACTCGAGGAGCAAAAGAAAAGTCCTACCCCCCCGTGCGAGCCAGCGGCCCGACCGCGCTCCCCGCATCGCGCCATTGCCCCGCCCGCCGCGCCCGCCTAGACTCTCCGCATGGATCACCCGATCGACCCAAAAACCGACTGTGTCTTCAAAGCCCTGCTGGGCGCCGAGAACAACCGTGACCTGCTCATCCATTTTCTCAACGCCATCCTCGGCGCGGACTTGCCCAGCCCGGTCACCCAGGTCGACATCCTCAATCCGTACAACGAACGCGAATTTGTCACCGATAAACTCAGCATCGTCGATGTCAAAGCCCGTGATGATCACGACCGCCTCTATCAGGCCGAAATCCAACTGGTGAACCATCGCGACCTGCCCGCCCGCATCCTCTACACCTGGGCCGACCTCTACAGTCAACAATTGCAGAGCGGTCAGGATTATGACGCGCTGCAACCCACCTACAGCATCTGGCTCTTGGGTGAAGACCTCCTGCGCGGCGACCCCTGCTACGCGCACCGCTACCGGCTACGCGACGAGCGCGACCGCTGCCTGCTCGACCATGGCGGCATCTACCTCTTCGAGCTGAACAAATTCGCCGCCGAGCAGGTCGAAACAGAGGAACAGCGGTGGCTCAAGTTCTTTAAAGACGGCGAACACCTGAATGCCGATCACCTTCCCGACTGGATGCAAACTCCGGAAATGAGGCAAGCCATGACGACCTTAAAAGCCTTCTCCGACAAAGAACGCGCCTATCACGTCTATCAGGCCCGGCAGGACTTCCTGCGCCAACAGCGCTCCATCCAACGCGAACTCGACGACGAACGGGCGGCACGCACGGCCGAGCGGCAAGCGAAAGAAGCCGCCTTGCAAGCGCAGCAGGATGCCTTGCAAGGCCAGCAGGCCGCCTTGCAAGCGCAGCAGGATGCCTTGCAAGGCCAGCAGGCCGCCCTGCAAGCCCAGCAAGCCGCCCTGCAAGCGGGAGAGGCCGAGCGCCAAGCCAAGGAAGCCGCCCTCGCCGAGATCGAGCGGCTCAAAGCGCTGTACGATCGCGACCGCCCCGCGGGTACCTGAACAGCGGTTCCCGTGAGGGCGGCCTCCGGCCGCGATGGGCGCCGCGATGAATGCCGACCTTGATAATGGCCGCGAGAAAACCGGAGGTCGAGGCTTTAGCCGGTGGACCGCGCTGCTAGCAGCCTGTCGGACTTAGCCCCTAGGATTAGGGTATGAGTCAACATCAAGGC
>JACDZG010000130.1 GCA_013426805.1 Chromatiaceae bacterium
CCTACGGAGCTTGATTCTTGATAGCGTCTTATTCGGAAATCGCCTAAAGTCCGACGGGCTGCTAGGGGGAAATTTCATCCACAGATGTCACAGATGAACACAGATGTTCTTCTTCATCTGTGAACATCTGTGACATCTGTGGACAAATCCGGGTGATCGCTGGCCGGAACGACGATCATGGCCCTCCCGACCCACCCATCAACCGCCAAACTCCAGATCGCGCCCCAGATTGCAGCCATAGAAGATCTCGGAGAGTTCGCGCCGCAGCAACCGCTCGATGTGCAGTTTGTCCGGTTCGTGCAGGTCTTTCTCCTCAATGCAAAAAAGGTAGTCGTCCATCTGGAAATGCTTGAGCACCATCTTGGTGTGGAAGAGGTTTTCCTGGTAGACGTTGACGTCGACCATTTGATAGCGGTCCTGGGTGTCCTGCGACAGGTAGTTCTGGATCGAGGCGATATTGTGGTCGATGAAGTGTTTGCGGCCCTTCACATCGCGCGTGAAGCCGCGCACCCGATAGTCCATGATCACGACATCCGACTCGAAGGAGTGGATCAGATAGTTCAGCGCACGCAAGGGCGAGATGCGCCCGCAGGTGGACACGTCGATATCCGCCCGGAAGGTGCTGATGCCGGTGGCGGGGTTGGTCTCGGGGTAGGTGTGAACCGTGATGTGGCTCTTGTCCAGGTGGGCAACCACCGCGTTCGGGACCAGAACCGGCTTGGCCAGGGGGCCGGGCTTGGCGTAGTTGGTGAGCTGCTCGGCCGCCACGGGCTCCTCGGAGATCAGCATGGTGACCGAGGCGCCCTGCGGTTCATAGTCCTGGCGGGCGATATTGAGAATGTTGGCGCCGATGATCTCGGTCACATCGGTCAGGATGGCGGTCAGGCGGGCCGCGTTGTAGGCATCGTCGATGTACGCGATGTAGGCGTCACGCTGGGCTTCAGACTCCGCGTAGCAGACGTCGTAGATGTTGAAGCTCAGGGTCTTGGTCAGGTTGTTGAAGCCGTGCAGACGCAGCTTCTTGAGGGGGGTCGGCATATGGGGAAACCTCCGGGATGCGCAGGTGCGCATCCTAGCAGGATGTAGGGAAAGTCTAAGTCCCTTGAAGGGTCGCGGGATTATTCATCGGATCGCCGGTCTGCCGCCACCGTACGGACCACGCTGATCGCACCCCCGGTACCCCGGTCGGGGCGGCAGCGCGGCGGGCGCGCATGACCGCAACCGACCGCCGGACACCGACGACGCAACGCGCGTGCTCGCTTCAAAGATTGGAGCGTGTAGGATAGGGCCGGACGCACCGCCAGCCGCGACAAAACCAGAATCAAGATGATCGAGAACCTGACCCTGGCCGATCTGTGCCAATCCGCGACACCTGTCACCCTGTCGCCGGACGACCCGCTCGCGCTGGCCATCGCCACGATGACCGAGCGGCATCTGAGTTCCGTGGTGCTGGTACGCGCGGGTCGGCCGGTCGGCATCTTCACCGAGCGCGATGCGTTGACGCTGATCGCCGGCGGCGATTACGACCTGGACACCCCGCTGGAGACCTTCCGGTCTCCCGATCTCCTCACCGCCTCGGCCCAGTTGTCCTTCGTGGACGGCTATGTGCTCATGTCCCAGCGCGGTTATCGGCATCTGGTGCTGGTGGATGCGCAAGGCGCCCTGTGCGGCGTCGTCACCGAAACCGATTTCAGCCGCGCCTTGGGGGTTGACGAGTTCCTGGGGCCACGCACCGTCGCGGACCTGATGACCCGTAATCCCTTGGTCCTGTCGCCGGAGACGTCGGTGGCGCAGGCGCTCGCGTGCATGGCCGAACGCAGCATCAGTTCCATTATCGTCGCCGACCAGGAGCGGGCGGTCGGCATCCTGACCGAGCGCGACGCCATCGGCCTCATCGGCTCGGGTCGGGACTTGGCAGCGATCCCGCTCGCCACGGCAATGTCGCGGCCGCTGCACCGCGTAGGACCGGATCAAGCAGCCCATGCGGCCAGTCTGCAGATGCAGGCGCTGGGGGTGCGGCGTCTCGTGGTCGAAGAGGCGTGCGGACGCCTGGTCGGTATCCTCACCCGCCATGACCTGGTCAAGGATATCCAGGGCGTTTATCAGCGCCTGCTGCAGCGACTCCTCGCCCATCAGGGCAAGGACATCAGCGACTTGCGCCGCGCTCAGGAGGGACTGCTGGAAGCCCAGGCCCTGACCCATCTGGGGAGTTGGGAGCTCGATCTGGTGCACGACCGGCTCACCTGGTCAACCGAAGCCTACCATATCTTCGGGCTGCCGCCCGCCACCCCGCTAACCCTCGATGACTTTCTTGCTCTGGTCCATCCGGACGACCGGGAGCGGGTGGTAGGGGCCTATCGGCACTCGGTGGAGCGTCTGGAGCCGTACGACATCGAGCACCGCGTGTGCCGGCCCGACGGCGGTGAACGCTGGGTACGCGAGCGCGGCGTCCACCGCGCCGATGACGCCGGACGCGCTATCCGGACCCTGGGTACCGTCCATGATATAACCGATGACCGTGCAGCACGCGCGATCATCGAAGAACGCACCTACCAGCTCGGTCAGCGCGTCAAGGAGCTCAAGGCGCTTTACGGCATCATGCGCACCCTGGCCGCATCGGACCTCGACCTGCCGCCGGCCCTGACCGCGGTGACTGAACTGCTGCCGCCGGCCTGGCAACATCCGACGCTGGTACGGGTGCGGATCGAGGTCGACGACTACCGGATCGAGACCGCGGGATTCCGGGTGACGCCCTGGATGCAGCACGCCGTGATTCGGGTCGGCACCGCGCCGCGCGGGGCACTGAGTCTGGCCTACCTGACGGCCCCGCCGCAACAGGGAACCACGGGTCCGGATCGCCCGTTCGCGGCGGAAGAGGATCGATTGCTGGAGGCCGTCGCCATCGAAGTCGGTCGTTTCCTGCGGCGGACCGACGCGGAGCGCGCGCTGCGCGAGAGCGAGGAAAAATATCGCTGGATCTTCGAATCCAGCCGCGACGGCATCTGGCTGATCGATCTCGAGACCGGCAAGGCCCTGGCCAATCAGGCGGCCGCGCGGATGTTGGGCCTGACCGGCCCGGAGGCCCTGCGCCACCGCCACCCCGCGGAGTTCTCCCCCGCCGTACAGCCCGACGGCGTACCCACCGCGCAGCGTCGGCAGGACATCATGGCGGCGCTGGAGGCGCACGGCAGTTTCCGTGGCCCCTGGGAACACCAGCGGGCGGATGGGTCTTGCTTCCCGACCGAGGTCACCATCACCCGCGTCCCCTATCGCGGTCGCCAGGCACTGATCTCCTTCACCCGCGACCTCTCCGAGGAACGGGCCGCGCAACAGCAGCAACGCCTCATCAACACGCTGTTTGACAGCACCAGTGAAGGGATATTGTTTACCGATGCGGACAATCGCATCGTCGCCGTCAACCCCGCCTTCACCGTCATCACCGGCTTCAGCCCGCGGGAGGCCATCGGCGAGGATCCGCGGTTTTTGGGCTCCGGGCGTCATGATGCCGCCTTCTTCCGTGCCCTGTGGGATCAACTGTCACTGACCGAGGCCTGGAGCGGCGAGATCTGGAATCGGCGCAAGAACGGCGAGATTTACCCGGGGTGGCTCAATATCAATCAGGTGCGCGGCGCGGACGGCCGCGTGCTGCAACACGTGGCGCTCCTCAGCGACCAGAGTGTCGCGCGCCGTTCCGCCGCGGAGATCGAGTTCCTGAGCCATCATGACCCGCTCACCGGGCTGGCCAACCTCACCCTGCTGCGCATCCAGCTCACCGATGCCCTGGAACTGGCGCGCGCCGAACAACGGCGGCTGGCCTTGCTGGTCATGGACCTGGACCGCTTCGCGGACGTGGTGGCCAGCCATGGGCACTTGGCCGGGGACGCGGTCTTGCGCGCTATCGGCCTGCGGCTCACGGCCGAGGCGCAGCCCGCGGACATCGTCGCCCGCCTGGCCGGCGACACCTTCGTGATCGCCCGCCCGATCGACGCCGGCCTGGACGCGGCCGCCCGCGCCGCCCGCACGACCCAGGCCCTGTTCAGCCGGCCGCTGGACCTGAGCGGTTTACCCGGCCTGGCGATTACCGCCAGCCTCGGGGTGGCGGTGTTCCCCGACGACGGCAACAGCGTCACCAGCTTGCTGCGCAATGCCGAGTCCGCCTTGCATGGCGCCAAGGCGGCCGGACGCAACGGCATCGCCTTCTATCGCCCGGAGATGACCCAGGCCGCGCGGCGACGCGTCGAGGTGGAATGGGACTTGCGCCGCGCGCTGGCCGCCGGCGAATTTCGCCTGCACTACCAACCGATCGTCGCCATCAAGACCGGAGCCATCACCGCCGTGGAAGCCCTGATCCGCTGGCAGCACCCGCGCGACGGACTGCTGCTGCCCGGCGCCTTCATCGAGGCGGTCGAGCACAGCGATCTGGTCCATCCGGTCGGACGCTGGGTCTTGGAGCAGGTGGTCACGCAGGCGCGGGAGTGGCTGCGGCTGCGCCGGGTCCGCATCTCGGTGAATATCTCCGGTCCACAGATCGCCGCCGGCACCCTGGCGCGCGATCTCAAGATGGTCCTCGAGGCCGGCGGGCTGGACCCGGAACTGCTGGAGATCGAGGTGCTGGAGCGGATCCTGCTGCGCGATCCGGATCAGGCATTGGAGGAACTCAACCGCGTGCGCGAGCTGGGTGTCGCCATCGCGCTGGACGACTTCGGCACCGGCTACTCCAGTTTGAGCTATCTGAAGCGTCTGCCGGTCGACTACCTCAAGATCGACCAGACGTTCATTCGCCACCTGGTGAGCGAACCGGGGGACGCGGCCATTGTCCGCGCCACCATCGCCATGGCCCATAACCTCGGAATCCAGGTCATCGCCGAGGGGGTGGAAACCGAGGGCCAACTGAACTTCCTGGCCGGCATCGGGTGCGACCTGGCCCAAGGCTTCCTGCTGTGCTGCCCGGCCGCCCCGGACGTCATCGCCGCGCACCTGACCGACGGGTGTCCGCTGGCACTGCCGCCGCGCGTGCGCGATGCCCGCACCTGCAAGGTGCTGATCGTGGAAACGGATGAAAGCCTGCGCCATTGGCTGCGGCAGGAACTTGCCACCCAGAGCTGCCGCCCACACACGGTCGGCGACCTGGCTGCCGCCTGGGAATACCTGGCGCGGGAAGACGCCCATGTACTCCTGATCGATCACCGTCCACCCTTCATCACCGCTGTCCCGTTCCTGGAGCGGGCGCGGCGACTCTATCCCAAGGTCGTCCGCATCCTGATCGCCGATTGCCCGAACGCGGCCCTGCTGCTGGCGGCCGTCAACCAGGGCGGGGCCTTCAAAGTGCTGGACCGACCGCTGAGCGCCCGTCAGGTCCGTGAGGCGGTCAGCGAGGCCCACGCGCGGGCCCGCGCGCTGCGGCATGGCGATGCGGCGGGGAGCGGAGTCGAACGCGATAACGGACACCGATGACTGCATTGATGAACCCCGGCCCCTTGGCGATCCCACCGCCCGCACTGGAAGATCTACGCGGCCGGGTGACTTCTGCCGGCAAGGAGTTCTTGGCCGAACTGGGGCGTATTGATACATCGCGGGCACTCCACGAAGCCTACCTGGCCTGTTACCCCCATGGAAGCGCCGCGGCCGTCGCTCAGGCGTTGCGGGCGCAATACCCGGACAAGGTCGACGACATCAGGATCGCCGAGATGCTCGCCATTGCCGGCCGCGCCTTGGAGCGGGGGCGTCCCGCCCCGGCTTTAGCATGACTTGGACTGCGTGCGTCCCGCGTACTAACATACGAAACTACCAACCCCTACCTTAGCAGATAATGCATGTCTTCCACCCTCAACCACAGCGGTTCCCTCCCTCCCAAACGCCCACCCCGTACGGCTCGCTCCGGGCGCCTGGGCCTGCGCGCCACCCCCGAGCAGGAGCGGGTGCTGCGCCGCGCTGCCGAGGTGGCCCACAAGTCCCTAACCGATTTCATCCTGGATAGCGCCTGCCAGGCGGCGGAACAGACCCTGCTCGACCAGCGCCTGTTCCTGGTCTCCGGCGGTGAATATCAGGCACTGCTGGACCTCCTGGACCGCCCTGCCCAGGACAACCCGGGCCTGCGAGACCTGTTCTCCCGCGCCGACCCCTGGGATACCCCATGAGCCTGGATGCGCCGCAGCCCTTGGATGTGCGCCATCGGACCGACACCTTCGACTGCGGCAAACCGGCGCTCGACACCTGGCTCGCGCGTCACGCCCGCCAGGCCCAGACCAGCGGCTCGGCCAAGACCTTCATCGTTGCCGATACGGATCGCATCATTGGCTACTACAGCCTGACCGTCGGCCAAATCGACAGCCTCGACGCCCCGGAGCGGGTCCGTCAGGGAATGAGTCAGCACCCGATCCCCGTCGTCATCCTGGCCCGGCTGGCGGTGTCGCGCGAGGACCAAGGGCGGGGCATCGGCCTTGCAATGCTGCGCGATGCCATCCGGCGCACCCTGACCATCGCCGAGCAGGCCGGTATCCGTGCCCTACTGACGCACCCGATCGACGACGCGGCGGCGCACTTCTACGCGCGGTTCGGTTTCATGCAGTCACCCCTGCACGGACAGCAATGGCTGCTCCTGCTCAAGGACGCGCGGCGCCTGCTCTCCAAAGCGGTCAGCGGCTGACGCGGACGATGCGGATCACCAGCGGGATTTGGCGCAGCCGCCGCATGATGCGCGCCAGATGGCGGCGGCTGCGCACGGCGACCAGGAATTCCAGGGCGGTGGTCATGCCGTCCCGATCCTTCGACTGGACATTCTCGATGTTCGAGCCCTGTTCGGCGATGGCGGCGGCGACCATCGCCAGGGCGCCGCGGCGATTGTTGATCTCGACCCGGATTTCGACCGGAAAGTCGCCGTCCGGCTCCGGCGCCCACTCGACCTGCAGCCGTTTGTCCCGCTTGGTCTCCAGACTGCCGAGGTTGCGGCACTCCTGACGGTGGACCACGATGCCGCGCCCCGGACTGAACAGAGCGCCGATCGGGTCTCCCGGAATCGGGCGGCAACAGCGTGCGAAGGTGACCACCATGCCCTCGGTACCGCGGATCGCGAGCCGATGGGGGTGGAGATCGGCACCGGGGTCGCGCGCGGGCGCGGGCAACTCCCCGTCACCGCCGGCCAGCCGCCGCGCGACCAACAGCGGCGAACGGTTGCCCAGTCCGATCTCCGCGAGCAGGGCCGTGACCTCCGGGAGCCCGGCGTCCTCCAGATAGACACTCAGGCGGACCGGGTCGACCCGGTCGACCTCGGTTCCCAGACCGGCCAGCTCCGCGTTCAGCAGACGCCGTCCCAGGGCCTCGGCCTCGAGTTGCTTGAGGTTCTTGAGGAAGCCGCGGATGCTCGCCCGCGCCTTCCCGGAGACGACGAAATTGAGCCAGGACGGGTTGGGCTTGGCCCCGGGCGCGGTAATGATCTCCACGGTCTGGCCGCTGCGCAGGGGAGTGTTGAGCGCCGCCATCCGCCGGTCGATGCGCGCCGCCACGCAGGTGTTGCCGATATCCGAGTGGATGGCATAGGCGAAATCCACGACCGTGGCCCCGCGCTTGAGCGTGAGGATACGTCCCTTGGGCGTGAAGACGTAGACCTCGTCCGGGAACAGGTCGACCTTGACATGCTCCAGGAACTCGACCGAGTTGCCGGCACTGCGCTGCATGTCCAGCAGGTTCTGGAGCCACTCGTTGGCCAACGCCAGAGCCGGCGCTGAACTCTGACTCCCGCTCTTGTACATCCAGTGCGCCGCAATCCCCGATTCGGCGCTGCGCTGCATGGCCGCGGTGCGGATCTGGATCTCGATGGGAACGCCCTGGGGACCAAACAGCACCGTGTGCAGCGATTGGTAGCCGTTGGCCTTGGGGATCGCGATATAGTCCTTGAAGCGCCCGGGCACCGGCTTGTAGAGGTTGTGGACCTGGCCCAGCACCCGGTAACAGGTATCGACCCGATCCACGGTCACCCGCAGCCCGAAGACATCCACCAGGTCGGAGAAGGACCGCCGCTTGTCGCGCATCTTGCTGTAAATGCTGTAAAGGTTCTTACAGCGCCCGGTCACTTCGCCCGGGATTTCTTCCTGCGCAAGCCGCCGCTTGAGTGCCGTCTCGACCGTGGCCAGCAGTTCGGAGCGCTCGCCGGCAGCCTTCTGCACCGCCCGTTCCAGCACCAGGTGACGCCACGGCCAATAGTGACTGAAGCCCAGTTCCTCCAACTCGACCCGGATGCTGTTGATGCCGAGGCGGTTGGCGATGGGGGCGAATATCTCGAGCGTCTCACGGGAAATCCGCCGCCGCGCCTCGGACCGCATCACCCCCATGGTGCGCATGTTGTGCAGGCGGTCGGCGAGCTTGATCAGGATCACGCGAATATCGCGGGTCATGGCCAGCAGCATCTTCTGCAGGCTGGCGGCCTGCGCCTCGGCACGGGACGCGAAATCGATCTGAGACAGCTTGCTGACCCCGTCGACCAGTTCCGCGATCTCGTCGTCGAAGACCGCGGAAAGATCCTCCTTGGAGACCGGGGTATCCTCGATGACGTCGTGCAACAGGGCGGCGATCAGGCACTTGTAGTCCATGCGCATCTCGCCCAGGGTGCGCGCCACCGCCAGCGGGTGGTAGATGTAGGGCTCCCCTGATTTACGTTTTTGCCCCTCGTGGGCTTCGGCTCCGAACAGATAGGCGCGATAGACTTCGCTCACCTGCTCGGACGGGAGATACGACTCCAGGTAAGCGCACAGGTCGCTGATCAGATAGCGCGGTGGACCACTCAAGTCGGACTCGCGGAGTTAGTCCTTATCGGTATCCAGTTCGCGCAGTTCGGCGGCGAGTTCCAGCGCCAGCCGTTGCTCCAAGGCCGCCGCGCTCTCATCAATGTGCTTCTGCGCGGCCTGCACGAACTCGTTGGTGATATGGCCCTCGGCGATCTCGCGCAGTGCCATGACGGTGGGCTTGTCCTTCTGCCACGGCAGGGTGGGCTCGACCCCGTTGGCCAACTGGCGCGCCCGCTTGGTGGCAAGCAGGACCAGGGAGAAACGGTTATCCACGTGTTTGAGGCAATCCTCAACGGTAATTCGGGCCATGTATCTCTTACTCCAAGAAGGTGTTCGGCAGCAGGCAAACTTGACCAGTAGCCGACTTTTTCGGTTAGCTTAACATAGACGGAACAGTCTTTAGTTTTCGGTTTTTCGCCTTATTTAATGCTTATCAAGCATCGGGTTACGAAAAACGCGAAACGAAAAACCAACAACGACGGGGAGCACGGATCCCGGCCGGTTTCGGACTCGCGCTCAGACCGTCGGCAGATCGGTAAACAGCTGCTCCACCTGCCCCCGTCGCCGCGCGGCCCGCAGCCGCTCGGCGGCAACAATGGCGGCCAGGTCGGCGAGCGCCGCGTTGAAGCGATCGTTGATGACCACATAGTCATATTCGCTCCAGTGGGCCATGTCGGCACGCGCCTCGGCCAGCCGACGGGCGATCACGGCCTCGCTGTCGGTGCCCCGGCCGCAGAGACGGCGCTCAAGTTCGGCCCAGGACGGCGGGAGTATGAAGACGCTCACCGCCTGCGGGAAACGCGCCCTGACCTGACGGGCGCCTTGCCAATCGATCTCCAGGATCAAACCGCGTCCGGGACGCAGCCCCCGGCGAACATCCGCCTCTCGCGTCCCGTACAGATTACCGTAGACTTCCGCGTATTCCAGGAAGGCCCCCGCGGCAATCTCGGCACGCAGTGTCGGCAGGTCGCGAAAGTGATAATGCACCCCGTCCCGCTCGCCGGGGCGCGGCGGCCGGGTCGTCGCCGAGACCGACAGGGCAAGATGCGGATCACGCTCCAGGAGGGCCTTGACCAGACTGGTCTTACCGGCACCGGACGGAGCCGAGACGATGAACAAGATACCTTCGTGCATCAGCGAGCCCCCGTCAACCGATCATCGTTCATCTGCTACTCGACCTGCTACTCGATCTGCTACTCGAGGTTCTGAATCTGTTCGCGCAGTTGCTCGATCAGTACCTTCATCTCAACCGCCTCGCGCGTGACGTCCACATCGGCGGACTTGGAACCAAGCGTGTTCGCCTCCCGATTCAATTCCTGCATCAGGAAATCCAGCCGTCGGCCGACCGGCTCATCACGGGTCAGGACCGCCCGGACCTCGGCGACATGCGCCTCCAGGCGATCCAATTCTTCGTCGACATCCAGTCGGGCGGCGACCAGCGCCAGCTCCTGTTCGAGACGCCCCGCGTCCAGTTCAGCGCGCAACTCCACGAAGCGGTCGGCCAGCCGTTTGCGCACCCCGGCCATGACCTGGGGCAGGCGCGCGCGCACGCGCACCACGGACTCCTGCAGCCGGTCGCAGCGCTCGCGCAGGAGCGCGGCCAGGCGCTCACCCTCGCGGACACGGGTCTGCAGCAGCGTGGTGAGCGCTTGATCCAGCAACCGCAGAGCGGCATCCGTAACCTGATCCAGATCCCGCTCCTGCTCCTGGATCACCCCGGGCCAGCGTAGCAGATCGAACGCCGAGGGTTCCGCCGAGCGGCCGATCAGGGACGAAATCTCATCCCCGGCCGCCAACAGTTGCTCCACGTAAGCGCGGTTGACGCGCAGGCTGCCGACCACCCCGACCGCGGGGTCGTAACGCAGGGTACAATCCACCTTACCACGTTGCAGGCGCTTCGCCAGGCGGTCACGTACCGCTGTTTCCAGGGCGCGCAGTTCCTCGGGCAGGCGGATATGGGGTTCGAGAAACCGGTGGTTGACACTTCGCAGTTCCCACGCCAGCTCGCCGAATGGCGCACCTTGGGTCTCCCGCGCGAAAGCGGTCATACTCTTGATCATCCCGGATGCCTCAGGTTGCGGGGGGAAGACGCCCGCGGCGACTCGACGCAACAGCGCAGAATGCGGACGCGGATAACGCTATCATACCCGTTCGTCCGATCCAGGTGAGCACACCCGTCAACGCCGTCAAGTGAACGTCCGCACCGTCAAACACCAGAGATCACGCCCCGACTATCGACAGCATCGGCATTCAACGTCATGACCGCCGCGCGCGAAAGCCTCCCACACGACACCCTGCTCGGCAGCTATCGTATCCTCGAGACGATCGGCAAGGGCGGGTTCAGCTTGATTTATCTGGCGCGGACCGAGGAGACCGGGGACGAGGTGGTCATCAAGGAGTTCATGCCGAAAAAGATCGCCGCCCGGGATCAGCGTCGGCAGGTGGTGCCCATCGAGCCGCAGTACACCGAAAACCTGCAACGCGGGCGCAAGCTCTTTTTCCAGGAAGTGAAGGCGCTGGCCTCGCTGCGTCACCCCAACATCGTACGCGTCCTGGACTTCTTCCTGGCCAACCAAACCGGTTACCTGGTGATGCCGAACGAACGCGGACGCAACCTCGGAAGCTATATCCAGGAACGCCGGGGCGGCTTGAGCACCACCTTCCTATTGGACGTGTTCATGCCGATCCTGGACGCCCTGGCCTTGCTGCACGCGCGTTCGATGCTGCACCTGGACGTGAAGCCGGGGAATATTCACCTGCGCCATGGCAACCAACCCTTACTGCTCGACCTGGGTGCCGTGCACCCCCTCAGCCGCGGTCGTGCCGGCGGCGGTCAAGTGATCACCGCCGGGTATTCGCCGGTCGAGCAGTACTATCGCGGCGGTCGGGTCGGCCCCTGGACCGATGTCTACGCGGTTGGCGCCAGCATCCGCACCTGTATGGAAGGTCGTACGCCGCCCCCGGCCATCGACCGTCACCAGGAGGACAAGCTGATCCCCGCCACGGTGGAGCTCAAGAACCGCTATCCCGCTTTTTTGTTGGAGGCGGCCGATTGGTCGATGGCGATGGACCCGACCAAACGCCCGCAGGACGCGGCCCAGCTCCTGGCGTACCTGACGCGCCATGTCGGCGACCTGCCGCACTCCGAGTTCTTGCAACCGGATCAGGACAACCGGCTCAAGGATGCCGCCCAGGGTGCGGCAGACCAGCCGCAATGACCACCACCGCACAAGAGACTGCCGCCCCATGCGACCATCAGCACGTCAACCGGACGCCTTGCGTCCGATCCGCTTCACCCGCGGCTACACCAGTCACGCCGAGGGTTCGGTGCTGGTGGAGTTCGGCGCCACCCGGGTGCTCTGCACCGCCAGCGTCGAGGACCGGGTCCCGCCCTTTCTGAAGGGCCAGGGTAAGGGCTGGATCACCGCCGAATACGGCATGTTGCCGCGGGCGACGCACGAACGCAGCCCCCGCGAGGCGGCACGCGGCAAGCAGGGCGGACGCACCCTCGAAATCCAGCGTCTGATCGGCCGCTCGCTGCGCGCCGCGGTGGACCTGACGCAACTCGGCGAGCGCACTGTGACCCTGGACTGCGATGTCCTCCAGGCCGATGGCGGCACCCGCACCGCGGCCATCACCGGCGCCTGGGTCGCGCTCTACGATGCACTCGGCGGACTGCGGGCCAGCGGCGCGCTATCCGTCGATCCGCTGCGCACCCAGGTGGCCGCGGTCTCGGTCGGTATCTACGCGGGGCAACCGGTGCTGGATCTGGACTACGCCGAGGATTCCAACGCCGATACCGACTTGAACCTGGTGATGGATGGTGACGGACGGTTCATCGAAGTCCAGGGAACCGCCGAGGCCGAGCCATTCACCCGCGCGCAATTGGACACCCTGCTCGAACTGGGGGCCGCGGGAATTCGCCGGCTGCATACGCTGCAGCGTGAAGCCCTGGGCCTCTGACATGACGCAATCCCACCGCGGCGAGTCCATCGTGCTGGCCAGCAACAACCCCGGTAAGGTGCGCGAGTTCGGCCAGTTGCTGGCCGCCGCCCGCATCCACGTCATCCCCCAGGGTGAGCGCGGCGTGCCGGAGGTCGCGGAAACCGGCCTCACCTTCGTCGAGAACGCCATCCTCAAGGCGCGCAACGCCGCTCGCTACAGCGGCCTGGCGGCGCTGGCCGACGACTCGGGGATCGAGGTCGACGCCCTGCACGGCGCACCGGGGATCTACTCCGCGCGCTTCGCCGGACCGGGCGCCTCGGACACCGACAACCTGGTCAAGCTGCTGCAGGACCTGGAGCAGGTTCCCGACGCGCAGCGCACCGCGCGCTATCAATGCGTCCTGGTCTACCTGCGCCATGCCGATGATCCCACGCCCCTGATCTGCCAGGGCACCTGGGAGGGACTCATCGGGCGCGCGCCCCGCGGCGCCGCCGGTTTCGGCTATGACCCGATCTTCATCGTCCCCAGCCACGACTGCACCGCCGCCGAGTTGGCACCGGAGGTGAAGAATCGGCTCAGCCACCGTGGCCAGGCCTTGCGCCAGTTGCAGCACTTACTGGACGGCACGGCGGCGGTCGCGGAGCCGGAGCGATGAGCGCGGCGCCACGATGACCGCCGACACCATCGCCTCCCGGCTGGCGGCGGTTCAGGCCCGGATCCAGGCGGCGACCCTGGCCGTCGGCCGTGCGCCGGGGTCGGTGACGCTGATCGCGGTGAGCAAACGGCAAGGCGCCGATGCCATCCGCGCGGCCTTTGTCCAGGGTCAGCACGCCTTCGGAGAAAGCTATCTGCAGGAGGCACTCGACAAGCAGGCCCTACTCACTGACCTGCCGATTGAATGGCACTTTATCGGTCGGGTCCAGGCCAACAAGACCCGCCAGCTCGCTGCCCGGTTCGACTGGGTGCATGGATTGGCGGATCGCGAACATGCGCGGCGCCTGAGTGAACACCGCCCAGCCGACCGCCCACCGCTCAAGGTTTGCATCCAGGTGAACCTGAGCGGCGAAGCGAGCAAGGGCGGCGTGGCCCCGGACGCCGCCGCCGCTCTGCTCGGGGCTTGCGTCGGACTGCCGGGGCTGCGCGTGATGGGGCTCATGACGCTGCCGGCCCCCTGCGCCGACCCGAGCGGACAGCGTGAACCACTGCGCGCACTGCGGCTGCTGCGTGATCGGCTCGCCACGCCTGATCAGCCGCTGCACTGCCTGTCGATGGGGATGTCGGACGATCTGGAGGCGGCGATCCTGGAAGGGGCCACCCTGGTGCGGATCGGCACGGCGGTCTTCGGGGCGCGCCCCTATAATAGCAGCAGCACCTGAGGTCGCTGAACGGCCGTTGCGTCGGACGTCATGCAACGCGCCGTGAACAGCCCTTGATTCTGAACTTGTCCCAAGTCGGTTTTATTATCCAGCTATGCCAACGAGCAAACCCAGCATCGCCTTCATCGGCGGCGGCAATATGGCGAGCAGCCTGATCGCGGGCCTGATCGCCGACGGTTATCCCCCCGCTGCCATCTGCGTCGCCGAGCCGGACGCGACGCGACGCGAGGACCTGCGCGCGCGCTTTGGCGTGCGCATCGTCGCGGACAATCGCGAGGCCCTCGCCGGGGCCGCCACCCTGGTCCTGTGCGTCAAGCCGCAACTGGCACCGGCCGTCTGTCGGGAAATCGGCAATCTGGTGTGCCAGCTCGGACCCCTGGTGATTTCGATCATGGCCGGGGTGCCGGAGGCGGCGATCCAACGATGGCTGGGCTCGCCGGTGCCGGTGGTCCGCTCGATGCCCAACACCCCCGCGATGGTCCAGACCGGGGCCATCGGACTGCACGCCAGCCCCGAGGTCGGCGACGACGGACGCAATCGCGCCGAGACCATCCTGCGCGCCGCCGGACTCACCCGCTGGGTCGATGACGAGGCCCAGATCGACGCGGTCACCGCCATCTCCGGCAGCGGCCCGGCCTATTTTTTCTTACTGATGGAGGCGCTGGAACAGGCCGGAATCGACCTCGGACTCGACGCCGAGACCGCCCGCCTGCTGACCATCCAGACCGCGCTGGGGGCCGCCCGTATGGCGGTGGAGAGTGACGCCCCGCCGGCGCAACTGCGCGCTCAGGTCACCTCCCCCGGCGGGACCACTGAACGCGCCCTGGCGGTATTCACCGAGGCGGGACTGAGCGAACTGGTGGGCCGCGCCGCGCGGGCCGCCCGTGAACGCGCGGTCGAGATCTCCAAGACGCTGATGGAGCAGTCATGAGCGGTTCCTATCTCACCAATCCACTGGTCTTTCTGATCCAGACCCTGTTCGGGCTCTATATCGCGGTGGTCATGATCCGCTTCCTGCTGCAATGGGCGCGGGCAGACTTCTACAACCCGCTGTCGCAGTTCATCGTCAAGGTCACCTCGCCGGTCTTGCGGCCGCTGCGCCAGGTGATCCCGAGCCTGGCCGGAATGGACACCGCCTCCATCGTCCTCGCCTGGCTGCTCAAGACGGCGGAACTGGCCCTGCTGGCCGCGCTGCTGGGCTTCAGCGCCTTCCCCATCGGGGCGCTGCTCTGGTCGGTGCCGGCGCTGGTCGAACTCATCATCAACATCTTCCTGTTCGCGGTGTTCATCCGCGTCATTCTGAGTTGGGTGAACCCCGGCACCTACAATCCTGGCGTCGCGCTCCTGTCGCGGCTGACCGACCCCCTCATGCGCCCGGCCCAACGCGCCCTGCCGCCGATCAGCGGCATCGACCTCTCACCCATGCTGGTCATCATCAGCCTGGTGCTGCTACAGATGTTGCTGGTGCCGCCGCTGAAATGGCTGACGGGGAGTCCGTTTTGAGGTGAGACGCGCGCCTCAGGCGATTTTTCCGGGAAAGGAACCCGACGGGGACTTTCACCCCGCAAGAAACGCCGAGCCTTGCTCGGCGCGATAACGTGTCGCCCCAGGCGGCGTGCGCCACCCACTGAGCCTGCAAAGCAACTCGAACCCTGATGGCGCGCGCTCGCTCTTTGGGCGGTCGTTAGGCATTTCTTGAATTCATAATTGAGCTTGGCCCCATTTCCTCCACTGACGGTTTGATCAAGCTTTCCGCAGGGATGCCAAGATCGCGATGTAAGCGCCAGATCATCTTCAGCGTCAGGGGGCGTTTGCGGCTCAAGATTTCGTAGACCCGATTGGAGCGTCCAATCATGGGCTCCAGGTCTTTCGGGGTGAGCCCGTTCTGTTCCATCTCGAAGCGGATCGCCTCTACCGGGTCCGGCAGGTCCATGGGGTAGTGGTCCCGCTCGTAGGCTTCCACCAGCGTAACAAGCAGGTCCAACCGCTCGCCTTCGGGGCTGTCGAGGGTCGCCACCATCAGCGTTTCGATTTCGGCCAGGGCCGCCCGATAGTCGGCATCGGTCTTGATAAGCTTAATATCCATGGCGTTACCGATCAGATAGTTTGCGCGTCGATGGCGTCGTACTGTGCATGGGTGCCGATGAATCGGACGTATGCCACGCGATACGGGTAGTTGATCCAGACAACCAGACGGTACTTGTTGCCGGCCAGATTGAACACTACCCGTCCGTCCTTGAGGATGCTGGCATTGCGGAAGGCCGCCTTGACATCGGCAGGAGTCGACCAATTGGCACCGCACGCGGCTCGGTACCAGGCAAGACCGGGTTCTCGCGCATCCCGGTAGGCGGGTGTCCCGTCCCAGAATGCCTTGAGAGTGGATAGGGAAATGATGCGCATGGCAGATGCAGTGTAGTCCCGCATCGGGACCTCAGCAAGCGCAAGAAGGATGGACGGCACCGCCATCAGTACCCTACGTGGGCGATGGGATCAGGTCTTTCCTCACTTTTCGCCTGACCGGAGGCAAAAGTCAAGACTTAGGTGGTTTCCGACAATTTGGATACCGGTCTGTGTAGGTGCGACTTTAGTCGCACCTGAGTACGAATCGGTGCGACTGAAGTCGCACCTACATGTCACCCCTACCTGTTGGTAGAATCTTTCCCGGAAATCACCAGGCGATTTTTCCAGGAAAGGAACTACCGACCGATGGCGCGACTTAAGGTGATTTCCGAAAAACCGGATACCACCCACCGTCGGCTCGGATGTAGGTGCGACTGAAGTCGCACCTACACTCACCGGTATCCAAATAGTCGGAAATCGCCTAGGCCGCCCCTACAGCCCCTGCGGTTCTTGCAAAATGCAATCGTTTGTTCGCGGCTTAGAAACTGTCCATCAACTGTTTCCCGATTTTCGCTTGGCTGATATGATTTTGCGC
>JACDZG010000022.1 GCA_013426805.1 Chromatiaceae bacterium
CTTGATGTTGACTCATACCCTAATCCTAGGGGCTAAGTCCGACAGGCTGCTAGGATATAGGATCGGCAGGCCAAGGCTGATCCCTTACACTCCAAATGACCATCGCTGGCCGGAACATGATCAAGGCCGACTGGTCCAACGAGACGACTCCTTGGATCTCGCTTAGCGACCCTTCTCGGGCATTGCCGAAGAATGGTGGCTCGTAATTAACCACTCTGAGCCATTCCAACGATAGGTAAAACTATAGCGCCCGCTGACTGACGCTCCTGTCTCGGCAAATGTAAAGGTGTAAAGACCTGCATCAACCGCAGTGTTACAACCAAGTTCAACGTATCGCAAGTCGATCTTGCCGGAGGGTCGGTTTTTCAGAAAGTGGTGAAAGTAATCTTCCTTCTCAACTGGCGTGAGACGTGGCTTGTTTGAAACTGTGGGCAACAGAATTGAGCGCTCCCCGTAGTTGGCGACAACCTTATGCGGATCACCCGTTTGCAACGAGCTATTCCAGCGATCAAACAGTGACGCGATTTCTGCCTCGGAAATTGCTTTGCAGATCTCTGTGCGAGCACTTTGTGCACTGCTCTGCTCGACTTGATTTGAGGCACAGCCTGCAAGTGCTGCAACAACAAATAACAAACCAAACTGTTTCAATTTCATAAAACGCTCCTCATCTAGGTTGGCGGGGGAGTCTGATGGGCAACGTTGGCCGCGCCATCGAAACGCTCGGTATCCCGCGTCCAGGACCATGATCAAGGCCGCTCAGACGCTCACCAGACACCCGCATTGCAGCGCAATCTCGGCTGGAGCGATGCTGCGCATGACATGATCCTTGCGAAGGTGAAGCACCAGCAAGGTCGCCGGATCAAAGACAATCACGTCCTTCACGCCCTGCGACAGATAGAAAGGCGGACCGATCTCCAGGTCTTTCGCCTCATAGCCTTTGCTGACGACCTCGATGACCGCCTCGGGGATCAGTGTGAGTGCCTCGTCCTGCTCCTCCTCGGTCGGCTCGCGACAGAAGATCGAGATGTCGGGGCGCTTGAGGCCGTTCGGGAATTGGACATAGACGTCGAGCACATGAACACAGCCGCAACCATCGAGCGAACCGCTCGGACGGATGCTCTGAGCGATCCGTTCCGCGTGCTTCTGGTGCCGATACAGGGGTTGAGCCTCCCAGATCGGCAGGCCGTTCACGACTTCCAGACGAATGCCGAACTGCTCCGCGCGAAAAAACTGGCTTGGGATTCCCATCGCTTCTCCAAATATCGCTGACGCGCGCTCTCGCCGCCCGTTGGTCACGCTTCTCCGATTCCTTCCCGAGTCAGTATACTGTCACCACAAGGCTTGTGGGGCAACGAGGCTGCGGGCGCCCGCTAAGTGGCTTGCAAGCTACTGTTTTACATGGCATCAAACATCAAGGGGGCGGTCATGCCTTGCGCCTGACACGAGGGAAAAGACAAGCCCTGATCCCATCCTTCTTATTGTGAAATGAGAAATCAACTCGCAATTTCCGAAAAAGCCCTCGAAAATTTTTCGTGCTCAGCGGGGCTCGCCGACCGATGACACCCCAAAAGAAAGTCGCCTCCAATCATCAGATTATAATTCGTATCTGGATGCAGATGATGCAGCCAATGATAGCGCATAATATATCTGAAATACCAAGAATTCGCGAAGGGCTTCAGTAGTTGCGGTGCGCTATTTATTGCCTCATCCGGACAAAGATGTAGTAGCGGATGAATGTGTTGAGACATGAGAGGCATGATAATTAGCGGAATAACCGCGCCGATACTAAATAGCCACCCACCTGAAATACACGCAATAATTATAAACGGGGCAGTCGGCAACATGTAACGAATATGTTCAACGGCGCCTCCTACCCGAAGGCCAAAACTTTGTTGAACGATATGTATCTTTTCCTGGCTAAGCAGCTTATTCGTAAGAGCGATCTCTTCTTCTCGACTTGAAAATTGTTGTATGTAACTGTTTCGATAGGTTGCGCGGTGATGAATGACTTCGTGGGAATACCATCTATCACTAATGACCCGACCAAGCGGGCCGAAAAATCTACTCCAACCACGAAGTTTCTTTGGGGCATGACCTCCAAATCTATGATAGACGGACTCGCATACCGTCACTACAAAATATCCTATGAACAAGCCTGCCAGTACTTGTGCTATGCCATTCATGTCGAGTACCAGGTTTACCCATACTGCTCCGGCATAGGGGCTACGGTTTCCTGGAGCCCTGCCACCGACCCGGACGAGTTAATAGGGGGAGTTAATCGGGGTATGTTCCCTATTAGCATCGGAATGCTACTTTGTGAGACCTGACCCCGCCCCTTTTTTGACCCCGCCCCTTTTGAGCGAACGGTCTTGGGCGGATTTATGATCAAGGCCGACTGACACGAGGCAAAAGGAAAGACCTGACCCCATCCATGTGAGACCTGACCCCGTCCCTTTCTGCTTTTGAGGCGTATGTTAGCTCTTGATTTCTTCCTGTAGGTCGACCAGTTCTTTATGAAGCTTTTCCTCAAGATCTTTTATTCTCTTGTAGACTATGCACCTCTGTCCTCGTACGTCGAATTTGAGCTGATCTGCTTCTTGCACGATCAAGACCGTCTTGACTCCGACACCCCACGCATATCCGACTTCCAAATACACATTCGGGTTCGCGCTTGTTAAGTCAGCAATTACTAACGACGCGCTTCGAATGCGCTTTCTGACCCAATCCATAACGTCTCCGGTGAAACCCGACAAATCAGCTCTTTCACAAAGAAACCCGGTCTTTCTTACAGCATTCTGTATGCCGTACTCATACACGTCGTCCATTTCCTCGCGAAACGGCATAGCAACAAACAAATGGGGCTTTTGAGCAGAAGCGTATCCGACCGAGCGAAATTTCTCAGAGACAGCTTCTTCAGATGCCTCCAGATAGTTTTTCAGGTTTGCGTCAACGTAACCCGAAGGTATCAGCTCCTTCAGCACGCTTCTTAAACGACTAGCACGTCTTTCGTCGACTTCAACTATAGAGATTTTTTGAACGGATTGTGGGATACGTCCAGCGGTGATCCCGTCTATAAGACCCGCAATCTCTGATTCAAATGCTTCAATTTCGTCAAGACCGTATCCCGCTCCATGTAGCGTAAAGCATACATGTTCCGCTCCAGCAGCTTTCTCATGGTCAGCCAGTACTTCCAATGCAGTTCGGGCAAATATGCGAATGTCCTTGTAACTAAATTCATATAATCTAGCTACGCCCACAACCAAGATATTCTTTGGTCGTATGCTGCCGCGAGAGTAAAAATAGCTAGAAGTTCCTGGTGTTGGCGAAAACTGGCTTTCATCAATGCCAAGACGAATACCTTTTTCGGATAGTACGCGATCAAGGCCATAATGAGCTTGCGCATACTTCAGAACAAGCACATCCGCATCGAAAGATGTGACATCGTCGGCGACCACAGAAATCTCAACGGTCTTGTGATTGTTCGCCATAGCTGTGACTTCTTTGAGCTAACTAGATTTCAGCGGACGAACTACCCCATAGCGCGTCGTCTTTTTTGGATTGGATCAGGGTTTTTCGGGGTTGTCAAGCCCTTGCGCGCCGTTCCTCGCTGCATCGCGCGTGCGTCATGAGGCAAGATTGCCTCATAACGAACGAACGTATCGCGTGTACGCCACGTAAGTCGGGATGCGTGCGTGGTTCTGGCAAAACAATAAGAGAAAAAATAATCTTGTGAAATCCCTTTCTGGGCGAATGGTCAGGGTGTTTAGGAGGTACCTGAAAGTATCCGCGACCAGCCTCGCACCGTTTACGCGTTATGAGGCGATTTTGCCTCATGTTCTTCTTCATCTGTGAACATCTGTGCCATCCGTGGACAAATCCGGGCGGTCACTTTCGCAAAAAAGGCGATCCTGACAGACCCTCCTCACAACGACCCCCAATTACTCTTCCGCCGTCCCAGCCGCAAATGCGGCAGCAGCAGCCCAAGCAGGATGCCGCCGATCAGCACCCCGGCGCCGATCAGGAACCAGCGCAGGTTGGTCTGGTTCTTGAGATCGCGGTTCTCTTGTTCCAGGTCGGCGCGGACGCGGGTGAGGTTGGCGACTTGGAGGCGCAGGCGCTCCCGATCGGTGGTGATATCCATGACATTGGCGGAGGCGTGGCGAATGGTCGCTAATTGCTGTTCCAGCAACTGCTTTTCCCGCTCCAACGTCTGATAGCCGGATTTCAGATCGCTATGTTCGTTCTGGACCTTGGCCAGTCGGGCGGCGAGTGCGTCCGGGTCCTGTTGCAGTTCCGCCAGGCGGGTCTCCAATTCCGCCAGGCGGGTGCGCGCGGCGGGTTCGCTCTGGAGTTGCGCCTCCGGCACGAAACCCACGGCGCCGTCCGCGGTGCGTACTCGAGCATATTTGGTGGTCTGGTTGACGTCCAGCACCTCGACGCGGGTGCCGCTCGGCAGCATCTTCAGGATCTTGAAGCGGATGCTCTCGCCGGCGCGCAGCGTGCTTTCAATCTGGTCCGTGACATAACGGGTCTCCGCCCGGGCCAGGTGCGGGGTCAGGAGTGCGGCGCACAGGCACAGCACGAACGGCGCGGATGGTCTCACTGGGCGTACTCGATGCGCGGACGATGGTGAATTCGCGGGTTGAATCCGGTTCGCCTCAGCGCCCCGGCACGAGCAGGAATTCCAGCAGCGCCTTCTGCACGTGCAGCCGGTTTTCGGCCTCGTCCCAAACCACTGATTGGGGTCCGTCGATGACCGATGCGGCCACCTCTTCGCCCCGGTGAGCGGGCAGACAGTGCATGAAGAGCGCGTCCGGCGCCGCGGCCGCCATCACCGCGTCGGTGACCTGGAAGGGGGAGAACAGGTCCAGCCGGTTCTCCAGTTCGCCCTCCTGATGCATGCTGGCCCAGACGTCGGTGGCGATCAGGTCGGCACCGCGGGCGGCCTCCAGCGGGTCGTGCACTACCGTGAAGCGGCCGGCATCCGCGCTCAGCAACTGGGCTTCCGGTTCGAAACCCGCGGGGCAGCCGATGCGCAAGGAGAAATCAAACAGCCGCGCGGCCTCCATGTACGACTGGCACATGTTGTTGCCGTCGCCGATCCAGGCCACCCGGCGGCCGCGGATATCGCCGCGGTGCTCGAAGTAGGTCTGCATGTCGGCGAGCAACTGGCAGGGGTGCAGGCGATTGGTCAGGCCGTTGATGACCGGTACCCGTGAATGGGCCGCGAAACACTCGACGGTTTCCTGGTCGAAGGTGCGGATCATGACCACATCGACCATGCGTGAGATGACCCGCGCGGCGTCCTCGATGGGTTCCCCGCGACCGAGTTGGGTGTCGCGCGGCGACAGGAAGATGGCATGGCCGCCGAATTGAGCCATGCCCGCCTCGAACGAGACGCGGGTGCGGGTCGACGATTTTTCGAAGATCATCGCGAGCGTGCGGTGTCGCAGCGGGCGATAGTCCTCGCCACGGCACCGCATGGCCTTCAATTCGGTGCCGCGGGCGAGCAGGGTGCGCGCTTCTTCGGGGCTCAGGTCAAACAGGGACAGGAGGTGCCGACAGGCGGTCGGGGTAGCTGGCATCGGTGATCCATTCTCCGCATGGGATCGGGTGCGCGCCACGGGTGCGCGCCACCGGTTCGAGCCCCTAGTGGGCCCCTAAAAAGCGTTTGATCAGGGCACTCAAGCCCGCAACCAAGTGGTCGACCTCCGGCGCCTCGATAATCAACGGAGGCAGGAGTCGGACCACCCGTTCTGCAGTGACGTTGATCAGCAAACCCTCTTCCAGGGCCAGACCGACCAGTGCGCCGCAGGGCCGGTCGAGTTCGATTCCGAGCATCAGTCCGCGTCCGCGCAGGGCGACGACGCCCTGAGTCCCGGCCAGTGCTTCACGCAATGCGCTGAGCAGCGCGCCTCCTTGCGCGGCGGCATGGGTCACCAGATCCGCGGCGGCGATGGTCTCCAGGACCGCCCTGGCGGTCCGGCAGGCCAGCGGGTTACCGCCGAAGGTTGAGCCATGGGAGCCGGGCGCGAAGACCTCGGCCGCCGCGCCGCGGGCGACACAGGCGCCGATCGGCATCCCGTTGCCGAGACCCTTGGCCAGGGTGATGACATCGGGGATGATGTCGGTGTGCTGGAAGCCGAACATCCGACCGGTGCGGCCGATCCCGGTCTGGATCTCGTCGCAGATCAGGAGCCAACCCTCGCGGTCACAGATGGCGCGCAGGCCCGGCAGATAGCCGTCCGCGGGGATGTTGATGCCGCCCTCACCCTGGATCGGTTCCACCAGGACGGCGACGATGTTCTTGCGGTTGGCGGCGGCGGTTTCCACTGCCGCCAGATCGTTGTACGGCACGCGCACGAACCCTTGCACCAGTGGTTCGAAGCCGGCCTGTACCTTGCGGTTGCCGGTGGCGGAGAGGGTCGCCAAAGTGCGGCCGTGGAAGCTGTTCTCCATCACCAGGATGGCTGGATTCTCGATGCCGCGGTGATGGGCGTGCAGGCGCGCCAGCTTGATCGCCGCCTCGTTGGCCTCGGCACCGGAGTTGCCGAAGAACACCCGATCCATCCCGGACAAGGCGGTGATCATTGCGCCCAGGCGCTCCTGCTCCGCGATGCGGTAGATATTGGAGGTGTGAATCAGCCGCCCGGCCTGTTCACACAAGGCGTCGCGCACAGCCGGATGGGCGTGGCCGAGTCCGCACACGGCGATGCCGGCCAAGGCGTCCAGGTAACGCTTACCGTTCTCATCCCATAGCCAGACGCCGACGCCGTGATCGAAGGTCACCGGCAGGCGTTGGTAGGTCATCATCAAGGGTTCGCTCATGGCGCAGGCCCTGCCTCATCGGCGCTGGGACACCCGGCGGGCGGTGTCCTGAAAAACGAAAAGGCGGTTCCTGGTCGCGGAAACCGCCTTGACAGAAAGGCGAAGCTGCGAAAGATAGCGCGACTCCCGTAAACGATACAAGTGTTTGCCGACGTTCATCGGGACTTTCGTTCGCTTGGACCACCCGGCGCGGACAGCGAGGGCGGCAAACGACTAAGATGCCCGTCCTTATCCGCCACTGCGCTATCGTCGGCCCTGTCTGCTCCAAGGAACTGCTGTGATGCACAACAACATCCGCCAAAGCCTGTGCGAGTTGCTCGTCGGCCTGCCGCGCTGGCGTGGTGCCGAAGCCCGCCAGGCCTGGTTCGCCGATCTGACCTGGGACCTCATCGCCGCGGACCCGGTGTCCTTGCCGCCGACGCCGGAGGCGGCGGCGCACTTGCTGATTGATCTGATCCTCGCCGCGGGCGGCGCTGCGGGCGCCGGCGCGCTGGTGGAGAACCTGCGTGAGCTGGGGGTCGGCGGGGCGGCGGGGTCGCGGCTCTTGGGTGAGATCGCAACTGAGCTCGCGACCGAACGCGCGGCGCAGACCGCCGACGGCGACCACCGCTCACGCTGGGAGCGGGAGCCCTATCCGGGCCTGGTGCCGCTGGAAGCCTGGCAGGCGCCGATTTTTTTCGGCCGCCGTGCCGAGACCCGCGATCTCCTGCGCCGACTGACGGTCCCCGCGGGTCCGCGGTTGACGCTGGTCTCCGGGGTGCTCGGTTGCGGTAAGTCGTCCCTGGTGCGGGCCGGTGTGCGGGCGCGACTCGCCGCCGGGGACCTGCCGCGCGTGCCTCAGGCCGGGTCCTGGCAGGTCAGCATGATGTTTCCGGCCGGTAAAGGCGGCGATCCCTTCCTGGCGCTGACGCATGGGCTGGCGCGCGAGTCCGGGGCGCCCGCTTTCGATCCGCCGACCGAGGCGGCGGCTCTCAAGGGGTACGGGGCCGAGGCCCTGTCCGACCTGCTGGACCGCTGTTTGGCCGATCGCCCCGCGGCGGCCTGCTGGTTGCTCATCATCGACCAGTTTGAAGAGTTCTTCACCGCGGTTCACCCTGAGCTGGCGGAGGAGTTCCTCGAAATGCTGGTCGATGGGCTTGAGTTGCCGCGGTTGCGGGTGCTCGGTACCCTGCGGGCGGACCTGATGCACCGCTGCTGTGCGCTGCCCGATATCACGCGCATTCTCAATGCCGGCGGGCTTTACTGTCTGGCTCCGCCGACCCGGCCGGCCCTGGAACGGATGATCCTGGGGCCCTTGACCGAAGTCGAGCTGGGTGCGCCGATGCAGATCGAGTCCGCGCTGGTCACCCGCCTCCTGCAGGACGTGACCACGCAATCCGGCGGTTTGGCGCTGATGGCCGATACCCTGAAGGAGCTGTACGACCAGGGTCGGTCGGTCGGGCGTATGGCCTTGGACGTCTACGAGGAACAACGCCTCGACGGGCTCAAGGGGGTGATCGCCAGGCGGGCGGAGCGCGCGCTCGAACGCGCCGGGGCCGCGGCCCAGAGCGCCTTGCCTGGTCTCTTCGCACGGCTGCTGACGGTGACCGAGGATGGCACCGTGGCCCGGCGGCGCGGTGAATGGCGGCAACTCGCCGAGAGTGCGCAGATCGCCGTTCTGGTGCGGGCGCTGGCGGCGCCGGACACCCGGCTGGTGCGGATCGGTGAAGGTGAGCATGGCACGGTCGAGTTCGTCCACGAATCCCTCCTGCAAGAGTGGCCAGCCCTGCGCCATTGGATCGAGCGCCGCCGTGAGGCCATGACTACCCAGGCGCTGATCGACGTGGAGGCGCGTACCTGGGGCGCGCTCGGCTACCCGCCGGACCTGCGGTGGCGCCACGAGGTCCTGGAATCCGCCCGTGTCTTGCTGGCCGAGACCGGTCTGCTCGATGACTTGGAGCGCAACCTCGACATTGCCGCGTTTCTGACCCCGGAGGCCGAGTGGCTGCTCAGTGAGCTGTTGTGCGCGCGGGTGGAGCCGGTGCAACGCGAGGAAATCGGCTTGCGGCTCGCCCAAATCGGTGATCCGCGGCCCGGGGTCGGGGTGGCGGCAGGCGTCCCATCCATCCAGTGGTGCCCGATTCCGGCGGGCGAGGTCCTGATCGAGGGTCACGGACGCTTCCCCGTCGCGCCGTTTCGCATCGCGGCCTATCCGGTGACCCAATGTCAGTTCCAATCCTTCCTGAACGCCGCTGACGGGTTCGACTCGCCCCGGTGGTGGGAGGACCTGCGGCAGAGCCCTCCGGTGAGCGGTGCCATGCGCCGCCACGGCAACTATCCGGCCACCTATGTCTGCTGGTTCGAGGCCACGGCTTTTTGCCGTTGGCTGAGTGCGCGCATGGGTTATGAGATCCGCCTGCCGGACGAGTGGGAGTGGCAATGGGCGGCGCAGGGCGCGCGCCCCGGATTCATCTACCCCTGGGGCCGGGATTGGCGTGAAGGCCATGCCAACACTGATGAAGGCGCGGTAGGTCGTGCCACCGCGGTTGGCATGTATCCCGCGGGCCGCAGCACCCATGGTGTCTACGACCTGGCTGGTAACACCTGGGAATGGTGTCGCAATCGGTATGATAAGCCCAGCATCGTCGCCGCGGATCCGAACAAGTCGCGGGTTCTGCGCGGCGGCTCCTGGCGGGTTAACATGGGGTTTTCGCGCGCCGATTTCCGCCTTGACGGGCTGCCGGAGGACCGGATGGGCGGCAGCAGCTTCCGGCTGGTTACGGACGCCCGTGATCTCGAATGACCCGCGCGACGCGCGCTGTCCGGCACAATCGTGAGACGACCCCTTCGAGCGCCGACGCTTCGGCGTTGTGTGCGATCCGAGCCGGAGTCGCGGCCACCATCGCAGCGCTCGCGCCGACCCGGTAACCAGAGAGATTGACCACATGCCAGAGATCGCCAGACCCTACGGAATTCTGATCAAGCAGTATGCCGGAGACCATTCGCCACCCCATTTCCATGTCATTTGCGGCGATGACCACGCCTTGTTCGATGTCGAGACACTGGAAATGATCGCCGGCCACCTACCCGTCCGGGCAAAGCATCTGGTCGTTGAATGGGCCACACTGACTCAGGCCGTAGAAGACCCCGTGGCCGCCTCAGGTGCGCAAGCAACGCCCAATGTGATGAATCTGCCCTGTATCGTCAGTGCCGAGCCCCTGGCGAACCACTGCTTGATCGTGACCTTCACCGATGGGCGACGTAAGCGTTACGACGTCACCCCCCTACTGGACGATGAGGTGTTTGCCCCATTGCGAGATCAGGGGCTCTTTGCGAAGGTCGCGGTCGAGCAGGGCGGTTACGCCGTGTCCTGGAATGCCGATATCGATCTCAGCGAGCATGCGCTTTGGCAGCAAGGTGAGGATCTCCCCTGAGGGTTCGCCGGATTCCCGCACCAGGAACCGCTGAGCCTGTCCGGTTCAGGCGATGCCAAGGGCGAGGCCTCGGAACGCCTGTTTCGATTCTCCAAGCTGTCGAAGTCCGCGGGGCCCGCGTGCCGCTGAATCATAGCGGATGCGCTAACAGTGCTCGTCGCCCGGTAGGTCCGCGTGCGACAATTGTTGCAGTGCAGCATCGCGAGGGTCCATCAGCCCTGCTTTGCCGTCTTCCTTATTGTTGAGGTGTAACAATGCAAAGCGTTTATATCGCCGGTGCCAGTTTTGGCAGCGGCAAGTCGTCCGTGGTGCTGGGATTCATGGAGATGTTGTCGACGGTGAATCTCCGCCTGGGGTTTTTCCGTCCGATGGTCGCCGCGGGGGTGGAACAGGACAACCTGACCAACCTGGTCCGCGGCCGCTACAACCTGCCATTCCCTCCGGAGATGCTCTACGGCTGCACTGCCCAGACCGCGGACCAACTGGTCGCGGCCGGCCGTTACGATGATCTCCTGGAGTTGATCCTCAACAAATTCACCTTGCTCAAGGAGTCGTGCGACCTGGTGGTGTGCGCCGGGACTGACTTCAACGAGCAGGTACCCTCGCTCGGGTTCGACTTCAACGCCGATCTGGCGAACAATCTGGGCTGTGCCCTGGTGCTGGTGGTCAAGGGTTTCCGGCGCAATCCGGATATGTGCCTGCGCGCCCTGCAGCAGGCCCATACGTCGATGCGCAACCGCGGCGGGGACTTCCTCGTCAGCTTCATCAACGGGATCGCACCGGAGCATGTGGCTGAGGTGCAGGCGGGAATCCACGCCCTGATGCTCGCCAACGAGCATGTCTACATCATCCCGGAAGACCCGGCGCTGGGAATGCCGACCATGGGTGAGGTGGCCCAGGCGCTGGGCGCGGAGTGTCTGCGCGGCGAGGGCGAAAGCCTGCATCAGGCGGTCGCCACCTTCAAGGTCGGCGCAATGGAGGTGGCGGGCTTCCTGGACAATGTGGAGGATGGCTGTCTGATCATCACCCCCGGTGACCGCGCCGACATCATCCTGGCGTGCCTGGCGGCCGACGCCTCGACCTCCTGTCCGCGGGTGGCGGGGCTGCTGCTGACCGGTGGTCTGCGTCCGGCACCCAGTCTGCAGCGTGTGATCTCCGGCCTGGAGCGTACCAAGCTGTCGATCTTGAGCGTACCGACCGACACCTTCGATACGGTGCTGGACGTCAACCGTATCCAGGCGACCATCCTGCCCAGCGATGAGCGTAAGATCGCCACGGCCTTGGGGGCCTTCGAGTCGAATGTGGATGTCGACGATCTGCGCGCACGGATCAGCGGGAGTCATTCCGGACGGATCACGCCACTGATGTTCGAGTACCAGTTGATCCGTCGCGCCAAGACCGACCGGCGCCGGATCGTGCTGCCGGAGGGGGGCGACGAGCGCATCCTGCGTGCCGCCGAGATTCTGACCCTGCGCTCGGTGGTGGACCTGACGCTGCTCGGCAGTCCGGAGCGGATTCGGCGGCGCGTTGCCGACCTGGGTCTCAAGCTCGACGGGATCGAGATCATCGATCCGTCCGTCTCCCCGGATCGCGAGCGCTATGCCAAGATGTATTACGAGCTGCGCAAGAACAAGGGCATCTCCGCGGAGATGGCCAACGATGCGCTGGTGGACGTGAGCTACTTCGGCACCCTGATGGTCTACGCGGGTGATGCGGACGGCATGGTCTCGGGGGCGACCCACACCACCCAGCACACCATCCGGCCCGCGTTCGAGACCATCCGGACCAAGCCCGGCACCAAACTGGTGTCCAGCGTCATCTTCATGTGCCTGCCGAACGGGGTTCTGGTGTACGGGGACTGCGCAATCAATCCGAATCCGAACGCGGAGCAACTCGCGAATATCGCCATGTCGTCCGCGGAGACGGCCGCCGCGTTCGGCGTCGAACCGCGCGTTGCCATGCTGTCGTATTCAAGCGGAACCTCCGGCAAAGGCGAGGATGTGGACCGCGTGCGCGAGGCGGTGCGCATCGTGCGGGAGACGCGCCCGGAGCTGGCGATCGAAGGTCCGATCCAGTACGACGCCGCGGTGGACCCCGGTGTGGCCGCGTCCAAGATGCCCGAGAGCAAGGTGGCAGGACACGCCACGGTCCTGATCTTCCCGGATCTCAATACCGGCAACAACACCTACAAAGCGGTTCAGCGCAGCTCCGGGGCTGTCGCGATCGGCCCGATTCTGCAGGGCCTCAAGAAGCCGGTCAACGACTTGAGTCGCGGCTGTACCGTGACCGATATCGTCAACACCGTGGCCATCACCGCGATCCAGGCCCAGACCGACGCGTCTCGATCAGCGACGCGGGTGAAGAGGGAGGCCTTGGCGCAAGCGAAAACCCAAGCGCAGGGCGAACTGATTTAAGCCGCCAACGGCGCCACCCAGGGGAGTCAACATGAAGGTTCTGGTTCTGAACTCCGGTAGCTCATCCATCAAATTTCAGCTCTTCGAGGGCACAGGCTGGCAGGTAATTGCCTCCGGTGCCGTCTCGCGCATCGGTGAGGCCGAGGGAGAGGTTGAATACACCTGGCAAATGCCTGATGGGCCTATGCAAACCGGCAGGCAGGGCATCGCCATCCCCAGCCATCAGGACGGTATCGACCACATCATCGCCGGATTGCGGACGGCCGGAGTGCTGGCCGATCTGGCCGAGTTGGCCGCGATCGGCCATCGGGTGGTGCATGGCGGCGAGCGTTTCCATCGTCCGACGCTGGTCGATGACGCCGTGGTCGAGGCGATCCGCGAGATGTCGGCGCTGGCGCCTCTGCACAATCCCGCCAATCTCGACGGGATCCTGGTGGCGCGCCGGCTCTTTCCGCAGGTGCCCTCGGTGGCGGTGTTCGATACCGCGTTCCACCAGACGATGCCGCGCACCGCCTATCGCTACGCCATCCCGGAATATCTGTATACGCGCTACCGGGTGCGGCGCTATGGGTTTCACGGCACCTCCCATCACTATGTCGGGGAGCGCGCCGCCGCCTTGCTGGGGCTGGCCTTCGACCAGTGCAACCTGATCACCCTGCACCTGGGTAACGGGGCCAGTGCCACGGCCATTGGTGCCGGGCGCAGCATCGACACGTCCATGGGGATGACGCCGCTGGAGGGTTTGGTCATGGGCACCCGCTGCGGGGATATCGACCCCGCCATCCTGTTCTACCTGGCCGACCAACTGGGGTTGAACGAGCCGGCGCTGGACGACCTGTTGAACCGCCAGAGCGGACTCCTCGGGCTGTGCGGAGTCAACGACATGCGCGAGATTCAACGGCGCGCGGCCGCTGGCGACGACGCTGCCGAACTGGCCATCGGCATCACCGTGCAGCGCATCAAGAAATACATCGGCGCCTATTACGCCGAGTTGGGTCGGGTGGACGCCATCGTCTTCACCGGCGGCATCGGCGAAAACGATGCGAGCATCCGCCGCCGTTCCTGCGCGGGGCTGGAGAACCTGGGCATCCGGCTGGACGAGGGTGCCAACCAGTCGTCCGCACGGGACGAGCGGACCATCAGCGCGGCGGACAGCCGAGTGCGGGTCCTGGTCATCCCCACCAACGAGGAACTGGCCATTGCCCGCCAGGCGTTGGCGGCGGTGGCTGCGGCAGGGGGCGATTAGTAGCGCTGTCGAACGTGATCACCGAACGTAGGGGCGGGTTTCAAACCCGCCCCTACACCGAGAGTCTGTCCGGACAAACGCGCGCTGCCGACAGCTTTTTTCGGTGCAACGGTTACAAGATTACGGGCAGAAGTGGAGAATAGCGGCGGCATATCCTGCTCCTTGGACCTGATTTGTATGTACAGCAACGATCGCCTGGTGATCCTCGACGCCGACGGCACCACCATTGATGCCTTCAGCGCCATCGATCAGACCTTTGCCCTCCACGGCATGGCGATCGGGCCGCTCGCGCGTTTCCAGAAACGCCGTAACATGTTCAAATATTTGGGTGGGCTCAAGGAGTTTCCGCGCAACCTGCGCAAACAGATCGCCGGTCGCAAGCGCTCCCGGCTGATCGACACCCTGACCGATGTTTACCGCGAGCAGGCTGTGCTCTACGCCGGGATCAGGGATCTGATACAGCAGCTCACGGAACAGCCTGACCTGCGCATCGGGATCGTCACCCGTAACATCACCCGCGAGCCCGTGCTGACCTTGGAGCGCTTGTTTATCCGTCAGGGGTTCGATCCGGGCCGGTTCGATTTCGTGGTGCATCTGCCGCTGAGTGAGGAGAAGCTCACCGCGTTCCGCGACCTGCGCATGCGCTTCGCCGTCAATCCCGCCCGAGCCTATGCGTGCGGCGATGAGGCTAAGGATTACCTGGCCGCCGTGGGTGCCGGCATGTATCCCTTCATGGTGTCCTATGGCTTCGAGGATTTCGATCGGCTGACCGCGCGGCACGGCATTCCGGCCGAGGTCATCGCGCGGACCCCGCAGGAGTTGTGTGTCCGGGTCCTGAATGCCTTGGGGTTGGAGACGCGGGGCGAGTCCGCGGCGTGATCGCCATGAGGCCCAGGGTCGAAGTGCGCGATGCGGCCACCGGCGCGTTGCTCAACACCCTCTCCTTCCCCGCCACGTTCACACCGCGGCAAGTGCTCGCGCTGCCCGACCTCAACGGCAACGCTAGCGCTGAGGTGGGCGTGGTCCTGTTGTCCACACAGGGTAAAGCCGACCGTGTCGTCATCAAGGACACGGGCACCGGTGCCGTGGTGCAAACGCTGTGGTCGGGGAGTGGTTTGCTCCAGGCTGAACGGGTTGCCGATCGCAACGGCAACGGTGCGCCCGAGGTGGCGCTGCTGTGGCGCAACCCGGCAGCGGCCACCACCCATGTGTCGGTGGTCGATGCGGCCACCGGACAACGGCTGGTCGCCTATCGGTCTGCGGCCCCGGGGCATTGTCAAACCACCGTTGCGGTCGGCCCTGATCGGTCCGCAGGGCCCGGCTATTCCTGAATGCGGATGGGCGTGCCGTCACGTACCAACCGCCAGATCTCGTCCATCTCGTGGTCCTGGACGGCGATGCAGCCGTTGGTCCAGTCGCGCCGGCGGTACTCTGCCCTGACCGTGTCGGAGCGGATGTGATTGGGCATTCCATGCACCATGATCATGCCACCCGGGTCCACGCCAAGCAGCTTGGCCATTGCGCGATCCCGCTCGTTGGGGTAAGACACATGGATCGATTTGTAGTAATTGCTGCGTGGGTTGCGCCAATCCAGCAGATAATCGCCGATCGGCGTACTTTCGTCGCCTTCACGCATCTTGTGGCCCCGCGGATTGTCGCCGAGGGCGATGCGGTATTCACGCAGCACCTTGCCGCGATTGAGTAATTGCATCTTGCGTTCGGACTTCTTGACCACCACGCGATCGGCATAGTTGGACTGGGTCGCGCTGTCCCCGCCGCACCCCACGAACGACAAGGCAACGCTCATGACAAGGGCCGCGGCGAGGGCGCGGCCGGGTCGGCATGATCTGCGGTTGCCGATCGGCGCGGCGCGGCCCGCGGATGGGAAACGAGCGATAGAGGCTGATCGATCGGGCATGGTTCGGGTCCTGAAGGTTGTGTCAGGGCACACCTGAACTAGAATCAACTGACGGAATTCTAGCTAACCTGCTGGTTGGAAACAATGTCGCGTTTTAAACCGCGTCGGCTCCAGCAATCCTCGCGTCTGCCGGGGCCGACCCCATCCGAAAACATCGCATACCGCGCTGGGCGGGGTTTAGATGCCCGGCAGGACGCGCAGGAACAGGGTCTTGAGATAGGCGGTCTCCGGGATCGCCGGATGCACCGGGTGATCGGGTCCTTGGTGACCGGTCTCCAGCAGTTGCAGGAAACGTCCAGCCCGCCGACCCGCCTGCCCGACGGTACGCAGAAAGGTGTCGCGGTCCATGTGGAAGGAGCAGGAGGAGGTGACCAAGAGCCCGCCCGGCGCCAACAGTTCGATACCAAGTCGGTTGAGCCGGGCATAGGCCTGAAGACCTTCTTTCTCGTCCTTACGGCGCTTGATGAACGCCGGGGGATCCAGCATGACCGTATCGAACAGCCGCCCGTCGTCGCGCAGTCCGCGCAGGACCTCGAAGGCGTCGCCCTGCACGGGGTGCACGCGTTCGCCCAGACGGTTGCGTTCGGCGTTGGCCGCGACCCGCTCCAGGGCGTTCAGTGAGCTGTCGACGCAGGTGACCTCGTCCGCGCCCAGAGCCGCCGCGCGCAGGCCCCAGGCCCCGGTGTAACTGCAGACATCAAGAACCCGCGAGCCCACGCCGAACCGGGCGAGGCGGGCGCGATTCTCCGCCTGATCGAAGAACCAGCCCGTCTTTTGGCCGCTCCGCGGGGCCACCTGAAAGTCGAGTTCCTGTTCGGTGAGGATCAGGTCGTCCGCCGGGTCGCCCAGCACGGCCTCGACCCCTAGGGTCAGGCCCTCCAGGTCGCGCATCGGCGTGTCGTTGCGCAGCAGAATGGTGCTGGGCCGCAGTACCTGCTCCAGGGCGGCGAGGATCTCGCCGCGGACCCGCTCCATCCCGGCCGTGGTGAGTTGGACACAGAGCAGGTCACCGTAGCGGTCGACGACCAACCCCGGCAGGCCGTCGCTTTCGCCGAAGACCAGGCGATAGAAGGGGCGTCGGTAGAGCCGTTCGCGCAGCGCCAGGGCGTCGTGAATCCGCGCGACCCAGAGCGCCGGGCTCAGGGGGCGCGCATGGTCCCGGCTGACCAGCCGGGCGCAGATCAGCGAGTGTGGATTGACATAGCCGTGGCCGATCCAGCGCTCATGGTCGCTGCGGACCTCCACCGCCTGACCGGGCGCCAGATCCTTCAAGGGGGTGGCGGCGGTGTCCACCTCGTTGCTGTAGATCCAGCAATGTCCAGCGAGTAGACGGCGTTCCTGGTCTTTGCGCAGTTGCAGCGGCATGGGCTTCATGGGGGTGGTCCTTGGTCGGAGTCGGTGAGAGGAGGATCTGGATTGAAGGTTGCGAACCACTGGTCAACGCCATGGCGGTTGCGGCCCCGCGGGCAGTAGCCTTGGCGTTCAAGATAGCGACGCAGACCGGGGCGATTCAGCTTTGGATTATCGGCCACCAGCCGCATCCCGCTCGCCGGGGTGGTGCGGCTGTCTTCGCGCAGGAGATCACGGGTGCGATTGGTGAGTTTACGCATCAGATAGGCGACCCGATCGTCGGGCGCGATGAAGATGCGCAGATCGTAGACATTGCGTCGGTCAGCTCCGCGCCGACTCAGACTGACCGAGGTGAGTCCGGCAATCCGTTCGTCCTCGGCTAGCGCCAGATAGACCAGCTCATGGCTGCGGCGTTCGGCCAGGCAGGACTCGGTCAGCGCCCTGTGCTTGAACCAGAAGGCGATGGCCGCAGCGCGTTGGACCGCGGTAGTATGCCGGTAAACGGGTACCAGACGGTAGCCCCGATATGACGTCTCGTCCAGTCCCGGGACGGTAGCCTCGGTTACGTCCGACATGGGAGTGCCTCGCTGGTTGCCGCGAGCGCACTACGCGCGCACGGCGGGGAGCGGCTTAGCGGCCGTGGCGGCGGCCGGGGGTATGGCTCAGCTACCGACCTTGAGTTTCTGTCCCGGGCGGATGCTGTTGTCGTTGGGTCCCATCTTGTTCAGCTTACGCAGTTCTGCGACTGAGAGTCCGTTGCCGCTGGCGACCCGGAACAGGGTCTCCTGGGGTTTGACGACGTGCACCTTGGTTTTGGCTGACTTGTCGGCCTGCGCGGCCTGCGGCTCCGGCTTGGCAGGGTTACCCCCGGATTTGGATGCTTTCACCTCGTTGGTGGTCTTGGCCTCCGCCTTGGCGACCTTGGGCTCGGCCTTGGTCGGCTTCGCCTCTGCTTTGGCTGGCTTGGTCGCGGCTTTCGCCTTGTTTCCATCGACCTTTGCGGTTTTGGTCTCAGGCTTCGCGGCCTTTGCCGGCGGATTGTCCCGGATGTCCTCGGCCGCTGCGGACTTGGGCGCGGTCTTGGCGACCTTGGTCTTGGTTCTGGGAGCCGGCTGCGCCATCGGTGCCGTTTTAGGTTCGGCCTTGGCGATTCGCGGCTCGTCTTCGGATTCGATCCGTGCACTCTTGCGGAACGCGACCGTCGCGATCGGTTTGGCGCCCACCGCCTGGAAGGCCATGGCGGTCGCGGCGGTGGTGGTGGTCGGCCGCGGCTCAGGGCGTGACGTCAACACCGACCCGGAGTAGGACGGCGGCTGGCCGGCGACCCGACTCATGCTGCCGCCGGGCAGCCACACCGTGGTGCCCGCGGGCAGGTTGGCGCGCCCGTCGCGGGCGGGTCCCCGCCAATGCAGATTCAGGCCGGCGAGGCTGGCGGTGGAGACCCCGTAATGGCGTGCCACATGGTCCGCCGGCATGCTGTCGCGCAACACCAGACGGTCGCTGGACCAGGGCTTTTCGTAGGCGACGCCCTCAGGGAAGTAGCGGCTCGGGTTGCCCGCCACTTCGCGGGCCGCCAGGAACTCGGCATAGTAGTTCCGGGAGGCGAACTTGAAATACTTGCCCTTATAGTTGCGGACGACGCGCCCGAAATTGTGGCCGTACTGGGCCTTCGCATTCGCCATGCCGCCTTGACCGTGGTTGTAGCTGGTGATCGCCAACGGCCAACTGCCCAGACGGTTGTGGGCCTCGGAGAGGTAGCGCGCGGCCCCCTGGGCGGAGAGGATCGGGTCGTAGCGGTCATCCACCACATTGTTGACCTTCATATAAATGCGCCCGGTCGCCGGCATGAACTGCCAGACTCCGGCGGCACCCGCGCTGGAACGGGCGTTGGTCTGGTAGGACGACTCGACGTGGGGCAGGTAAGCCAGGTCCTCCGGCAGGCCGGCGGAGCGCATGACCTCGCGGAAGGACTTTTCGTAGCGTCCGCTGATCTCCATGCCGCGGCGGAAACGCTCCCGCAGGCCGCGCTGGCTGCGCACCCGCTCGGAGGCTCCATAGAGCGCCCGGGTGCCGCCGGCCCGCTCGAATTTGGCCAGGAGTTCCTTGTCCTGGGCGCTCAGTGGCTGATTCGTGGTGACCCGCCGCTCCAACTCGCGCACGCGGTCCTCATGGTACTGCTGGCGGGAGCGGACAAAGCCCTTTTGCGATTCGGTGTAGCCGTCGCTGCCCGCGTCCGGCAGCCGCACCACCTCGTAGATCACGCCCAGGTGCTCGTCGTCGTGGAAGGCGACCTGATTGCGGCTCCAGATGCCGTAAACATGGCGCCAGAAGTCCACGTTGGGCTCGATCTCCGACGGGACCGGAAAGTCACCCGAGGCGCGGTAACCGCTTGGCGGGGGCTCATATCCGCCGGAGTCGTCGCGCTGATTCTCGCCGCCGCCGCAGCCCCCCAAGGCCAGAATGGCGGTCAGCGTCAGGCCCCCGACCGCATAAGTGACCCAGTGCCAACGCCTTGCGCGTGGCGCGATGGTATTCGATGAAGCCGCAGCCATGGTCCGTACTCCCCCCGAGCCTTAGATCACTGATCGTGCGCCGGAATGGCGCAGGGTGAAATCTTCGCTGATCAGCGTCTTGGAAGCAATCCATGAGACCGGCGTTGAGGGGCGATCAGAGTCCCCCTACGAGGCGTTACCCAGGGGGTCCAGTCCCTCGGATTCCAGCAGGGTGATCAGGCGGATCAAGGGCAGGCCGATGAGTGCGCTGGGGTCGTCGCCCTCCAGGCGGGTGAAGAGCGCAATGCCCAATCCCTCGGACTTGAAGCTTCCGGCGCAGTCGTAGGGCTGCTCGCGGTCGAGGTAGGCCTCGATACGGCGGCGCGTGAGTGGGCGGAAGTGCACATGGAAGGGTTCCACCAGCGTCTGGGTGCGTCCGGTGATGGCATTGAACAGACAGAGCCCGGTCTGGAAGACCAGGGTCCGTCCGGAGGCCCGTTCCAGTTGGGCGATCGCCTGTTCGCGGTTGCCCGGTTTGCCGAGTACCAGATCGTCGATACAGGCAACCTGATCGGCGCCGATGATGATGGCGTCCGGGTGGCGCACGGCCGCGGCGTTCGCCTTGGCCTCCGCCAGGCGCAAGACCATGACCTGCGGCGGCTCGTCGGGCCGACGGGTTTCGTCGACCTGCGGTGAGTCGGTCGTGAAGGGCAGGCCCAGCCGCGTCAGCAGGGCGTGCCGGAAGGGTGAGGTTGACGCGAGTACCAGCGGTTGATTCATGGGGGACTCCGGGTTCGTTTCTGCCGATGGCCCAGGCGGGCCGTCGCTTGCCGTTGGCGATCACGGAGATTAACATGCGTATTCTGGTCCACGTGCATCCCTACCGGGATCAAGACGGCACTCCGGAAACTCTGGCCCCACCGGTTTCCGCTGTACGGACATGAACAGACACAAAGACAGGCAATCGATTGGTCGCGCGGCGGTGCTCGGGGGCGGCGCGATACCACGCCAAGGCCCAGTGTTGCGGCCCGCGCCCGGGCGGCGACCGTGACCGTCGATCCACTCGCCGATTACCTGACCCGCTTTGCCCTGCTGCACACGCGTGATCTGGACGAGTCCCGCGACGTCATGGGCGCGTTATGGGGCAAGCACGAGGTTGAGGTGATCGGACCGGTCCCCTTCGAGACGCTGGTCAATCACGTGGAAATTGCACAGCTGGGACTTACCTACGTCCGCTGTCCGACCCGGCTGCGGGTGTGCTGCACGGTGGGGGGCGAGCGCTTCACCATCCGGTCTGTCCGGCGGCGCTGCCGGTGTGGTCGGGCTCGCCGGGCTGCTCAGCCCAGGGGAAGCCGCCGAGGCCGGAACCGCTAGTCAAGGCGACGCCCCCGACGAGGCCCGGCTCGATCTGGGCGGCACCCCGATCTACGACGTCGCCACTGACTATCCCGGTTGCAGCGAGGGCGTGTTACCGCCGCTCAAAGCGCGGGTGCTGGCGCTGAAACAGCTCATCCTGGACAAGAACCTGCTCGGTCCCGATGGTCAGGCCAGTATCGACCGCTTCGTCGACTACTACGAGACCAAGGTCGGTCCGCAGTTCGGCAAGGCAGTGATTGCCCGCGCCTGGATCGATCCGGCCTTCAAGGACGCCCTGCTCAATCCCGAGCACCCCAACTTCGAGCCATATAAGTCCTCCGATAAACGCGGTCCCTTTGCGGCGACTTGGTTCATCCGCGACTTTCTCGACCATGCCCCGTCGATGCAGGGTATTTGGCTGCCGCAATCGGACCTCGGCGGGTACACGATCGGCCCCGAGGGGGGAGTGGTTGCGGGTGGTCGCCAACGGCACGGCCAGCACCAGCGCTCCCTTCGTGCATAACCTGGTCTCCTGCACCCTGTGCTCCTGCTACCCCCAGGCCCTGCTCGGGGTCCAGCCGGTCTGGTACAAGTCCAGGCAATACCGCGCCCGCAGCGTTACGGCACCGCGTGGCATCCTGCGCGAGTTCGCCGCCGAGCGGGGCGGGGCCTATCCGAGCCTGCTGGAGGACTATCTCGCACTGGTGGATGAGGTGCGCGTGTGGGACTCGAACTCGGAGGTACGCTTTCTGGTGATCCCGCAGCCCCCGGCGGACACGGTGGTCACGGGGATCGTCCACACAACCTGCATACCTGGGCCGGCAGCGATCCCATTCCGGACAAATTTCAACCCGAGGGCGTCGTCTGGCCCGAGCGCTGGGAGGGCGAAATGGGCGCGATCCTCGCCATGTTCTCGGCCGTGTATTTCCCCAAAGTCGGGTTCAATCTGGACGTGGCACGCTGGTTGCGCGAGACGGTCCACCCGCGCGACTATCTCAATACCCCCTATTACGACCTCTGGTTGCGTTCGGTCGCCACCTTCCTGGCAATGGCGCACCTATGGCAATGCGCCCTATTTCGACCTGTGGCTGCGCGCGGTCAGCACCTGCTTCTCACTCGGCGGGCTGGCTACGCGCGCAGAACTCACCGCGGGCTATCTGACGCCGAACTACCCTCAGACCGGGACCAATACACTCATCCAAATCATCGATAAGGACTCACTCGACTTGGCCGCGCAATTGCGTGGCCAGGCGCTCGCCCAGGCGGTTCCCGGATTCGGCAAGCCACTGGCCGACGGCACCTACGAATCACCCGCTTACCAGGAGGGAACGGCCGTCAACAACCCGCTGTTTGCGGTCGGTGACCGGGTCGAGACCTTGATGCAGATCGGCGTCGGGCACACCCGCGAATATCCCGTTTACCGCGGGCGCGCCGGGGTGGTGGTTGCCAGCTACGGCATCGTCGCGAAGCAAACCACGGGGCAGGGGCCGAGTGAGACACGGGTGTTCCAGCCGTACTATCAACCAGGCTATCCGGACATTGCGTCGCGGGCGAGCCCGGTCGACGGCGCCCCCCGGCAGGAGTTCTTCGTACCGGTCTATAGCATCCGATTTGAGGCGCGGGACCTGTGGGGACGGCTATGCAGAGGAGGGCGTCGCCGTCTATGTGGACATGTTCGAGCCCTATCTCAGACCCGCGGCGGCATGACGGACACGGCGCTGACCGGGATCTGCTGTTGCCGATGGCCGTGGTGCTCAGCGATGCCGTCGAACCTGCCGATCCACTGCTGCAACCGGAGTGACCCCGCCATGTTCCATTCATTCAAGTCCAGTCGCGCGCTTACCGTACGCGGCGGGGTGTCGGCGGGGCACTCGCCTTGGCGGGCACCTTTATCCTCTTCGGCAGCTGGGGATAACCTCGGGTTGGCGGCTAAGTGCAACCGTCCCGCCGCGAGCCGGCAAGGTCCTCGCCTGGCGTCGCTGTGGTTGTTGGAAGACGCGTCGTTCCATTCGCAAGCCTTCCCGTTTTCAGTCCGTTCCCTACGAAGATGTCCGCCGACCGCATCAGTCCTGTCCGGGTTCGCGCCGGACCGCGGCAAGCGCTGCCGTGGGATGCACCTGTGCCGCGAAGAACCGCATCATTTCGCGCGACGCATCGGGTCCCGTGCCATCGGTGAAACTGCCGCGCCGGTCGCCGCCGAACCAGGCATGATCAGCACCGTGTACCAGCCAGTGCTCCGCGACCACCGCGCCGTCGGGTCCCTGGTAAATTGTCTGTGTATAGGTGCGCTCAGCCCCCTCGGTCTGTCGCGTCTGCATGTGCGCTTGCGCTCGCGGCGGCACACACTGGCTCACGATGTTATCGCTATTGCGCGGGTTGACGGTCTGGTCGCGGTCGCCGTGAAACACGATGATCGGCATTTTCGCGCCGGGTGCGGCCGCCGTCGCTGCGCCGGCGCTTTGCATGACACCCAAGGCCGACGGCAAGTCATTGGCTGCCGCATAGGGGACGCCGGAGTGCGTGCCGACCGCGGCGTAGAGCTCCGGATAGAGGGTACCCATCGTGACGGCCATGGCGCCCCCGGCGGACAGGCCGGCGATGTAGATTCGCGCCGGATCGGCGTGATCGTTCGCGATCACTTCGCGCGTCATCCCCGCGATCAGCGATGGCTCGCCGGCGCCGCGCTGCTGATGATCCACATTGAACCAGTTCCAACATCGCGTCGGGTTGGCCGCGGACGATTGCGCCGGATAGAGCACCAGGCAGGGCCACTCCTCGGCAATCGCATTCCAGCGGGTGCCGAGGGCGAAGTCGTCCGGACTCTGGGTGCAGCCGTGCAGCATCACCACCAGCGGCAGGGCCTGACCCGTGTAGGTGCTTGGGATGTAGAGCTTGTAGTCACGGGTCCCGGCGCGATTGACATAGGTGCCGACGCGAAATTCGCCTGGTGCGAGCGTGTCGCCCTCCGCCGACACAACGGGTTGCGGTGCGAAGGCGGGGAGTTGGAAACGCTGCCCGTCCAGCGGCGCGCTGATGCCCAGGCGGGCCAGCAGGTCCGGGACGAATCCGCCAACCGTACCAACGGCGTCGCCGGTGCCCAGGGGCGCCGGATCGCGTTCACCCGGCGCGGCGCGGGCCATCAGGCCAAACAGCGTCTGCTGAATGCTGGTGGTCGCGGCGGCCGGACCGTCCCGGTGCAGCCGGGCCATCGCCTCGCGCATTCCTGATAGCATTTTTTGATTGATTTTCATAATAATTTTCCTATTCTGAGTCATTTGATCCGCGCGGCGAGCGCGCTCTTGACGGCGGGGCTCGCGTGCAGGGCGCCCAGGACCACGACCGATTCGATCGTGGCGAGCGCCAGTTCCGGCGACACATCGGTGCCGATGCTGGCCAGACCCAAGACCTGGATTTGTAGTTGCTCTCCCGCCCGCTGCACCGCCTCCAGATCGGCGCGCGAGTAATGCTGCATCCCGAGCACCAGACTCTTGCGGGCGATCGTCTGATGAACCGAGTCGGCGTGCTTGGCCAACTGGTTACGGATCGCGGTACGAATCAGATCGGTGCGATTGGAGTAAAAGCCCTCCTGCACCAGGAGGTCGATCTGGCCGAGATCGACCGGTCCGAGATTGATCGTGATCTTCTCGGTGTCGCTGAGCTTAGGGCGAATATCGTGTACGCTCATCGTCTTACTTTACCATCCAGAGAACATCTGTTAACCATCCATATGGATGGCATTCTAAGCTTGAACTGGCGCTTGTCAAGGTAAACCGAGTTTCTGTGGTAGCTGCTTTGCCGGACGGGAGGGTGCGCGCATCAGCTATTCTGGAAGTGATCTGAACGCATCGCTGGAGATGATCGACCGCGCGGCCACTGGTCCGGGTTGATCCAGCCCTGCCCGCACCGGCGAATCCATCGCCAGGAGAGACTCTCATGCCGAGCTCCGTGCTCCCCCTGCTGGGGTTGTTGATGCTGCTGTTGGTTGGATCTCAAGTGGCGGAGGCCATGGGGGCGCCGGATGATGGAGGCCAAGCGGTCGATGCCGGCCAGGCGGCCGGTCGGTCGGGGTCTGGTCAACCGCCGGTGGCCGCGCGGTCCGACACTCAGGTGCGGGATGCCGCCGCCGCCAAGGCCGCGACCCTGGTCGCAACGGCCTATCTCAACGCGCTGAATGAACAAGGCATTGCCGCCGCCCCGGCGTATTTGCACTCGGCCGCCATGGCGCATTTCAAGGCGCTGGTGATGCCCGGTTTGAAGGACGAGCAGGTGCGCGGTACTCGTAACCTGCTGAATGCCACCTTCGGGCGGGACGCGGCTTATGCCCGCGCCGTGGCGGCTGACCCAACGGAGTTTCTGACGCGTTTCGCCCGGCTGATCGCGGTGCGGGAGCCGGACGCCGTCCCGCGGTTCACGCGTCTTACACCCCTCGGCGTGGTGCGCGAGGGCGAGCAATTGCATGTACTGGTGCGACTCGGACCCGGCGGCGCCGATTCCGTCGGCAACGCTGTCGGCGTGCCGACCAGTGATCGCATTGAGGTGGTCTCGCTGCTGCCCCAGGACAAAGACTGGAAGGTGCTGTTGGACGGCCGCCTGCAGGAATTGGGGCACGACTTGGGCGGACGTCGGCGCGTGGATGAGCGCCCCGGGGTGCTGAAGCGGATGGAGCCACTGCCGGAGGGACTGCCTCCTGCCCTGGCCGAGCCCCAGCCACCGGCGGGGTTGCCGCCGCTGCCGGGACTGACACGCTGATCGGTATCCTGCCGGAATGACGACGGCGGGTTGCCTGGACCTCTTCGATGGAGCGAGGGACTAGCCGTGCTTCACCGGGCGGTCGCGATGCCCCATGCAGAGCCGCGCGAACGCCGCCGGAGGCAGCGGCCGGCTGATCAGGTAGCCTTGCGCCATGTCGCATCCCAGTTGATGCAGCAGCGCCCACTGATCCGGGGTCTCGACACCTTCGGCGACCACCCGCAAGTGCAAGCGGTGGGCCATGGCGATCATGGCCGCGATCAGCCCGACGTGCTTTTCGGACCCGGGTACCTGGAGGACGAAGCTGCGGTCGATTTTGATCACGCTGAAAGGCAGTTCGCCGAGCAGGGCCAGTGACGAGTAACCGGTGCCGAAGTCGTCCAGGTGCAAGCTGACGCCCAGTGTCGTCAGGCGTTCGAGGATGGTGCGGGCCCGATCGGCCTTGTCCATCAGGGCGGTCTCGGTGACCTCCAGGGCGAGCCGATCGGGGGCCAGCCGGTAGCGGTCGAGGAGCTCCGCGATCCGGTCGGGAAGATTCGCGTCATCGAGTTGGACGGCGGATAGATTGATGGCCAGCGGCGGCGGGGTGCCGACGGGCGTGTGGGTCGACTGCTGGTCCAGCCAGGCACGAATTTGCATACAGGCGGCGCCGAGCGCCCAATCACCGGCCTCGCGGATCAAGCCGGTCTGTTCCATCACCGGAATGAACTGTCCGGGCAGGAGTATCCGCCCCTGCGCGTCGACACAGCGCAGCAGGGTTTCGGCAGCGCACAGGCGGCCGGTGTGCAGATCGGCCTGCGCCTGGTAGCGCAGCCGCAGGCCGCCCGCGGCCAGGATGTTGCGCAATCGTGTTTCCAGATCCAGGCGCTCGCGTGAGCGCTGGGTCTGCTCCGGCTGATAGAAGGCGAAGCCTTCGATGCCGGGACGCCGTTTGGCCTCATACATGGCGGTATCGGCATTGCGCATCAGGGTCTCCGCCGTGTTTCCATGGGCCGGGAACAGGGCGATGCCGATACTGGGACGCGAGTAGAGCCGATGGCCGGCCGCGTCCAGCGGGGTGCTGAAGGCGGTGCTGATCCGCGCCGCCAACTCCCCGGCACCGCTGGCCGAACCGACGCGTCGCGCGAGCACCGTGAACTCGTCACCGCCCAGGCGCGCGACCAGATCGTTGTTGCACAGGATGCGCTTGAGCCGCACGGCGACCGCCTCGAGCAGGGCGTCGCCGACCCGGTGACCCAGGGTGTCGTTGACCTCTTTGAAACGGTCGAGGTCGAGGAACAGGACCGCCAGCGGCTGGCGGTGGCGGCGCCCGTCCAGCAGTGCCTGCTCCAGACAGTTCAGGAACAGGATGCGGTTGGGTAGACCGGTGAGTGGGTCGTGAGTCGCCTGGTGTTGGACCTGGTCCTCGGCCCGCTTGCGATCCGTGATGTCGTGCAGCATGATCAGGGAGGCCGGGAGACCCTCCCATTCGGTCTCGGTCGCGGTGACCTCCGCGACCCCGTAGCTGCCGTCCGGCCGCAGGATGTCGAGTTCCGTTTGACTGCCGATACTGGGCAGGCCGAACGGCAGTCCGTCCAGTTGCGCGGCGGTGCGCCCCAGCGATTTCTGGGCCGCCGGGTTGGAGAAGCGGATCAGTCCCTGGCGGTCGACCACCAGGATGCCGCTGTGGTTCTTGAGCACCACGTTGCTGAAGCTCGACTGCATACGCTGCATCTGGTTTTGTGCCAGCCGTCGCGCGGAACAGTCACGCAGGATGCTGATGGCCCCCCAGCGGCCGTCGTGCGTGATGGACGCCACGGAAATCTCGACCGGGATGCGTCGGCCGTCCCGGTGCAGGGCCTCGATCTCATGGGACCGGTCGCCGCTGGGGCTGTCCTCGTTAGAGAAAAAGTGGGTACCGTCGGCCATCACGTCGGTGCGGGGTTTCCGCGGGGCGAGCCGGTCGTGGATCACGCTGCCCAGGGCCTCGGCGGCGCTGTACCCGAAGAGCCGCTCGGCAGTCGTATTCCAGTAGGTGACGCGTCCCTCGCCGTCGGTGACGATGATCGCGCCCTGGGTCGCATCGGTCAGACGCCAGAAGGTCTCTTGGGCCTCGCCCAGCGACTCCAGGCCTCGCCGGAGTTGCTGTTCCAGCGCTACGGCGTCGGCCGTGGCGGCACGCAGGTGGTCACGGGTGTGACGCAGGTGGCGCTGATATCCGGTCAGGACGATGGCCGTCAGGATCAAGTTGGCCGCGAGCGCGGCCGCGAACATCGACCGGGGCCGCGGTGCGGCCGCGCGTTCATAAGCGGCGGTGCGTTCGCCCGCCATGCGCGGCGCCGGTGTCCCGGTGGCGGGCGGCGCCGCGGCGATGGCGCGGTTGGCGGCTGTCGTGACCTCCCCGCGCACCGGTCCGGGCAGCCAGACCCACCAGGCACAGGCGAGGACGATGGCCGCGCGGACCAGGGCGGGCGCGGACCAGGATCGACGCGTAGGGACTGCGGTCATGTTTCTTATGTGCGTGCTGCGCTTAGGGCCCGAGAGGCTCAGTGGCGGTTGCCTGCCGGGCGTGAACCCTCATTGTATCGGGTAATGGGGTACTGTCGCGCGTGCCGGCCTGGGCCGGCGGTCTGTCCGTGGATGTGGATGGCTGACGCGATCTGCCGTGCGGCCAGGGCGGGCGTCGTGGGAGGCTGGTTCGGGTGCGGCGTTGCCCCGAGGTCAGTGGGCGATTGTGATGCGTTCGAGCCACAGAAAAAAGGGCCGCATGAGCGGCCCCGATGGTTGCTGCGCGGTCGAGCCGGGGTGATCGCACCCCGGCGGCCTGCGGTCAAATCCCCCGTATGCTGGGTCCGGCGATCGGCGGCTCCGGCAGCGGCTTGCCGCCGGTTGCCGGATTGCTGCCGCGGGGCGGAATCGTGGGTCCGGTGTCCTCGACCGGTTCGCGGGCCGGCCGGCCGGACATGATGTCGTCGATCTGATCCCGATCGATGGTCTCGAAGCGCAGCAGGGCGTCGGCCATGGCGTGGAGTTTGTCCATGTTCGCGTTGAGCAGGTCTTGCGCACGTCGGTAGTTGCGGTCGATGATGATCCGCACCTCCTGGTCGATGGACTGGGCGGTGTCCGCGGAGATCTGCCGCTGCTGCGTGACCGAATGGCCGAGGAAGACCTCGCCCTCCTCGTCCGCATAGGCCAAGGGCCCCAGGTTGTCGGAGAGCCCGAAACGGGTCACCATCTTGCGGGCAATCGCGGTGGCGCGTTCGATGTCGTTGGACGCACCGGTGGTGACATGCTCGGGCCCAAAGATCAGCTCTTCCGCCAGGCGCCCGCCGAACAGGCTGGAGATCTGGCTCTCCAGTTGGCGCTTGCTCATGCTGTAGCGGTCACGCTCCGGCAGGAAGAGGGTGACACCCAGCGCCCGGCCGCGCGGGATGATGCTGACCTTGTGCACCGGGTCATGTTCGGGGACCAGACGCCCGACGATGGCATGACCGGCCTCGTGGTAGGCGGTCAGCTTCTTCTCGGTCTCGGACATCACCATGCTGCGCCGTTCCGCGCCCATCATGATCTTGTCCTTGGCCTTTTCGAACATCTGCATGTTCACGGCGGTGAGCCCGGCGCGGGCGGCGAACAGCGCAGCCTCATTGACCAGATTGGCCAGATCGGCGCCGGAGAAGCCGGGCGTGCCGCGGGCAATGGTGCGGGCGACCACGTCCTCGGCCAAGGGCACTTTGCGCATGTGCACCTCCAGGATGGCGGTGCGTCCGGCCAGGTCCGGCAGACCGACGACCACCTGGCGGTCGAAACGGCCGGGCCGCAGCAGCGCCGGATCGAGGACGTCTGCCCGGTTGGTGGCGGCGATGACAATGATGCCCTCATTGCCGGCAAAGCCGTCCATCTCCACCAGTAGCTGATTCAGCGTCTGCTCGCGCTCATCATGCCCGCCGCCCAGACCGGCGCCGCGGCGGCGGCCGACCGCGTCGATTTCATCAATGAAGATGATGCAGGGCGCGCTTTTCTTAGCCTGCTCAAACAGGTCGCGGACGCGCGAGGCGCCGACACCCACAAACATTTCAACGAAGTCCGAGCCGGAGATGCTGAAGAACGGCACCTTGGCTTCGCCCGCAATCGCGCGCGCCAGCAGGGTCTTGCCGGTGCCGGGAGGGCCGACCATCAGCACGCCGCGCGGGATGTGCCCACCAAGGCTCGAGAACTTTTGCGGGTTACGCAGAAAGTCGACCAGTTCGCCGACCTCCTCCTTGGCCTCCTCGACCCCGGCGACATCGCGCAAGGTTACCTTGACGTCCCCCTCCGCGTGCTGGCGGGCGCGACTCTTGCCGAAGCTGAAGATCCCGCCGGGCCCCCCCCCTCCGGAGTTGCGGCGCATGAACCAAATCCAGACACCGACCAGCAACAGGAAGGGCAGCCAGGCGACCAGCATCTGGACCATCACACTGGGTTGCGCCGGGGGCTCGGCATGAATCACCACGCCGTTTTTCAGGAGATCGCCGACCAGGCCGGGGTCATCGGGGTTGAAGGTCTCGAAGCGCGAGCCATCGGTGCGGGTTCCCTTGATGGTTTGGTCTTGGATGCGCACTTCTTCGATGGCACCATCGGACAGTTCACTCAGGAACTGACTGTAGCTCAGATTCCGTGCCTCGATCTGGCTTGGCGCGCTCATTCCATTGAACATCATTACTAACCACAGGGATACGCCGACCCAGAGCAAAATGTTGAAGTTTTTCGCATTCATGTCCTGTCTCGATCCTCACTCGGTGCGCTGAATTGCGGCGCCGTTTTGTTGTAAGCGTGTTGCAGTTGCGTTGCGATCTACATCGGGGCAACGCGGCGAAACCCAACCGATCACCTGGGCGACAGTCAGGTCCGCGAGGACCCGACAGCTCAGGGTGGAACGTCCGCCCGCACCCTGTTGTCCGAAGGCTCGCGAACACACCCTCAGAACCATCGAAGCACCGTCTCAGAACTGCAATACTGACCTAAAGTGGAAGCCAATGAAACCCACCTGGACTCTGACTGCCCTGGGATTTGTCACCGGAACCCTAATCGGTGCCTTGGGGTACGGCCAGTTATTCGCCTCCGCCGAGGTGCCTGCCGTGCCATCGGGTCACACCGCCGCTGTAAGCGCCCCCGCGCTGTCGGCGCCGCCCGCGTCGGTCGCGGTTGTGACGGTCACGGCCGGGCCTGCGCCGGCCGCGCCGTCGACTCCAGTCGTGGCCGCGGCGGTGGAACCGACGGCCGATCCGCGGGTCGCGACCTTGCTCGCCGCCTGGCGCGACGCCGACGCGCGGTTGGCTGATCTGCAGGCGCGGTTGGTTCAGGTCGAGCAGACCCTGGCGGGCCGGATCGCGGCGGGCGACACGGGTCTTGACCGTCCGACCGCGCCGCGAACCCCCGATGAGCGGCGCAGCGCACTGGTTGCGGCCGGCGTCGACGCCGGGCTTGCGGACGACATCATCTGGCAGGAAGCGCGGTTGGAACTGGATCGGCTGACCCTGCGCGATCGGGCGGTGCGCGAGGGCTGGATCGGCACCGACCGCTATCGCGAGGCGTCGGGTGAGCTCGGCGGGGAGTCGCGACCATTGCGGGACGAGATCGGCGATCTCGCCTATGATCGCTATCTATATCTGACGGGTGAGGATAACCGGGTCACCGTCGCCGCGGTGATTCCGGGTTCGGCGGCCGAGGCGGCCGGACTCCAGGCGGGGGACCTCATCGAATCCTACGCCGGCGAGCGGATGTACGCCGCCGACGCACTGCGCGACGGTACCACCCAGGGCGAATCCGGCGAACTGGTTCCGGTGCGGGTCAGGCGTGGCCGCGGGATCATTGAGGCCTGGGTGCCGCGCGGACCCTTGGGTATCCGGCTCGACATGACGCGGGTCGAGCCGTTGCCGTGACGCGGCGCGGTTGATTCGGTGGCCCGGACCTGTGCCCTGTGCTAATAATGCGAGCTTGCGCCGGGCGTTCTTGCCCGGCCCCGCGTCGCGAGCAAATCCATGTCGGAACCCAGCGCACGAGCCCTGTTCGAGACCCCGCGAGCAATAGGCCGGACAACTGAGATCTGGGAGGCTTGAGCCATGTCACTGGGTCCGATTATGGTGGACTTGGCCGGTCCGGAGCTGACCGCCGAGGATCGCGAGTTGCTGCGTCACCCGGCCGTGGGCGGCGTCATCCTGTTTTCCCGCAATTACGCCTCGCCTGAGCAGTTGGCGCGGTTGACCACGGCGATCCATGCCCTACGGGAACCGCGCCTGCTGATCGGCGTGGATCAGGAGGGTGGGCGGGTCCAGCGTTTTCGCGACGGTTTCACCCGGCTGCCGGCGGCCGGGCGTTTTGGTGCACTCTATGCCGCTGACCCGCGACGAGCCTGTGCCGCCTGCGCCGACGTGGCCTGGTTGATGGCGGCCGAGTTGCGGGCGGCGGGGGTGGACTTCAGTTTCGCCCCGGTCTTGGATCTGGATCGGGGGATCAGTCAGGTGATCGGTGACCGCGGCTTCGGTGCGCGGGTGACCCAGGTCGTCGACTTGGCCACGGCTTGGACCTCCGGGGTCCGCCAGGCCGGGATGGCAGCGGTGGGTAAACACTTCCCTGGGCACGGCGGGGTGGCGGCTGACTCCCACACGGCACTGCCGATCGACGAGCGCGATCTGGCTGAGCTCCTGGCCGATGACCTGATACCGTTCGCACGACTGATCGAACACGGACTAGAGGCGGTGATGCCGGCTCACGTTATCTATCCCCGCGTTGCGGCGGAGCCCGCCGGATTCTCCGCGGTCTGGTTACGCGACCTGTTGCGCGGACGTCTCGGTTTTGCGGGCGCCATCTTCAGCGATGACCTCACTATGGCCGCGGCCGATGCCGGCGGCGATTATGTGGAGCGCGCGCAGGCGGCCGCGCGCGCGGGCTGTGACATGCTGCTGATCTGCAATAATCGCCCGGCCGCGCTCGTGATCGTCCATGCGTTTCGTGAACAACATGATCCTGCCGGCCAATTACGTTTGCTGCGGATGCACGGACGCGGTGACCCGCAACCCGCGCGATTGCACGAAGCGCCGCGCTGGCAGGCGGGTGTGCGTCAGGTCGCCCTGTTGGAAGACCTGGCGACCCTCGACCTGGCGCTCGACGATCCCACCCGCCCCCCATCATCGACGTGAATCAATTGATGAAGCTATCCCCCGAGACTTATACGGCGGTCGCCGACCGCGCCGAGTGTCTGGTCACCCAGGACGCCATGGAGCAAGCGATCGACCGGATGGCCGAGGCGATCAGCGAGCGGCTGGCCGGGACCGACCCCCTGGTGCTCTGTGTCATGAGCGGGGGGGTCATCGCCGCCGGCTTGCTGCTGCCCCGGCTGAATTTCCAGTTGCGGCTGGATCACGTCCATGTCGCCCGCTACCGGGGAACGACCAGCGGCGGCGAGTTGGTCTGGCACTACCGTCCGACGGAAGCCATCCGCGGGGAACAGGTGCTGATCGTGGACGATATCCTGGACGAGGGCGTTACCCTGGACGCCATCGTGCGGGCCTGCCGTGACGACGGAGCCGCGGGAATACACACCGCGGTTTTGGTGGAGAAGCGGCGGCCCCATGTCTGTGAAGCCGATTTCGTGGGCGTCCAAGTTCCCGACCGCTACCTCTTCGGCTACGGTTTGGACTATAAGACCTACTTTCGAAACGTCCCTGGCGTCTTCGCCGTGGCCGTCGAGGACTGTTGATTGGTATTCGATAAAACTCTGATATAAGTGGGGGCTTTTTGACTCCAGGGCGATTTTGCGGTATTTCTATAGATAACACGTTCGCGCGTGCTCCGACCTTGGTTCGGCACCGCATCGAAAACGTGCCGAGTCGTGGGTGTCGCGGAAGCGCGTTGCCTTCCCCTTACGCTCGCGAGGTAATAACGAGGAGGATGGCTCATGTATACACTAGACGGTTATCGCAGTACGCATGCGGAACTCCGGCAGATGATCGATGATCTCCGTTCGATCCTGACCAAAGATCAACTGCGCATCCGGCCAAATGCCAAGACCGCGTTCGAGTTGCTCTGTGATCTCGGCGAAAAGGTGCGCAGACACCTGGCCGAAGAGGATCGCGGACTCTACCCCAGCCTGCTGATCCATGAGGATCCCAAGGTCAAGTCCATCGCTTGGGGGTTCATCAGCGGTGAGCGGCCGTTGCGCAAAACCTTCGACGACTATCACAAGCATTGGCTCAAGAACTGCGACTTCACGTTCAGCGATGACTTTCTGACCGAGACCCATGAGGTGTTCGAGATGGTCGGGCAGCGCATCGATCGTGAGGAGCGGGTGCTCTTTCCGAAGCTGGTCGAGATCGGGATGTTCCAGGAGACGCGCATCTAGACCGCCCGGACGGTCGGCGCGCTGCGCCCGACGGCGGCGCCGATTCAACCATGCCGACGCCCCCGTGCTCGTGGCGGCGCCGGTTTTTTTTGTCTTCCGCGGTCTCTGAGGTAGACTCACGCCTTCATGTTCAGGTGTGACTCTCCAGAGGATTCGATGGGTCTGCTCGCGATCATCGGGGGTTCGGGTTTTCAGCGCCTGCCCGGCCTTCAGGTCAGCGAGGCGAAATCGCTCGACACCCCCTTCGGCGCCATCTCGGCGCCCCTCGTGCACGGCCGCCTTGCCGGCCATCCGGTCTTATTCCTGCCCCGGCACGGTGAAGGTCACCGGTTGCCGCCGCATCGAATCAATTATCGGGCCAACCTGTGGGCGTTGCGCGCCGGCGGTGCGCGGCGTGTGCTTGGTCTGGCGGCCGTCGGGGGCATCACCGCGGGCTTCGGTCCGCGCGCCTTTGCGGTTCCCGATCAACTGATCGATTACACCCATGGTCGTGCCCAGAGTTTTCACGACGACGACGCGGTCGCGGTGACTCACCTGGACTTCACCGAGCCCTACTGCCCGGAGTTGCGCATCGATCTGTTACGCGCTTGCGCGGCCGCCGGGGTTGCCGCGGCCGCGCATGCGACCTACGGTGTGACTCAGGGGCCGCGGCTCGAGACGGCGGCCGAGATCGCGCGGATGGAGCGCGACGGCTGTGATCTGGTGGGTATGACCGGTATGCCCGAGGCCGTCCTGGCACGCGAGTTGGGTCTGTGTTACGCGAGTCTCGCGTTCGTGGTTAACTGGGCCGCGGGAAAGGGGGAGGGACCAATCTCCATGACCGAGATCGAAGCGCATCTTGGCTTCTGTGCCGAGCAGTCGGAGTCGATCCTGGCGGCCCTGGCGGCCCTGGCGGCCGGTTCCGGTGCGCCTTGAGGCGCCTGCCGGAAATCGCCTGAGCTCGCGCCCAGGCCGCGTCCGGTAAACGCTCTCCCGTTGTCAATGCTGTCATCATCTTACTTTATAGGCACCGAATTATGACGAAGACTGCCGCGGTTGTGGGTCTTGGCTGGTGGGCCAGGCTGATGCTGTGGTTCTTGGTGCTGGTGTTTGGCGTACTCTACTTGGGGTCGATCAAGCGTCCTGAGACCGAGGTCGGCGCCTTGCATCCGCGCACGACACCCGCGACCCGTGAATCGACTCCTCCGTCGGTGGTGATGCCGACCCCGCCCCAGATTGTGGGTGGCAGTGTGGATCAGGCCGTGGCACCGACCGCGGGTCCTGCGTCCATCGCCCTGCCGGTTCCGGTCCTGCCGCCGACCGTGGTGCAAGCGCCGATCGCGGCGCCGGTGGCGGCTCCGGCTCCGGCTCCGGTGGCGGCGGCGGAATCGGCGGCCTTCGCCACTACCCTGATGAGCGGCCGTTCTGTTCCGGAGCCGCCGGTCCCGGCCGATGTTGATACAATGACAGCGGTCGATGCGCCCTTGCCGCCTCGGCCTGAAGCCGAACCAGCCTCTGCCGCGGATAAGTCCCGCGCCGACGCGCCCGTCATCAAGGCCCAAGCGTCGGGGCCTCAGGACCCGGAGCCCCCTGTTGGGGAGCCGCAGGTCATCCCTGCCGTCGTGCCGATCGTTCCCCCGGTCGCTGCGGCCGTCGCCGCGGCGCCCCCGGCGACCGCCGCGCCGGTGCTGGTTCCCGCGCCTGCCGTGCAAGCACCGTCCGGGCCTGTCCCGGAACCGGTCACGGCGTCGCGGCCGCGCCCGCCGGCGGCTCCCGCGCGCGGACCTCAGGCCCCGCCGATGGCGGTGCCGACACCCTGGGGTTATTGGGGTCCGCCGACACCGCCCTATGGCTATCCGGGCTACCCACCCGGCTATGGCCCCACGCCCTACGCGCCGCGTTGACCAGCAGGTCACTTCGCAACAGCGGTTGGCGATCAGTTCTCAGTTCTCAGTTCTCAGTTCGCGGATAAAACGCGACACTGACGGCTGATCGCTCGACGCAGAAGTCGCTTGATAGCGTTCGTACCTGATATCCAGACAGACCTTCGTGTAGGGGTGGGTTTGAACCTCGCCCCTTGTCTGGTTATCACGTCCGAAGGCTATACGGCGTCGGCCCGGTCAGGTCGTAGACCCGGTCGCAGCGGGGTCGCGCAGTGGCGGCAAACATAGGCCCCGCCGGCCCGCACGCGATTATGACGAATGGTGCTCAGCCGATGTTCCCGGCAGTCGCAGTGATAGTCGAACTCGCGCAGGGTGCGTTCGCTGGTGGCGGACAGGTCGTAGCGGTGGCAGCGTTCCGGTTTGACTCCGAAGTACCGCATGATCGCTTGCCACTCCGGTCCGTGCGGACGGATGCGCATGCCGTGGCGGGCGAAGGCCGCGAGATGCGCCACCTCATGAGGAACCGTTTCGGCCAGGAATGACGCGCGGTTGGCGCGCAGCAGAACCGGGTTGAAACGGATGATGCAGGTTCCGCGGGGCATCAGGCGGGCCTGTCCGGCCGCCCGGCCCCGCAGGTCGAAACGAATCTGCGGCTCGGGCATCGCGATGCGCAGCCAGGACCCGGCCGCGGCCAGCAGGTGACGGGTACGCTCCCTGACCGTGTGCTGTAACGCCTGCTCGTCGGCGGCGCCCTGGTGACTGGTGGTTGGCATGCGCCAATGGTCGCACTACTGCGCCGATTCTGGAAGTTCTTCAAGACCGGATCAAGCGTCTTGCGCACAGGCCGCAGAAGACCTAAAATCGAAAGGCTAGAGTGCTTGACGGTCAAAGTTTTCCGCGAACGGGCATTGCCCCCGAATTTTCCGTCATGAACCCCGTCTTCCGGGGTTTTTTTGTACTTCGCGAGGTGGGTCGCCCCGTCCACGGTGGTCCGTGGGGCCGGTCGACATCAGAAGTGGGCCATTGGCCCATTTTTCATTTTTGGGACGCGTTTTCCTTCAAGGTTTTTTGCAATGCAGCCGGTTGACAGCACCCTGACGCAGTTGGCACTCCGCGTGGTGGAGTCCATGGGGTATGAACTGGTTGCCGTCGAGTTTTTTCAGCACGGCGGCGGGGCCGGGACGCTGCGGGTCTACATCGACCAGGCACAGGGCGTCACAGTGGACGACTGTGCTGCCGTGAGCCACCAGTTGAGCGGTGTCCTGGACGTGGAGGACCCCTTGCCGGGTCATTACGATCTGGAGGTGTCCTCGCCCGGACTGGATCGGCCACTGGTGTTTCCGGAGCATTTCGCGCGATTCGCCGGTCACCGGATCAAGGTCCGGTTGGCCGAGAAGATCGAAGGCCGGCGCAAGCTGGAAGGCCTGCTGCTTGGGTTGGGGGCCCTGGATGAGGCCGCGGGCACGCCGCCCGTGATCATCCGGCTGGAGGCCGAGGGCCGGGTCTGGGAAGTTCCGCTGGCAGTCCTGGAGTCCGCTCGTTTGGTACCTGATTTCGGAGACGCCGCGCACCGGTAACGCTGGTCGCCGGTCGCACAGTGCTGAGTAAAAGAACGTATGAGTAAAGAGATCCTGCTGGTCGTTGAGGCCGTATCCAACGAAAAAGATGTGCCCGAGGATGTGATCTTCGAGGCCATTGAGGCGGCGCTCGCCTCGGCGACCCGCAAGAAGCACGGCGGCGAGATCGAGGCGCGGGTGGTGATCGACCGCAAGACCGGCGACTACCGGACCTTCCGTCGCTGGGAGGTGATCGAGGATCCGGTGGCGGGGGTGCTGGAGGCTCCGGAGCGTCAGATCACCTTGTCCGCGGTCGAGATCCTGGAGCCTGGACTCAAGGCCGGCGATTTCATGGAGGAAGAGATCGACTCGGAACTGTTCGGGCGCATTGCCGCGCAGACCGCCAAACAGGTCATCGTGCAGAAGGTGCGGGAAGCAGAGCGTACCAAGATCGTCGATGCCTACACGAGCCGCAAGGGCGAACTGGTGACCGGCATCGTCAAGAAGGCGGATCGGGGCACCATCCTGCTCGACCTGGGTAACAACGCCGAGGCACTGGTGCCCCGTGAGCACGTCATCCCCCGCGAATCGGTGCGCACCGGCGACCGCCTGCGCGGCTATCTGTTCGACGTACGCGCCGAAGCCAAGGGGCCGCAATTGTTCGTCAGCCGCACCGCCCCGGAACTGCTCATCGAGTTGTTCAAGCTCGAGGTGCCGGAAGTTGGCGAGGGGTTGATCCAAATCCTGGGCGCTGCCCGCGACCCCGGCGCGCGCGCCAAGATCGCGGTGCGCACCAAAGATGCGCGGATCGACCCGGTGGGCGCCTGCGTCGGTATGCGCGGCTCGCGGGTGCAGGCGGTTTCCAACGAACTCAATGGCGAGCGTGTCGACATCATCCTCTACGACGATAACCCGGCTCAATACGTGATCAACGCCATGTCTCCGGCGGATGTGGTCTCCATCGTCATCGACGAGGAGTCACGCAGCATGGACGTGGCAGTCAAGGAGGAGAATCTTTCCCAGGCCATCGGGCGCGGCGGGCAAAATGTGCGGCTCGCCAGCCAACTCACCGGCTGGGAGCTCAATGTCATGAATGAAGAGGAGGCCGCCGCCAAGAGCGAACAGGAGGCGCGCCGTTCGGTCCAGAGTTTCATGGATCAACTCGGCGTGGATGAAAACCTCGCGGCCATCCTGGTGGATGAGGGCTTTACCAGCGTCGATGAGGTGGCCTATGTGCCGCTTGCGGAGATGCAGGCGATCGACGATCTGGACGAGGACACGATCACCGAACTGCGGCAACGCGCCAAGGACGTGTTGCTGACCCGGGCCATCGCGTCCGAGGAGGTGTTGGGAACCGAACCCGCGGCGGACCTGCTCGGCATGGAAGGGATCGACGAGGGCCTCGCCTTCGCGTTGGCGGCGCGCGGGGTGACGACCATGGAGGACCTCGCCGAACAGTCGGTCGATGAGTTGATGGAGGTCGAGGGCATGGACGAAGAGCGGGCGGCGCGCTTGATCATGAAAGCGCGTGAGCCCTGGTTTGCCGATGCGGGTGAGGAATCCCGTCAGGAGGTTCGTTCATGAGTGAAGTCACAGTCAAACAACTCGCCTCTACGGTCGGCATTCCGGTCGAACGCCTCCTGACCCAGCTCAGCGAGGCCGGTATCCGTGCCAGCGGCGCGGATTCCACCCTGACCGAGCAGGAAAAGCTGCAACTCTTGGGCTATCTTCGGCGCAGTCATGGCAAGGGGGGAGGCGAGGGTGGGGCCGACCCCAGTCAGGTCACGCTCAAGCGCAAGTCGATGAGTGAGTTGCGCCAGCCGGCGGTGACCCCGCGCGCGCCCGGCAGCGGTGCCGGCGGTGTCGGCGGCTCGCGGCCAACCCCGACCGTGCGTGCCAAGACGGTGAGCGTAGAGGTGCGCCGCAAGCGGACTTACGTCAAGCGCGGCGATGAGCCGGCCTCGCCCGAGGTGCCGGAGGAGGCGCCGGTCGAGCTGGTGGTCGAGCCAGTGGTTGAGGCTGTTGCGGCGACACTCGTCGAGCCGGCGGTCGAACCGGACGTCGTAGCCGAGGCCGAAGTCACCCTGGTCGTCGAGGTCCCGTTCATTCCAGTGGCCCCGCCCGTCCCGGCGGCGGCGCCATCCCCGCCGCCGGTTGCCGCCGCGCCGACCCGGCCGACGCCGCCGTTACGGCGGCCGGCCGATCCTCCGCGGCCGCCGCCCCGCGATCGGCAGACATTGCGCAGCATCCCTCATGACGGCGGTCGCCGTCGTACCGAGCTTGAAGCCCTGCGGGCGGAACAGGAAGCGCGACGGTTGGCCGACCTGGAGGACCAGGAGCGGCGGGCACGGGAAGACGAGGAGCGCCGTCGCGAGGCTGACGAGGCGCGCCGGGCGGCCGAGGTCGAGGCCCGGCGTCTGGCTGAAGAAGAATCGCGGGCTGCTGCCGAACGTTTGGCTGCCGCTGCCGCTGCGGCCGCCGCTGCAGCTTCCGAGGAAGCCGCACCGGCGGTCGCGCCGTCGGTGGTCGGCGAGCGTCCGGAAGAAGAGCGGCCTGAGCCCGCGGTCGCGCGCCGCCGTCCCGAGGCCGCCAAACCAGCCAAGCGGCCTGCGGTGGCGGCCGCGGCCAAGAAGGCCCCCGAGCTGTCCGAGAAGGAAAAATCGGTCAAGAAGGCCGGACGCAAGGATACGCTGCGGGCCCGCGATCAGGAGGCGCCCCGCGCCGAATACGAGGAAGTCGATGGCGAGGCCGGGGGCGGACGTCCGCGGCGCAAGCGCAAGGGCGCCAAGCCGCAGCTGCAGGACAAGCATCTGTTCCAGCGGCCGACCGCGCCGGTGGTGCGCGAGGTGGAGCTGCCCGAGACCATCTCGGTCGGCGAGTTGGCCAACCGGATGTCGGTCAAGGTCGGCGACCTGATCAAAGAGCTCTTCAAACAGGGCATGATGGTCACGATCAACCAGGCACTGGACCGCGATACGGCGACCCTGCTGGTCGAGGACATGGGTCATAAGGCGGTCATTGCGGACGAACGCACGGCCGAGGACACGCTGATCGAAGAGGCCGATGAACAGACCGGCCAGGCCGAGGCCCAGCCGCGCGCGCCGGTCGTCACCATCATGGGCCACGTCGACCATGGCAAGACGTCGCTGCTGGACTATATCCGGCGGACCCGGGTGGCCTCCGGCGAGGCCGGTGGCATCACGCAGCACATCGGCGCCTACCATGTGGAAACCAATCGGGGGGTTATCTCCTTCCTGGACACCCCTGGCCATGCCGCCTTCTCGGCGATGCGTGCCCGCGGTGCCAAGGTCACCGATATCGTCGTCCTGGTGGTCGCGGCGGATGACGGCGTGATGCCCCAGACCATCGAGGCGATTCACCATGCGCGGGCCTCCAAGGTGCCGATCGTGGTTGCCGTCAACAAGATGGACAAACCCGATGCCAATCCGGATCGGGTGATGCAGGAGCTGTCCCAACACGACGTGCTGACCGAGGAATGGGGTGGCGACACCATGCTGGTCAAGGTTTCGGCCAAGACCGGCGTCGGGATCGACGATTTGCTGGACGCCATTCTGCTGCAGGCCGAGGTGCTGGAACTCAAGGCGCCGGTGGACGGGCCGGCCCGCGGGACCATCGTGGAATCCAGTCTGGACAAGGGCCGCGGTCCGGTGGCCACCATCCTGGTGCAGTCCGGAACCCTGCGCCGCGGCGACATGATCGTCAGCGGCGGGGAGTACGGCCGGGTGCGCGCCATGTTCGATGAGGCCGGAAACCCGATCGAGGCGGCTGGTCCGTCGATCCCGGTGCAGGTTCTGGGTCTTTCCGCCACCCCCAACGCCGGGGATGACGTGTTGGCCGTGGCCGACGAGCGGCGGGCCCGCGAAGTGGCGGAACTGCGCTCCACGCGGGTGCGCCGCTCCAAGCTGGACGAGAACCGCGGCGTGAGCCTGGATCAGATTTTCTCCCAGCTCAAGGACGGGGAGCTCAAGTCGGTCAACCTGATCGTCAAGGCGGACGTCCAGGGCAGTCTGGAGGCGCTGCGCGAGAGTCTGCTCAAGCTCACCAACGACGAAGTGAAGGTGATCCTGGTGGCCACCGGGGTAGGCGGCATCACCGAGTCCGACGCCAATCTGGCGGTGACCTCCAACGCCATCATCCTGGGCTTCAATGTCCGGGCCGACGCGGCGGCGCGCCGGGTGGTGGAGGAGAAGGGCATCGATCTGCGTTACTACAGCATCATCTACGAGCTGATCGATGATGTGAAGAAAGCCATCTCCGGCCTGCTCAAGCCCATCGTGACCGAGGAGATCATCGGCATGGTCGAAGTGCGCGATGTCTTCCGTTCCTCCAAGTTCGGCGCTATCGCCGGCTGCATGGTGGTGGACGGGTTGATCAAGCGCAATAACCCCATTCGTGTCTTGCGCAACAATGTAGTGATCTACGAGGGGACGCTGGAGTCGCTGCGCCGCTTCAAGGACGACGTGGCCGAGGTCAGGGCCGGTACCGATTGCGGTATCGGGGTGAAGAACTACAACGATGTGCAGGTCGGTGACCATATCGAGGTGTTCGAGCGCACCGAGCGGGCGCGGATCATATGAGCGCGGTGGTAGCGGGTCAGGCATGAAGGAATTCGATCGTACCGAGCGGATCGGTTCCGAACTCAAGCGCGAGCTCTATCAGGTGCTGCGCGATGAGGTTCGGGACCCGCGGTTGGGGAACATCACGGTGCAGGAGGTGCGGGTGGTCCGCGACCTGTCGCACGCCAAGGTTTTCTTCACCTGCTTTGGTGGGGAAGAGGACGCCGAGGAGCAGGCGCGGCTGCTGAACGGCCGCCTGTCCGGGTTCGTGCGCCATGCGCTGGCGCAACGGGTGCGGCTGCGGATCATGCCTCAACTGCATTTCGTCTATGACGCGTCCATCCTCGCCGGTGAACAGTTGTCGCACCTGATCGACGTGGCGGTGCAGGGCAGTGGCGCGCCGACCGCCGACGCGCCGGCCGACACCGTCGAAACCGCCAACAGCGTTGACGGCGCCGCCGCGGCTGATGCGTCCTCACCCGCGTCGAGCACCGACGCCCGGGAGCAACCCCAATGATGCCAGGGAGACGCCGCAGCCCGGGGCGTAACGTCACCGGGATTCTGTTGTTGGATAAGCCCCTGGGGCTCACCTCCAACGACGCCTTGCAACGGATCAAGCGCCTGTATCGTGCCGCCAAGGCCGGCCATACGGGCAGTCTGGACCCGCTTGCCACCGGCCTGCTGCCGGTGTGCCTGGGGGCCGCCACCAAGTTTTCCGCCTTCCTGCTGGACGCCGACAAGCGCTACCGGGTCAAGGTGCTGCTCGGGGTCACCACCACCACCGCCGACGCGGAGGGCGAGGTGGTCGAGACCAAGCCGGTGGTGGCGGTCGATGCGGCACGTGTGCGCGATGTGCTGGCCGGCTTTCTGGGGCCGATCGATCAGTTGCCGCCCATGTATTCGGCGGTCAAGCATGCGGGCGAGCGGCTCTACAAGCTGGCGCGCCAGGGGCTGGAAGTCGAACGCACCCCGCGCCGGATCCAGATCTTCTCAATGGATCTGCTGAGCTGCGAACTGCCTGAGATCGAACTCGAAGTGCACTGTTCCAAGGGCACCTATGTCCGCACCCTGGCCGAAGACATCGGTCGGGAACTCGGCTGCGGGGGCCATGTGAGTCAGTTGCGCCGCACCGGGGTCGGTCCCTACCTGGACACCCTGGTGCCGTTCGTCACCCTGGATCAGGTGCGTGACCTGGCGGAGCAGGAGGGCGCGGCGCCGCAACTCGACGCGCTGCTGCTGCCGCTCGACTCCGCCCTGGGTCACTGGCCCGCGTTGCGCCTGTCGGCCGATGCGGCTTTTTACCTCCAGCAGGGTCAGGCGGTACTGGTTCCGCGGGCGCCGACCGAGGGGTTGGTGCGACTGTACGATGTCTCCGAGCATTTTCTGGGTGTCGGCGAGATCCAGGATGACGGTAAGGTGCAGCCCAAGGGGTTGGTCTGAGCGGCCGACGCGAGGTCCAACGCGTGTCGACCTGCCGATCCCCGGCGGTCGGCGCGGCAACGCATGTCTTCAAACGCACCATGGTTTGGAGCCGGTCCGGCGAGCCGGTAAAATTTCGCGGTCGATCAATCGGTCCGATCCCCTGATGTCATTGTCGGGGTGATCAGCGGCGGCAGGTGCCGCCGGTACAGGACTTTTCATGTCCCCATTATTTTTAAGGAGACCCTCAATGACGATGAATGCCGCAGAGAAGAAAGAGATCGTCACCGCCTACGCCCGGGGGGAGAACGATACCGGTTCCCCCGAGGTGCAGGTTGCCCTGTTGACGGCACGCATCCAGCAATTGACCGGACACTTCAGCATCCACAAGCACGACCACCACTCGCGTCGCGGCCTGGTGCGCATGGTCAATTCCAGACGCAAGCTGCTCGACTACCTGAAGGGCAAGGATCTCGATCGCTATCGCGAGCTGATTGCGCGACTCGGTCTGCGTCGCTAGACGCTGCACTGGCGGACCCGTGGCCACGGCCCTGAGTCCGCCCACCCCGCGGTGGCCGGTGGCCGGCCGCCGGGGCCAAACCCCCAGGCCTCGGACACCTGTCCGCAGGCCACCCGCGGTCCCCTACGCACCTGGAGCCTGTGGCGCAGGCGACTCTACGCAAACCCGAGGCCGAGACCAGAGGACTGACCCGTGATTCCCACCCCCATTCGTAAGCAGTTTCAATTCGGCGATCAGACCGTCACCCTGGAGACCGGCGAGATCGCTCGCCAGGCCGATGGCGCCGTGCTGGTCAATATGGGCGACACCGTGGTGCTGGTCACCGTGGTGGTGAGCAAGAAGCCCAGTCCGGAGCGTGATTTCCTGCCGCTGACCGTCGACTATCAGGAAAAGACCTATGCCGCCGGCCGCATCCCCGGCGGTTTTTTCCGTCGTGAGGGCCGTCCGAGTGAAGGCGAAATCCTGACCTCGCGGCTGATCGACCGGCCGATCCGGCCCCTGTTCGCCGATGGTTTCACCAACGAAGTCCAGATCATCGCCACGGTCAAATCGCTGAATCCGGCCGTGAACCCCGAGGTGCCGGCGCTGCTCGGTACTTCCGCGGCCCTGTCCGTGGCCGGCGTGCCGTTCAACGGCCCCATCGGCGCGGCGCGGGTCGGCTACAAGAACGGCGAGTACATCCTGAACCCCGCCGTCATCGGCCTGGGTCCGGACAGCGACCTGGACCTGATCGTGGCCGGCACCGACCAGGCCGTGCTGATGGTCGAGTCCGAGGCGCGCGGCCTGTCCGAGGAGGTGATGCTGGGTGCTGTCCTGTTCGGCCATGAACAGATGCAGGTGGCCATCACGGCCATCCGCGAGCTGGCGGCCCAGGTCCACAAGGCGCAGATCCCCTTCACGCCCGTGCTGCCTGACCCGCAACTGGCCGAGGCAGTGGCTCACGCCGGCGCCGGCCAGATCGCCGAGGGCTACACCATCAAGGAGAAGATGGCCCGCTACGCCGTCCTCGACGAGATCCGGGCGGACATCATCGATCGGGTCACCGCGCTTGAGGGCTGCGTGTGGAGCGCTCAGCAGATCCAGGGTGCGATCGAGCGGCTCGAGAGCGCGATCGTGCGCGGTCACATCATCGAGGGTCGGCCGCGCATTGATGGGCGTGACACCAAGACGGTGCGCCCCATCACCATCCGCACCGGCGTCCTGCCGCGCACCCACGGCTCCGCGCTCTTCACCCGCGGTGAGACCCAGGCCCTGGTCATCACCACCCTGGGCACCGAGCGCGACAGCCAGATCATCGACGCCCTCGACGGCGAGCGGCGCGAGCACTTCATGCTCCACTACAACTTCCCGCCCTTCTGTGTCGGCGAGATCGGCCGCGTCGGCAGCCCCAAGCGCCGCGAGATCGGTCACGGGCGGCTCGCCAAGCGCGGCGTGCTGGCCGTCATGCCCGGCATCGAGACCTTCCCCTATTCGGTGCGCGTCGTCTCCGAGATCACCGAATCCAACGGCTCCAGCTCCATGGCCAGCGTCTGCGGCACCAGTCTGTCGCTGATGGATGCCGGGGTGCCGATCAAGGGCGCGGTGGCCGGCGTGGCCATGGGTCTGATCAAGGAAGGCGACAAGTTCGCCGTCCTCACCGACATCATGGGTGACGAAGACCATCTGGGCGACATGGACTTCAAGGTCGCCGGAACTGTCGAGGGCATCAACGCCCTGCAGATGGACATCAAGATCGAAGGGATCACCAAGGAGATCATGGAAGTCGCGCTGGCCCAGGCGAAAGTCGGCCGGCTGCACATCCTGGGTGAGATGAACAAGGTCATCGACGTGCACCGTGCCGAGATGTCCGAACATGCCCCGCGCATTATCGAACTCAAGATCCACCCGGAGAAGATCCGCGACGTCATCGGCAAGGGCGGCTCGGTCATCCGCGCCATCACCGAAGAGACCGGCGCCACCATCGACATCACCGACGACGGCATCGTCAAGATCTTCTCGGTCGAGAAGGCCGCCGGTGAAGAAGCCAAGCGGCGCATCCGGCTCATCACCGCCGATGTCGAAGTGGGCAAGGTCTACGAGGGCAAGGTCGCCCGCATCATGGACTTCGGCGCCTTCGTCACCATCCTCCCCGGCCGCGACGGCCTGGTGCACATCTCCCAGATCTGCGAGGAGCGGGTGCAATCGGTCAGCGACAAGCTCAAGGAAGGTGATCAGGTCCGGGTCAAGGTCCTGGAAGTCGATAAGCAGGGGCGGATTCGGTTGAGCATGAAGGCGGTCGAACTCGGCGAGTGATCGTCTGATCCGCTGGAGTCCGGCTATCCGCTGATGGTCGGGTGAGAAGAAGGGGCCGAATGGCCCCTTTTCCTTGCCTCTCATTTGATCGGCTTAACACCACCACGGCGGCCGAGACCAAAGCCACCCCGATACAAATCCGGTAAATTCACGCGGTCATCTTTCATCGTCTCGAAAATACCAATCTGCTTAATATCTTTACGAACCCCAGGCCATCCGCGGTCGACATGTTGTGGAGGCAGTTTTTCGTCTGAAGCGGGCGCCAAACCACGTGGGCAATGCTCGTCCCAACGCAACGCGATAGCATCGAAGTTGCATGGCACCGTCAACCCACGCAGAGGGTCCATAAGTCGCGTAACCCACGGGTAATCTTCGGCAATTTCCGCAACGCGAATTTCCGACGCCTGCTGCACGCCTCGCTTGATGCTTTCGTAGTGGAGCGCATGCACATGGTCAGGATACTTTTCGAACGAATCCTCAGCAGCAGCGCGGATTGCAGCAAGAAAAGAGCGCGGGGAAGTGCGTCCTCGCCCATCGGCAAGATGGCTCACTGACCAAAGATAGGGGACGCCGCGACGGCGGTCGCGGCCCATCCAGGGTCCGGACAGCGCTTCACTTCCTCCGCGAGACGCCATGCGTTGCCCCGTTGATGCGGCAACGAACCTACTACCCCGCGATAGACTTCGCGCATACGAGTGCCATGTTCATTGGGGCCATTGCAGAGCATTTGCCACCTCAATCCGTGCAGATCGTGCGGTGCCCATGTGAGTTCGGCTTTAGTGGCAAGGAGTTTCGATGCATCGGGGAAGTCCGTGATCGTGCGTCCTGACTGATCCTCGCGGAGGAAAACTTTGGCGTGCAAACCGCCATTGGTACCAATGACCAGGTTGCACTCCAAGCGTAGTGCCTTGACATGTGCTGGGGGCACATACATGTGCCGCTGATCGGGTGCTTCGCCGTGGTTCGAGGTCGTGAGTTGTATCGCCTCAATGATGGCCGCTCGAACCTCTTGTACGTCACTCATTATTTGCTTCTCCTTCGTCGTCCATGACGTTCCATAATCCTTCAGCGATGGGACCGAAGATCACCTCCATCTCTCTCGTGTCGACCTTTTCGATGCGTTCATGCAATGAGCGAACCCCTGCGAAACAGCGATGCCAGCGGATTGGCCAGGGGTAATCCGCCGCCAGGGGGCTACCGGACCCGGCGGCGGAAAGTGACGCATCAGGGTTTGTCTAATGTCAACTATCTTGGCCGGTCAGCAGCCCTGAAGCATAACCCGGCCGCCAGCTGACATCGGGCGTCGTCGGCACCGGTCGGCGCTGGCGTTGGCCGTTGCGGGGTGGGTTTGACCTAACCAGGGGGGCAACGGGACGCCCTGGCGGGTGCCGGGAGGGTGGTCGAACCCGTCCTCGCGCCGGTATCACGGTCGCCAGGCAAGCGATTCCCGGCACCGGTGGTTGCCGGCGACCGGAATCTATAGTGGACCCCGAAAACCGGACAGTAATTTAAGCTCGCGTCGAACCAAAAGGGGCATATCAGAATGGGCGAAGCGAAGCGCAAGACGTACACGGCATCCTTCAAGGCCAAAGTCGGTCTGGAGGCGATCCGCGGGGTCAAGACGACGAACGAGATCGGACAGGAGCATGGGGTCCATCCGGTCCAGGTAGGGCAGTGGAAGAAGGAGATTCTGGAGCAGGCCGGGACGCTGTTTGAAACCAAGCGTGGACGTCAGACAGTGGACGATCAGGCTGGGCCGGAGCGTCTCTACAGCGAGATCGGGCGGTTGAAGATGGAACTGGACTGGCTGAAAAAAAAGTCCGGGCTGAGCCTGTGAGCACCCGGCGTGCGTGGATCGCGCGTGACGCGGCGTTGGCGGTCACCCGGCAATGTGCCTTGACGGGGGTGGCACGTTCCTGGGTCTATGGGGCATCGGCCAGTGACACCGTGGACGCGTTGGACCTGCGACTGCTGAGCCTGATCGACGAGGAGTACACGCAGCATCCATTTTATGGCAGCCGACGCATGGTGATCTTTCTCCAGAAGCAAGGCCACACGGTAAACCGCAAGCATGTGCAGCGGCTGATGCGCGTCTTGGGTCTGGCCGGCATGGCGCCCGGACCGGCGACCAGCAGGCCCCATCCGGAGCACAAAATCTACCCGTACCTGCTGCGCGGGGTGGCGGTCACGCGCCCCAATCACGTGTGGAGCACCGACATCACCTACATCCGCCTGGCGCACGGGTTCGCCTATCTGGTCGCCATCATCGACTGGTACTCGCGCCGGGTACTGGCCTGGCGGTTGTCCAACACCTTGGAGGCGGGCTTTTGCGTAGACTGCTTGGAAGAGGCCCTGCGGGTCCATGGTCGGCCCGTGGTGTTTAACACCGACCAAGGGTCGCAGTTCACCAGCGCGGCGTTCACGCGGGTCCTCCTGGACGCTGGCATTGCCATCAGTATGGACGGGCGGGGTCGGGCGCTGGACAACATCTTCGTCGAGCGCCTGTGGCGCACCGTGAAGTACGAAGACGTGTACATCAAGGGCTATGCCAGCCTGCCCGAGTTGTTGCTTGGGCTGACTGCGTACTTCGTCTTCTACAACGGGGAGCGCCCGCACCAATCCTTGGGCTACCGCACGCCCGAAGACGTGCATCGGTCAGGGGATGGCGGTGGGGCCTGCATCGTCGATCGGTTCGGCGACCGACCAGCGCCCGCGGCGGCGCCCGCGGCGGCGCCAACGCGGGCGGCGGTCTAGTGCTGGCGGACTCCGTGTGGACAAAGCGTGAATGTCGCAGTAGCGACCGTGTGGACAAGCCGGGGACAACGCGCCGTGGGCGCGTTGTCCCCACCTTGCCCACACTCATTCACCCTTTGCCCACACTGCGCCGCACGACCGCCGGAGCTGGCTGAGAACGCCTGCGGCGCAACAGCAACAGATTTTTTCTTAATCGCTGCGCGGATGCCGTCTTAACGACCGCTCCGCGGTGGCTGGGGCAGCGCCAAACCGCTGCGATGAACGTCGGCACGACAACTTAAATTCGGGGTAAAACTGTCCTGGACATGGGGTCCACTATAACGGACCTGGACCTCTCCGTCGCACAAATTATTGAATATTATGGCGCGCGTTGGAAGATTGAAGCCGGATTTCGAGAAATCAAGCAGGAGATCGGCAGTGCCGAGACGCAAACCCGCAACCCCGATGCCGTGACCAATCATCTGAATTTCTGCATGGCGGCGACCGCCATCACCTGGATCTACGGCGCGCATCTGGAGCACGCGCCGCCGCGCCGGTATTCGACCACCAAGCGCACCGAATATGCCTTCGCCGACCTGCGGCGTCGGCTCGCACAGGACCTCGGCGGGGAGGGTTTTGGTAGCGATTGCGGGGGGGCTAACAAACCGACGCAAAATCCCCTGATCGCGGCGGTTATGCGGCTCGTGGCTTAATTGAAAACAGGAAACTTCAGTTTTAAGATTCCCGAAGGCACCGATGTTCCGCAGTCGATCCGAATCCGTCACACCGGCCGTAACGAAACATACGGTGCAGAGCATTACCAAATTGAGCCTGCGAGCTTAAGAATGCCAGTTGAAGCATACAAAGGCGCACTCGACAACCTAGCCCGCAATGCAGTTGTGAAGCTATATCAAAATGCCCGCTAATCACGTTTTCACCGCAGGAGCAATCATATGACGACTTTAACCGCTCAAACGCTTGTGATGGCAGTGCAGGCTGTCGATGCAGAGATACGTCGCATCACGGAATCCGCTGGCGGCGACATTGCAGAATTGGAGCCGGATGAGCAAGAACTGCTCTTGGCTTTCAGCCAGGCAGCTACGGAGCTTAAGGTTGTCTATCTGGAATTGACTTTATCTGCTCCCGGCATACCTCCTTATGATCAATTGGTGCGCCGCAAGGACGGGACCAGGTCCTGACTGGAATTACGGTGACAGTTTACTAAATGCACTGAATGCGGATGGGCCTTGAACGCAACCAGCTTGCTGCCGATCTAAGGTAGGCTCCAATAGGTACGTGAAGTAACGTCACATTATTTGCATTTAGTAAACTGTCACCGTAATCCCAGAACAGCCGCTCTCCGCAAATGGAGTTGGAGTTTGGGTTGAACGGACATGGTTTAAGTCCTGGTCGGGGCGGTAAGATGTTTGATCGGCCGTGACGCTTGATGTCTTGAATCCGGGCTTCGCTTGGCGTCACACCGTCCTGGCTGCCCCTTCCGTGCCGTCCGACGCCGGACGCTTGGGTTGACCGCCATACCAGGTCACATAGAGCGTCGGCAGAAACACCAGCGTGAGCAGCGACGCCACCAGCAGCCCCCCCATGATGGCGTAAGCCATCGAGCCCCAGAACACCGTGGGCGCAATCGGGATCATGCCGAGCACGGTTGAGAGCGCGGTCAGCATGATGGGGCGGAAACGTGACACGCTGGCCTCCACCACCGCGTCCCAGATGGTCTGGCCCGCGGCCCGCTCGGCCTCGATCTGGTCGATGAGGATGACCGCGTTCTTGGCGATCATGCCGATCAGGGCCAGGATGCCGAGGATGGCGACGAACCCGAGCGGTTTGCCCGACAGCAGCAGGGCGGCGACCACGCCGATCAGGCCCAGGGGGACCAGGCTGAGTACGATGAACAACCGCGCGAAGCTCTTGAGCTGGAAGATCAGCAGCGTGAGCATCAAGAGGATCATCAGCGGTACCACCGCGAACACCGAGGCGCGTGAATCCGTACTCTCCTCGACCGAACCGCCAAGTTCGATGCGGTAACCCGCGGGGAGGGTGGCGTTCAGTTCGGCGATGGGTGTTTCCAGGTCGGCGACCACGGTCTCGGGCATCGCGCCCGGTGCCACGTCGGCCTGCACGGTCAGCGTCGGTACCCGGTCGCGCCGCCAGACCAGCGGAAAGTCCTGACCGTACTCGAAGATGGCGAACTGACTGAGCGGGATGGTCCGTCCATTGGGCAGCGACACCGGCAGGGTGCGCAGGGTCTCCACCGACAGGCTTTGCCCCCCCAGTTCGCGCGCCACCACATTGACCAGATAGATATCGTCGCGGACCTGGGTGATGGTCGTCCCGGAGATCGTGGTGTTGAGCGCGGTCGACACCGCCTGACTGCTCAGACCGAGCTGGCGGGCCTGATCCTGGTCGATGCGGATGCGCAGTTCCCGCTCCGGCTCCATCCAGTCGAAGTTGACCCGGCGCGTCCCCGGATGGGCGGCCACGCGATCCGCGAGCTGCATGGCGATGTCGCGCAGCTTGGTGGGGTCCGGACCCAGGACGCGGTACTGCACCGGCCAGCCGACCGGCGGCCCCAATTCCAGCGGCGAGACCCGCCCCACCACCTGCGGAAACTGTTCTGCCAGCAATTGTTCCAGGCGCGGTTGCAGCCGCTCACGGGCCTCGATGTCCTTGGTGACGATCACCGCCTGAGCGAAGAACGGATTGGCCAACTGCACATCGAGCGGCAGATAAAAGCGGATGGCGCCCTGGCCGATGTAGGTACTCCAGCGTTCGATCTCGGGCGCGAACTCGGGGTCGTCGCGCAGCACTTGCTCGAAGGTATCGACCAGCCGCTCGGTCGCATGGATCGAGGCATTCTGCGGCAGCCGTAGATCGACCAGCAATTCGGGGCGATCCGAGGACGGGAAGAACTGGCGCGGGACCTGACCCAGACCGATGAGCGCCGCGACGAAGATCGCGAGCGTCAGGGCGATGGTGAACCAGCGTGCGCGCATCGCCAGCGTCAGGAAGCCCCGGTAGAGCGCCACCGTGCGGTTTGGCTTCTCCGCTTGACCGGGCGTGGGCGGGCGCAGCAGCACCATGCCGATCAAGGGGGCGAAGACCATGGCGACGAACCAGGAGGCGATGAGCGCGATGCCGACCACCGCGAAGATCGAGAAGGTGTATTCGCCGGCGGAACTCTGGGCGAAGCCGATCGGCACGAAGCCGGCGATGGTGACCAGGGTGCCGATCAGCATCGCAAAGGACAGGTGCTGGTAGGCATAGGTGGCGGCAGCCACTTTGTCGTCGCCCGCGGCCAGCCGACGGCTCATGGCGTCGATGGTGGTCATGGCGTCGTCGACCATCAGCGCCAGCGCGATGATCAGGGCCCCCAGCGAGACGCGCTGCAGGTCGATATCAGCGATGTCCATCAGCGGAAAAACCACCGCGAGCGTGAGCGGAATGGCCACGGCGACCACGGTCCCCGCGCGCACCCCGAGCGCGACGAAGCTCACCACCAGGACGATGGCGATGGCCTGCCACAGCGATTCGGTGAATTCATTGATGGCCAGATCGACCGTCAACGGCTGATCCGCCACCAGCCGCGGTTCGATGCCGTGCGGCAGGTCGGCCTTGAGGGTGCTGATGGCGTGGGCGACGTTGCGTCCGAGCGCCAGGGTGTCGCCGCCGTCGCGCATGGCGATGGCCAGGCCGATGGCGGGCTCCCCGTTGATGCGGAACATCGGCTGCGGCGGGTCGCTGAAGCCGCGGCGCACCTCGGCGATGTCGCGCAGCCGCAACATGCGGTCACCGATGGCGAAGGTGACCTCGGCGATGTCCTGCTCGGAGCCGAACGCGCCGGTGACCCGCAGGGCAATGGATTCGTCGCTGGTGCTCAGCACGCCCGCGGGACTGACGATGTTCTGCGCGCGTAAGGCCGCGAGCAGCGTGCTCGGGTCGAATCCCAGCCCCGCGAGCCGCTCGGCCGAAAAATCGATGAAGATGATCTCGTCCTGGGCGCCGAGAATGTCGATCCGTGAAACATCGGGGACTTGCAGCAGTGCGGAGCGGACCCCCTCGACGGCGTCGCGCAATTCCCGGTGCGTGAAGCCGTCGGCGGTGAAGGCGTAGATGATCCCGAAGGTATCGCCGAACTCGTCGTTGAAGAAGGGGCCGACGATGCCCTGCGGCAGGGTATGGCGCATGTCGGCCACCTTCTTGCGCACCTCATACCAGGCGTCCGCGACCGCCCGGCCCTGGGTACTGCCGATCAGATCGACGAAGATGGTCGTGGTGCCGGCGCGGGTGAAGCTGCGCAGGTTGTCGAGGTTCGGCACCTCCTGCAGCGTGCGTTCCAGGCGCTCGGTGACTTGGCGGATGGTCTCGTCCAGGGTGGCGCCGGGCCAGACCGCGCCGACCACCATGGTGCGGAAGGTGAACGGCGGGTCTTCCGCACGGCCAAGCTGGTAGAAGGAACTGATCCCGGCGATCAGCGCGGCGAGCATGATGAACAGGGTGACCGAGCGGTTGCGGATGGCCCAGTCGGAGAGGTTGAAGCCGCTCATGGTTTCGCCTCGGGTTTGGCCTCGGGTTTGGCCGGCTCGACGGGGACCGGGCTGGGAGCCGGGGCCGGACTGATCGCGGCGCGCTCTCCGAGCAGCCGCACCTGCTGGCCAGGGCGCAGGGTCTGGACGCCTGCGGTCACCACCAGCTCACCGGGTTCCAACCCTTGGGAGACCAGCACCCGGTCGAGTTCATAGCGCACCACATCCACATTGCGCAGGGCCACGGTGTGCGACTCCGGGTCCAGCGTCCAGACCGCCGGTGCGCCGCCGGTCGCGGTCAGCGCCGCGGTCGGGATCTTGATGCCGGCGGTCCCGCCCAGCGCGATGGCGCCGGTGACGGTGGAGCCGAGCCGCATCGCCTCCGGCGGGGTGGCGAGACCGACCCGGACCTTGAAGGTCCGCGTCACCGGGTCGGCCTGGGGTGAGACCTCGCGGACCCGGCCGGTAGTGGTGACCCGGGGGTCGCTGCTCAGGGCAACGGTCACCGGGTCCTCGGCCGACGCGGCTTCGATCACCCGCGCCGGCACGTCGAAGACCGCATCACGCCCGCTTTGGCGGGCGAGCCGCACGATCATGGCGCCGGCCGCGACCACCTCACCGGGTTCGGCCCCGCGGGCGGTGACGGTGCCGGGTCCATCGGCGACCAGGGTCGTGAAACCAAGCTGGTTTTCCGCCGTGTTGACCTGGGCCTGGACGGCGTCCACCTGGGCCTGGGCGGCGTCGCGCGCTTCCACCGCGCGATCGAACTGGGCGCGGGCGACGAAGCCGCGAGCCAGCATCGGCTGGTAACGTTGCACGGTGTTGCGGGCCTCGACCAGACGTGCCCTGGCGCCGGCCAGATTGGCGCGGGCCGCGTCCACGGCGTGGCGCTCGTTCACCGCGTCGAGGCGGGCGATCACCTGACCCGCCCGCACCCGATCGCCGACGTTGACGGTGCGCTCAATCAACTGGCCGCCGACCCGGAAGGCGAGAGCCACGTCGTCTTGGGCTTGGATGTTGCCGGTGAGGGTCACGGTCTCGCCGCCGGGCAGCTTTTCGACGGTCAGCACCCGCACCGGGCGGACCGGTTCGGGCACGGGCTCGATCTCTTCGCTCGGTTGGCAGGCCGCCAGGACCGCGGTCAGGACGAGGGTGCCGGACCAGCGGCGTCCGGCCCGGAAGGCGAGGTGCGTCGTGCAGCAGTGGATGGACATGTCTGACACTTCCAAGAGAACACCCGGGTGAGTTGAATCGCGTGCGGAATCGTAGCCTAATTCGGACACCTGTTCCTACCATTCCAGCATTAAGCGAGGCCAGTAAGTCGGCCAGCGGCTGGATCAACGAGCCCTGACACCATGTACCTGGAGATTCTGTTTCGACGTCCGGCGGGTCGCCTCGCGGGACTCTGCATCGGTCTGCTCCTCGGCGGCTGCCAGGCGCTGGTACCGTCTCAGACGCCATCGATTGGCCCGCGTTTGGACGCCGCGGTGCAGGTGCTGGCCGCGCCGGGCAGCAGCGAGCGGGCACGCGCCGCTGCCGCGACGGACTATCGGGAACTGGTCGCCAGCCGTTTGCCGAGTCTGCTGGAGGATGCGGCCCGGCCATCCAACATCTTGGGTCCGACGGTGCCGGCGCAGCAGGTGCCGCCGGGGGTGCAGGCGCCGGACGCCTTCACCGATCTGCAGCCGGTGATGCGTCCGCGGGTCACCGTTCCCGGCTTGCATCGGCCCGGCCTGGGCTTGCCGACCATCGCCCGCCTCGCGTCCACCGATCCCAACGCCCCGCGGGCCGGCTACCAACTCCCGCGGACGCTGGTCGCACTGCCCGCGGACTCCGCGGCGGCCTGCTGCACCGCGGCACTGGTGCAGCCGGACCAGATCCGGTCGGTGCGCACGGCCCACGGCCAGACGGCGGTGGCGATGGACCTGGAGGCGCCACTGGATGCCACCCGCGCGACCGGGCCGAGCCTGCTCTCGGGACTCGTCAACCTGGTGCGGCCGGGCCGCTTCACCGGGCAGCCGCGCATCGTCTTCCTGGAACCTTTCGATCCGGTCAAACGTCCACTGGTGCTGGTCCACGGGCTGATGTCGACGCCGCAGGTCTGGGCACCGCTGGTCAAGGGTTTGCTGGCCGATGATCAGGTCCGCGCCAACTATCAGATGTGGTTCTATTATTATCCCACGGGGAAACCGGTGCCGATCTCCGCGCTCCAGTTGCGCCAGGCGCTGGACGATGCCGTGACCCGGTATCGGCCCAAGCAGCCCATGGTCCTGATCGGCCACAGCATGGGCGGCATCCTCTCCCGCGCCCAGGTGTCACGGGTGACCCTGGAGGACGCCGCGACCATGGTTCCGGACATCGGGACCCAGCCCGATTACAGTGCGACGCGCCGCGCCCTGGTCTTCGCGCCGCGGACCGATGTGAGCCGGGTGGTCTTCATGTTCACCCCGCATCGGGGCAGCCGGCTCGCGACCAGCGGTCTGGGGGCCTGGGGGACGCGCTTGATCCGGCTGCCTGACACCCTGTTGCGCGAGTTCGGCACCTTGGCCGACAGCCTCGTCGGCTCCTATGGCGGGCGTCTGCCGAACAGCATCCATGGGTTGTCGCCCGAGTCTTCCTTTCTGCGCGTCCTGGATGCGACCACGCCGCAGGTCCCGACCCACACAATCCTCGGCGACCGCGGGCGCGGCAACCTGGCGGCCAGCTCGGATGGGGTGGTCACCTATCGCAGCGCCCATCTCCCGAGCGCCGAATCCGAACTCGTGGTTCCCACCGGACATAGCGGCGTCGGCCATCCGCTTGCCATTCGTGAGCTGCTGCGCATCCTGCATCAGGAGCTCACAGCAGGATCAGCGCCACGCCCGCGACCATCAGCCCGCCGGCCGGCAGCCGCCGGGTGAGACCGGTCTCCCGAAAGAGCAGGGCGCCATAGAGGATGCCGAACAGCAGACTGACGCGTTTCACCGCGATCATATAGGCCACCTCGACCTGCGCGATGGCCAGAAAGTGAGTGTAGGCCATGATCCCCATGAGCGCGGCGACCGTCAGGACGGCCCAGCGCCGGCGGGCGAGCTTGCTAAACAACGCGGGCCGCGGCACGGCAAAGATCAGCGTGACCGTGAGACCCAGCACCCCGAAATAGAAAGGCCCGAACTGCTCCGGCGCCATGTGCTGCATGGCGCCCTTTCCCATGGTGGACGTCAGGGCGAAGATGGCCGCGGTCGCCAGCATCATCCGCGACCCCGGTTGCTCGACGACCGCCCGGAAGGGCTCGCCCCAACTGCGCCAGTTTTGGGCTTGCGCCCGCTCGCCATTGAGTAGCCAGGCCCCGGCCACCACGAATAGGACACCGCCGGTGCCTTGCAGGGTGACCGACTCGCCGAGCAGAACCCAGGCGCTGCCCATGACGAAGACCGGGGTGAAGGCCAGGTAAGGCAGGGTGAGCGACAGCGGATGGTCGCGGATGGACTTCATATAAAGCAGCATGGCCAGCAGTTCCAGCGGCACCAGCGCGGCCAGCCACCCCCAGAAAGCGGCCGGCAGCCCCGTGAGCGGCGGCAGGTCCCACAGCAGCGGAGATAGCAGCAGCCCGGTCAGGCCCAGCCGGACCACCGCCAGTTCCCGCGCCGAGAACTCCTGGAGCCACGCCTTGGTTGCCGCATCCGCACTTGCCAGGGCAAGCGCGCAGAGCAGGGTCAGCGGCAGCCAGTGCATTGGATGGGAGGAGCGGACACCGGGTCTTCTCTTGGTTCTGAGCTTGCCGGGTCTCGCGGCAGGGCCGCGGTCAGCACCTCCAGCCCGGCGCCGGGTCGATGGGCGTGTTCGCTGATATGTCGACGCCAGGCACGGGCGCCGGGTTGGCCCTGGAAGAGTCCCAGGAGGTGCCGGCTCATGGCGCCGAGCGGGACACCGGTTTGCAATTGCCGCTCGACATAGGGAAGGAAACGGTCGAGCACGGCGTGCCGGGTCGGAACCGGGGTGGCAGCACCAAAAATCAGGCGATCGGCCTGGGCCAGCATCCAGGGGTTCTCGTAGGCCGCCCGGCCGATCATGACGCCGTCCAGGTGATTCAGGAAACCGGCCGCCGCGTCCAGTGTCAGAATGCCGCCATTGATGGCGATGGGCAGCGCCGGAAAGTCCACCTTGAGTCGGGCGACCACAGCGTAGCGCAGCGGCGGGACCTCGCGGTTCTCCCGCGGGCTCAGACCCTGGAGCCAGGCCTTGCGGGCGTGCACGATAAGCGCGTCGCAGCCGGCCGCGGCCACGGCGGCGACGAACGCGGTCAGTTCCTCGTAGCTGTCCCGATCATCGATCCCGATCCGGCACTTGACCGTCACCGGCAGCGCGACCGCGTCTTTCATGGCCGCCACACAGTCCGCCACCACCTGGGGTTCCGCCATCAGGCAGGCCCCGAAGCGCCCGTTCTGCACCCGATCCGAGGGGCAGCCCACGTTGATATTCACCTCGTCATATCCCCAATCCGCTCCCAGCCGGGCGCATTGGGCCATGGCCCGCGGGTCCGCGCCGCCGAGTTGGAGCGCCAGCGGGTGCTCCGCCGGGTCGAACCGCAGGTGCCGATCCTGATCGCCGTAGATCAAGGCACCGGTGGTAACCATTTCAGTGTAGAGCAGGGTGTGTCGGGTGATCAGCCGCAGGAAATAACGGCAGTGCCGATCCGTCCAATCCAGCATGGGGGCAACCGACAACCGCGAGCCTTTGTATTTTCTCGAATCGCCCTCTGTTGCTGGATTTCCTGTCGCTGCATTCGTCATTATTTAGCACTATTCCGCGTGATTCGGTTGCCGCGGTGCCACGGGAGTCTTACATGGCGCGGCTTGTAGCACCGACACGAGCCAGCGCACCCATGGCCACCATCGTAGCGCGCCAACGCGCCGACGGCACCCCCGCCTGCGTCGAAGATGACGACCGCTACAGAATCATCAGCGTGCGAGAAGCCACGCCCAAAGAGGTCAAGAACTATGTACATCGCAGACAAGAATGGTAGGCAATACCGCATCCCCACCGAGGAAGAGACCAAGCGCATTCGCGAGGGCATTGCGGCGGACCCAGACACCCATGAGCTGACCGACGAGGAGATGGCCGAGCTGCGCCCGCTCTCCGCAATGAAGCGCCCCCCTGGGCGCCCCAAGGCCGAGGCGACCAAAGAGCGCGTCGCCATCCGGCTCTCGCCGGAAGTCACCGCGTATTTCCGCGCCACCGGCAAAGGTTGGCAGACGCGCATTGATGCGGTGCTGCGCGAGTATGTGGCGTCTCGATAAATGAAGCCAATCGGCGCGTCCGCTGTGCAGATCGCCTGGGCGTTCAAGGTATCATCCTGGAAAGGACGCTGAGGCTCCAGCGGCGTGCCGCTGGCATTGTCGCGCCCTTGCGGGTTCAATGGCCGACTCAGTCAGCCGACCTTGGCCTCAGTGGTGGAGTCAGTCGATATCCTCAGCGCGTTGTTCCTGGTGGCCTTGCTGGCCGGGTTCGTGGACGCGATTGCCGGGGGCGGCGGACTGCTGTCCATCCCGGCGTTGCTGTGGGCCGGCCTGAGCCCGGTGGAGACCCTGGCGACCAACAAGGCGCAGGCGGTCTTCGGCAGCGGCACGGCGGCGGCGAATTTCATCCACAAGGATCAAGTGGAACTGCGCGCGGCCGCCTTCGCGGCGGCCTGTACCTTTTTCGGTTCCGCCGCCGGGGCGCTCCTGGTCCAGCGGTTGGACAGCACCCTGCTCAGTCAGTTGATCCCGCTGCTGCTGATCGGCTTCGCCCTGTATTTTCTGTTCTCGCCGCGGGTCTCGGAGTTGGACAGCCGGCAACGCCTGGCGGCGCCCCTCTTTGCCCTCACGGTGGGGTTCTGGGTGGGCTTCTATGACGGGTTCTTCGGTCCCGGTGCTGGTCGCGTCCTCGCTGCTGATTTCAGCCAAGCTCTTGTTTGATTGCTGGGGCTGAGCGCGCGTCAGCAGACAGGGTTCGAACGACTGCACCATCCTTACCGGCCAGGGTCCACGAGAACTCCGCCCGCGGCTACTGCCAGCGGTCGCGTGTTGACACGAATCTGCCCTGGATCAAGGGTGTTTCTGTATTTACAACACTTGCCGGTGTTTCTAGAATGACAACATGCCAGCTGTCGCCACCCTGCTGCGATGAGGACCAGACGATGAGAACCCTGATGATCAATGTTTGCGATCTGGAGACCACCAAGGCGCGCATGTTGGACGCGCTGGCAGGCCGCGGGTCTGACGATGTGCTGTCCTTTCCGTCCGAGGAACTGCTGTTCACGGTCCTGACTGCGCGCCGCTGGCCGGTGCTGCGGGCCTTGACCGGTGCGGGACCGGTGGGTGTGCGCGCGCTGGCGCGGCAGCTTGGGCGCGATGTGAAGGGTACGCACACGGACGCCCAGGCGCTGGTCAAGGCGGGCGTGATCGACAAGACCGTCGACGGCAAGCTGCATTTTCCGTATGACGCGGTACGCATTGAGCTGGGTTGGCGGGCAGCGGCCTAAGCGCGTCGGGGCGCTTCTGCTCCTCGCCGGGCTTGCAGAACACCATGAGGCCAAGTTTGTGTGTGCTGCCGCACCGAGCCTGTTCACTCTTGTCTGTAGTGTCGTGGTGTGGTGATGACACCATCATCCCACGCCCTGGTCATGGCGAAAATTGTCATGGCCCAACGCGACATCAGGAGACCCTCGATGAGAAACCAAACCCGTACCCTGTCATTGGTCCTGACCCTTGCGCTCGCCGGCCTCGGGCTATCCGCGGCCCTGCCCGCCGCGGCCGAAGAGGGCATGGCTGAAAGAACAGGTCAAAAGATTGATCAGGCGGCCGAAATAGCGGGTGACAAGCTGGGCGCCGCAAAGGATTCGGTCGGCCGGAAAGCGGAACAGGCCAGCGACTACATGGGTGACGCTGCGATTACCGCAAAGATAAAGTCGGAAATTCTTGTCGATTCGTCGCTGAAGGTATTGCAGATTCATGTGACGACCACGGACGGCGTGGTGAATTTGAGCGGTGCCATTGATTCGCAACTGAACATCGACCGGGCGGTGTCAATCGCCGCGAACACCCAGCATGTGAAGCTGGTGCAAAACGCCCTGGTGGTGAAGGCCGCGAACTAACTTGGTGTGTTGGCTGACGCACCGATCGATGCCTCGGATAGGGATCATCTCATGACTGTGCCGCGTCCATTGTAACCGCTGTGTACGGGTAGGACGCGGATGCTCCAACGGCATTTACCCGACGACTTCTCAAACTTCGAGGATTGACCATGAACCGTTCGATACTGATTTCCGTCCTGCTCTTAGGCTTGGGTTTGGCCGGTTGTGACAAGCCACCCACGGTGGTGAATGTTCCCGCGGCTGCGCCGGGGCCGGCTGGTCCGCAGGGCGCAACGGGGGAACAAGGCAGCAAGGGCGACACCGGCAAAGCCGCTCCGACCGCCGCTCCGACCGCCCCTCCGGAAGCGGCAAAGTAAGACAACCGCTTGATAACCTGTAGGAGGGGGCGATGAGTCCAGGTTCCATCGGCTTGGTATCGCCTTCGCATCTCCTATCCAAGCATGACTTAAGAGAAGGGCGGGTTTGAAATCCGCCCACACCTCTGGATATCGCGTTGGCCTTGAACGTCACTCCGGCCGCAACAGAACTGGAGGTCGAGGCTTTAGCCGGTCGACCTCGCGTATGCGCGGCCCTCGTCCGGCTAAAGCCTCGACCTCCAGTGCGCGACGCTCGGGTGCCTGCCGGAACGATGACCGCGGCCAGCGCATAGGTGCTTCATGAAATTTTGGCACAAGCTGTTCACGCTCGGTCACTTCGTGATCAGCCTGATGTTCATTGTCTGTGCCTTCGTTCTCATTCTGCTGGCTACCCTGCAACTCTGGCAAAGCCTCCAATTGGGTAGCATCCTGGCGCTCAGGCAGCGTCTGAATGGTGTCCTGGAAAGTATTGCTTTGCTGACCGTGGCCGTCGCCGCCCTGGAGTTGGGGCAAACCCTGCTCGAAGAAGAGGTTCAGCGCGAGGCTCACATGAGCGCGCCGACACGTGTGCGGCGGTTCTTATCCCGCTTCATGGTCGTGCTCGTGGTGTCACTCTCGATTGAAACGCTGGTGCTCGTGTTCCGTGTGAGCCATGATTCTCCTGAACTCCTGCCGTATGTGGCGACGGTGGGCCTGGTCGCCGGGTTCCTGCTTGCGGCCTGGGGTCTCTTCATCCGATTCAATTGCTGCGCCGAGGAACTGGAGCCGGAGGCGATGGCACTGGCCAAGCGGGAAGATGAGAAGTTGGCCTGACGACTTCTGGAGCAGTCCCGTAGGTCGGGTTAGGCGCGCGTGGCACTGTCATGTAACTTTGATAAAGTGCCAAAACCACCTGCTCCAGTTGTCTGGCTTTGTCCTGGATATCTATATCTAGGTCTCTCGGTCTCCCCGAGTGCACGATTTCGCTGCGGAGCGCATAAGCTTCGTCTATGATCCTCCAAGCCGCGGGGTGATCAGAAAGTCGCTCTTGCGTAAGACGCTTCAACGCTCCCCGAATAGACTCGGATCTCAAGAACTGCAAGCGGTCCCCTAGCGAGGATTTCAAATTTGGGTCGATCTTTCATCCAGATTGATCGTCACCGCCTCGAATGGCGCCACTGACACCTCCGCCGCACCGGCAAAGCGGCCAATTTCCCGCCAGGCTCCGCCGTCCAGGGCGTAGGCTTCGAGGGTGTATGCCAAGGGATCGAGCAGCCAGGCGTAGGCCACGCCAAAATGGGCGTAGATGGGCATCTTGATCTCCCGGTCGGTGCCGGCGGTGGATGGCGACAGCACCTCGCATACCCAATTCGGGACCACCGTGGCGCGGTGCCCGCGGGGTAGTACCGGCATCCGTTCGCGGCGCCAGCCGGCCAGGTCCGGGACATCGACCTCGGCGTCGCGGATGAAGTGCAGTTCCGGCTCGTCGATGAACCACCAGCCGCCTGGGCCGCCACGTCCCCGCTGGAAAGGGCCGATCAGGTCAAATCGAAGGCTTGAAGCAGTTTGAACAGGCCGAAGGCCATCGCGCCCGCGGCCGGCAAGGTCAGGATCCAGGCCCACAGCATGCGTTCGACCACGGTCCACTTGATGGCGGAGAACCGCTTGGCCGCCCCGACGCCCAGAATGGCCGCCGAGATGTTATGGGTGGTGGAGACCGGAATGCCGAGTGCGGACGCGAGGGTGATGATGGTGGCTGCCGAGGTCTCGGCGGCAAAGCCGTGGAGCGGATGCAGGCGCACCATCTTATAGCCGAGCGTCTTGATGATCCGCCAGCCGCCGACCGCGGTCCCGGCGGCCATCGTCAGGGCGCAGGTCACCTTGATCCAGGTGTCGATGTCGCCCTGGGCCATGGCACCGTCGCTCGGGCGCAGCCAGATCAGCCAGTCGGGCAGTTGCTCCAGGGTGCCGGCCTGCTGCGCCGAGACCAGCGCGAGCGCGATGATACCCATGGTTTTTTGCGCGTCGTTGAGGCCGTGGGCGAGACCCATATAGGCCGCCGATCCGAGTTGCGCCTTGCCGAAAAAGGCGTTGACCCAGCGTGGCCGGGCCATCCGCCGCCGCAGGCCGCCGCTGCGCGACATCGCCCAGAGCAGGGCGAACAGCAGGCCCATCATCAGAAAACCGACGACGAACCCCATGAGCGGACTGGTGAACATGGGCACGGCGACCTTCCACAGGATGCCCGCGCCCTTGTACCAAGGGTCGGCCGGCTGGGACCAGATCACCGCTCCCCACTGACCCTGGGCGGCCGCGACCGCGGCGCCGCACAGGCCGCCGATCAGCGCGTGCGAGGACGAGGACGGCAACCCGAGATACCAGGTCGCCAGGTTCCAGACGATGCCGCCGGCAAGCGCGCAGAGGATCAACTGCGAGGTGACCTCGACCATCGACTGATCGATCAGACCGGTGGCGATGGTGTTGGCGACCGCGGTACCCCAGAGCGCGCCGATCAGATTGGCGGTCGCCGCCAGCGTGACGGCCTGCATGGGGGAGAGTACCTTGGTCGCGACCACGGTGGCGATGGAGTTGGCCGTGTCATGGAAGCCGTTGATGTACGCGAACACGAGCGCGGTGAGAATCACCGCGATGAGGAGGCTCAGCACACTGGTCTCCTCAACTGTTCTTGAGCACGATCTGGTAGGCGACCACTCCGGCCTCGCGGCAGCGGTCGATGGCCTTCTCCAGGATCTCGAAGAACTCCTTGATCAGGAACATTTCTTTGCCGTCGGAGTGATTCGCGTAGAGGTCGCGATAGAGTTCGAGCATCAAGCGGTCGGCCTCGCTCTCGATGGAGCGCAGTCGGTCGTTCAGGATCTTCATCTCCTCGATCTTCATCCGGCGCAACTGGTGGACCATGTCGACCACCACATTCGCGGCCCGCTCCAGCATGGCGGCCCGCTGGGCGAAGTCGATGCCGTGGAGCAAACGGACGGCCAGGGCATAGCGCTCGGCGAACCGCTCCACCTGTTTGGGGATGCGCACCAGGGCGTAGCTCAGGGCCTCGATGTCCTCGCGTTCCAGTGCGGTGACGTAGCTGTTGATCAACTCCTCGTTGATCTTGTCCGCGATCACCCGCTCACGCTGGCGGGCAAGGCGAAACGCGTCCAGCGCGGGTGGGCGGTCGTTTTCGCGCAGCATCGTGTGCAGCGCGGTGGTGCTGTCGGCCGCGGCGACAGCCGCATCTTCGAGCAGCCCAAAAAACTGATTACCTTTACCAAAGATCGTTTGGAGCGAGAACATAACTGCGCCTCGGCGGGGGAGGGGGTCGCAGGCGCCGCGGGTGGGCGCCCGATGTGTCGATTTTGTGAGCGCTATGTTACCGCGCGGCCCCCGAGTCGTCCCGTTTGCCAGGCTTCGATCCTGCTTCGCGTATGTTATCCGACGCCTGAGTCCAGATAGATCGCCGCGAGCGGGAGCGCAATGCCGAGTGCGTCGAGCGTCAGCGTGCCGTGCGGCTCCTCGATCAGGAGCGGCTGCCACCAGTTGCCGTGCCGACGGTAATGGAGCACGGCAACCGCCGTCGAGTCCACCAGCAGATAGTCGGTCAAGGTTTCGATCGTCTGGTATTGCAGGAACTTGGCGCCGCGGTCATCCTGCGCCGTGCTGGGCGACAGCACCTCGATGATCAGCACTGGGTTGAGCAGCGTGCGCAGACCATTGATGGTGACGTAGCGCGGATCGCAGGCGACCGACAGGTCGGGATACAGATACGGACTACCGGTATTGACCTTGACCCGCTGATCGCTCGGGAAGGGACGGCAGCCCCGTTCCCGCAGGCCGCCGCGCAGCTCGGTCAACAGGTTGACGCAAATCGTGTTGTGCTCCGGCTGCGCGCCACCCATGCAGAACACCTCCCCATTGCGGTACTCGCAACGCGTGCCCGCGCCGTGGTCGAGGGCGAAGTACGCGTCCAGGCTGACGAAGGGTCGCTTCAGGGAGGTGGGCATGACTGGAACCGATAGGGGGCGCTGTCGAGAGTATAGCGGTCTGGGCGTCCGCTGCGCTGGACACCCGCGGCCCGATGTCCGTTCAGACGCGTATGCACCCGTCGCTGACTGACCCGAAAGAGGAAAGTCCGCCGTGGGACGGACAGTCAGAATAGGGTGCGCAGGTCCAGCAGGACGCCGGGGAGCGCGGCAATCCCGACCCGTGACAGATCGGCGACGCGCAACCGCCGGGTGTAGCGACCCTCGTCCGGGTCCCGGTGGATGTCGAGGTGGCGCCCGGGGCAGTCGATGATCCAGACCTCGGGTATCCGGAAGCGGGCGTAGAGCGGCAGCTTGATGCGGCGATCGTGTGCCAGGCTCGTCTCCGCGACCTCGATCAGGAGCAGGCAGTCATCAGGTCCCGGATGCGTCTGTTCGTAGTAGTCAGCGCGGTAGCGCAGCAGGGCCAGGTCGGGCTGCGGGGCCGTCAGGCGCCCCAGGACGACCGGGTTCTGCGTCGAGACGATGGCCGCGGCGCCGACCGCGGTCGTGAGCAAGTGGTTCAGTCGGTTGGTTTTGCCGGCATGGATCGGTCCGATGGGCGGCATGTCGATGAGATCCCCCTCAATGAGTTCGACCCGCGCATCCGGGTCCAGGACGCCGGTCTCGCCCATGCGGAAATATTCACTCACGGTGATGGGGTGGCGCCTGGGGCCAGGGGTGATCGGTGGTTCACTCGGGACGGCGATGGCGGTGGACATGCGCAATCCTCTCCTGCTCAAGACTTGCTTTCAGATTAAGACGTTCCGTCTCTGGAAGCGACGCCCACGCGCCGGAGCGCGCGGGCGTCGGTCAAATCGCCTAACCCGTCTGTGCCGCCGCCGACAGGTCCCAGACCTCCGGGGAGTGATAGAGGCGTGCCAGTTGCAGTTCGCGCTCGATTTCCATCTCGCGCGGCAGATGGTCGCCGAAGCGGGTGAACAGCTCTTCCTGGTCGTTGGTCTCCTGGCGGGCGGTCTCGATGGTGATGTTGGTGATGGCGGCGAAGTCGGCGCGCGAATAGTCGATCCCGCTCCAGCAGATGGCGTCGTAGCCGGGCACCCAGCCCAGGGGGCTCTCGATGGCGGCACCACAGTGATTGCAGCGGTCCACCACCCATTTCAGGATGCGCATGTTCTCGCCGTAGCCTGGCCAGATGAAGCGCCCGTGCTCATCGCGGCGGAACCAGTTGACGCGGAAGATGCGCGGCGGGGTGGCGACCATCTTGCGGCCGATGCGCAGCCAATGCCGCCAATAGTCCGCCATGTTGTAGCCGCAGAAGGGCAGCATCGCCATGGGGTCGCGGCGCATGCCGGCCTGGCCGATGGCGGCGGCGGTGGCCTCGGAGCCCATGGTGGCGGCCATGTAGACGCCGTGCTCCCAGTTGTAGCTCTGGAAGGCGAGGGGGAAGTGGTGGCTCACCCGCCCGCCGAACAGGAAGGCGCTGATCGGCACGCCCTGGGGGTTCTCCCACTCGGGGTCGATGCAGGGGCACTGGGCGGCCGGGGCGGTGAAACGGGCATTGGGGTGGGCGGCCGGGGTGCCGGAGCCCGGGGTCCAGTCGTGGCCCTTCCAGTCGATCAGGTGAGCGGGCGGCTCCTTGGTCAGGCCCTCCCACCAGACGTCGCCGTCGTCGGTGAGTGCGCAGTTGGTGAAGATGCAGTTGGCGTACAGCGTCGCCATCGCATTGGGGTTGGATTCGACATTGGTTCCGGGCGCGACACCGAAGAACCCGGCCTCCGGATTGATGGCGTAGAACTTGCCGTCCGCCGGGTTGGGCTTGATCCAGGCGATGTCGTCGCCGACCGTGGTGACCTTCCAGCCCTCGAAGCCCTTGGGCGGAATCAGCATGGCGAAATTGGTCTTGCCGCAGGCGCTGGGGAAGGCGGCCGTGACATACATCTTCTTGTGCTCCGGGTTTTCGACACCCAGGATCAACATGTGCTCGGCCAGCCAGCCCTCGTCGCGCGCCATCACCGAGGCGATGCGCAGCGCCAGGCACTTCTTGCCGAGCAGGGCGTTGCCGCCGTAGCCGCTGCCGTAGGACCAGATCTCGCGGGTCTCGGGGAAATGGGCGATGTATTTGTCCGAGATGTTCGGCGCACAGGGCCAGGGCACGTCCGGCTCACCGAGCAGTCGGGGCGCACCAACCGAGTGCAGGCAGGGGATGAACTCGCCGTCCGCTCCCAGCGTCTCCAGAACCGCCTGGCCCATGCGGGTCATGATCCGCTGGTTGAGCACCACATAGGGCGAGTCGGTGATCTGGACCCCGATATGGGCGATGGGTGAACCGATCGGGCCCATGCTGAAGGGGATCACATAGAGGGTGCGTCCTTTCATACAGCCCTTGAACTCGCCACGCAGGATCTCCTTCATCTCGCGCGGGTCCTTCCAGTTGTTGGTGGGGCCGGCGTCCTCCTCGCGCCGCGAGCAGATGAAAGTGCGGTCCTCGACGCGGGCCACGTCGCTCGGATGGGAGCGCGCCAGGAAGCTGTTGGGGCGGATCTCCGGGTTGAGGCGGATGAAGGCGCCGCTCTCGACCATCTCGTCGCACAGCCGGTCATATTCCTGCTGGGAGCCGTCGCACCAGTAGACCCGATCCGGATCGCAGAGGGCGGCCATCTCGTCGATCCAGGCGAGGAGTCGGCGGTGAGCGGTGCGTTCGGCACCATCATGGGTCTTGGACATGGCTGGATTCTCCTCAACAGGTCATTGAATGGAGCGGAACGGGTCTTGTCTGAACGCGAGGGCCATGGCCCGGCCGCTGAATCAAGCAAATCTTGTACCCGTCGCAAGGTGACCATCCCGGTCGCAGTCCGTTCGACGCCCCGCGGCGCAGTCGGCAGAGCGTCACTGGAAACTGTTCTTAGTTTAAGGCATCGTGACACGCTCTTGCGCGGTCGCGCGCCGCCGCGACACCGATTTTCGTGGAGTGTTCAATTGTCCGCCCAAGACGAACTGACCATCACGCAACCCGATGACTGGCACCTGCACCTGCGCGACGGGCCGGCCATGGCCAGCGTGATCGGACATACGGCCCGCCAATTTGCCCGGGCCGTTGTCATGCCGAACCTCAAGCCGCCGGTCACCACCACCGCGCAGGCACTGGCTTATCGCGAGCGGCTGCGCGCGGCACTGCCCGCCGACAGTGACTTCAGGCCGTTGATGACCCTCTATCTCACGGATCATACGCGTCCGGAAGAAATCGCCGCGGCCAAGGCGAGTGGCGCTGTGCATGCCTGCAAACTCTACCCGGCGGGTGCCACCACCAACTCCCAGGACGGGGTGACCGACCTGCGGCGGCTCGATCCGGTGTTCGCGGCCATGCGTGACGCGGGCCTGCCGCTGCTGGTCCATGGCGAGGTGACGGACCCGGATGTGGATATCTTCGACCGCGAGCGCCGATTTATGGACGAGCGCCTGGCGCTTATCGTGACCGGCTTTCCGGGTCTCAAGGTGGTGTTCGAGCACATCACGACAGCGGATGCCGCGGCCTTCGTGCAGGCGGGGCCGGATACCCTGGCCGCCACCCTGACGCCTCACCATCTGCTGTACAACCGTAACGCCATGCTGGTCGGCGGTATCCGTCCGCACTTTTACTGTCTGCCGATCCTCAAGCGCGAGCGCCATCGCCTGGCCCTGGTGGAGGCCGCGGTCAGCGGGCATCCGCGCTTCTTCCTGGGCACCGACAGCGCGCCGCATCCGGTCGACGACAAAGAGCGCGCTTGCGGCTGTGCCGGGGCCTACAGTGCCCATGCCGCACTGGAGCTTTATGCACAGGTCTTCGAGCAGGCCGGTGCCCTGGAGCGATTGGAGGGGTTCGCGAGTCATTTTGGGCCCGATTTTTACGGGTTGCCGCGCAATACCGCGCGGGTAACGCTGCGTCGGGAGCCCTGGGCAGTGCCGCACAGCTACGCCTTCGGGCCGACCCGGGTGATTCCACTGGCCGCCGGGGAGATTCTCAACTGGCGGCTGCCGGATCGGGGCGGCGATGGTCCGGCAGGTGTTGCGCCGCATCTCGCGTCGGGCGCAGACCATTTAGGCGATTCCCAGGAATAAGGTGATTTCCGACAATTTGGATACCGGTCAGTGTAGGTGCGACTTCAGTCGCACCTGCGTCGGAGTCGGTGCGACTGAAGTCGCATCGACATCCGAGCAGATGGTCGGTGGTATCCGGTGTTCCGGAAATCACCTAAACATCCCAATTGCGCATGCCTGCAAAATCCGTAGGGGCTGTATGGGCGACTGAAGTCGCCCCGACATGTCGATCGATCTTTTACTGCCCAAAGCTCTCGGTGCGTGTGCGCGTCGGCGGCGGCGCCGGTTTCACGACGGGTGCCGACGCGTCGTCGTTATTGAAGTCGACGTCGGCCCAGATGTCAGCCTGGTCCTCGGACTCCGGCGGATTGCCGTCGTAGACCAGATTCCGGCGCCGCTGCAGATAGGCGTCGCGCAGGAAAACATAGGGGTCCAGGGCCGCGTCCGTCAGGATCTCGCCCGCGGTCAGCCGATCGGCGCGGAAGTCGACGATCCTCAGGGTGGCGAATCCCCAGTAGATCTTGCCGGTTTCGATGCTGAAGAAGGGGTCCGTGACGATATCTCCGGCGAACCCGACGGTGTCGCGCAGATTGCTGGGTCCGAAGATCGGCAGCATGAAATAGGCGCCGGGCGGGAGGCCCCAGTAACCCAGGGTCTGACCGAAGTCCTCCTTGTAACTCGGCAATCCGGCGTTGGTGGCGACATCGAAGAAGCCTAGGATACCGACCGTCGAGTTCATGAAAATGCGCCCCAGATCGCTGCCGGCGCGCGACATCTTGAACTGGAGAATGTTGTTTACGAACGACGTGAAGTCATCGATATTGCTGAAGAAGTTGGTGATGCCGCGGTCTACCGGCTCGGGCGTGACGGCTTTGTAGCCCTTGGCGAGCGGGCGCATGAAGGCGTTGTCGAAGTCGGTGTTGAAGCGGAACACGGCGCGGTTGAAGGGTTCGAGCGGGTCGCGCGGGTCGGTCACCCGGTCGGGGTTGGAGGCGCAGCCGGCGACCAGCAGCGCCGGCAGCACCAGATCGACCAACCGGCGGGTCCGCGGTGTGCTCTTCCACGAGTACATTTCCTACATCCCCCCAGATGCCCGACAGGGCGTGGATCGTTGAAAGTAAACAGCAGCATCCGCTCAGGTCAATCGACTGCCCTGACTTCAAAGCCGCGCTGTCGCAAGAGTTGCAGGATGCCGTTTGGGGACGGCAGGTGCAAGGCGCCGACGGCAATGAACCAGCCGCCCTGGTCCAACAGGGGCACCATGCGCTCCGCCATCCGCCGATTGCGCGCGTCCACGACCGACTCCCAAAAGTGTGCGGCCAAACGCGCGTTCAGGCCCCCCAGATAGGTGCGGCTGCTGCGCATCAGGGCGTCCAGGTCGCGTGCCAGGTAGGCGAGAGTCAGGGACTCGAACATCGCCGGCAGCTGTTCCAATGAGTCGAGCGTCTCCGCCAGCAAGTCGACTTGATCGCAGACTCCCAACTGGTCGAAGAGTGCCAGTTGTTCTTCCATGGTCTCCAAGCCTTTGACCTGCTTTTGTGATGTGACAGCGGTGCGATAGAACTGCAGGTCGAGGAACGCGCCGGTCTTGGTGGGCGGCACGCTGAGCATGGTCACCACCGCCCAGGGCTTGAAGTCGCGGTAAGCCGCTTCGGACATCCCGTGTCCCTCCAGTACCGCGCTGACCTGCCAATAGAGGTCCTCCGGCAAGACGTCGCGCAGCGTGCGGCCATCCGTGTAGGTCATGGTGATCATGGACTTGATGATGGCTTGGGTATCCGGGAGCACCTCCATGGCAAAGCGCGGGCTGGCCGCGAAGGCGGCCTGCACCGGGGCGGACAGGGTGGTCACGCGCGGGTCCTCGCTGTGGATGGTTCCCAACAGGAAATTCACGGCACCAGTCGCGACTGAGCGCACCTCGTAGAGGACGCCGACGGTCGGTTGGGGCGCCGCCGCCGCCGCCGTGGCCGCTGCCGACACGAGCCACAGCAACGCGATCAGGCCCGTGGGGCCGACGCGGTGTAGACGCCAAGCGATGAACCGACCCATGACCACCCCAGATCTCCACGGCGAACCAGCCAGCTGGCGACTATAGCAATGCCTGAGGGCGAAGGGCAGCGCCGGTTTGGCAAGTGCGCGTCACACCCGTATGCTGTCGCGATGAAAGAAGACCAATCGATCGTCTCGGGGATTGCCCGGCGCTTTCGCGGATTCCTCCCGGTCGTGGTGGACGTGGAGACCGCCGGCTTCGATGCCCGGCGCCACGCCCTGCTGGAGATTGCCGCGATCATCATCCGCATGCGGCCGGACGGCGTCTTGGAACCGGCCGCACCGCTGGCCTGCCACGTCCTGCCCTTTATGGGGTCCGAGATCGACCCTCGCGCGCTGGCCTTCAACGGTATCGACCCGGATCACCCCTTCCGTGACGCGGTGCCGGAGCATGAAGCCCTGGCGCGGATCCTCGTCCCTATCCGCAAGGCAGTCGCCGTCGCCGGCTGCAACCGCGCCATTCTGGTCGGTCACAACGCTCATTTCGACCTCAATTTTCTGGCCGCGGCGGTTGAGCGCACCGGCTTCAAGCGCAATCCGTTCCACGCCTTCAGTGTCTTCGACACCGTGACTCTGGCCGGGCTGATGTTCGGCCAGACCGTTCTGGCCAAGGCCGCGCGGGCGGCCGGCCTCGGCTGGGAAAATAGCGAGGCCCATGCGGCGCTCTACGATGCCGAGCAGACGGCCCGGCTGTTTTGCACCATTGTCAACCGTTGGCAGGAACTCGATCCGGTGCGCGTCTGGGAAGGGTCGGGTGAGCCTGGGAGTGATAGCCTTCCGACCTGATATCCGGACAGACCCTTGGTGTGGGGCGGGTTTGAAACCCGCCCACGAAGGTCTGTCTGGATATCAGGTGCGAATGCGATAAAGCGGGTGCGCAGCGACAACGGGGTCGGTGAGTCCGAGCGCATTGCAGCGGTCGCTCGACCAGGGGTATTCTTCCGCGGTGGGCACCATGCGCGCCGGAACCGGGTTGCGTTCGATGTCGCGCCGGCAAGCGATGCGGTCGCTGTCGGCTTCAATAACCGAGGAGCGGACGCGGCCGTCGA
>JACDZG010000002.1 GCA_013426805.1 Chromatiaceae bacterium
GTAGGGTCCGCTGTGCGGACCGTCCGCGGCCGGCCGGAACGATGATCAAGGCCCGACTCGCCCTGGGACAGGCCATCAAGGCGCCGGCGACACCGACCTGCGTGACAGACAAGAATATAAGGAGCGGCCATGGGCGCACGGGAAGACCTGGGACGGATGTTCCAGCAGGCATTCAAGAACATCGATGACGTCCTGGGGGAAAGAGGCCGGCTGCACCACCGAACTCGACTATACGGAGCAGACCTCCTGGCTCCTGTTCCTGAAATATCTCGACGACCTGGAGGGTGACCGGGCGACCGCAGCCGAGCTCGCAGGCCGGGTCTATGACTACATCCTCGACGCGCAGTACGAATGGGACAGTTGGGCCGCGCCCAAGGGGCCGGACGGCACCCTCGACCACCAGCGTGCCCTGACCGGCGACGACCTGGTCGACTTCGTCGAGCGCAAGCTCTTCCCCTATCTGCACGGGTTCAAGCGCCGCGCGAGCGGACCCAACACCATCGAATACAAGATCGGCGAGATCAAGAACAAGGTCCGCAGCGGCTACAACCTGCGCGAGGTCATCGACCAGATCGACGGGCTGCGCTTCCGTTCGCAGGTGGAGAAGCACGAGCTCTCCGCGCTCTATGAAGAAAAGATCAAGCGGATGGGCAACGCCGGGCGCAACAGCGGCGAGTATTACACCCCGCGCCCGCTCATCCGCGCCATGGTGCAGGTGGTGGCGCCCCGGCTTGGGGAGCGCGTCTACGATGGGGCCTGCGCCTCCGCGGGCTTTCTGTGCGAGGCCCACGACTACCTGGCCGCCCGGCCCGGGCTCTCGACCGCGGACCTCAAGACACTCCAGGAGCGCACTTTCTACGGCAAGGAGCGCAAGGAGGTCCAGCAGAACTTCCCCATCCGCACCGGCGAGACCGCCTTCCTGTTCCTCCAGCACTTCATCAAGACGCTCAAGGCCGACGGACGGGGCGGAGTCGTCATCAAAAACACCTTCCTCTCGAATTCGGACAGCGCCTCGGTGTCGCTGCGCAAACTCCTGCTGGAAAGCTGCAACCTGCGCACCGTGCTCGACTGTCCGGGCGGTACCTTCCAGGGCGCCGGGGTCAAGACCGTGGTGCTCCCGAACAACAGCGCATCGTAGGCATCCTGGACAAAGCATTCGCGGGAACCGCTGTCGCCAAGGCGGACGCCGAAATGAACCTCAAGAACGCCCGCGCGATCTTTGAGAGTGAATTGGGCGCAGTGTTTTCCCGGAAAGAAGCCGGATGGGAGAATGCGATTATCGGCGACTGCGTTCGCTTCATCGACTACCGCGGAAAGACGCCCGAAAAAACTGACAGTGGCATTCGCCTGATTACGGCGAAAAATGTGAAGATGGGATATCGACAAGAAAGCCCGATGGAATTCATGGCCGCTGAGAATTACGAGAACTGGATGACTCGTGGTATTCCGCGCAAAGGTGACGTTCTGTTTACAACTGAGGCGCCGCTAGCAAACGTAGCGCAGCTTGATACAGACGATAAGGTTGCTTTCGCCCAGCGCATAATCACCATGCAATCCGACGCGAAAAAACTCGACAGCACTTTCCTGAAATTTCTACTACTTTCTGCGCCTTTGCAGCAGCGTATCCGCAAGAAAGGGACTGGCGCAACCGTCCAAGGCATTAAGGCAAGTCTTCTAAGAACGATAGAGATTGCATTTCCGAAGACTCTTGGCGAGCAGGAGTTGCTGGTGGCTAAGCTCAACGACCTCCAAGCCAAGACGCAACGCCTCGAATCGATCGACCAACGCAAGCTTGAACAACTCGACGCCCTCAAGAAGTCCCTCCTGCATCACGCCTTCACCGGTCAACTCTGAAAACGACTATGAACGAACCCGAAACCCGAGCCGAGCTCGTCGACACCGCGCTCACGGCCGCGGGTTTGATCGTCGTTCCGGCCCAAGCGATCACTCGGATTTGTCCACAGATGTCACAGATGTCACAGATGTTCACAGATGTTCACAGATGAAGAAAAAATCTATGAACATCTGTGACATCTGTGACATCTGTGGATCAGATTTCCGCCACCGGGCCGCGGCGGAAGGTCTGACCGGAACGATGATCAAGGCCCGCGCGGGGTTTCCTGTGTTCTGCGCGAACCAAGCGCATGCGCTCGCCATCCGCGACCTCATCAACCAACTGAAGACGAGCACGGACCCGAACTACTGTCACCGGGTGACCGCGGACGACGGCGCCCTGGGCGAGCAGCACCTGCGCGATTTTCAGGATAACGAGAAGACCATCCCGACCATCCTCACCACATCGCAGAAGCTCTCGACCGGGGTCGACGCACGTAATGTGCGCCATATCGCGCTGCTGCGCCCGATCCGTTCGATGGTGGAGTTCAAGCAGATCATCGGCCGCGGCACCCGGCTCTACGACGGCAAGGACTATTTTACGATCCTGGACTTCGTGAAGGCGCACCACCACTTCATTGATCGGGAGTGGGACGGGGAACCGGTCGCGCCCGAGCCCTGCGCGCGGTGCGGGGCGTCCCCTTGTGTTTGCGGGAGCGCGGACCCCGAGCCCTGCGCCCGCTGCGGGTGGGTGCCGTGCCGGTGCATCAAAGAGCCGGAAGCGCCCTGCCAGGTGTGGCCAGTGTCCCTGTATCTGCGGGAAAAAGGTGAAGGCACGCGTGAAGCTCGCGGACGGCAAGGAGCGTGCGATCCAGAATACGCTGGTGACCTCCTTCTGGCACCCGGACGGGACGCCCATGTCCGCGCAGCAGTTCATGGAGGCACTATTCGGCCGGCTGCCGGCCTTCTTCAAGGACGAGGCGGAACTGTGTGCGCTCTGGAGTCTGCCGGACACGCGCACGCGATTGCTGGTTGGACTGGCGGACAACGGCTTCGGTCAAGAACAGCTCGCGCAGATGCAGCGGCTCATCGCGGCGGAGAACAGCGACCTGTTCGACGTGTTGGCTTACGTCGGCTACGCGGTGGCCCCGCTCACGCGCGCGGAGCGCGCGGCGCGGGCGAAGGTCATCATCAGTACACACTTTTCCACCCGGCAGCAAGTGTTCCTCGATTTTGTGCTGTCTCACTATGTGCGCAGCGGCGTCGAGGAGCTGAACCAAGAGAAGCTGGCACCGCTGCTGCGGCTCAAGTACCGCGGTTCCATCGCCGATGCGGTTGCGGATCTCGGGAGCGCGGCGGAGATCGGGCAGGTCTTCGCCGGGTTTAAGAAGTGGCTTTATGCGGACGAGGCGGCCTGACTGGCTGTTCCGCATCGCCTTCGGCCGCGCGTACCAGCGGGGCTCCAGAGGCAACCCGAGCGTGGTCAAGAGGTGATGACCGCGCCGGCCCCGCCGAGACGCCGCGGCTCGCCTGCCACACGGGACAGGCCGCCCCGGCCTGCGCTCGCCCTCACCCTCGCCCGCACACCGAAAAATGGTCTACAATTGACTCCCAATAGCCTGCTTAACCAGCGTCGTTACGGCGCAGGGCTCATCTGAATAGGTATTGACCCATGGAAAAGCCAAAAAGCACGAAAAGCTATGTCACGCCGTTTGCGCTCAAGAGTGCGAACAACCGGATCATGTCCGCAAAGAGGTTAGGGGATGGCTTTGTCATTCGCCACTCAGCTACCGGCAGGTTCGTCTCTCGTGCGGAACTTAAGGCCGCTTTTAAGATAGAACTGGTTTATCATTAAGCGGACGAAGCAAGCATGGCATCCAGCACTTACGATGGTGACATCGTCGCTTGGGCGAACGAGCAAGCGCAACTTCTGCGCACCGGACTGTTCTCCCAACTTGACATTCAGCACATTGCCGAGGAAATCGAGGACGTGGGCAAGAGCGAAAAGCGCGAACTGGCGAGTCGGATGGCTGTGCTGTTAACACATCTGCTGAAGTTTCAACACCAGCCGGAGCGTCAAAGCAAGAGCTGGCAGCGGACCATCAAAGAGCGGCGCAATGCAATTGCGATTTGTATCAAAAAGACACCCAGCCTCAAAGCTGAACTAGCCGATACGGATTGGTGGTCTGGCGTCTGGTCCGATACGGTTGCAAAAGCGTCCGAAGAAACTGGTTTAGATGATTTTCCAGAGTCCTGTCCTTGGCCGATTGAGACGATTCTCGATGCCGCCTGGCTTCCGTCGCCCGTCAGCCGCGCCGCTTGAACCACCCAGTCAGGCTCAAGCGCTGACGGGTGGCGACCATCACCTCATGCTCGAAGCGGGCGCTGAGGAAGGTCACCAGGGTGCCGCCGAGCGGTGCAACCTCCTCATAGTGATCCGGCCGATCAGGATCGGTGTAGATGCGCAGCAGACCACCGTCCGCCGGCTGCCAGTCGGGGTTGAGGTAAAGGATGCAGGTCAGGGTGCGCAGTTCCACGCCGCGGAACTGATCCAGATGGCGGCGATAGAAGGAACCCGGCGGATAGATGGCGAGGTGGCCCTCGAAATTGAAAAGGCCGAGACAGAGGTCGCGGTTGAGGGTCTGGCGCAGGTCTTCGAGTCGGGCCAGATAGGCACCGATGGCACCGTCGCGGGACTCGGGGTCCAGCCAGCAAACGCGATCCGAGCGGATGGTGGAGCGAACCGCCAGATCGGCGGCCCGGCCGACTCCAGCAGGTTTGAACGCCCCTTGGCGATCGAGCCCATTGGCCTCTACACGCAGCGCATCGAGTTGCGCCGCGGACAGGAAGCCGCCGGTCAGACACCAGCCGGGTCCGGCGAGTGCGTCGGTGATACGGGCGTAGGCCGCCGCGTCGGCGGCGGCGGCGGCCTGGGGCCTGTCAGTGACCTTCATGGGTGTTCAATTGCCGGCCTCCGCCGGAACCTGATAGAGCGTTTGGACGAGATCGGTGACACCGCTGTCGAAGCCGACCTCGCAGTAGGCCAGATAGTAGTCCCACATCCGCCGGAAGCGCGCCTCGTAACCCAGCGCGTCGATGGCCGACTCGGCAGCGTGGAAACTGCGGCGCCAACGGCGCAGGGTCTCGGCGTAGTCGGCACCCGACCAGCGGCTTTCAAGGTGCACGAGCCCGGCCGCGCCGGCCGCGGATTGGAGCCGCTCCGGGGTGGGCAACATGCCCCCCGGAAAGATGTAAAGCTGGATGAAGTCGGCGGTGCGGCGATAGTTGGGGAAATCGTCCTCGTTCATGGTGATGACCTGGAGCGCAATCCGCCCGCCCGGCCGGACCAGACGGCGCAGTGCACCGAAATAGACCGGCCAATAGGCCTCGCCCACGGCTTCCAGCATCTCAATGGAGACGACATGGTCGAACTGACCGCGGATATCGCGGTAATCCTGCAGCCGCAGTTCCACCTGCTCGGCGAGCCCGGCATCGGCGATGCGGACACTGGCGTAGTCGAGTTGCTCCCGTGACAGGGTCACCCCGGTCACTTTGAGTCCGCGGCGCGCGGCAGCTTCGGCCAGCCCGCCCCAACCGCAGCCGATCTCCAGAATGTGCTCGCCGGGCCGGGCGTCAAGGTCGTCGAGCAGACGCTCATACTTGCGCACCTGAGCCTCCGCCAGTGGCTCAAGCGCCTGATCCGCGAACAAGGCCGCGGAATAGGTCATGCTCGGGTCCAGCCACAACCGGTAGAACGCATTGCCCAGATCATAATGCCGGGCGATGTTGCGGCGGCTGTTGCGGCGATGATTGTCACGCAGCCGATGGGTGAGCCGGTTGAACCAGCGCGACCAGGCCAGTCCCTTGGGACCCGCACCCAGATGCTCGGCATTGAGCTGGAGGAGATCCAGCAGCACCGGCAGGTCGGGCGTGCGCCACTCACCTTCCATGTAGGCTTCGGCAAAGCCGATTTCGCCGCGAATGACCAGTCGCCTGAGAAAGCGCCAGGGCCGGATGATCGCCAATTCACCCGTCGGGCCGGCGAACCGGCCGCGGTAAAGATCGGCACGACCGTCGGGGAAACGCAGCAGCAGACTCCCGAAGGCAAGGTGACGGCAGAATCCGCCAAACAGGCGCCCTACCCTGGCCGGACGATCCGGCACGGCCTGGGGCGGGCAATCGAGTATTTCCTCCGCAGACATCAGGTAACCTCCTCGGGGGGCGGCGCGGGCTTGGGATAATAGGTCGCGCCGCGCAGCCAAATCTTGAGGGCATGCCAGTGAATCAGGGCGACGACCTTGAGGGTGAGCAACGGGAAGGCGAGCGCCGCCCGTAACAGATTGGAATCGGTGAAGGCCTGCAGGTTGCCCCGCTGGACCGCGACCAGCATGAGCCGATCGTCTTCGTATTCGTGGATGACGATGCTGGATTCGTCGCCGACGCGGGCGAAGCGAAAGCGGTAATCCGCCGCCATGCCGACGAAAGGCGAGACGTGGAAGCCCTTGGCGCGTCCTTGCCGCACCGGCCATTGCATGGGCTCCCCATGCTCATGCAGCAGATAGCCATGACGCTCCCCGAAGGTGTTATGGACCTCGGCCAGGATGGCCAGCAGTTCATCCTTGGAGCCATAGCAGTACCAGGTGCTCATGGGGTTGAACCCATAGCCGAAGACCCGCGGCATACACTGGATCTCGATCCGACCGATGGGCAGCGCGAGCCCCAGGCGAGCGATGTTGCTCATGAGCCAGTCACGCAGCGACGCGCCATCCCCGGCCCCATGGTCGCGATCGTGGAAGGCGAACAGATTAAAACCATTGCGGGAGAACCAGCGATGCTGCCGTGCCAGATCGTCGATCTGGTCCAGGTCCAGCAACATGCTCAGTACCCCGTAGACGAAACGGTACTGCACCGGAAAAAAGCGCCGGTGCATCACCTGTCCGAACAGGAGCTGTCCGGCCGGGGCGGTCATGACTGCACCGGCCGCGGGACAGCCGCGGTATCGGGAACCGCCCGGACCGGCGCACCGGCACGCGCGGTTGCCCAGGGGACCGATACCCCCAGGCCGCCGGCCACGTCGACCGCCGCCCGCAGACCATCCTCGTGGAAGCCGAACCCCAGCCAGGCGCCGCTGAACCAAAGCCCGGAACGGCCCTGGATCTCATGCATCCGATTCTGGGCGGCAATGGCCGCCGTGTCGAAGACCGGGTGGTCATACTCCAGTTGCGCGATGACCAGATCGGCCCGCGGCGGTTCTACCGGATTCAGACTGACGAAGCAGTCCTGATCCGGGGGCAAATCCTGGAGGCTGTTCATCCAGTAGGTGACCGTTACCGGACCGGTCGGCGCGACGCCGGGCCCGCGCAGATAGTTCCAGGATGACCAGACGCGGCGGCGCCGCGGCATCAGCGCCGGGTCCTGATGCAGATACACGCGGTTGCGCTGATAGCGAAAGCACCCGAGCAACTCGCGCTCCAACGAGGATGGATCTTCGATCATCGCCAGGGCCTCGTCGCCGTGACAGCCCAGCACCAGGTTGTCAAAGACCATGCGCTCGCCGCCCTGAAGCGTCTCCACCTCCACCCCGTCCGGAGTGCGCCGGACCCGCTGTACCCCCGCCGCGGTGCGCACGCTGCCGCGCAGCTGAGCGAGCATGCGCCGGACATAGGCTTGACTGCCGCCGGTCACGGTGCGCCACTCGGGTCGGTTGCTCAGATCCAGCAGGCCATGATTATTGAAAAAGCGGGCGAAGGACAGGAACGGGAAGGCACGCATCTGCTGGGTCGGGCAAGACCAGATGGCCGCCGCCATCGGCAACAGATAGTGCGCGGCGAAGCGCTCCGAGTAACCTCCACGTTCAAGGAACTCACCGAGCGACAGACCGTCGCGCTCGCGGCGCTCCAGAAAGGCCTTGGCCTCGCGGTTGAAGCGCAAGATCTCGGCCAGCATCCACAGGAACTTCGGATTCAGCAGGTTGCTGCGCTGACCAAAGAGTCCATTGATGTCCGACCCGGCGTACTCCACCCGCCCCCCGTCCAGACTAGCCGCGAAGGACATGGTGGTCGGATAGGACGTCACGCCCAGGTAATCGAAGAGCCCGCACAGCAGCGGGTAGTTGCGATCGTTAAAGACCATGAAGCCAGTGTCGACCGGGAACGCGCCCCCCGGGTGATCGACCATCAGGGTATTCGTATGGCCGCCCACGTAGGCGTTACGTTCCAGTAAGGTCACCTCATAGCGCTGGTCCAGCAGCCAGGCCGCCGCCAGTCCGCCGATCCCGCCCCCGACAACCCCGATCGTTCGTATCGACACCGAAGACACTCCCCCAGTCCAGCCGTTCAGGACTTGACGCAATCCCACAAGCGCACCATGCACTTGCCCAGGTTCTGACCAATATTGAAACCGCGGGGCGCGAGTACAAGGGGGTCGGCGGGTCCGAGCGACCAGACCGAACGTTGCCTGGATCGCTCTCAGCCCCATCTACGTTGATCGCCTCACCATCATTGCGACCCAACCTGGCAGGATTCACCATGAAAATCGCGCGCCTGATCGACACCGCCGGTCAGCTCCACTACGGCTCACCCAGCGCGGAGGGACAGGCCCGACGCCTGGCCGGCAGTCTCTACGAGGGACTCACCGAGACCAGTGAGACGCTGACCGTCGCGCGCTGGCTGGCACCTGTGCTGCCGGTCAACATTTACGGCATCGGGCTGAATTACCGTGCCCACGCCATCGAAACCGGGGCGGCGCTGCCGACGACACCGGTGGTCTTCATGAAGCCGACGACGACGATTGCCGATCCGGGGGACGCGATTCCCCTGCCGCTCGCCTGCGAGCATGGCCCGGAAGTGGACTACGAGGCCGAGCTTGCCGTCCTGATCGGCCGGACCGCGCGGGACGTGCCGGTCGCACGCGCGCTCGACTATATTCTGGGCTACACCTGCGCCAACGATGTCTCCGCCCGCCGCTGGCAAAAGCAAGGGGGCGCCGGCCAGTGGATTCGCGGCAAGAGCTTCGACGGATTCTCTCCCTTGGGTCCCTGGCTGGTCACCGCGGATGAGATTCCGGACCCCCAGGTGTTGGATGTGACCTGCACCCTCAATGGTGAACGCGTCCAGACCGGCAACACCAGCGACATGATTTTCAGCGTGGCGGAAATCATCGCCTTCCTGAGCCGGGACACCACGTTGCTCCCCGGCACCCTGATCCTGACCGGCACGCCGCCCGGCGTCGGGATGGCGCGCAATCCGCCGCGCTACTTGAGCGATGGGGATCAGGTCGTGGTCGAGATCGCCGGTATCGGCGCCTTGGCGAATCCGGTACGCCAGACGATTGTGTAGGCACTCGACCACCGGTCACCGGGGTCACTCGACCGGAAGCCGACGCTTTAGCGGGCGGCGCCGCGTCCGGCCGAAGCCTCGATCTCCGGTCGGCTGCGCAGGTCCGGCGTTATCCGGACTGCGCCTCCGGCGGTTGCCGTCAACTTCAAAACGGCGCTTCGCCGGGCGGCCGCGGCGTCCAGACATTGGTGAACGGATACGGCGTGGCGCGCCCCAGCGGCAGATAGCCGAAAATGATATCGCCTTTGGTGCCGTCGTTCAGTGACAGTTGGCCGATGCCGTTGCGGCCGGTCTGATCCAAGATGAGGTCGGCCCAACCGGCACGTCCGTCGTCACAATAGACGTCATAGAGCGCATCGCGTGACCCGGCGAAGGCATCGAACGACCCGCGGCAGGCGTTGGTCCCGCTGGAAATCTGGAACCGCCCCCGGAAGGGCCGCGAGGAGTAGGTTCCCATGTAAAGCGCGCCATCCATCGCCACCGCGAAGGGCCCTGAGGTGGATTGACCGGGAGGTATGTCGTCGGCGTGCGGCTCCTCGAAATAGTCCAGGACATTGCTCAAGCAGGACGGGTAACTCTCCAGGTCGACCTGGCTACAGAGCAGTTCACCGTAATCTTCGGCTGACACGTAGGTGGCAATGCCTCCGACGTGACCAGGCAAGGTGGTGCCGCAGCCGCCGAGTAATGGGGCCAGGACCAAGATCATGGTCGTCAGGATGAGTCTATGCATGGGTTTTGGCCTCAGCGCAAGATCCCCGATCCGTTTCACCGACGCGTGTGGAGTTCGGCGGGGCGTGGACCGCCTAGGCGCGCGCCTGCTCAGTGTACTCGCATCCGGGGTCTGGATGGTATGCCGTCGCGTTGCTTCGTTTCACGTGACGAGCGCGCGCAAAGATGCGTTTAGCCACCGATGGGGCTAAAGTTAAGCCTGACACTTGAGTCTTGAAGCATCGCCCGGCGTTACACTAGCCGGACGCCCGGACCAGTGGTCCCCGTCCCTCGCCATTTTTCATTATCGGGGTCACCCTGATGAGACCATCGCCCGCCAATGCCGCGTTTGGAACCAGGCCGCATCTCATGGCGGCGGTCTCCATCATCCTGCTCCTCGCCGCCGCGGGATGCACCCGTTCACGATTCTACGAGGACCTGCCCCGGCGCGTCGCCGAGATCGGCTGCATCGGCCGCTGCCAGGAAGTCAAGGACCGGTGCGACGCCGACGCCCGCTTCGACTATCAACAGTGCCAAGCCGGCTATCAAGCGGCTCAGCGCACCTTGCGTTGGTGTAACGCTTCCGATCAGGAGAACTGCGGCTACCCTTGGTGGTCGTGCAGCGAGAACCTCTACGGCTTCTGCACCAACCGCTACTGGGAGTGCCACAGCGCCTGCGAGCGACCGCGGCGCTAGCCCTCGATACCCGTCGCGCCGATCCTGGTTCAAGGATGCCCGATGCCACTCGACGGCACCGCGCGCGCGGCTTAAAATCCGGGATTGACAACGCGAAAAATTTTGCAAATCATTAAATATCGTAGATTATTTTTCCTTTTTCGACTAACATAACCATGGCATCGTTAGTTCCAGCTGCACCAGATCAATAGCTCAAGGACACAAGGCATGCCGCGCCGACTGCGGGTCCCACTTCTGCTGACGTACCTGCTGGCTAGCGTAGCATCCAGTCAGGGCGTTGCCGCCGCGTCCTGTACTGAACCGACAGTTTTGGTGATCGCCACCGAAGGCAGCGTCTCCACCCGCACCAGCGCGGACGGTGCCTGGACCGCGGTGTATCCCAACGCCGAGCTGTGTGTCGGCGACACGGTGCTCACCGGGCGCAACAGCCGCGCCGCGATCCGGATCCAAGGGGCGGACACCCTGATCCGGCTCGATCAAAGCACCACCCTGCGTATCGTCGCGCCTGCACGGGACGCCGGCGAGTGGCGGCTGGACCTGCTGGGCGGCGCGGCGCGCTTCTTCAGCCGCGTGAGCCGCCGGTTGCGTATCGGCACCCCCTTCATGAATGCCTTGGTGGAGGGCACCGAATTCCTGGTGCGGGTGGACCCCGAGCAAACCGCCGTGGACTTGTTCGAGGGCACGCTGGTCGTCGCCAACCCGCGCGGCGAACTGCGCCTGCGCCCCGGACAGGGCGCGCGCGCCGGCCGCGATCAGGCACCGCGCCTCGATCAACTGCTGAACCCCATCGACGCGGTGCAGTGGGCCATCAGCTACGCACCCATGCTCTCCGCCCTGCTATGGAGCAGCGGTGCTGAGCGCGACCCGGCCCTGCTCGGGCTGCTGCGCGAAGCGCACCGCATGCTGCTCGCGGGTGACGCCCAGGCCGCCTTCGCACACCTCGACGCGGTACCAACGGCGCGGCGTGATGCCGCGTTCTACAACTTCCGCGCCGCCTTGTTACTCACCGTCGGGCGGGTGGAGGCCGCGCGGGCCGAGCTGGCCGACGCACGGCGGCTGGCACCCGGCAACGGTGATGCCGATGCGATCGAGTCGAGCATCGCGCTCGGACTCAACGACCGGGACCGCGCGTTGGCGCTGGCGCGGTCCGCGACCGCGGCGGCCCCGCGGCGCCCGCTGCCCTGGTTCGCCCGCTCTTATGCCGAGCAAGCCGCCTTTGACCTGCCCGCGGCCCGCGCCGCGATGGACAAGGCGCTTGCGGCCGATCCCGGCAATGGTCTGCTGCGGGCCCGCCTCGCCGAAGTGCTGCTCGCCGTCGGTGAGCTGAGCGCGGCGCAGGCCGCCGCCGACGCGGCCATGGCCCAGGCCCCGCGGGCCGCGCTGGCGCATCGCGTTCAGGGTTTCGCGGCCCTGCTGCGCATCGATCTCAGGGCGGCACGGGCCGCCTTCCGGCAGGCGCTCGCGTTGGATGCGGCGGACCCGATCAGCCATCTCGGTCTGGGTCTGACCGAGATCCGCGCGGGCCGGCTCGCCCAAGGCCGCACCGAGTTGGAAACCGCCGTTTCGCTCGACCCACTGGTCTCGCTCCTGCGAACCTATCTCGGCAAGGCCTATTACGACGAGCGGCGCGACGCGCGGGCCGCCACCGCCTTCGCGATCGCTACCGACCTCGATCCCCGTGACCCGACGCCCTGGTTGTACCGGGCCATCCAGTTGCGCGCGGCGAACCGACCGGTGGAAGCCCTGGAGGCGCTCGACACCTCACTCGCCCTGAATGACTATCGCGCGCAATTCCGTACCACGGCGACCCTCGCCGCGGACGCGGCCGCGCGTACCGAGGCCGTCGGCCAAATCTACCGCGATCTGCATTTCGATCAAGTCGCACTCGTCCAAGGCTTCAGCGCGGTGAACCAGGCGCCGTCCGATCAGTCCGGACACCGCCTCCTGGCCGATGTCTACTCGGCCCTGCCGCGGCATGAGGAGGCGCGGGTCAGCGAACTGCTCCAGGCCCAGCTCCTGCAACCGCTGACGCGCACCCCGGTGCTGCCGCTCCAGGGCGAGACCCGCCTGCTGGTCCCGGACCTGCTCGGGCCTTCGACCTTGGGGCTCGACGAATACGGCCCGCTGTTCAACCGCAACGGCGCCGGCGGCTGGGTGACACTGTTCGGCGGAAGCCGCGCGACCTTCGGCGACCAGATCCTGGTCTCCGCGTTGTACAACCGGGCGGCCTTCAGCCTCGGCCAATATCACTTGCAGACCGATGGTTCGGGCGGGGTGCGGCAACAGACCCAAGACATTCAGGTCGGCTTTGCGCAGGCGCAGCTCAGTCCCAGCATTGGCATACAGGCGGAGCTGCGCAATACCGATACGGATGAGGGCCCGTATCTCAATGAGACTGGCCTCACTGAACGCAACCGCACCCGCAGCACCAGCGCCCGGCTGGGGCTGACCCGGCGATGGGCGCCAGACTCCACGCTCATTGCATCATTTATCAATCGACGGATCGAGTCGGACGTAAACAGTATCGAGGTTGTCGGTGCGGCCGATTCAGCGAGTCCGACGGAGGTCTTCGCCGGCGGTCCTGCCGAGGGATGGAGCGCGGAGGTTCGTCAGGACTGGGGCCACGAGCAGGTGCTGCTGTCGATCGGCGCAAGCTGGTTCGAGTCCAAGCAACGGGTCGATTTCGATCTGACCGCGTTCGATGAGAACACGCTCTCCAAGACGACGCTGATCTCCAACCGCCGTGCCAACGACCGCCTTGCCAAGGTCTGGCTTTACGGCACCTTGCGCCCGGCGCCGACGCTGGACCTGACAGTCGGCCTGAGCTGGGACTCGATGGTGCAGGATGAGACGAGCGCCGATTCGAGCAAGAGCGATCTCCTGTTACCCGAGTTAGACTGGGAGACGCTGCTCGATACCAGCGGCGATCCGGAGGTCAGTACGTCCACAGCCGCAGTTCAGCGCCTCAACCCAAAGGTCGGCCTGAGCTTGCGCCCCTTCCCAGGAACAGTGCTGAGGGCCGCGGCCTCGCGCACCTTGCGGGGTCCGGACGAGATGAAGCAAACCATTGAGCCGACCCAAGTCGCGGGCTTCAATCAACTGTTCGACGGGAATATCGGCGAGAGCGCATGGCGCTACGGGGTCGGCCTGGATCAACGGGTTTCCGCGCACATCCGCATCGGCGCCGAGGGCTCGCGGCGAGATGTTTCGATACCGATTTATGGGCTCGACACCGCGGCTATCACCGCCGAGCGGCGTGAGCGCTTCGTGCGCGCCTATGCCGCGGTGACACCCTCGCCGCGGGTGGCCCTGTCGGCGGAATATTATTACGAAGAAAACGTGCTGAGTTGGCTGGGCAGCGCCGACGACCGTACCTATCGCGTGCCTTTGACCTTGTCTTATTTCAATCCTAACGGCCTGTTCGCATCGCTCTGCGGCAGCTACGTCCAGCAGTCCGCGATCCCTCTCGGCTCGACGTTGCTGGTGAGTACAGCATTCTGGAACCTGGACCTGTCGATCGGCTTCCGTCTGCCGAAACGTCTGGGTTTGGTCGTCCTGTCCATCGAAAATGCGCTTGATGAGGATATCCGATTCCGCGAGATTGATCCCGACAGTCCACTGTTCGTCAGCGATCGCATTTTGAGCCTGCGCACGACGCTACAGTTCTGACATCCAACGATGCTGTGCCAGGCATTGGAAAACGTGCCCCAGACGCGCTGAAGAGGTGCGAAGCGAACGGTTCGATCTTTGCCTCCGCTGTCTTTTCGCTTAGGCGACAGGAAAGACAGAGTGGATATTTTGGTTCCACGCGGGCACCCTAGCGTTATCAGGGCGTCCGATATCCGCCCCTAGCACCGATTTCGGTGCGGCCTGGGGCGCTTTTCGGCAGCAACGAGGAGAGAATGTATGAACGAGCTTAATAACGAGCTTAATGTAGTAGTCCTGATCATGGACGGCGATGGCCTGGTGCATTACGTTGGGGTCCCTGACTCGAACACAGTAACGGTAACACCCAAGGGCAATACAATTTCGGTGGACCCGAAACTGAAAGACCTACGCGTGATAACTATAGCACCGCCGGCAACCGTTATGGAGATGGATATTGGTGTCCCCGAACAGACGCCGGACTCCAACCTGCGTGTTGAGGCGTTTCGGAGAAGGATTTGCGTGACGATCCACGGCAAGACATATTGCACCTGATCGCGCGGCTTCGGGTCCGCCGCTACGTCGGCGGACCAGGCACGGCCGGCCGGTCCCCGCGGGCAGTCCCGCCGATGCCCGGCGGTCCATCGACCAGCAGGCTGAACCGGCCCGTCCGCGCCCTGCTGTTCGGTCTCGCACTCGGGCTCGCCGGCACTGCCCTGGAGCTTTCCAGCGCGGGGATGAGTCTGGAAGAGGACCTCGCCCTGCGCTGGCTGTTCCGCTTGCGCGGGCCTCTGCCACCGCCCCAGGACGTCGCGCTCATCGCCATCGACCGCGCCTCGCAGCGCAAGCTCGGCCTGCCGCGACAGTATCGGCAGTGGCCGCGCCATCGACATACGCAGTTGATCGAGCGCCTGATCGCGGCCGGGCCACGCCTGCTCGTCTTCGACATCTTCTTCGCCGAACGGCACGACGACGACGCCGCATTCGCGGACGCCTTGCAGCGTGCCGGTCATGTCCTCCTGGCGCAGCGCATCGAGACGGAACGCTCTCACCCCGGGGGTCGGGACGGCCCGATGCTGGAGATCGAGACCCTGGTCGATCCCTCCGCGCCGCTCACCGCCGCGGCGACCGCCGTGGCCCCCTTCGTGCTCCCCGCGGCCCCTCAGCGCGTGAGCCAGTTCTGGACCTTCAAGCCCGAGTGCGGGGATGCCCCAACCTTGCCGACGGTCGCGTTCCAACTTCATGTATTGGAACTGTATCCAGCACTGCGTGAACTCCTCATCGCAGTGGACCCGCCGCGCTTCGCCGACCTGCCCCCGAGCCTCGCGTCGCGACCGGCCTCCGCGGGGCTCATCGAGACCATGCGCCGGCTGCGCGGTGCCTTCCGCGCGGACCCGCGGCTCTATGCCGCCGCGCTGGCCGCCGCGCAATCCCGAGGAGCATTCTCGTCTGCCGAACGAACCCGTCTCGTCACACTGCTCGACCTCTATGCCGCGGAGCATAGCCGCTATCTCAAGTACTACGGCCCGCCCGCGACCGTCGAACCCTTGTCGTTCGAGCGGGTGCTGACCATGGACGAGAGCGCATGGCGCTACGGGGTCGGCCTGGATCAACGGGTTTCCGCGCACATCCGCATCGGCGCCGAGGGCTCGCGGCGAGATGTTTCGATACCGATTTATGGGCTCGACACCGCGGCTATCACCGCCGAGCGGCGTGAGCGCTTCGTGCGCGCCTATGCCGCGGTGACACCCTCGCCGCGGGTGGCCCTGTCGGCGGAATATTATTACGAAGAAAACGTGCTGAGTTGGCTGGGCAGCGCCGACGACCGTACCTATCGCGTGCCTTTGACCTTGTCTTATTTCAATCCTAACGGCCTGTTCGCATCGCTCTGCGGCAGCTACGTCCAGCAGTCCGCGATCCCTCTCGGCTCGACGTTGCTGGTGAGTACAGCATTCTGGAACCTGGACCTGTCGATCGGCTTCCGTCTGCCGAAACGTCTGGGTTTGGTCGTCCTGTCCATCGAAAATGCGCTTGATGAGGATATCCGATTCCGCGAGATTGATCCCGACAGTCCACTGTTCGTCAGCGATCGCATTTTGAGCCTGCGCACGACGCTACAGTTCTGACATCCAACGATGCTGTGCCAGGCATTGGAAAACGTGCCCCAGACGCGCTGAAGAGGTGCGAAGCGAACGGTTCGATCTTTGCCTCCGCTGTCTTTTCGCTTAGGCGACAGGAAAGACAGAGTGGATATTTTGGTTCCACGCGGGCACCCTAGCGTTATCAGGGCGTCCGATATCCGCCCCTAGCACCGATTTCGGTGCGGCCTGGGGCGCTTTTCGGCAGCAACGAGGAGAGAATGTATGAACGAGCTTAATAACGAGCTTAATGTAGTAGTCCTGATCATGGACGGCGATGGCCTGGTGCATTACGTTGGGGTCCCTGACTCGAACACAGTAACGGTAACACCCAAGGGCAATACAATTTCGGTGGACCCGAAACTGAAAGACCTACGCGTGATAACTATAGCACCGCCGGCAACCGTTATGGAGATGGATATTGGTGTCCCCGAACAGACGCCGGACTCCAACCTGCGTGTTGAGGCGTTTCGGAGAAGGATTTGCGTGACGATCCACGGCAAGACATATTGCACCTGATCGCGCGGCTTCGGGTCCGCCGCTACGTCGGCGGACCAGGCACGGCCGGCCGGTCCCCGCGGGCAGTCCCGCCGATGCCCGGCGGTCCATCGACCAGCAGGCTGAACCGGCCCGTCCGCGCCCTGCTGTTCGGTCTCGCACTCGGGCTCGCCGGCACTGCCCTGGAGCTTTCCAGCGCGGGGATGAGTCTGGAAGAGGACCTCGCCCTGCGCTGGCTGTTCCGCTTGCGCGGGCCTCTGCCACCGCCCCAGGACGTCGCGCTCATCGCCATCGACCGCGCCTCGCAGCGCAAGCTCGGCCTGCCGCGACAGTATCGGCAGTGGCCGCGCCATCGACATACGCAGTTGATCGAGCGCCTGATCGCGGCCGGGCCACGCCTGCTCGTCTTCGACATCTTCTTCGCCGAACGGCACGACGACGACGCCGCATTCGCGGACGCCTTGCAGCGTGCCGGTCATGTCCTCCTGGCGCAGCGCATCGAGACGGAACGCTCTCACCCCGGGGGTCGGGACGGCCCGATGCTGGAGATCGAGACCCTGGTCGATCCCTCCGCGCCGCTCACCGCCGCGGCGACCGCCGTGGCCCCCTTCGTGCTCCCCGCGGCCCCTCAGCGCGTGAGCCAGTTCTGGACCTTCAAGCCCGAGTGCGGGGATGCCCCAACCTTGCCGACGGTCGCGTTCCAACTTCATGTATTGGAACTGTATCCAGCACTGCGTGAACTCCTCATCGCAGTGGACCCGCCGCGCTTCGCCGACCTGCCCCCGAGCCTCGCGTCGCGACCGGCCTCCGCGGGGCTCATCGAGACCATGCGCCGGCTGCGCGGTGCCTTCCGCGCGGACCCGCGGCTCTATGCCGCCGCGCTGGCCGCCGCGCAATCCCGAGGAGCATTCTCGTCTGCCGAACGAACCCGTCTCGTCACACTGCTCGACCTCTATGCCGCGGAGCATAGCCGCTATCTCAAGTACTACGGCCCGCCCGCGACCGTCGAACCCTTGTCGTTCGAGCGGGTGCTGACCATGGACGATGGGCAACTACGGCACGGCTTGCGCGACAAGGCGGTCTTCGTCGGCGTCTCCGCCGTGCAGGAAGCGCAGCAGGAGGACGTCTTCTACACGGCCTATCCCGGGGAAGGGCAGGACATCCTGGTCAGTGGGGTCGAGATCGCCGCCACCGCCTACGCCAATCTCGTGCGCAACGAGTCGATCCACCCCCTGGGGCCGGCCAGGCTGTCGGCGCTGCTGCTCGCCTGGGGCCTGCTGGTCGGCGCGCTCGCCCAACTGTTGGCACCGCGCCAGGCGATCCCGGTCATCCTCCTGCTCGCGGCCGCCTACTCGCTGCTGGTATATCAGGCCTTCGTCCACTTGGACCTCTGGCTGCCGTGGGTGGTGCCGATCGGGGTCCAGGCCCTCCCCGCGCTGGTGCTCGGTCTTTGGCTTGGCTATCGCGCGGAGTGGCAGGCGAAGCGGCGCATCGCCGCCGCCCTCGACCGCTACCTCCCGGCCCCGGTCGCGGCCGAACTCGCGGCCGATGTCTACCGGGCCGGCATCCGCGGCAAGGTCCTGAAAGGGGTCTGTATCGCGACCGATGGGGAGCAGTACACAACCCTTGCGGAGCGCTTGCGCCCGCATGAACTCCACGCCCTGCTGAACGACTACTACGCGGTCGTGTTCGAACCGATCCGCCGGAGCGCGGGTTTCGTCTCCGACGTGGTCGGCGACTCCTGTCTGGGGCTGTGGATCGGCGCCGGGTCGGGGACCATGGCAGCGGAACGGCGTCGGGGCTGCGAGGCCGCAATCGACATCCTCGAAGCGGTGCGTGCCTTCAACGCGGCCCGCCCGGATGGCGGCATCCCGATCCGCATCGGCCTGCACTTCGGCGAGGTCTTCTTAGGCGACGTCGGCGCTGCCAACCATTACGAGTACCGTGCCGTCGGCGATGTCGTCAACACCGCTTCGCGCATTGAGCAGGCCAGCAAAAAGCTCGGCACCCGGCTCCTGGTCTCCGCCGCGGTCATGGATGGCATCGACGCGCTGATGTGGCGGGACTTGGGGCTCTTTCAGCTCGCCGGCAAGCGCAACCCGATCCATCTCTACGAATTGCTCGGCCGGACCGCCGCGGGCGATGAGCAGACAACGGACTTCGTGCACGACTTTGCGCGGGCTCTCGCCGCGATGCAGCGCGGCGAATGGACGCAAGCGCGCGACGGCTTCACGGCACTCCTCAGGCGCCGCCCGGACGACGGGCCATCGCATTTCTTTGCCGGGTTCTGTCACGACTGCATTAGGCGTCCGCCGCCGGAGGGGCGCGGTATCGTGCGATTCGACACGAAGTAGCGGCCGGCTATCGCTCCGCCATCACTCACATGAACTGATGTGCGGCGGGGCAAGTGATCGGCTGAACGGTTCACTGGTGAACTGCCCCGCAACCGCGCGTGGTTCAGCAATCGTGGTCACCCACAGCACTGTCCCGGCAGCCATTGACCAGGTGCCGCCGGGAGGTCAACGCTTAGTGCCGCCGGACATCGTCAGACCATTGGATGTCGCCGTTCCGGGTCAACACCCCGGTGTTGCAGGCGTAGATGTAACCGTCATCGCATCTGACTGCCGCAGCGTCGCGGTCGACTTCAGTCCAGACAAACGAGCCCCGCTGATTGCCGCATCCGACGCCACGGGTCTCGCCGGTGCGAAGGACCGTGACGGTGCCGTGGGTGTGGTCGATCCGTTGGCGGTGAAAAGCGGTCATGATCTTGCTCCTGTCACCAAACACGATAAGATCTGCACTCGGCGCGTCTGCCGGGGCCGATCCCATCCCAGAACAACGCATACCGCGCTGGGCGCGGGTTAATTGATGACGCTGCGGTTGATCCTCTCCAAATTGGTGCGCGCGAGCGATGTGATCGGGCCGTCCTCCAGCAGTCCGGCTTGCACCGCATGCCGTACCACGTCGGCCAGCGAATGCAGTCCAAGCTTATCCATCAATCGCTGACGGTAAGTGTCCACCGTCCGCGGACTGATTTGTAAGATGCGCGCGATTTCCTTACTGCTGTTGCCGAGGCCAATCATCCGGATCACCTCGCGCTCGCGTTGCGACAGGGGTGCAGAGTGGCGATTAACGCTCTGGAGTGCGCGCAGCTTAGCGCGAATGGATCGAGTGACAAAGGTGTTGCCGGCGGCCACGCTTTGCACCGCGAGCATCAACTCTTCAAATGGACTTTCCTTAAGGACATAACCCGCGACACCCGTGTCCAACACCCGGCAGGCAGTGGCAGGATCGTCGTTCATCGCAAGAAACACAATTTGCGTATCGAGGTTGACACTCTCGACCATACCGAGCACTTCGCGAGAAGTCAAATCAAGCCGGCGAAAAGCAAGGATGGCGACCTCGGGACGAAGCGAGACGATAAGCTCCCCTGCCGTGCGACTATCGGCGGCCTCGCCGAGCAATGTGATGTCTGGTTCCGCCTGGAGCAGGGCGACCAACCCCTGGCGAAACATTGTGTGATCATCGGCGACAATGACCCCGATTGATGAGGCGCGGCCATCCGTAGCAACCGTACGACTGATCTCGGCCAGGCCGCTACCGTCGACAGTAACCTGCGGCACGCAGGCTAACACTCGGTCTGACGAGATCTGCAAGGAATCGCAATACATAACACCAGCCTCCATAGGCCTATAACGCCCAGGTATCGTCAGTTCATTCGTTATGGCTTATAGCGTTCTCACCTGATATCCAGACAGACCCTTGGTGTAGGGGCGGGTTTGAAACCCGCCCCTACATCCGGTTATCACGTTCGACGGCTCTATAACCATCTCGCCGAATGGACTCATCACAACAGCATCCTGCATAGCATGTCACCGAGTGGCGTGTAGCGGTCACACAGTTCGCCTCATGAGCCGATGATGATGATTATGCCCTTTGCCGCGGGTACTGACCTGCCGCCTTTTCGGCTGACCCAGTGGCGAATATTCTGCAGGTGTGCGGCGCGGGCCGCGCCTGGCGAGGCCTGGGGCAGACGGATCGCGCACTGCGCCGGTGGGCCTGCTAGGGTAGGATGAGAGGCTGCCAGCGACACCATGATCGAAGCGGGTTGCGGGGGCAAGGCAGTGGTCTGCCCGGTCCGCGCGTAACCCCGCACCATGCGCGAACAGAGGGGCAAGCCATTGATCGTTCAATCGCCGCAGACGCGGGCAGCGACAGTTGCCGGTGCTCAGACCAAGACGGAGCCATCCGCCGCCGTTGCCTTGGCGGCGCTGATGGGCGAAGGCGCAGTCCGCAGCTATCCGAAGCGGACCATCCTGATCACCGAGGGCGACAGCGGCGGCTTTCTGCTGGCCGTGCTATCCGGGCGCGTCAAGGTCTACACGAGTGATGCCAAAGGCAAGGAACTGACCCTGGACTATTGCGGACCAGGCGAGATCCTCGGTGAGATGGCGATGGATGGCGGCGTGCGTTGCGCCTCGGTGATGGCCGTCGAGGCGACGCGTTGCGCCTTGGTCTCTCACGCGCGCTTGCGCGAGCGACTCGCGACCGATCCCGGCTTGGCGGTGGATCTCATCAATTTACTCATCCAGCGCGCACGCGTCGCCACTCGCAGGTCCAAGGATCTGGCGCTGGCGAACGTTTATCAACGGGTTGCCCGGCTCCTGGAGGTACTCGCGCAACCGGATGCGGCGGGAACCCAGACCGTACACGAGCGGCTCAGCCAGCAAGCCATCGCCGAGCGTGTCGGCGCCTCGCGCGATATGGTTCGCAGGGTCTTTAACGGATTGATCGAAGGCGCCTATTTGGAAGTGAATCAGCGCGCCATCCGCATCCTGAAAAAACTCCCCGCCGACTGGTAAGCACTCAACCGGCGCACGCGCGGTCTTAGCCTGACCCCAGCGCCATCGACGGTCACCGCGGCATCGTCACCTGCCCAACTTGTCGCCCCTCCCCCGCTCGCCGGACACCGGCTCGATAAGGGTTGCTTATGCTTTTTCCTGCAACCATAATGCTGCAATGCAACAAAAGGTCGTGGGGCCGCGAGCGACTTGGCCCCCGGCCCAGAACTGCCCTTGGGGCAGGGGAACTGAATGTATGAACCACATCTGGTCGAACATGAAACCAATCACCTAAACCCGGCGCCCCAGGCGCTGAATCTGCGTATCCGGCCCTCCGGAGCCGTCGACCGGGAACGGCTCAAGGCATGCTTCGGCGCACTGTCTCCCGAGTCGCGGCGGATGCGCTTCTTTGCCAGCAAACCCAACCTCAGCGACGCGGAGCTGGACCTCTTTTCCGGCGCCGACGGCTGGGACCACATCGCCGTCGCGGCGGTCCGGCTGGACGACCAGGGCCGGGAGACCGAGAGCCTGGGCTTCGCTCGTTGTATCCGTTTGGCCCCTGGGGGTGACCGCGCGGAGTTCTCGATTACCGTGGCCGACGCCGCTCACGGCCAGGGCGTCGGAACCGCCATGTCCCGCCAACTGCTGGAACTGGCCCGAGTGGCCGGCATCCGGCACCTGCGTTTTGAGGTGTTGGCCGAAAACGTGCCGATGCGCAAGCTCGCCCGAACGATCGGCGGCACGCCTGAATGGACGGGCGACGGTATCGTCGAGTACGACTGTGAACTGCTGCCGCCAGTCGATCCGCACCGGGGGCTGCCCTGGTTCGCCAGCCCGCGGCAACTGCTCAGCGCCTACGTGGATCTGTGGCTTGCCTCGCTCGATCGCGGCCGGTACGCGGCGCGGACCGCCCAACAGGGGTTTGCCCACTGGCTGGACCAGGTGTCGCGCCGCAGCGCCGGGGGCGGATCGCCGCCGGACGCGGAACAGCGGCGTCAACCGGAGGGTACGGCCCCATCCTGACCCATGACGAAATTGTCACCCCAGCCAACTGGCAGCGAGCACTACTGGCCCATACATTGGCGGAACATCGCAGTCGATCACCGGAGACCTCATGCACCGACGCGCGCTCGCACTCAGCCTGCTCATCGTTCCGCTCCTGACGACCGCGGCGGCGTTCGCCGACGCCCCCAAAGTCTTCGAGCGGCAGCTCGACAACGGGCTCAAAATCCTGGTCAAGCCGGACCACCGTGCCCCGATCCTGACCACGCAGGTCTGGTACAAGGTGGGGGCGAGTTATGAGTACGGCGGCCTCACCGGCGTCTCGCACATTCTCGAACATATGATGTTCAAGGGTACCCACACCCGCGGCCCCGGCGAGTTTTCGCGCATCATCGCGGAGCACGGCGGTGAGGAGAACGCCTTTACCGGGTCGGACTACACCACTTACTACCAGAATCTGGCGAGCGACCGGCTGGAGGTCTCGTTCGCGCTGGAGGCCGACCGGATGCGCAATCTGGCGCTGGACCCGGCGCAGTTTGCCAAGGAACTGGAGGTCGTGAAGGAAGAGCGGCGGATGCGCACCGACGACGACCCCCAGTCGCTCACCTATGAGCATTTCGACGCGACGGCGTTTCTCGCCTCGCCCTACGGCAACCCGGTGATCGGCTGGCCCGGCGACCTGGAGCAACTCACGGTAGAGGATTTACGCACCTGGTATCGCCTCTGGTACGCGCCAAATAACGCGACCCTGGTGGTTGTCGGCGACGTCGACCCGGATCAGGTGTTCGCCCTGGCGGAACAGTATTTCGGGCCGCTCAAGGCGGAAACGGTCGCCCCGCCCAAAACCCGCGCCGAACCGCAACAGTTAGGCGAGCGGCGCATCCGAGTCAAGGCGCCGGCCCAGGAGCCCTACCTCCTGATGGGCTATCAGACACCGGCCATCGCCGATGCCGAGGAGGCGTGGGAGCCCTTTGCCCTGGAGGTCCTGGCTTCGGTCCTGGACGGCGGCAACAGCGCACGCCTGACCCGCGAACTGGTGCGCGGCAGCCGGATCGCCGCCTCCACCGGCGCCTCTTACAGCGCCACCTCACGGCTGCCGGGGCTCTTCCTGTTCGACGGCGTACCCGCCAAGGGACACGACATTCCGGCCTTGGAGCAGGCCCTGCGCGCCCAGATCGAGCGGCTTGCGCAGGAGCCGGTCGAACCTGCCGAGTTAGAGCGGATTCGCACCCAGTTGATCGCCGGCAAGATCTTCGCCAAGGATTCAGTCTTCGCCCAGGCGATGGAGCTAGGACAACTGGAGAGTGTGGGACTGCCCTGGACCCTGGCCGATCAGTACGTCGACCGGCTGTCCGCGGTAACCCCGGAGCAGGTCCAGGCCGTAGCCCGCAAGTACCTGACCCCGGACCGGCTCACGGTCGCGGTCCTCGATCCCCAGCCGCTCGCCGGCAATCAACCGCAACGCGCCCCGACAGGGCTCGGAGGACACGACAATGTACGTTAACCGTCGAATGGGTACAGTCGGCTTTGCGCCGCCGGTCCCTGGTCGCGGACGGCCGGCGACGCTGCCGCGAGCCGGCCTGGCCGCCGCCCTGCTGCTGTTGATCGGCGTCGTCCAGGCCGGTCCCCGGATTGAAACCTGGCAGACCGGCAACGGTGCCCGGGTGCTGTTCGTGGCCGCCCCGGAACTGCCGATGGTGGATGTCCGGGTCGTCTTCGACGCGGGCAGCGCCCGCGATGGAGCCCAGCCGGGGCTCGCCGCCTTCACCGCCGGCATGTTGACGGAAGGCGCCCGCGACTGGGACGCCGATACCATCGCCCTGCGCATGGAGAATGTCGGCGCCAGCCTGAGCGCATCCGCCGACCGGGACTTGGCCGGTGTCGCCATCCGCAGCCTGACGCAGGAGCCGGCGCTGGGGACCGCGGTCGAAACCCTGGCCGGCGTGCTGACGGCCCCCACCTTTCCGCCGAACGACCTGGAGCGGGAGCGCGAAAACGCCCTGATCGGCCTGCGCCAGGAGCAGGAGCAGCCCGCCAAGGTCGGCCAGAAGGCGCTGTTTCGACAGGTTTTCGGCACCCATCCCTATGCCGCGGACCCGGCCGGCACCGAGGACTCGATCCGCGCCCTCACCCGCGCCGACCTGCAAGCATTCCACCAGCGCTATTTCACCGGGTCCAATGCCGTCGTCGCCATCGTCGGCGCACTGGACAAACCTACCGCGGAAGCTCTGGCCGAACGGGTGGTGGGCGGTTTGCCGGCCGGTGAGCGGCCCCCGGCCCTACCGCCGGTCGCCGACCTGACCGCCGCCGCGGTCGAGCGGATCACCTTCCCGTCGAGCCAGACCCATGTCCTGGCCGGTCAGCCCGGCATGGCCCGCGGCGATCCGGACTACTTCGCACTCTACCTGGGCAATCACATCCTGGGCGGCAGCGGCTTGGTCTCGCTGCTGATGAATGAGGTCCGGGAGCAGCGCGGGCTGTCCTACAGCACCTACAGCTATTTCGTGCCCATGGCCAAACCGGGTCCCTTCCTGATGGGCCTGCAGACCAAGAACGCCCAGGCGGACCAGGCGCGCACGGTCATGATCGACACGCTCAAGCGCTTCGCTACCGAGGGTCCGACCGCGGAGCAAGTCAGTGCCGCCAAAAAGAATGTCGCCGGCGGCTTCCCGCTGCGCATCGCGGAGAACTCGGACATCATCCAATATCTGGCGGTGATCGGGTTCTACGGGCTGCCGCTCGACTATCTGGACCGCTTCACCGATCGCATCCAGGCCGTGACCGCCGAGCAAATCCGCGACGCCTTCGCCCGCCGCGTCCACCCGGACCGACTCGCCATCGTCACCGTCGGCGGCGACGCCGACACCGCGCAAGTGCCCGCGACCGGTGACCCGGGCTAAGGCGCCGGGCCGATCCCCGGCCGGGTCGGGCGGCGGCGCCGGGCGCTTGCGCATCATCGGCGGCCGCTACCGGGGCCGCCGCCTGCCCATCCCCGACCAGCCGGGATTGCGGCCCACTGCCGACCGGGTGCGCGAGACCCTGTTCAACTGGCTGGCACCGGTGCTGCCGGGCGCGCGCTGCCTGGATCTCTTCGCCGGCAGCGGCGCCATCGGGTTCGAGGCCGCCTCACGCGGCGCCGGTGAAGTCGTGTTGATCGAGCGTAACGCGGCGGTCGCCCGACAACTGCGCGCCAACCTCCTGACGCTCGCGGCGCCGCACGTCAGCGTCATCCAGGCGGACGCGCTGACTTGGCTGGCCGCCGGGGCCAGACCTTTCGATCTGGTGTTCATCGACCCGCCCTTCGCCGACGACCTGCTGGCCCCGGCCTGCGCGCGGCTGACCGACAGCGGCTGGCTGGCGCCGGGCGCGCGGGTCTATCTGGAGACCGCGGCACGCGTCGGTTTCCCGCCACTACCCGCGGGATGGGAGCTGATTCGGGACAGCACCGCGGGCCGGGTCCGCTTCGGGGTCGCTCTGATACCAGGGGCCGCGGGGATCGCGTCCGACTGAAACCGGAGGCGGTCGGGCCGGGCGAACGTACGGCCGATGACGGTCGGTGCCCCCGGCGTCACGCCTGTGCTATCGTGCCGCACCTTTCGCGGAGCGGCCCCCGGCCGCGTCGACTCACCCATACCGGAGTCTCGATCCTTGCGTAGCGTGGTCTATCCTGGAACCTTTGATCCCATCACGAACGGTCATACCGACCTGATCCAACGCGCGGCCCGGCTGTTCGACCGGGTGGTGGTGGCGGTCGCGGCGGATACCCACAAGGCCCCCACCTTCTCGATTGAGGAACGGGTCGCCATGGTGCGAGAAGTCGTCGGCCATGTGCCGGGCGTGGAGGTCGTCTCCTTCAGCGGCCTGCTGGTCACCTTCACCCGCCATCTGGATGTGGGTGTCATCATGCGCGGCCTGCGCGCCGTGTCGGACTTCGAGTTCGAGTTCCAGTTGGCCGGCATGAACCGCCGCATGGCCCCGGATATCGAGACCCTGTTCCTGACGCCGGCCGAGCAGTACGCCTATATTTCATCCTCCCTGGTGCGCGAGATCGCGCGGCTGAAGGGGGATGTATCCACCTTCGTCGCGGCGAACGTACAGGCTGCATTACGCGCGCGGTTTGGCTAACATCTGCGCCGCAGGAACCCGAGGGACGCTTGGACAGGCACCGCTCGCAGATCATCGTCGACGGCTTGTCGCGGACCGGAAGGCCGCTCGGGTATGCTGTGTCGGCGCGAATACCAAGCCAACACAACTTATATGCGCGTCCCGTGTTTTTTCACCCAGAGGAGTCACCCCATGTCACTACTGATCACCGACGAATGCATCAACTGCGACGTATGCGAGCCCGAGTGCCCCAACGGCGCCATTTCCCAGGGCGACGAGACCTATATGATCGATCCGGACCTCTGCACCGAGTGCGTCGGCCACTATGAGACCTCCCAGTGCGTCGAGGTCTGCCCGGTCGACTGCATCATCAAGGACCCGAACCACGAGGAAACCGAGGCCGAATTGCAGGCCAAGTACGACCGCATGAAAGCGGCCTGAGGATCGGCATCACCCCGGCGGTGCCCATCATGCCGCTCTCCCCGCTGGGGTGCCGCCTGGCGCCCCGATGGTTTGTTCTGGCCCTCTGTCTCATCGGCCAATCACTGGCCGCTGAGCAGACAGGCCCACCGCGTTCTGCAGTTGCCTCCGCCCACCCGGCGGCGACGCGCGCCGGGATCGACATCCTTGCCGTCGGCGGCAACGTTTTCGATGCGGCGGTGGCCGTCGGCGCCGCCCTGGCCGTCGTCGAGCCCTACAGCTCCGGTCTGGGCGGCGGCGGCTTCTGGCTGCTCCACCGGGCGGCGGACGCGCGCGCGCTCATGATCGACGCACGTGAGCGCGCCCCGCTGGCCGCTCATCGGGCGATGTACCTGAACGACCAGGGCCAATTCATCCCCGATCGGGCACTCGACGGCCCCCTGGCAGCCGGTATCCCCGGCCTGCCGGCCGCCCTCATTCACCTGAGCACCCGGTACGGACGCCTGCCCCTGGCCCCGGCCATCGCATTGGCACGGGACGGCTTCGTAGTGGACCGGCTATATCGGGAGTATGCCGCCTTCCGGCGCGACACGCTGCGCGCGTCCCCCGCCGCCGCGGCGCAATCCCTGGTCGACGGCGAGCCGCCGCCACCCGATCATCTGCTCCGTCAACCGGATCTGGCCGCCACCCTGGACGCCCTGGTTCGGGAGGGACGTGTCGGCTTCTATGCCGGACCCATCGCCGAGCGGCTGGTGACGGCGGTCCGTGCCGGGGGCGGCATCTGGAGCGCGGACGACCTGAGGGACTATCAGGTCATCGAGCGCACCCCCATCAGCGGCACCTACCGCGGCTGGCACCTGGTCAGCGCGGCCCCGCCATCGTCCGGCGGCGTACTCCTGATCGCCATGCTGAACATGCTCGACACCCTGGATGCCGCCGCCCTGAGCGGGGCCGAGCGGGTCCACGCCCTAGTAGAGGTGATGCGCCGCGCCTACCGCGCCCACGCCCACGCCCGCGCTCTCGGCGATCCCGACCAGGTAGCCGTGCCGGTGGAACGGCTCACCCACCCCCTCTATGCGGCCGGGCTGATCCGCGATTTCGACCCGCGCCGGGCCACCCCGAGCCGCTTGGCCGACCTGGACTGCGACCCCTGGACCGAGCGGCGCCCAGCCGCAAACCAGGCCCCGCCGCCGGAGCGTCACCACACCACCCATTTCTCCATTCTCGATCGGGCGCACGGGCGGGTGGAAGCCGCGAGCGACCCACGCGGCATCGGCAGCGCGTGGGTCGAATAGCCGCCACCGGGTTGATTTTTTTCACAAAAAACTGTTTAATAAGCATTAACTGGAAACGGAAAACCGAAAACTCAAGACCGTTCCGTAGAATCGCGACCGGAGGCCGCTCCCACGGAAGACTCGGACGCCAGCCCGGCAAGCCACCGGCGCGCCGCCGCGAGATCGAACACCAATCCCGGACGTGGCGTAGCCGGGTCCAGGTAGCGCGTCAGGTTCGTTCCCTCACCGATGGCCGGCCAAGGCGGCGGCGGATGCTGGAAATGACCACGGCGGTCGCGCATATGACGGCGGTCGCTGGCAAAGGAGGCACGAAAGGCGTCGGCTGGAATCACTCGCAGCCGCGGCGCATAGATCGCCGGCAACCGATCAGTCAGCGCAAAGGTCTCATCCAGCCAGGTGACTCCTGGGCTGGGCAGCGGCAGTCGGCTATCCTGATCCCACACCCGACCCTGGCCATCGACCACCACCACATGATAATCCCAGGCGATCAACCGCCCCGGCGGCGCCGCGCGCTGATGCAGCAGCGGGCAGCGCCCGGCCCGACTGATCAGGAAAACGACATGACGCGCGCCGGGTCCCAGCGCCGGGTCGGCGCACAGCCACCAGGCGTTCTCTTCACAATAGAACGGCTGGTAACGCAGCCCCGATCCATGATCCACGGCACCCCCCCACATCAACAAAAATATCCGGCTTGTTCCGGACTCGCTGAAAAACTGACGTCGGCAAAATCCCAGGTCATCGGAAGCGCTTGGCGGCCAAGTGTCACTCGAACCGCGGCAACAGGCGCTGCACTGCCCACTGACTTATCTACCTTAACGCGCAAGAGATGCAACCTAAAATTCCCGCGACTGGCCGAAGGTTCGGTCGAAGACATGCCACGCCTGCGCGACCTGCCGGTGCGGGCGGAGACCGCTACCCTGTTGTACCGCAGCCAGGCGTCCGCTTGCGCTGGACGCCGACACGAATTTACGCTGGAGGGTGAAACAGCTGCCTGGGCGACTTTGCCGGGTGAGTGTTCGACGCCTATAACACATTGATTGAAAATAACCTCTCGGAATACCCCAGCCAGCAGCACGGAATCCATGTCAAAATCAAAGCGGAATCTGATCTATACCGTGTCAAGCGCTGTGGGCATGCGGGCCTGCTGGTCCGGGGCCATCAATCGGGGACGTCATGAGTAAGAAACCAGTCCGTGTCGCCGTCAGCATCAAAGATCGCATCGCGCGGCAGCTCGCCTGCGGCATGTTCAGTTCGGCGGGGGCGAGCATCCAGATCTGTGATGACGCGGCGGCGATCCTGGAGATCGCTGACGGTCTTCAAGCGATCGTGCTGGGCCTGACCCCCGCGGTCGATGAGACCATCGACGCCCTGGTCATCCTGCGTCAACGCCTGGCAACCCTGCCGATTTATGTAATCACGGACGCCGCGGGGCAGCGGCACGCCAAACGCGTCAAGTCGTTCGGCGCCACGCAGGTGATCCCTCACGAAGAGTTGCAGCGGCGCGTCGTTCCACTTGTCCAACAGGTCGCCCAGGTCAACCAGATTGATGACTTCAGTGTCCGCTCTCCGGGCTGGGCGGCGAACAAGATCGATCAGGGCTATGATGTGCATTCGATGGACATGGGGGCCTGGTTGTCGATCCCTGGGAACCGGCGCTTGCTTGGCCTGGAGGAGCCTGCCGACGCGGTCGAGGACGTGGCCGATTTGGGTTCGATCGAGGTGGACTCGGCCGATGCGGATTCGCCCGAGGCCTTTGCGCAACGCGACGAGCGATCGACCGCCGACCGGATACTGAAGACGCCGGCCCAACCAATTCCGCCCTCCATTGTCGCGGAGGTGGCGCCGATCGAGCAACCACGGGTCGCCGCGTTGTCCGTGCGTGATCTGAGCCGTCCGCCGGAGCCTTCGGTCGCCTCGCCGCGGCCCGACCCGTCCGCGGCAACCGCGCGGGGAAGCGACAGCGTGCCCTGCGATCTCGCGGACTGCCCGCGGCTGGTGCGCTGTCGAGAGGAACACGACCTGCAAAACGCCGCGATTCTGGAGACCCACATCCAGCGGGAGAAGCGTCTTCTGGAGATGAACCAGGCGTTTCGTGACCGCCTGTTAGCCGAACTCCGGATCGAGTGGAGTCAGCTCATCGATCAGCTGATCGCCGCCGGCGAACTGAAGGCGGAGCGGGTCATGAACGATCGAATCCAACGGGGCATTGCCGCTGCCACGCGGCGTTACAACCTGATGCTGGGTGCGCTGGCCGGGACTCTGGTCATCCTGATCATCCTGGTCATCCTGAGCGTCCTGGGAATCGCTCCGGCATGGCCTCTGTGGCCGTAGCGGAGTGCTGAGGCGATTTCCGTCAATCGCCTGAGCCGTCAGCGTTCAACTGTAGCGATCGCGCGAGCAAACACCGATGACCCCTGATCCAGCCCGCATCAAGACCGCTGAACAGCGCCTGCATCGGCAGTCGCCGGACACCATGCAGTCAGTCAGCGACCTCGAACGCCGCGTCCACGAACTGCAAATCCACCAACGCGAGTTGGAGATCCAGAATGAGCAATTGCGGGCGTCGCGAGCGCACCTGATCGATATCGCCGAACGCAAACAGATAGAAGAGCGCTTGCGAATCAGCGAGGAGCGTTACCGGTTACTGGCGCAGACGGCCATTGATGTCATCTGGACGATGAATTTGAACATATGTGTAAAGACGGCTCCACCGTCTGGACTGATGTGATTGCCTGCCTGCCGATCAGTGCCGACAGCACGTTCTTGGAAATCCTTGGCATCACCCGGGATATCAGCGAGCGCAAGCAGGCGGAAGCAGTGCAGCGCCAGCGCCTGGCCGAACGCTCGCGGATGCAGGAACGCGAACAACTGCTGCAGGACCTGCATGACGGCTTTGCCTCTCAACTGGCCAGTGCCTGCCTGCGCAATGAGTACAACATGCTCACCAGCGCCGAGATGGGCGAATTGCTGCATGAGTGTCTCGATGACCTCCATCTCGTTATCGAAACGCTGGGTCACGAGGACCTCAACCTGAACGACGCCATCGCCGATTATCGCTATCGGTGTGAGAGACGTTTGTCTGGCCTCGGGATGCAGGTCGACTGGGACATCGAGCTGTCGGACTGTCCGCCGTTGGAGCAGCGGATACTGATGAATTTGTTGCGTATCCTGCAGGAAAGCCTAAACAACGCGATCAAGCATGCCCAAGCGCGACAGATCCGGATAGCCGCCTGGTGTCATTCGGATGGCGAGTTGCGGATCGCCGTGTGCGACGATGGCATCGGGCTGCCCGCCGTCCCCAAGATGGGTCGTGGTCTGGCGAACATGCAGAGACGGGCACGCGACATTGGCGGCCGGCTCGATTTCACCCCGCAGGGACCAGGTACCCAGGTCTCCCTGACCTTGCCTCTGCGCCCGGCGCCAACCGCATGACAGCCCATGCTCCCGCGTCGGTGCCGCATGGTGAGTTAGTGGTCTGTTTTCGGAGCGGAAGAGTGGACTGCGCAAAACCGCCAAGATGGCGATTTTGCGCGTCGAACCTTCCCATACCCGATCTCCCTGTCCCGAACAACCCTGTCCCGAGCGTCCCTGTCTCCAGGCTCCTCGTCCCGAACATCCCTGCTCCCAACGGTTATACCTTGAATTGTTGGGGGTCCATCCCACCATCCAGGGTGGTCTGGGTGAGACGCACCGTTCCTCAAGTGCTCAGAATTCCGGGTCAATTTTGATGTGGCGCCCGCTGCGCGTAAATCCCATATCCATGTGCGCTCGGCTATATTCTGAAGGGCGATTCGAGTATTTCGATGACGCGCGCCATCAAGCAGATCATGGCGGGAAACTATCCGATCAGTCCGCAGCTGGCGCGTTATCTGTTCAAGCTCGCCGGACAAGGGCCGACCGCCGACGTCGCCGATCTGCCCCGGCTGACGAGCAAGGAAACCGAACTGCTGGAGCATCTCGCCAGCGGCAAGTCCTATGGTCAGGCGGCCGCCAAGATGGGTGTGGCACTGTCAACCGTCTAATCCTACATCCGCAACCTCTATCGCAAACTCGATGTCCATTCCCAAACGCAGGCGGTGTCGCGGGCACGCGAGCATGGGCTCCTGTGAGGCATTCGAAGCCCACGGCGAATGTCAACTCTGACTTGCTACTTGGGAATCGCACCAGTGGCAACGTCACCCGGTGCGATGCCCAACTCGCCGGTCGCCGCCAGTTCCGCCAGCTCGCTCAAGGCGGTTCGCTTCAGAATGGTGATGTGAGCACCGTGGATCGTCATGATGCCGTCATCGGTCAGTTGCTTGATGACCCGCGAAAAGGTCTCTGGTTTCACTGACAGCCGTGAGGCCAGCACTCCCTTGCGCACGTCCAGGGCGAAGGCGCGCCGGTCTTCCGGACAGTGCGCCAGCAGATAGCGGGCGACCCGACTCTTGGCGGTATGCAGCGTCAGGTTATCGATCTCCCCGATCAGCCCCCGCAGGCGCCGGCTCAGCGCCCCCATGATGACGAAGCAGGTATCCATCGACTCCCGCAGCATCGCGGCGAAGTCCTGGGCATCGATTGCGATCAGGACGGTGGGCGCCAGCATCGCCGCGCACACCGGATAGCGCGGGGCCTTGAGGAACATCAGGGCCTCGGCGAAGGTCTGGCCGGGCGAAACGATTTCGATGACCTTTTCGGCCCCGTCCGGCGAGAGTCGAAAAAGACGGATTTGACCCGACTCCACCAGATAGAAACAGCGCGCCGGATCGCCCTGACGAAACAGCCACTGTCCCTCGTCCAGGCAATGGCGGACCCCATGAGCGGCGACCCGCTGCAACTGGGTGTCGCTGAGTTCGGACAGCAAGGGGGTGTTCCGCAAACTTTCGATCATCGTCCTCGCCGCAGCAAATACCGGGTCGGCACGTCCCGCCGACCAGGCATAAAAAAACCGCGCGAGCTGGCCCCGATCTTCGGGAGAGCTTCGGACGGTTATGGCGCCGGCCGGACAGATATTAGCCAAGCACCTGATTTTATTTGGCGCTCCCTAGGGGTTTCGAACCCCTGTTACCGACGTGAGAGGCCGGTGTCCTAGGCCACTAGACGAAGGGAGCGGTGCGGATGCGAAGAAGCGCGTATTATACGGAGTTCCCGCCGCACAACAAGCGGCGGTTACACTACGTCGATGTCAGGCGACCATCAAACCCCACTCCAGACCTGAAGGATTCCCCGATCACGTGATGCAGGAATACGACCCCGAGGCACCGCGCACCTCCACCGCGGCGGGTCCGCTGATCGTGCCGCGCCCCGAGCACAACATCTCACGCGCCAATATCAGCGAGCAGGCCCTGAAGGTGCTCTACAAATTGAAGCAGGAAGGCTTCGCGGCCCATCTGGTGGGAGGCGGCGTGCGCGACCTGCTGTTGGGCCACGAGCCCAAAGACTTTGATGTGGCCACCGATGCCACCCCCGAACAGGTTCGCCAGGTCTTTCGCAACTGCCGTCTGATCGGCCGCCGGTTCCGTCTCGCCCATGTGCACTTCGGCCGCGAGATCATTGAGGTCGCCACCTTCCGCGCCGGCGGGGCGGACGATGTGGACGCGGAGCGCCATGTCGAGAACGGCATGATCCTGCGCGACAACGTGTATGGCTCCATCGAGGAGGACGCCCTGCGGCGGGACTTCACGATCAACGCGCTGTACTACAATATCAATGATTTTTCATTGATCGACTACACCGGTGGTCTTAACGACCTGCGCAACGGACAGCTGCGCCTGATCGGCGACCCGACCCGACGCTATCGCGAGGACCCGGTGCGGATGCTGCGCGCGGTGCGCTTCGCCTGCAAACTCGGATTCGCGGTAGAGCCAGACAGCGAACGCCCCCTGTTCGAACTCGGGCACCTGCTCGGAGACATTGCCGCGGCTCGCCTGTTCGACGAGTTGATCAAGCTGTTCCACGCCGGCTACGGGCTCGAAACCTTTGAGAAGCTACGTCATTACGGACTTTTCGGGTATCTGTTCCCGGCCACTGAGACCTGCCTGGCGCGGGAGGACCATGCGTTCCCCATCACCTTCGTGAGCCGCGGGCTGAGCACGACTGACGAGCGGATACAGCAAGGCAAACCGGTCGCGCCCTTCTTCCTGTACGCGGTCCTGCTGTGGGAACCGGTGCGCCAACGTTACGAACAACTCCTGGCCAAGGGGACGGTGGACGCCGACGCGATGCTGCAGGCCGCCGATGAGGTCTGCGCCCGCCAGCAACCCCTGGTGTCCATTCCGAAACGTTACTCGCTGCCGATGCGCGAGATCTGGTACCTCCAGCCGCGCCTGCTGCAACGCGACGGCAAACGGCCGTCACGCCTGATCGGTCATCCCCGCTTCCGTGCCGCCTATGACTTTCTGGTCCTGCGGGCTCAGGCCGGGGAGGCCGATCCGGAACTTGCCGACTGGTGGACGCGCTACCAGGAGGCCGACCCGGCGGATCGCTCGACCATGATCGATGGCAGCCTCAAACGCAAGCGCCCGCGGCGACGGCGTAAGCCCGCGGCGGCCAGCCCGATTGCGGGGTAGCGATGGCGCGGTCTGAGCGACATCCGTCGGTCATGGCCTATATTGGGCTGGGCAGCAATCTGGCGGATCCGCAGACGCAGGTGTTGCGCGCCCTCGACGAACTCGCCCTGATTCCCGGCTGCACCCTGTGCTTTCGCTCCTCGCTCTATGCCACTGCACCGGTCGGCCCAGTGGCACAACCCCAATTCGTCAACGCGGCAGCCTCGATCGCGACCACGCTGACACCATCGGCACTACTCGCGGCCCTGCAAGCGATCGAGCATGCCCATGGCCGGGTGCGCGACGGCGTCCGCTGGGGACCGCGCAGTCTCGACCTGGACCTCTTGGTCTTCGGTGAACTCACACTGAATACGCCCGCTCTGGTCCTGCCGCACCCCGAGATCGCACGCCGCGCCTTCGTCCTGGTCCCGCTTGCCGAGATCGCGCCGTCCCGGCTCCTGATCCCCGGGCAGGGACTGCTGATGGATCTGCTCGCCGCCCTCGATAGCCCGCACGCTGTCCAACTGATCCCGGATCAGGCCGGACAGGTTTAAGGTGATTCTCGGGAAAGGGATTACCGACGTGTTGGGGCGACTAAAGTCGCCCCTACCTCCGCCCTTAAAGCCGCGGCTCCGGGAAAGGATCGACCGCTATGTAGGTGCGACTTAAGTCGCACCTACATTCGCGCCTCCAGACACTACGGAATCTTGCCGGCATACGCAGTCGGGACGTTCATTTCCGGCAATCGCCTAAACCGACTGGCGCGCCTGCGCCGCCCGCATTATCCTTGCGGCTGTCTAGGACACACGCACTCAACTGAGTGCCATAGCGCCCGCTGCGGCCCCCCGCGATCCAACCCGGAGTCCCCCCCATGCCCGCCGCGCCGATCTCAGTCGCGACGCTCGCCGCCATGAAAACCCGCGGCGAGCGCATCACCTGCCTGACCTGCTATGACGCGAGTTTTGCCCGACTGCTCGATGCCGCGGGCTTGGACGTCCTGTTGGTCGGTGACTCACTCGGGATGGTCCTGCAGGGACATACGACCACGGTACCGGTCACGGTCGATCAGATGGTCTACCATTGCGCATGCGTGGCGCGCGGCCGCACCCACGCCTTACTGATTGCCGATCTGCCCTTTCTTGCCTGTGCCACCCCGGAATGGGCGCTCACCAATGCCGGCCGCTTGATGCAGGAAGGTGGCGCACAGGTCGTCAAACTGGAGGGTGGCGCCAGCGTGGTCGAGACGGTGCGGCGCCTGACCGAACAGGGAGTACCGGTCTGCGCTCACCTCGGGCTGCTGCCCCAATCAGTCAACCGCATCGGCGGTTACCGTTTTCAGGGGCGCGACCCGGAGTCGGCGCAGAGGATCCGTCAGGATGCCCTGGCACTCCAGGAAGCCGGCGCCAGTCTGCTGGTATTGGAATGCGTACCGGCCGCCCTGGCCGAAGCCATCAGCCGCGCGCTGATCATCCCGGTCATCGGTATCGGCGCCGGAGCCGGATGCGACGGCCAGGTGCTGGTCCTGCACGACATGCTGGGCCTGAATTCCCGGCCGCCGCGTTTCAGTCGGGATTTCCTGAAAGGTCAGGGTGCAGTGCCGGAGGCGCTCGCCGCCTATGTAACGGCCGTCCGGGCCGGCAGTTTCCCCGGTACCGAAGAAACGCCTTACTAAACAAAAAATATTATCGTTGTGATCTGGCTCCCACGCTCCAGCGTGCGAGCAAGTCGCGACGCGGAAGCCGTCGCGTGGCGCCACCGGCCGCTGGCGCGGCCGGACGGCATTCCCACGCTGGAGCGTGGGAACGAGAAACTGAGGAATCCGAGGCCCCCCCCATGCACAGCGTTGAGCAACTGGATGACCTGCGCGGCCAATGCCGCGCCTGGCGGACCGCGGGCGAATCGATCGCCTTCGTGCCGACCATGGGTAACCTCCACGAGGGCCATATCACCCTGATCCGCGAGGCGCGCAAACATGCGCCGCGGGTGGTGGCGAGCATCTTCGTAAACCCGCTGCAATTCAGCCCCACCGAGGATCTGGCGGCTTACCCGCGGACCCCGGAACGGGACGCGGAACTGCTCACCGGCGCCGGCTGTGACTTGCTGTTCGCACCAGGTGTCGACACCGTTTACCCACACGGACAGGAGACGCACACCCGTGTGGAGGTGCCAGGGATCAGCGATCTCCTGTGCGGGGCCAGTCGGCCGGGCCATTTCATCGGCGTGGCGACCATTGTCTGCAAGCTCCTGAACATGGTCCAACCGGACCTGGCGCTGTTCGGGGAGAAGGATTTCCAACAATGTCTCATCATCCGCCGGATGGTTGCGGACCTGGCACTGCCGATAACCGTCGTCAGTGTTCCCACGGTACGGGAAGCCGATGGCTTGGCCATGAGTTCGCGTAACGGGTATCTGACCGCCGCCGAGCGCGCGCGCGCGCCGGTGATCCACCAGGCCTTGACCGATGCGGTCCAGGGGCTTTGCGCCGGGACCTCACCAACTGAGGTGGAGACTCAGACGATCACGGTCATTGCGGACGCGGGGCTGCGCCCTGACTATGTCAGTGTGCGACGGGCCGCGGACCTGGGACAGCCGACCGCGGCGGATCGGGATCTGGTGATCCTGGCGGCGGCCTATCTGGGGCGGGCGCGACTGATCGATAACCTCCGCCTTATTCGGCCGAACTGATGGCCGCTCGGACATCTTCACCACACAAACGATGGTGCGGCGCAGCAAATTCTGCGCTAGAATCTTCACTTATCTGAAATAAATCGGGTTTTTGTACGGGATTTCAGGCCCTAACGACCCCCCGGCCCCAGTGGCCAAGCGGAGGACAATGCACATGCAACTGACCTTGCTGAAATGCAAGCTGCACCGGGCCTGCGTGACCCATGCCGAAGTGGACTATGAGGGCTCCTGCGCGATCGACGAGGAACTGCTGCGTCTCGCCGGCATCCGGGAGTATGAGCAGATCCAGATCTATAACGTCACCAATGGCGAACGATTCACCACCTACGCGATCCGCGCCACGGCCGGCTCACGGGTGATCTCGGTCAACGGGGCAGCCGCGCACAAGGCGACTCCCGGTGATCGGGTGATCATCTGCGCCTACGCCGGAATGAGCGAGCAAGAGGCAAGGCTCTTCAAACCCGCGCTGGTCTACCTGGATGAGATCAATCGGGTGACCCGCACCGGCGAATCGATCCCCGCGCAAGCCGCCTGAGCGAGCGATCGACGGGGGCGATCGGGTCCTGCCGGGCAGGCACCCGATCGCACCTCACTTTAGGCAACCCGCCAGCAGTTCCAAATTTAAGACCATAATGCTGTGAAAAGCTTTTCAGAGCTGACTGGAGAGCCCCATGGTCGTTTCCGCTGCGGCCGAGTTGCCGCTGTTGACGGCGGGTGTCTTGATCAAACAGATTCGTGACACCTTCGACGGCCTGCGCGACGTGCGCAAGGGCGGCAACAACCAGCGCTACGCGGTGGCGGATGCGGCGCTCAGTGCGTTTCCCGTCTTTTTTACCCAAAGTCCGTCGTTCCTCGATTATCAGGTGCGGATGCAGAAGGAGCGCGGGCGTAACAATGCCACGTCGTTGTTCGGGGTCCATCAGATTCCCTGCGACCAGCAGACCCGCAACCTGCTCGACCCGGTCCCCCCGCAGGAACTCGCGCCGCTGTTGATGGACATCGTGGACGGACTCGTCCGGCTGGGTGCACTGGAGACCCACCGCACCCTCGCCGGCGGCTTCGCGGTCGCGCTGGATGGGACGGAGTCCTTCTCCTCAACCGCGATTTCCTGTGCCAACTGTTCCACCCGCACCCTGGCCAACGGTCAGACCCGGCATGTCCATAGCGCCGTTACCCCGGCGCTGGTCGCGCCAGGCCAAGCGACCGTGTTTCCCTTGCCCCCCGCGTTCGTCACGCCGCAGGATGGTCACATCAAGCAGGACTGCGAACTGGACGCCAGCGCGCGGTGGTTGCCGCAGTGGGCGCCACGGCTCGCGGCCTGGGGCCCGCTCACCCTCCTGGGTGATGACCTGTACTGTCACCAGCCCTTCTGCGAACAGGTCTTGGCCCAACGCTGCCACTTTCTGTTCGTGTGTCTGCCGCAGTCCCACCCCACCCTCTATGAGTGGCTGGCGGACTTCGAACGCCGGGGTCCGTTGCCGAGCGTGGTCACCACGCGCTGGACCGGGACCCAACGCCTCACCGATACCGATCGTTACTTCCATCACCTGCCACTACGCGACAGCGCCGACGCCCTCTACGTCGACTGGTGCGAGCTGACCACCACCGACGCCGCGGGTCGGGTGCTCTACCGTAACAGTTGGGCCACCTCGCACCAGGTCACCGCCGAGACGGTGGTCGCGATTGCCGCGGTGGGCCGCAACCGCTGGAAAATCGAGAACGAAAACAACAACACACTCAAAACCAAGGGCTATCATTTTGAGCATAACTACGGCCATGGCAAACAGCACCTGTCCGCCGTGCTGGCGACCCTGATCATCCTGGCCTACCTGGTCCACACCGTCCTCGACTGCCTGGATCAACGCTATCGGGCCGTGCGCGCTCTGCTGCCCTCGCGCCAGACCTTCTTTGAACACCTGCGCGCGCTTTCTCAGTATCTGCCTTTCGACTCCTGGGATGACCTGTTTGACTTCATGCTGGAGGGTCTGCGGCCGGCTCCGCGCAAGCCCCGAAGCCGGCCAAATACGGGGTAGGGTCAAATTTGGAATTGCTGGAGCCTTCGGGGAAAACTGTCTTGCACATGGGGTCCACTATAGCGTGCCGGCTCATCGTCAATCACTCGACAATCCTCCCATCCTCGATCCGCACCACCCGATCCGACAGGTCCCCAATGCGGAGGTCGTGGGTCACCACGACGACCGCCCGCCCCAGATCGTGGGCCAGCTCGCCCAGCAGCTTCACCACGGCCCGCCCGTTGGCCGAATCGAGTGCGGCCGTGGGCTCGTCGGCGAGCAGAATGGCCGGGTCCCCGGCCAGTGCGCGGGCGATGGCCACGCGCTGCTTTTCGCCGCCGGAGAGTTGCTTCGGTCGATTGCGCAGACGCCCCGCAAGACCCACCCGAGTCAGAAGGTCTGCCCCCTCGGCCAGGTCGCGGCCTTTGAGCTCCAGTGCGACCTGGACGTTCTCGAGCGCGGTGAGTGCAGGAAACAGGTTATAGCTCTGGAAGACGAATCCCATACGCGCCAGGCGCATCCGGGCCAGCGCCGAGTCGGGCAGCCCTTCCAGACTGAGGCCCTCCACCCGCACCACACCGCAGGTGGCATGCAGCAGACCGCCTAGGATCATGAGCAGCGTGGTCTTACCGCTCCCGGACGGACCCATGAGCGAGAGAATCTCACCGGGCCGAACCGCGAAGTCCACGTCGATTAACGCCTGGACCGAAGTCGCACCGCTGCCATAGACCATGGTCACCCCCTGCGCCTCCAGGGCCGGGGTGTCGGCGATAGGCAGAGTAGGGGGTTCGTGGCTTGCTGTCGGTGGGGTCATGCTCGATCCGGTTTTTTCAGAGATGGCAATCGGTTCTCCGATGACGACAATGATATTCCGCAGCTCAGCGCTGGAACACCATCGCCGGATCAATCCCCATCGCCTTGCGGATCGAGACCAGCGAGGCGAGTATGCACATGGCAAGCGTCACCCAGTACAATCCGAGCACCAGTCCCAGTGGGATTAGAATCACGGCGGCAGCCAATTCGCTTCCCTTGGCCAGTGCCATGGCGACCAGCGCCCCAGGGATATGACCCAGGGTGGCACTGATCGCCGCCTGACCCAGGATAATTTTATAAATGAAGGTACGGGGTGCGCCCATGGCGCGCAGGGTCCCGAACTCGGTCAGATGGTCGACCGTGGTGGCATAGAGCACCTGGGCGACGATCACCGACCCCACCAGCAGCCCGAGCACCGCGGAGACCAGCACCGAGGCCCCGGCCCCGGTGGTGAACATCCAATAGTCGCGGGTGCGCTCGGCAAGCTGTGCGCTGAGATAGACATCGGCGCGGGGCAGTGCACGGGTTAGGTCGGCGCGTACCCGCGCCGGGTCGGCACCGGGGGCGAAGGTACCGATGACATAGTTGGACTGCTCCGCGTCGAGTCCGGCGAAGCGCTGGCCGGTGCGCAACGCGGTGAAGATCCAGGGCGAGGTGGTAAAGGAGCGGATGCCTTGGGTGAGCCCCACCACCCGTGCGCGCCGCCCGTTGATCTCGGTGGCGACGCCGGTGCCCGAGACCCCGAGCTTGTCCATGTACACGCGATCTATCAGGACGGCATCCGGCTGGCGCAGATCCTCCAGTCGCCCCGCGACCAGGTTCCAGGGTCCGGCCAAACCGGTGTTGAGGTCGGAGCCCACCACCAGGACGCCCTCGTTCCCCCCGCCTGGCTTTTTCCAGGGCCCGAACTGGACCAGCAGCCGCTCGGCGTGGGCAACTCCCGGAACCGAGCGCGCCTGGTACAGCGCCTGCTTGTCGAGCGGCAGCGCCATCTCGAAGTTCTGGGTGCCGCGGGCAGCGATCCAGAAGTCCGCCCGGCTGTGCAGGATGATGACGGTGGTGGCATCAGAGAAGCCCAAGAACAGCCCCACCTGCATGGCGATCAGCACCACCGCGAAGACGATGCCCACCAGCGTAACCGCGAAGCGGGAGCGGTCGTGCGCCAGATTGCGCCAGGCGAGCAACCAGGCCATGCGCGTACGCCAGGGTCCGAAACGGGCGGCGACCGGCAGTGCCGATCGAGGAACGGTCCCGAACGACGGGGTCGGCGGGCGTAGCGGATCTGTCCCGTTCATGGCCGTCTAGCAGCCTGTCGGACTTAGCCCGCGAAGCAGGCGTCCCGAGGCCATGAAAGGGAAAGTTGTTGCGAAAAAAAGACAAATATTGATAGATCTCATTGTTTTTAATTGGATTTTCATTGATGCAGGCGCAATACGGCCATGCGCTTTAGATTCCACACCAAGCACACCGGGGTCCACTCGCCCTGAGCGTTGTCCAGCACCCGCCTGGAAAAGTCCGACAGGCTGCTAATCCTTGTCCTTGGGTGCGTCGATCACGAGATAGGCATCGACCCGCAGACCGGCCGGTAGCCCGGTCCCCGGACCCAGGTCGATCAGGACATCTAGTACCCGGCTGTCCTTGCGCTCGCCGGGGTCGTCCGAGAACACGTTCTTGCGTCCCATCAGACGGCCGACGCGACTGACCCGGCCGGGGATGCGGCGCTCCCCGTAGGCGTCGGCCTGGACATAGGCGGATTGCCCCAGATGCACCAGTGCAATGTCGGCCTCGTCCACCTCCGCGCGTACCCGCAGGCGCGAGAGGTCGCCGACCGCCAGGATGGGCGTGTCGCCCATCTCGGTAACCTGCTCCCCGGCGTGGCGGAAGCGGCGCAGCACTGTACCGTCGATGGGACTGCGCACGATAGATTTCTCGTAGACCGCCTGCGCCTCCTCGAGCTGGGCCTGCGCGAGCGCGAGCTGCGCCTGCGCCTTGGCGTGCTCGTCCGCCCGAGCCGGTGCGTCCACCACCGCCAGGTGCTGGCCGGCGCGGGCCAGCCCGGCGCGGGCCAGGTCCAGGTCGCTCAAAGTGTTGTCCAGGTCCTGATTGCTGCCGAGCTTCTTCTCCGCCAGCGCGCGCTGGCGGGCGAACTCCCGCTCGGCCCGGTCCAACCGCGCCTGTGCCTCGTCCACCGCGGCCGCCGCTTCGGCGCGCTCCGCCGGGCGCGCGCCGTTGATCACCATGTCCAGTGCCGCCCGGGCGACCGCGACGCTCGCCTCGCCCGCTTGCACCCGCGCCCGGTGGTCCGCGTTCTCCAGGGTCGCCACGATCTGGCCGCGCTCCACTGGGTCGCCCTCGTCCAAGGCGACCTCGGCCAGACGGCCGCTTATGGCCGCCGCGATGCGGATCTCCTCCGAGACCGGTTCGACCCGGCCCAGCGCGGCGATCACCGTGCGCGGGATCGGGACCGGAAGCTCAGCGGGCGGCACGACCTGGCCGCCGGCCAAGAGCGGCGGGACGGTTGTCAGGGCGAGGATCAGGAAGGCGCTGGAGGCGTTCACGACGTGCGACCACCGTCAGGTATGGCATCCAGCGGCGATCTACGGCCGGACCGCACACCCGCTCGGGTCGGGGTGACGGGATTGCGCCCGTCACCCCTCCCACACCACCGGACATGCGGTTTTCCGCATCCGGCGGTTGAGCCCAGTGGGCTTAGCCCGCGAGCAGCCACGGTAGAGTCAGCCCGTAGCGACTGAGGGTGGCGGTTTTCAGCGCTTGGTTGACGACGATGTGACGCGCCATGAACCAGGCGCCACGCCGACAACCGGCCACCCCGAGGGCGCGTCCGCGCACCCCGAGGCGTTCCAGCGCCTTGCGTCGTCCGTGGCGGTTGTGCCAGCGCAGCCAGAAGCACTTGCGCATGTGCCGTCTGATCCAGCCGGAGAGCGCATGGACCTCGCGGCGCCAGTTGGCATAGCCGTTGGTGATGTCCACCCCGCCCAGGGGCAATTCTAACGTTTCGCTCATTGAACCTCTCCTGGCGTCTGTGCTCGCGGTCGCGGATGACTTGGTGGGCGCGGGCCTCCCCCATGCGGGAATCCACCCGTTCGGGTTAGCGCGCCGCCCCGGTAGCTGCCGCAGTTGCAGCGCCGAGCGCGTTTCGCCCGCCTGCTCGCCCTCCGGACCAGATGCAGACTGTGGTTCTTTCGTGACTCTTCGGCCCTTCGCTCCTCCCGGCTTTCACCGGGCGTCAACGCTACTACGGCCTCTGCTGACTCCTGGCCCGCTCTCACGCGCCAGGTCTCCCCGAGTAAGAACATGTACTTTCGACCCGTGCCGTCAGGCTCTACCTGGTGCGTCTTTCGGTGACTGTTGGATTTCGCGTTCCCTAGCACGCTCATCGCCCGCACCCGGCCTCACTGCCTGTTCGTGTTCCTACGGTCGTGTCGCCGCGTAGCCCTGCTTTCAGCTTGGCCTCGCGGCTTCCACCTTGGGTTTCGCTACGCTTCTTGTCACTCGATGCGGTTACCTCCTTTTCAGATAAAAAGTACATGCCCATGTCAAGCCCACTAGGGTCCGCTGTGCGGACAAAAGGCCTCGCGGGCAGCGCTGGGGCCGGAATGACGATCATGGCCCTGTTGCCCAGATCTTCAAGGGTCGGCACCGACAGCACCTGTGCGGTGCGGTCAGTTGATCCAACGCTGTCCGTGACAGCATCACCACCGCGGGCGCGCCGCGTAGAGCGGCCTCCTGGGGCTCCTGCTCGTAGGCCAGTTTCGCCAGCTCGCGCAAACGCGCCTTTGCACCATCTAACGTCCATTGACGCATGGGAACCCTCATCACTCGTCAGTCTGGCTAGAATAAACTAATCGAGCGATTTCCGGAACGTCGTTAGCGGCCATAGTGCCCCGCCTGCAAGGTCGAAAACCTGCCGCGAGGGCAGCCGGGATTATTCGTTTACGGTACTGTCGACATCCGTCGCCTTGGTGTACGCTCGCCATCCCCAGTGTTGCTGAGACCGCACCAGATGCTGCACGACCCTAGCGAACAACCGGTCCGAATCCTGCCCCTGTCCGACATCCACTTGCGCGCCGGCACAGCCTGAAACTCGGCCCCAGAGCTGCGAAACCTAGCGCGCTTCGTCGCCGAGGAGGCGAGGGCAGGGCGACATGTGCGAGGCAATGCTCGCTCAATCGAGCCGAGACCGCGCCACAGTCGCTCAGGCTCCCACCGCAATTGGTTGCTCGCGGATACTGGAACGGACACATGTCAAGCCTTCCACTTTAAGAATCGCACGTCCCTCGCCTGAACAGAGATAAATATCTGAGACGATGGCACGTTTGCTCACTGTTCGTGCGGCCACTATACAACATCGGGGTTGGGCGTTTAGCTCCAAGAGGGATATACGCTTGATGCGCGCGGGAAGCATTGGCGAGCTTCCCGAGATCTCGATAAAGTCGGGCAAGACTGCTACAACCGATTGAAAGCACGCGTCTAAAACGGTCGGCTGCAGTGCGGCTTGCGCGAGCGTTACGGGCGGCACGGTCAGAAGTGCCAGTACTTCCTTGGGTCCCCATAACAGGGACTCGATACGCCGAAAGCTCGCTCCGTATTCCAGCGAGCAACGTCCAAACAGTGAGTAAAGTTGGGGCGCGGCAAGCTGATTAGAATAGCGTGCAATTGCCCGGGTGAGATCGAACGGTGCCGATCGTTCCAACCGGCCGCCCTCGTATCTACCTGTGCACAGAACATCGATCTGATCTGACCCGCGACCGCGCGCGTTTATGAGCGCAAATTCTGACGCAGCAGAGTAACACGCAAGGTGAATCGCCGTCAAGTTGTTGTCGGTTATTACCAGGGGGGCATGAAACCGAACAGCCTCAAGCGCTACGCTTGCGTCACCGAGTCTCCGCTGCACCGCGCGAAGTACCCAAGCGAGCTGGGTTGCCGCCGGAAGTACCACCTGTCCACAGACCACATGGTCCTTAAGATAATGCATTTCCTCGTCTAGTTGCACCGCTGTCACTTGCACCTGCGTCGTCGGATCCGACGATTGCGGCAAATTTGCCAAGAACCGCCTTGTCACTCCGACCGCGACAGGACGGGAGACCCGGTCCTTGCAGTCCGCGTCAATCCCGCCGGAGTCACTTGCTTTCGGTTCCATGTCCGGTTCTCAACGAAGCGTGCGAGTGGAAGCCGCAGTTCTAACAATGACACTAACGTTCCGGTGCGGAGCCACGGGAAACGCCTCGCGGCTCCGAGTCGGCAGCAATCCGATTCCCCACGGGCGCCGGCAGATACCCCTCTCTCACAAGACCGATTAACGACGATCGCAACAGATTCCGATCCAGCGGCGGGCACTCAAGTTTGCACTCCGTTAACATGTCTAACGTACCTCCATTGCAGAAACGCGGAAGCGGAGAATTATCCAGAACCGCGTCGGAGAAAAACGGAAGTATCGCTGCCAGCGCGTTCCCCGGGTAGCTTCGGCAGTGCTGCTTCAGTTCTCTCACCCATTCCGTGTATGGTATTACATCCAGCGGATAGCCGAGTTCGCGAAGCCATTGCCCGATCTCATTCATTGGCGTTCTAACCGGATTCGTCAGGTGAAATGTGCGTCCCGTTACTCCATCTTTCTGCGAAATCCGGACCAGCGCCTTCGCAGCAAAGTCGACCGGAACGGCATCCACCAGGCGATCCATTTCCGGCCATTTCCCGAACTGAATACAACCACTTATCATCAAACACATATGATCTTTAGCATTGAAAGCCAAACTGCTTGAATGGCTTCCCAGATCGCTTGGGCGGTAGACGACCGTGGGAATACCTGCCTCCCTAGCATACTGCACAGCGCGTTCTGCTATCCATTTGCTCTGCGCAATGCCGGCACGCAGAGGACCACTGTGGTCTAGCTCCTCCTGCTCCGAGACGAACTCGTTTTCATACTCTTTCGAAGAAAAGACCCCAACCGTTGACACAAAGTGGAAAGCCTTGACCCTTTTCTGCCAGGCCAGCCGAATCAGACGATGGGTTCCGCTTACATTAACCGCCTTTAGCATGTGATAGGGATATACCCAGTTATTGGTGGCTGCGCAGTGGTAGATGCTCGTTATCTCTGCTGCGAGCTTCAAAAACCCCTCTTCGCTTTGACCGAAATCAGTCTGCGACAGATCCCCAGGTACCGCGATAACTCGCGAACTGTCGTTACCGATGTCGATCTTGTACTGTCGGAGTGCCTCGTGGATGCGCTCCAAAGCATCGGCCTCGCTCTTGCCGCGGACCAGGCAGTAAACCGGTACGCGTGTCATGGCTAACAACTCAACCAATATATGAGCGCCGAAATAGCCCGTGCTTCCCGTTAGTAAGACAGGGCCATCTCCGGTATTTGCAGACGCCACCAGGGGGGAGGCTGGAAAAGCGTCAGATCTCCATGCCTCTCTGCGCATGACTTCGACCGTCATCGGTTGCCCTGCCGTGGCAACGGCCTTACCGATGGCGGACTTGAGCAGGCGCAGTTTTGCGGTCGACAGAGAGTCTATTCTCTCTCTGATGCTCACGCCGGCTTCTCTGGTTTCGCACCCTCGACAAGCAGTGCCTCCGCCTCTTCCTCTGACATCCCTTCGATCGCTCGCAGCAGCTGTTCATCGATCGCTTCCTCGCCAACCGCCAACGACGCGACGATCAGCGAAGCAAGCTCACCAATGTTCCTAGCCATATAGTATAAGCTTGCACTCAGATGGACGCCTAGCTCGGATTCGACACGGCGGCCGAGATCCAGAGCCGAAAGCGAGTCAAACCCAAGCGAGACCAACGAGACCAACTCCGTCTCCGTATCGAAACTGCTCTTTTCCGTACCCAGCACCTCGGCAAATAGATTGCACAACCGCTCGCTCACCAAGGCGTGCCGTTGCTCGGCCGGAGCTTCCAGCACCTCCTGCCGCAAGCATGATATGGTAGCCAAGCGCTCGGGCCACGCATCGAGCAGCAGCGGGCAGCTTCGAGCTTCATCCCAGGCAACGTCCGCGTAGGGAATGAGCCTATGCAACTCGCGCCGATTGATGCGCCGCAGATCGGCTTCCTCCAGGTAGGGGTCCTTTTGAATCGTAAGTACCGCATAGGTGGCGAGTCCCTTACCGAGCAGATCTCCCAGTTGATGCGGGCCGCGCAAGTGTGCCCGCGTGTTCAAATCTTCCGCGGGAACAAGACCGCCAAGGTACTCTTCGAACCTGGGGTCGTAAAGAAAGTTGCTGATCTCCGCCGCCGCATCGACACCCTCGACGATGCGCAGGCGAGCGGCGGCAAGCATATTAGCCCAAGTCTCCCGAGGTGCGAAATAAGCCGACGATTCCGGGGCCTCTATCGGGTGGGTTAGGGTACTCATGATCTCTACTAGCAGAAAGTAGCCGCCGCCTTTTAAATGAGTAGAGACGTTGAGCAGGGCACGCTGCTTGTCTTGTATATGATGAATGACTTGAAACGACAAAATGACATCGAATTGTCCGGGAAACTCATCCTTGGCGCTGTCGCCCAGCACCACCATAAAGCGCTCACCCATACCAGAATTGCGTGCTTTGTCGTTGCCGATCCGCACCTGCTCGGGCGAGATGTTATAGCCCGTAAGCTGAAGATGCGGGTATAGATGGCCAAGGTAAAGCAAGTCAGACGCATAGCCGGCGCCGATATCCAGAACCGCTTCGACTTTGCCAAAATCTATGCCTCGAAAAATCATTTTTCGCATTTCCGACTGAGCCTGTCGAGCCATTTCGACAGCCTCGGGATACCTCTCCGGCTCAAAATAAACCGAGATCCAAGAGAACCCCTCCTTACGCCGCAAAAACGGAGAGAAGCGAATCAAGTCCTCGTCCCAATGCTCGCGATGCTGCGTATCGTTGCTCTTTTGACTCGATCCTTCCGATAGGGAACGGTAGTAATCCGTCAACATTTCTCGGGCTCGTTTTTCGTCTGCAGCTATTACCTCACCCGAAGTCTCTTGTTCGCTCCTAATCATATCGCGCAGTCGCTCCATTTGTGCCGGAGTGAGATCTTTCAATTCATCGGCAATTATCTTCATAGCGATCTCCTCATTTACCTGGCAAGTGTAGACTATTGGCGCTAACCTAAGCGATATAGTTTTCGGTTCCCGGTCGCCGAAATTTTTGAAATTCTCAGCCAGCAGGGTTCGCAATCGCTGCCCATGGGAATCGCGATCGGCGACGAAATGCTGACATTTACGGCAAAACTCTTCAAACAGATCGGCGGGGCCTCCGGGTTTTCCTGCTCCAACTGCCCCATCAGGGCGATCATGGAGACCGCATCAATGGTGTCAGCGAAACGAACCACGGCGCCCACATCCTGAATGTTGATAGCACCGTTGCACAATCAGTGCGTTCCTCTCCGCATGACTCATGCGGTCGAGATCGGCTTGGCTTGGACGTCGCATATTCATGCGGTTAGCATACCGCGATCTTGAGGGCCTGAGTAGTGCGTTATAACGCGATCACCAGCACTTCATTTCTCGCGAATACGCCGGATATACTCCAATAGCCGCTCCTGCTCGCCCTGCCGCAGCAGCGATTCTATGGGGTCCACTTCGGGCATTGATCGGGGTATGGCTGAAGCCTGTGCCGACGTCAAGGTTATCTGCTCCAAGGGGCTGACAACATCTTGCGCTTCGGCTCTTTTTTTATGCCAGAATCTCTTTTTTTCGAATGGATAAAGTGGGACGCGGACGCGCTCCAAGCTCTCGCCTTCGTAGTAGTGGCGCCAATCGATATCGATGCCGTCAGTGTACAGCGATCCGAGAGTCGTCGCCAGTTGTAGGGAGTCCGGTGTATTGGGTGACAGGCTTTGATAGCAGTTGACGCCTTTGTCGTCCAGAGTGCGTCGCACAAGGGCGGTCAACACCGGCCTAGGTCCTATCTCGATAAAGATGCGAGCCCCCTCATCGTACGCTGTTCGCACGCCATCCGCAAAGCGAACCGTCGATAGAATGTGGCGACACCAATAATTGGCGCCGGACATCTCACCAGCATCTAACCGCCCGCTAATGTTTGAGATGATCGGAATCTCCGGTTTCCCATACGTAAAACGCGCTGCCACCTTCTCAAACTCCGCAATCATCGGCTCCATCGCCGACGAATGAAATGGGGCCGACACTTCCAGTTCGCGCATATCGATGTTTGCTCGCCGCAATCTTGCGCAGATCGCTGCCAGAGCCGACGATTCGCCGGCAAGGGCGCAAACGGAAGGCGCATTGACCGCCGCAAGCGACACAGCCCCCTGGGCAGTCGCAAGGTACGGCGCGAGGTCACTCTCTCCGACACAGACGCTAACCATACGGCCATGACCACCCAGCGCATCCATCAATGTCGCTCTAGTGTACACTAAGTGCGCTGCATCCTCCAGGGACATTATCCCGGCGACCGTTGCGGCTACGTATTCACCCAGGCTGTGGCCGACTACGATTCCCGGTCGAACCGCCCAAGAGTGTAAGAGGTCCGCCATGGCATACTCGACGGCGAAGAGCGCCGGTTGAGCATTGAGGGTGCGCTTTAGGACCCCGGCATTATCTTCCTCGTAAATCAGCGAGATCAGGTCGCGGGCACCGAGTCGCGAGAACATTGCGTTGCAGCGATCTAGGGTGCGGCGAAAGCGCGGAAAGCGGTTATAGCATTCAGCGGCCATTTTCAAATACTGGCAGCCCTGACCCGTAAAAAGAAACGCGACTTTATTGCGACGATTGGGTACGACTCCCGATGGTCGACTACGAACCGCCGCACGCAGTCGCTGCTCAGCCTTCTCCCCGCGATCTGCTGTTACCGCGATACGATGGCGAAAATGCGGCTGGCGGACGCTCATCGTATAGGCAAGATCCAGAAATGCGTCCGGTGCGTCGCGGATCCGATCTGCAAGCGCCTCGGTCAATGCCACGAGGGAAGCCTCGGATGCCGCAGAAACGGTAATTGGAACGCTGACGAAGCCGGATCTTTTCGGCTTGGTATGCGCTGGCGCCTGCTCTATCACCACATGCGCATTGGTTCCACCCATCCCGAAAGAATTTACGCCGGCGCGGGCCGGACCGGGCGCCAACCAAGGCTCGCAACGCGTCTGAACATGGAAGCCAGCAGACTTGAAGTTTATCTCAGGATTGGGTATAGCAAAATTGAGGCTGGGGACGAGGGTCCGATGCTGCACGCAGAGAATAGTCTTTATTAATCCCGCGACACCGGAGGCTGTTTCGAGGTGGCCGATGCTGCTCTTGACACTTCCAATCGAGCGCGGTTGGTAGCCGGGAGTGAGTTCGAATGCCTGATTCACGGCTGCCATCTCGATTACATCTCCCAAAGGGGTCCCGGTCCCGTGAGCCTCAACGTAGCCAATCATACATGGGTCGATATCACTGACGGCCATCGCCGCAGCAATCACCTCCGCTTGTCCATCCAGGCTCGGAGCCGAAAACGAGGGGCTTCGAGCGCCGTCGTTGTTAACTGCCCAACCGCGGATCACGGCGCGGATCTGGTCGTTGTCGCGCAGTGCGTCGTCGAGGCGTTTGAGCACGACGATGCCGAGGCCGCTGCCGAATGCAGCACCGTCCGCCCCGGCATCGAATGCCCGGCATCGGCAGTCCGCAGACTGAACGCCACCAGGTTCGTAAAGGTAGCCCGTGCGCTGCGGAATCTTTAGGGTCACCGCGCCGGCAAGCGCAATGTCACACTGGTTGCTCAACAGGGCGTCACATGCTTGACAGACTGCGACGAGAGAGGTCGAGCAGGCAGTCTGGATGCCGACGACGGGCCCCCGAAGATCGAGCTTATAAGCGACGCGCGACGGCAAATAATCCTTCTCGTTCGCGAGCAGGATGCGGAGGTTATCCGTGGAGGCTTGCCTAAGGTTGCTGGTGTCGCTGAAAAGTGCTGAATAATTGCTAATGCCGCAGCCCGCAAAGATCCCGGTGACAATCTTCGAGGTCTGACCGGCATATCCGGCATCTTCCAGGGAGTGCCACGCAGACTCCAAGAACAGGCGATGCTGGGGGTCCATGACCTCCGCTTCACGTGGGCTCAGTGCGAAGAAGCCTGCGTCGAAGTGGTCCGGATTCTCCAATACGTAGCCGGCTCGTACATACTGGGGTGATCGAAACAGCTCCCGCGGGACCCCAGCGGCAACCAGATCACATTCAGAAAATTCCGTCCTCGCCGAGATGCCGCAGCACAGATTGTGCCAAAACCGTTCGAGAGACTCGGCACCGGGAACCCGACAGCTCATCCCGATCACGGCAATGCTGTTTGTGTGGTCCATCGTTCTAGTACCCCATTCCGCCTAAAGTTGCGGGAAAGCCACTCCCGTCATTCCGGCAGGATGCCGGAATCCCGCACCGTGGATGGTACCTCGCATCGAGCACGATTTGTGCTGCAATCTGCGAGTCCGCGAAGGAAAAATGAAACGGTAATCATCTGATTTTTTTATTTTTCCTGTTAATGTTGCGGAGATTCTCCTACAGATCACAGGACTACCCGAGCACGGACCTGCAAGATAAGATGGAACACCCTACTAGTCGTCCTCTCAGGTGTCATTCTGTTGCTTCCGGCGCGGAACGCGGCGACTCACCGCTCTGCGAGCCTGGGCACGTTCGCGAATGTCATCTATCGTCTCAGTTTGCGCGTCGTGCTCTGCAAGATAAGCTGCAAGCGCCGAGATCGTCTGCCTGCGGAATAGCTCGACGACCGGAATCTCTCTGCCAATCATGCGGCTGATGCGCGTCTGAATATGTATAAGATCAATGGAACTGCCTCCTAATTCAAAGAAGCTGGTATGCGTGTCCGGCTCCTCGATTGCGAGCACGTCGCACACAATGGCCGCCAACGCTTGCTCCAGTTCATTCTGCGGAAGCATCTTGTCCGTTCCGCCCGCACCATGCCACGGTATCTGAAGCGGGTCCGGAAGCGCATTGCGGTCCAGTTTGCCGTTCGGCGACAGTGGAAGCTCTTCTAGGGTGACAAATGCGTGGGGCACCATATATGCCGGGAGGTGTTCCGCGGCGTAACGCTGGAGTCGAGCGCCAACAGACTCGCCGGTGGCGCCGATCTTAGTTGGTGCTATCTGTAGTTGTTGCTCCTCGGTGATCCTGCCCCCGAGGAAACAGTGAATAAGTTCGTCGTCTTTTTCGATTTGAAATGCCTCCCGTATCTCATCGAAGCTCAAGGCACCGATCGGGCACAGTCCGATGCCGAAGCCCGGCGCCTGCATCATAATAAGCTGCCCCATATACCCCGCCTCAAGCAAGCAAAAATCTCTCGACCATGAACCGTATAAGGGGCGCATCGCGGATCGCCTTGCTATTAAAAAAAGTGCGAACCCTGACGAGTCGAAAATAAGGAGATTGCCACCGCCATACCCACCGAACACCCGACGGTCAACTACCTCTCCGGCGCGAAGAAGCATTAGTCGGTGGGTATCAGGGTGATAGTAATATAGACCGGCCGGCACGCCTGAGATGCGATCCGCCTTCACATAAACATAGGTCTGAACCGGATACAAACTTCCCGCAGAGGGGTATTGAAACCGCGGCAGCAGCAGGCCGTCCGCCTGCAGAGGCTGCAGACAAGCCATCATTCTGCTGAAATCGTTGCGCGGGAGGTTCTGTCGCTCAAACGCTCGGTAGCTTTGTCGACGGATGTAAGCAACACGCTTTTCCTCGGTTGTCAACATCGACGGATCGAGATCAATCGCGCTCACCTGCTTGCCAAACTGCCTCAATCCGGGGCGGGTCAGCTTGAAGGCGAGACGCTCGGCAGGATCTGTGAGCATTCCCGCTTCTACCTCCGGCTCGATATCGCTTGCGGGGGCAACCCCTAAAGACGAAGGGACCACGTAAGCTACAATAGAACGACGGCCTTTAGTGTCGTCGCGCACCACAACGGCGACGTCTTGCACATCCCCATGACGCCTCAGGACTGTCTCGATCTCTCCCAACTCGATACGATAACCATCGATTTTGACCTGGGAGTCGCGCCGCCCCAGAAACTCGATGCTGCCGTCCGGGAGATAGCGACCGATATCTCCCGTCTTGTAAACGCGCTCGTTCGTATTGAGATGCATGACGAATTTGGAAGCGGTCTTCTCGGGGTCCTGCCAGTATCCGCGGGCCAATCCGGCGCCACCGATATAAAGTTCGCCCGGGACCCATACAGGCATGTCTTGCATAAAGTCGTCCAGGACGTGAAACGTCTGATTTCGCAGCGGCTTACCATAAGGGATGCTACAGCGCTCGGCATCTTGGGATGTGATAGGATGCCAAATCGACCAAATGGATGCCTCCGTGGCCCCGCCGAGGCTGATAACCGGTCCGGACAGCTCGGCAACCTCCCTTAAGCGAGAAGGAAGATCGGTCGGTATCCAATCGCCGCTGATCATCGCGAGACGCAGAGCGTTCGAGAAGCGTCGGTTATGACCTGCGGCGTACGTGACAGCCATCTGCAGCAGGGCAGGTACCGTGTTCCAGATCGTAACATCATGCTCGGCCATGAGATCGAGCCAGTGTTGCGGATCTTTGGCTCGCTCATGTTCTGGCAAGACTAAGGCCCCGCCTGCGCTAAGGAGACCAAAGATGTCGTAGACCGAGAGATCGAAATTCAATGCTGACAGGGCAAGCACGCGATCCCTCGGGCCAACGCCGAAGCGCTCGTTAATGTCCTCTATGGTGTTCATCGCACTCAGATGATCGATCATAACCCCTTTGGGGATGCCGGTCGAACCGGAAGTATAGATGACATATGCCAAGTCTTCCGGGCGAAGAATAGACGCGGGGCAGAAAGCGATCTCGCCCGGGCGAGCGAGATACCTATCCACGCAAATCCGCCGTGTTCCACCGGGAAACGCTAGGCGATCGATCATTCTTGACTGCGTCAGCACACAGCTTACGCGGCCGCTTTCCAGGAGCAGGTTGCGACGCTGCTCCGGTAAGTCAGGGTCGACGGGAAGATAGGCACTACCCGCCAACTGTACCGCCAATACCGCCGGTATCTGCTCCCATCCTTTTGCCATGACAACGGCTATGAGGCACTCCGGTTTGGCCGATCCCTGCTGTCGTAGCTCATCTGCGATTTGTTGCGCCGTTCCCCATAGCTCGCGATACGTTATCGTGCGTTCGGATGAGATCACCGCGAGCGCGTCAGGATCCCGCCGCACCTGCTCATAGATTCCTTCAAACAGCAACCGACGGGGATACGCCTGGGCCGTAGCGTTGGCTTCGCGGCGAAGCTTGAGCTGGTAGTCTGGAATCAGGTTCTGAAAGCCGGCATCCCAGGGGGCGGCGCTGTCCGCCAGACGCTTTACGAGAGTCCGATACGCGCAAAACATATCGTCGATCAGCCGATGGGGAAACAGCTCATCCACCGCATCCCAACTTAGGTAAAGCGCGTCGCCGATCTCGATCACTTGATGGTCGAGCCAAACCTGAGGTGTCTGGCTAACGCTGTAAACGATGTCGCCAAAGGCAGTAAAGGACGATGCGTCGTACCCGGCCGCTTTTAGGTCCGCACCGCTGGTAAATACGACAGGGAAACCGAGCGATTGGCCGGCGACCCTACGGAGATGCCTGAGAATCTCAATGCCGTCGGCCCACCGGCGGTCGAGGTCGGCCCAGAGTTGGCGTTGAATGACCGCGGCGCGCTCTTTAAAAGAAGCGCGCGGCGTCGCGTCCACATGGAGTGGCATGATCGATGTAAAATCGCCAACCAGCCGGTCGACTTCGGGATGGACGGGTAGGCGGCGTATGCAGGTCAGGTTCAGAGTAAACTGAGTCGAGGCCGACCAGCGCGCGAGGACTTCGGAAAATGCTGCGATCAGTGCAACTGTCACAGTGAGGCCAGACTGCGATGCGTGTTTTTTGAGAGTTTGAGATCGCTCGCGCTCCAGCTTGAATGCACGTCGGACGAATTGCCCCTGGGCCACGTCCCGCGGAGCCTTAGCCAGAGGCAGATTCGGTGCTGGCGGCAGTTGGTGCAGGCGATCCAGCCAATAACGCTGCGCGTCCTGAAAGGGTGCCGTTTGCTCGAATTTTTTCTCGGCCAGAACGTAATCTCGAAAGGTGATGGTCGGCGGGGGATCGATGTACCGTCCGTCGTAGATCGCCTTCCACTGCTGCATCACCATCATCAAGCTGCCAAGATCCGCGATAAGAAGATCGATGCTCAAGTGAAGCCGTTGCGTAGTCCCGAGGTCCGACACCCGGATATCGAATAACGGCCAGATGTGACAGGGCAGCACTTGATGTGACATTTCGTCCCTGATTTGAGTCAAACGGACCTGGCGCTCATCCTGCGACAGGCCGTCCAACCGTGCCACTTCGATCGCGTATGCCGGGGCCTCGGCTAAAGTCTGTTGTCGTCCGTCACCTAAGATAACGGTTCTGAGCATTCCGTGACGTCTGACAACCGACTCCCACGCTTCCGTCAGTCGTGTCAGGTCGAGGTTTACGGCGTCGATTTCTACATAACCGTGGGTCGACACATTGCCGATCTCGAAGGCGCCTTGCCTTCCCATCCAATAGGCTTCCTGGACCGACGTAAGCGGAAATGGATCGTTCGCGCGGTCCGGCTCCAACACAGCGGTGACGCCCGGACGCTGCGAATCGACTACGTGCTCTCGGCGGATGCTCAATTCGCTAAATTTCTCGATCAGCGAGCCAAGTGTGCGGCATTCGACCAATTCGGATAACGCTATGTCAACACCAAGGTTTTCGCTTAATTCTGTCACCACTTGAATCCGGGTGATAGAGTCCATACCAAGGGTGCTCAGTTCCGTTTCCGAGGTCAACGCTTCGATCCCTAATTTCAGCCCTGCCGCGAGCGTTCGGCGAATATAATCCGCCATCTCGGAGGACGTGCGTGGGGCGTCGGCTGAAGCCCCGTCCGGCAACGGTAGACCGTAGAGGCTGATCGGCTCGTCGTCGCACACATCGACGTGAATCGTGTGCAATGAGCCATTGAGGTACGCCTGGCGACAGACCTCCCGGCGCACCTTGCCGCTTGTGGTGCGGAAGATCGCACCTGTAGGAGCCAAGGACAATGTATAAATCTGCACATCGTGCGACTCAAATACAGAGCGGCGAACGGCCTCGCAGACCGCATCAAAATCTAATGCGCGAAGATGGCTTCGGCGTATCTCGGCCACGACCGCGACGCGTTGTTCGCCGTCGATCTCGATACCGAAAGCGACCGCGCCGGGGAAGTCGATTGCCGGATCGCTCTTTTCGACGCTTGCCTCTATGTCCTGCGGGTAGAGATTGCGGCCCCTGACAATAATCGCACTGTCGCTACGCCCGAGGACGAATAGCTCCTCAGCGAGAAGGAAACCGATGTCCCTGGTTCGCAGGTATGTCGATTCGCTACCAGGCAGGCGGTTTGCAAATATCGCTGCGGTTTCCGTCGGACGCCCCCAATAACCTTTGGTCACGCTAGGGCCACTTACCCAGATCTCGCCGATCTCGGCCTCGGCTCTCGGCTTCTTCGTTTCGGGATCGACAATGCGTACATCCATGTCCGGTAGTATTTTACCGCAGCCGACCACCGCACAGGCGGGGGCGCGGTCGTCCGCAGCGGATTCCAATCGCTGCTGCGTGATCGCACGCGAGTCGAATACGCGCACCTGGGGCTGCTCGGCGGGCGAGCTGGCGGTCACGATCAATGTGGTCTCGGCCATACCGTAGCATGGCGCCATGGCTTCTGCTCTAAAGCCGCAAGGCTCGAAATAGTCGCAAAACTGCCGAATAGTATCCGCGCGCACTGGCTCGGCCCCGTTAAAGGCCAGTCGGAGACTGCTAAGGTCCAGTCGATCCCGGTCTTTCGGGTCGATCATGTCTACACACAGTTGATATGCAAAATTTGGAGCGGACGTGAGAGTCGCTTGGCTATCGGATATCGCCTGTAGCCAGCGAAGCGGTCGAGCAACGAATGCGTTCGGGGGCATCAAATGAAGCGCGCCTTCGGCATAGACGGTTTGCAAAATGCAACCGACCAGTCCCATATCGTGATAATGGGGCAGCCAAGACACACCACGCATCGCTCCGCTGCCGGACGCCAGGGAAATCAGATGGCTGTTGTGCAATAAATTGCCATGACTAACCATGACGCCTTTGGGCTCACCGGTCGAGCCTGACGTATATTGGAGGAACGCGATGTCTTCCCTGGTCCCGGAACGCTCCCGGTACCGATCGGGATCCTCCTGGAGCATGCCTTCGTAGGCGAGTTCGGCCACTTCAAGGTGGTTGGCGACCTGGCCGGAGTGCTTCCGTAGCCGTTCGAGGCTTACGGCATTGCCGATGATGCCCGCAATCCCGGCATCCCGAGAAATCGACTTAAATCGCTCGGCCGTTCGCGCGGAACTGAAGGGATATGTAGGCACGGCCATCGTACCGGCGTAAAGGCAGCCGAAAAAAGCTACGATGAACTCAAGTCCCGGCGGAAATACGAGAAGGGCTCGCTGATTATCGAGGTACCTGTCCTGCAGCACCTTAGCGATTCGTCTGGCGCCCAGGTCCAAATCCCGGTAAGTTATCGTCCGGGCCGAGCCCTCTAACTTCTCGGAAAAGCGGAAGGCCGTCCGATCCGGCGTGCACTCCGCCGCCTGCCGTAGAAGTTCATCGAACGTCGCAAGCGTTTCCCAGTTGATTCGTTGACCGCTCAAGTCGTCGATCCTCAATGTGTCCGCATGGGGCCGATGAGACGACATCATGTCTTTCATGTTGCTCGAAATCTCCAGTTCGCGGAGTCGGATGCACGTTAATGCATCGTCCTCAAATAGCCAGGTATGAGGTCATTTCTCCGCGTTAGCCATTTCAGGTCATCAAGGCTAGCTGGTCCACAAGGCATTCCCGGTCCTCGTGGGAATTAAGAACGGGGGAGGCCAGCGGCAGGGGCCCGGCATAATTGCGCTCGGACCACAGCATGCGGCGCACCGGCGCCACGCAATCGAAGAAGATTGTGAGGCACGAAGCGACCGAGCGCAGTAGCGTGACCCGGCCTTTGCGGGAGCGGTGCACCGTCAGGGACGGGAGGGAGTGCAGCGCGAAGAACCGAGGGGTGGTAGGCGCGATGACCAGGTCGCTCAACTGACGTTGGGCCTCCACCCCGTGGAGGTCGTGCTGGGCAGACACAGCGTCTGCGTGCCGCCGTACCAACGCATGCCGTTGCGCTTGGCCTCCGCGATCCGCTCGGACAAGTTCTGCAGGCGCTTGCCCGTGACCGGGAGCGCAATCAGGCGCGGATTCGTTTTCGCAAACGCGCGACCAGATCGCCTTGTAATGCAGACATTCCCAGCCCAACCCAAAGCAAAAATAAGTGTGATCGCGGACCAACACCCAGTGGCGTCGCCCTAGCCAACCAGCGACTGGCCTCACCGGGACGACGCTCCGGCGGGACATGTTGGCTTTCTCGTTTGCGTGGTGCAAGGGAGCGAGCAGTGTGTGAAAGGGAATACCCACGACCGCGTAGCGGCCAGCCGGACGGCTGCAGTCCCTATTAGGTCTGCGCCTTGCCGAACTCGGACATCTTCTTAGGTTTATTCGGGAGCGGCGGCGCGACGGGTGCCCAAGTCGTCGCGGATCGCCACGGAGAACGCCATACGCGGCGTTGCTGCCCGAATGACATCGACTATTTTTGCGGCCGCAAGAATAAGGATCCACTACGGGGATTGCCGGTATCCTGTCGGCGTTGACGCGCGAACCGCACACTTTTCGCGGAGCATAACCAGAACGATAACCGGGGCCGCCCGGACCTTTACGAGCAAATAGGCAGCGCATGCAATTACACACTGAAAATACTCCCTATCCCATATCTGAAGTTTTCGGCTTTTCTAGGGGTTACCAGAGGGGCGGGGGATTTTCGAGGGGTTTACCCAAATCCAGCCCAACCCCGCGAAAACTCCCCGCCCCAATTGCCTAACCTCGGGCAGTTTTCAGAACCCAGAAACTTCAGCATAAATTAAACATGCCGAAAAAATGGTTGTCAAGCGATTCTCCAGCAGTTCCAAATTTGGGTGGCCAGCACCAACAGCGTGTCGGCAGCGAGGCCGATGGTGGATGCGCTGCGCTTATCCACCCTACGAAACCGGCTCTAGGGGGGATAAGGCGCGCCGCTCGGTGTCAGGGACCCGGCATGTCGGTCGCGCGCGCCGCATCCACCAGAGGTCGCGCGATGCCGCCCAAATTTGGAATTGTTGGCAACCCGCTGCACCGGTTGCTTTACAAACCTGTTTCCTGATTCGAATCCGGGCGCGTCCCCCGACCTCGCCGCAACCCGCGATGCCAACCGCGCCCGGATATCAGGCCGGCGCCGCCTCGATCACCCCGGCCGTGGCTATGCGCCGATCGGCGATCGCCTCCTCGTAGAGTCTGACGTAGGAGCGCGCGCTGGCCTCCCAACTGAAATCCCGCGCCATCCCGGTGATCGCCAAGGCGCGCCAGCCGTCCGGATTGCCGCGGTACAGCGCCAGCGCCTGCCTCAGCGCCTGCCCGAGCGCGGCCACGCTCGGCTCGTCGAACAGGAAACCGGTCGCGACCCCGGCCGCCAGCGTCTCGGCGCCGGCATGGACCACCGTATCGGCCAGGCCGCCGGTACGGTGGACGATCGGCGGCGTGCCGTAGCGCAAGCTGTAGAGCTGATTGAGCCCGCAGGGCTCGAACCGCGACGGCATCAGAAAGGCGTCACAGCCGGCCTCGATGCGGTGCGCGCGCGTCTCGTCGTAACCGAAGGACACCCCGACCTGACGCGGACGCTCGGTCGCCAGGGCCTGAAGCGCCTCTTCGAGCGGCCGTTCGCCGGAAGCCTGGACCACGAACTGCACATCCGGATCCTGCAGCAACCCCGGCAGAACGCCGAGAATCAGGTCCAGCCCCTTCTGTTCCACCAAGCGGCCCACATAGCCCATCAGGAAGGCGCCTTCATTGCGGGTCAGCCCGAACTCGCGCTGGAGATCCAGTTTGTTTTCCGCCTTCAGATTGAAGGTCGCCGCCTCATAGTTCTGGAGAATCAGCGGATCGGTGGCGGGATTCCAGTCCCGATAGTCGATTCCGTTCAGAATGCCCGAAAAGCGTGAACCGATCTGGCGCAGCAGCCCTTCCAGCCCGCAGCCGCCGCGCACCGTGCGCACCTCCTCCGCATAGGTCGGACTGACGGTGTTGACCCGATCCGCGAAGACGATCCCGCCCTTGATGAAGGACATCCGCTGATGGAACTCGAGCCCACCCACGCTCCACAGGGCCAGGGGCAGACCGATGCGGTCGAAGGTCGCGCGGTCGAAGAGCCCCTGGTACGCCAGATTGTGAATCGTGAAGACGGTCGCCGGGCGCTCCGGAACACCGTGCAGCAGCGCCGGGGCGAGCGCCGTCTGCCAGTCGTTGGCATGCAGCACATCGGGGCGCCAGCCGAGCGCGGGCAGTCCCGCGGCCAGCTGCGCCACGACCCGGCTGAACAACAGGAAGCGCTCCGCGTTATCGCCCCAGTCGCGCCCGGACAGGTCCGTATAGGGATTGCCCTCACGGCAGAAATACTCAGGCGCATCGACCAGATAGACCGGCACTTCATGGTCCGGGAGACGGCCCTCAATGATGCTCACCGCGCCCTTGGCCCCCGCGATAGCAACCTCGCAGAGCGCGCTGGACTCACGCAACTGTCGTGCAGCACGCGGATAGCCGGGCATAATCAACCGGGCGTCGTGCCCGAGATCATGCAGGGCGATGGGCAAGCTGCCGGCCACGTCGGCCAGGCCGCCGGTCTTGATCAGGGGGTGCGCCTCGCTGCTGGCTACCAGGACCCGCAAGCCGGCCAGGCTCGGGTGCCGATCGGGTGATTGGTCCATAACGAGTCCCTGCATCTGGCAGGACGCCGCGGGCGTCCTTGGGGTGGATTGGGGTTGCCATCAGTTGTGGCGGTTTTTTGACGACGGCCACGTTAGCACATTTTTCCTTCGTCGAAAGGGGCTGCCATGTTGGATTCATGCACGCTTGTCATCTTCGGGGCGACCGGCAACCTGGCGGGTCTCAAGCTCCTGCCGGCACTCTATTATCTGGAAGCGGCGAGGCACCTGCATCCGCAGACCCGCATCCTCGGCTGCGGCCGTCGGCCCTGGTCGGATGCGCAGTGGCGCGACGTGGTCCAGGGCATTCTGGCCGCGCGGATCAAGGGCGGCCCGCAAGCGGCGGTGCTGGAGCCGCTGCTGGCCCGCCTGCATTTCGCCGAGGGTGACCTGGAGACCCCCGCGGGCTATGCCGAACTCGCCCGGCGCTTGCGCGACGAAGCGCAGTTCCCGAACAACCGGGTTTTTTATCTGGCCATCGCACCGCATCATTACGCCATCGTGGCGGAACAACTGACGGCGCGGGGACTGCATGCGCAGGACCACGGCTGGTCCCGCCTGGTCGTGGAAAAACCCTTCGGCTTCGATCAGGAGAGCGCCCGCATCCTGGACCAACACCTGCGCCGCTGCTTCACCGAGGACCAGGTCTACCGGATCGATCACTATCTCGGCAAGAGCACGGTGCAAAACATCCTGGTGTTCCGCTTCGCCAACCTCATGCTCGAACCCTTGTGGAATCGCAACTATATCGATCATGTGCAGATCTCCCACGCCGAGTCACAGGGCATCGGCGAGCGCGCGGGCTTTTATGACGGGGTGGGGGCACTGCGCGACATGATTCAAAGCCACCTGCTGCAGTTGCTCACCCTGGTCGCCATGGAGCCGCCGCCCAGTCTGGACGCCGAGGCCCTGCGCGATGAGAAGGTGAAGGTGCTGCGCTCGATCCGGCCGATCGCGCGCTCGGCGGTCCACGCCCAGGCGTTGCGCGCCCAGTACGCACCGGGCCAGCATCCCCAGGGCAAGGTGCCGGGGTACCTGGAAGAACCGGGGATTGCCGCGAACAGCACGACCGAGACCTACGCGGCACTCAAGCTTTACATCGACAACTGGCGCTGGCGCAACGTCCCCTTTTATCTGCGCACCGGCAAGCGACTGACCGGCACCAACTCCATGATCGCCATCCGCTTCAAGCACCCGCCGCAACAGTTGTTCCAACCGACCCCCATCACACGGCTCAAGCCGAACTGGATTCTGCTCAACCTGCAGCCGCACGAGTGCATGCGCCTGGAACTCCAGGTCAAGCAGCCGGGGCTTGAGATGCGCACCCGCACCGAACGCCTGGACGCCTCCTCCTGCACGCTGTCCCCGGAGCACAACGAGGCCTACGAGGCCCTGATCCTGGATGTGATCGGCGGGGATCACACCCACTTCCTGCGTGCCGATGAGGTCAACTGGGCGTGGCAGGTGGTGGACCCGGTGTTGCAGTTGTGGGCCACCGAGCGGGACTACATTCCGACCTACGCTGCCGGGTCCTGGGGACCGGCAGAGGCCAGCCGGCTGTTCGATCGGGAAGATCAGGACTGGCGCAACGGGCTCGACGACGCCGACTGAGGCGGCCCAATTGCGGCCAGCCGGGAACCACCGGTCGTGCTAGGCTTGGCACGATCCGCACGGCGCCGCACCTTGACCTCGCGGCCGCGCACCGACCGAACCAAACGAACGCCGTCATCAAAAGAAGCAATCAACCAAAGGAGAAGCCCATGTCGCTCGTCACACAGACCCCCCAATGGCAGGCCCTGGAACGGCACTGGCAGCAGCTGCAAGACACGCGGATGCGTGACCTGTTCGCCGCCGACCCCAAGCGCGCCGCGGCCATGACACTATCCGCCGCCGGGCTGCGGGTCGACTTCTCCAAGAACCTGATCGAGCCCCAGACCCTCCAACTCCTGTTCGACCTGGCGGCGGCAGTGGATCTGCAGGGCTGGACCCGACGCATGTTCGCGGGCGACCAAATCAACAACACCGAGCAACGGGCCGTGCTCCACGTGGCCCTGCGCAACCGGTCGAACCGGCCGATCTATGTCGATGGCGCGGACGTGATGCCGCAAATCAACGCGGTGCTGGAACGCATGGCCGTATTCGTCGCGCAGGTCCGCTCCGGCGACTGGAAGGGTTTCACGGGCCGCGCCATCACCGACGTGGTCAACATCGGTATCGGCGGATCCAACCTCGGACCCAAGATGGTCTGCGCCGCGCTGGGTCCTTACCTCAGCGACACGCTGCGCGTCCATTTCGTATCCAACGTCGACGGCACCCACCTTGCCGAGACCGTCCGCCATCTCGACCCCGCCACCACCCTCTTCGTGGTGGCCTCCAAGACCTTCACCACCCAGGAAACCATGACCAACGCCAACAGCGCGCGGGACTGGACCCTGGCGGCGCTGCAGGACCCGGCGGCGGTGGCCCGTCACTTCGTGGCTGTCTCGACCAATGGCGACAAGGTCACGGAATTCGGTATCGACACCGCCAACATGTTCGGCTTCTGGGACTGGGTGGGTGGACGCTACTCACTGTGGTCCGCCATCGGCCTGCCGATCGCCCTGGCCGTCGGCTTCGACCGTTTCGTGGAACTGCTGGAAGGCGCCCATGCGATGGACGAGCACTTCCGGGATGCGGACCTCAGTGAAAACATCCCCGCCATCCTGGGCCTGATCGGGGTCTGGTATGCCAACTTCGCCGGCGCCCGCACGCACGCCGTGCTGCCCTATGACCAGTATCTGCGCTTCCTGCCCGCCTATCTGCAACAGGGCGACATGGAGAGCAACGGCAAGCGGGTCACCCGCGACGGGGTCGCCGTAGACTACAGCACCGGCCCCGTGGTCTGGGGTGAACCCGGCACCGACGGCCAGCACGCCTTTTATCAGCTCATCCATCAGGGCACTCAGTTGATCCCGGCAGACTTCATCGGCGCCATCCATAGCCATAACCCGCTGGGCGACCACCACGCCAAGTTCATGGCAAACTATTTCGCCCAGACCGAGGCGCTGATGCGCGGGCGCACCTTCGAGGAGGCCCTGGCCGAGTTGCGGGCCGCCGGGATGCCGGAGGAGCGCGCGCGGTTCCTGGCCAGTCACCGCACCTTCCCCGGCAACCGGCCGACCAACAGCATCCTCATGGAGCGCCTCACGCCGCACACCCTGGGCGCCCTGATCGCACTCTATGAACACCGCATCTTCACCCAGGGCATTCTCTGGGGCGTCAACTCATTCGATCAGTGGGGCGTGGAACTGGGCAAACAGCTCGCCGGGGTCATCCTGAAGGAGTTGCAGGAGGGCCGGATCGGCGCAGATCATGACGGCTCCACCAGCGCCCTGCTCGAACACTTCATGCGCGGGGCCCGGGCTTAGTCAGGCGGGTATGCGGATGAACCAGCCCCACTATCAGATTGCACCCGGCCACTGGGATCAGGGCGGCGCCACCGTCACCGCGGCGGGAGTCAACTTTTGCGTCTTCAGCCGGCTGGCCGACCGGCTGGAGCTCCTGCTGTTCGATCACGTCGAGGCCGCCGCGCCCTTCCAGATCATCTCACTCGACCCCAGGGTCAACCGAACCTTCTACTTCTGGCATGTGCTGGTGCTGGGACTCCCCAACGGTACCTACTACAACTGGCGCGCCGCGGGTCCGTGCGACACCCGCGAGAGCGGCTGTCGGTTCGACCCCGGCAAGGCGCTCCTGGACCCCTGGGCGACCACCGTGAGTGATCGCCTGTGGGACCGCAAACGCGCTCGGGTCCGCGGCGACAATCTGGACAGCGCCATGCGCGCCATGGTGGTACGTGACGACTATGATTGGGAGGGCGATGCGCCCATTCACGTCCCGATGAACCGCGCGGTCATCTATGAGATGCATTTGGCCGGTTTCACCCGCCACCCCGCCTCTGGCACCACTCACCCGGGCACCTATCGGGCGCTCATCGAGAAGATCCCCTATCTCCAGCAACTCGGCATCACCCATGTGGAACTGCTGCCGATCATGGCGTTCGACCCCCAGGATGTCCCGCCCGATACCGCCGGGCGCGGGCTGACGAACTACTGGGGCTACAGCACGCACAGCTTCTTCGCTCCCCACCCCCACTTCGCCGTGGATCAGGCACGCGCCCGTGATGAGTTCCGCGATTTGGTCAAGGCCCTGCACCGGGCCGGGATCGGAGTCCTGCTGGATGTCGTCTTCAACCACACCGCCGAGGGCGGCGTGGACGGGCCGACCATCAACCTCAAGGGCCTGGGCAACGAGGTCTTCTATCACCTGGACTTCGATGACCGGCGACTGTATCGGGATTACACCGGCTGCGGCAACACCGTCAACTGTAACCATCCGATCGTCACCCGCTTCCTGGTGGACTCGCTGCTGTACTGGGTGCAGCAGATGCACGTGGACGGCTTCCGCTTCGACCTGGCCAGCGCGTTGGCCCGCGGCGAGGACGGCAATCCGCAATACCACGCCCCCTTGCTGTGGCAAACCGAGTTGTCACCCTACCTGCACCGCGCCCACATCATCGCCGAGGCTTGGGACGCGGCCGGACTCTATCAGGTAGGTGACTTCCCGGGCTTCCGCTGGGCCGAGTGGAACGGACGCTATCGGGACCTGATGCGCGCGTTCGTGCGCGGCGACCCTGGCCTGATCCCGGAGGTGGCCACCCGCCTGGCCGGTTCGAGCGACCTCTATGAAGCGCGCGGGCGCCTGCCCATCAATTCGGTGAACTTCATCACCTGCCATGACGGCTTCAGCCTTTGGGATCTGGTGAGCTACGACCGTAAGCACAACGAATCCAATGGAGAACAGAACCGCGACGGCGGGGATCACAACATCAGTTGGAACTGCGGCGTCGAAGGGCCGAGCGACGACCCGGACATTCTGGCGTTGCGCCGCCGCCAGGCCCGTAACTTCATCGGTATCCTGATGCTGAGCCAGGGGGTGCCGATGCTGCTGGCGGGCGACGAAGTCCTGCACACCCAGCGCGGCAACAACAACACCTACTGCCAGAACAACGCCTTGTCCTGGTTCGACTGGGACCAGGTGCAGACGAACCAGCCCATGCTGAACTTCGTCCGCGGCATGATCTGTCTGCGCCGACGCCACCCGAGCCTGACGCGCGACCGCTTTCTCACCGGCCGGCCCGAATCCGGCCAGACGCTGCCCGACATTGCCTGGCACGGGGTCAGCCTCGACGCCCCCGCCTGGGATGATCCCGCGGCCCGCACCCTCGCCTTCACCCTGGCCGGAACCACGGCGGAGGAACCGCCGCTGCACGCGATGCTCAACATGAGGGAGGAAGCGCAGACGTTCGCGGTACCGGTGCTGCCGGGTCGGCGTTGGACCCTGGCGGTCGACACCACCGCGGAACCGGGCGTCTATCCGCCGGATATCCCGGCACCGCTCGTCGCCGGATGCATCCGGGTCGGGCCGCGCAGCCTGGTGGTGCTCGAAGCACCGGCCAGTGTACGCGCAACCATTGAAATCAAGCGGACCTGAAACCCGGTGTCGTACATCAACCAGAGGAATCACGCCATGCAACTCGGAATGATCGGTCTCGGCCGGATGGGCGCCAATATGGTCCTGCGCTTGCTGCGCGCCGGGCACCAATGTGTGGTCTACGATCGGGATGCCGCGGCGGCTGCCGCGCTGGTCGCGGAGGGGGCGGTGGCCGCCGCCGACCTGGCCGATTTCTGCGCCCTGCTCACCCCGCCGCGCAACGCCTGGATCATGGTGCCGGCCGCCGTGGTCGATCATGTCATCGATGACCTGGTACCCCACCTGAGCGCGGGCGACACCCTGATCGACGGGGGAAACTCCAATTATCGCGACGACCTGGCTCATGCCGACCGGCTGCGGCCCCGGGGTATTCACTTCGTCGACTGCGGCACGAGCGGCGGCGTCTGGGGACTGGAGCGCGGTTACTGCCTGATGATCGGCGGCGATACCGAGGCCGTGGAGCGTCTCGACCCCATCTTCGCCACCCTTGCCCCCGGCATCGGCGCTATCGAGCGCACCACCGGACGCGACGGCCCGCCGAGCCGCGCCGAACATGGCTATCTGCACTGCGGCCAGAACGGCGCCGGTCACTTCGTGAAGATGGTCCACAACGGCATCGAGTACGCCCTGATGGCCGCCTATGCGGAGGGCTTCAATCTCCTCAAACATGCCGGCGTCGGCCGCGCCGACCGGCCGGCCGATGCCGAGACCGCGCCCTTGAGCAATCCGGAGCACTATCAGTACGACATCGACCTGGCCGCGGTCGCCGAGTTGTGGCGGCGCGGCAGCGTCGTCGCCTCCTGGCTGCTGGATCTGAGCGCCAACGCCCTGCTGGCCGATCCGCACCTCAAGCAGTTCGGCGGACGGGTGTCGGACTCCGGCGAGGGGCGCTGGACGGCACTCGCCGCCATCGAAACCGGAACCCCGGCGCCGCTGCTGACGACCGCGCTCTATGAACGTTTCAACTCCCGCGGCGAGGCCGACTTCGCCAATCAGTTGCTCTCGGCCATGCGCTACCAGTTCGGCGGGCATCACGAACAACCCAAGGCCCTATAATTTTTGCTTAGCCGACCTCAGGAGAACCCCGTGTCACACCAGCACATGAGTTCCGAGACAGCCGCACCGGCCCCGCCCTGCGTCATGATCATCTTCGGCGCCGGGGGTGATCTGACCAAGCGCAAGCTGATCCCGGCACTGTTCCACCTGTGCCACGGCGGACTGCTGCCGGACACCTTCGCGGTCCTCGGGCTCGACCGGCTGGAGTTGGATGACGGCGCTTACCGCGACCTGCTGGCCGCCGAGGTCCGCCAACACGTCGGGAGCGCCTGGAACCAGCAAACCTGGGATCGGCTGTGCAGCCAACTGCACTACATGAAGGCCGACTTCACCGACGTCGAGAGTCACATGGCGCTGTGCGAGCATCTCACGCGCCTCGACGCCGAGCGCGGCACCGAGGGCAACTATCTGTTCTATCTCGCCGTTCCGCCCAGCCTGTTCGGCGGCATCACCCGTTTGCTGGGTGAGGTCGGACTCACCGCCGAGGCCCCGGACGATTGGCGCCGGGTGATCATCGAGAAGCCCTTCGGCCACGATCTGGAGTCGGCTCAGGATCTCAACCGGATGCTCCATGAGACCTTGGACGAGGAGCAGATCTACCGCATCGACCACTATCTCGGCAAAGAGACGGTTCAGAACATCATGGTCTTCCGGTTCTCCAACGGCTTCATCGAGCCCCTGTGGAACCGCCAGCATATCGACCATGTGCAGATTACGGTGGCCGAATCGGTGGGCGTCGAACACCGCGGGGCCTATTACGAGGAAGCCGGTGCCCTGCGCGACATGATTCCCAACCACCTGCTGGTCCTCCTGGGTTTTCTGGCAATGGAACCGCCCAACTCATTCGACTCCTGCGCGGTCCGCGACGAGATCAACAAGGTCCTGGACGCCATCCAGCCGCTGACCCCGGAACAGGTGCTGACTCACGCGGTACGCGGGCAATATGGCGAGGGCAGTATGCCGAACGGGGAGCAGGTGCAAGCCTATCGCAGCTCGCCCGGAGTGGCTCCGAATTCCCGCACCGAGACCTTCGCCGCGCTGAAACTCACCATGGACAACTGGCGGTGGGCCGGCGTACCGTTTTATCTGCGTACCGGCAAACGCCTGCCCGCCCAATACACCGAGGTCGCTATTCAGTTCAAAAAGGCGCCGACCACCATGTTCAAGGGCATGGATCTCGAGGACATGAATCCGGACATGATGGTGCTGCGCATCCAACCGGACGAGGGCATCCAGTTGGGCTTCAGCGCCAAGGTCCCGGGGCCGACCATGCGCATCGGCACCGTCAACATGGACTTCTGTTACGCGGACTATTTCGGCAATGCTCCCGCCACCGGCTACGAGACGCTGATCTACGACTGCATGCACGGGGACGCCACGCTATTCAAGCACGCCGATACGGTCGAGAAAGGCTGGGAGATCGTCGAGTCGGTGATGGACGTCTGGCAGGCCCTGCCGGCCCGCAACTTCCCCAACTATGCCGCCGGCACCTGGGGACCGGAGGCGGCCGAAGACCTGTTGCGGAACGACGGGCGGCGCTGGCGGCCGATCGCGACGCCGAACGCCACCCGTTGTGGGCAATGAGCGCGCACGGTGCAACGCATCCTCCCGCGACCGGCGCGGTGAGCCAACGAGAACATGATCATAACGGACAACGCTCGAGGCGACCCATGTGCACCCTGCGAACCTGTTTACTGCTGACCATGATCGTGCTGAACGGCCTGCCGGGCGCCGGATCAGCCGTAGCGGGCGACCCACAGGCGAGCGCGGCGGAGTGGGCCATGATCCCCGCCTGGTGCCGGTTTGCGACTGCGGCAAGAAAAACCGAAAACAAGGTGGAACAGATTCCCGACCCCCACATCCGCGCCAAAATCCGGGCGCTGGACGCGTCCGGCTGCAACGGCTTCCATCATTATTGCTGGGCCCTGATCTGGGCCAATCGCAGCTACTTCTATGACGGCGAGGATCACTGGGTCACCAGAACGAACTACGACTGGGCTATTTCCGACTTGAACTATGTGTTCCATAACTCGGAAGCGGGCGACACCTGCGCGCTCTTCCCGGAAATGCATACCAAGATGGGGGAGATGAAGTTCCTGATCGAGAAACCCAGGGAGGCCGAGTCGAGCTATCGCGCGGCGCTGAAGCTGAAACCCGGATACGCCCCCGCCTACGCCGGACTGAGCGACATGTATGAAGCGCAGGGCGCGAGCGACAAGGCCGTTGCCGTTCTGCAGGCGGGCCTCAAGGCCAATCCCCAATCCAGTGCCATCAAGAAGAAACTGGCCCGCCTGCAGGCACGCACCGCCGGCACCGGACCGGCACCTTAGGCGCAGAGGATGGGCTTCGCTGCGCTCCACCCCATCCTACAGGAACACGCTCATGTACAAACTCGTGGTCTGTGACCTCGACGGAACCCTGCTCAATCCGGAGCATCGCCTCGGCGACTTCACCCTGTTGGTCCTCGCCCGGCTGCGCGAACGCGGTGTCGATCTGATGCTGGCCTCGGGCCGCCACTTTCAGGACATCCGAACCTACGCCAACCAGCTCGGAGGTCACGGCTGTCTGATCTCATCCAACGGTGCCGCGGTGCATGACCGCGAATCACGCCTGGTCGATTGCTGGCCACTGGACCCGGCGTGCGTGCGTGCTCTCATCAGCAACCCCGCCTGGGCCGACGTCCACACCAATATCTACCGCACCACTGACTGGCTGGTCGCCCGCCCCGAGCCCTATCTGTTGAGCTACCACCAGGACTCCGGGTTCAGCTATCGCATCGTCGATCTGGCGACTATCGACGGCACCGATGCGCTGAAGGTGTTTTTCTTCGGCGATCATGAGCGTTTGCTGGAAATCGAGCGGTCGGCGCTGGATCGCTTCGGTGATCGCGTCACCACCACCTTTTCGCTCCCCGTGACGCTCGAGATCATGGCCCTTGGCGTCTCCAAAGGCGCCGCGCTTGTCGGGGTCGCGCAACGTCTGGGGATCGATCCGGCGCAGATTCTCGCCTTCGGTGATGGGATGAACGACCTGGAGATGCTCACCCAGGCCGGCACCGGTATCATCATGGCGAACGCGGATCCGCGCCTCAAACAGGCGCTGCCGGAACTCACCGTCATCGGCAGCAACGCGGATGAGTCAGTCGCGCGTCATCTGGAGCAGTTGTTCCTGGCCGACTGAACGTTTCCCTGAAACACACACCGACTCGCGGTCGGAGCAACCTCCGACCGCGACGCTGCCACACCGACCACCCCAAGATCGCTCCGTGTCCGGGCGCCGCGCTTGCCGGCGAAATCATACCCGTCGCTGTTGGTTTTTCGTCCGTCGCTTTCCCCACCCAATGCTTGATAAGCATTGATAAGCATTAACAAAAAGCGAAAAACCGAACACGCTGGACCGTTCCGTTTACCGCTGCCGGAGCGACTGACCGATGCCCATCGGTGTTCCCTGGTCGGGGGACTTGCGACCCCAGTCACGGCAATAAACAAGCACTTCACTATTCTTTACTTTAGGGGCTTACGGTACCCGACGGGGCCGTCGCTATGGTTCGCACCAACCCTTGAAACAGGTGCGGAATCCATCGGAGACACCAATGAAAACCAAGCAATTTATGTGCGGCATCACCCTGATCGAGCTGCTGACGACACTCAGTGCGGTCGCCGTCACGCTCACCGTGGGTGTCCCGACATTCACCACGATCCAGGCCACTGTCTGCCGCGGCGAGGCGACCTCAGCGCTCATGACATCCTTCAAGTATGCACGTAGCGAGGCGGCACGGCATAGCAGTGCAGTGCAGTTGTGCGCATCCACCGACGGGCTGACCTGCTCCACGGCGACACCGCCAAACTGGAGCACGGGCTGGATTCTTCTCGCCGACCTGGATGACGACGGGGCCATTGACGACCTCGTCCATTACGCGAATTTCACCGAACCGGGGTTCACACTGCGAACTCAACTGGTGGACCAAAACGACACGGCGGTCACCGCGATTACGCTCAGCAGCAACGGCTTTCCCAACGCGACCGGTACCTTCACTTTCTGTGATGCCCGCGAATATCGCGTCTTAACGCTCGGTTACGTGGGTCGGATCGAGCAGAGCGCAAGCGGCCAAGGCTGCCCGTGAACGCCGACCGCACCCGTGGGACGATCCGGCTGTCGCGATTCGCGCGTGGGTCCCACCGCTCGCCCGGCTTCACGATGGTCGAGATCCTGGTCACCACCGCGGTCACGGTCGTTGCTTTTATTGGTCTGGTCACCGTCCAGGTACTCACCTTGCGCGCCGCGGACAGCGTTCGCTATCGCTCCCAGGCGACCGGCCTGGCGTATGACATCGTTGACCAACTGCGCCTGAATCGGGGTGCCGACGGCTCGGCCAATACCGCACTCGGCGGCGGTTACGATGATGCCACCCTATGCAACGGCAGCGCCCGCCACTCGGCGGATTCACGCAACTGCCAATACGACGCACTCGCCGACCTGACCGGCACGCAAGCGGTCACGCTTGACCTGAAAGGTTGGTGGATGGCGATCGACGGTGCCGGTCTGCCCAACTGGTACGCGATGATTCAACGCGAAGGACGCCTGTTCCGGATTGCCGTCCAGTGGGACGACGATCGCACTGAGGGCAACCTGGTCGACCCGGGAGAGACACGCGCCTCCTGCCTGGGCCACCAGATGCCGGCCTCAATGCAGGAAGTCTGTGTAAGGACCCAGCTATGAAAGCCGGGGTCGGCCGCGACGCGATGTCTATCACGACCGGTCGACAGGCCTGCACTGGCCTGTCGCTGATCGAACTGTTGATCGCCTTGACACTGGGCTTGTTCATCGTCGCTGCCCTCGGGCAACTCTACCGCGGCTCCAGCAAAACCTATCGACTGAACGAAACTCAGGCTCAAATCAACGAGAACGGTCGCTTTGCCATCGACTTTCTATCCAGTGACCTGCGGATGGCGGGTTATCTCTCCTGCGGTGGACCCTCGGCGCGGATTGGCAACAGCGTGAATGCAAACGGCCATTGGCTCTACAGCACCCGTGGCATCGAAGGCTTTGAGGGCGGCGTCGATACGTTGCCCGAAGAACTGGACGGCGCGGCCCGCAACGGCACCGACGTACTGATCCTGCGTCATACCGCAGTCGATGTGGAACGGGCCTTGGTCGAGGCGGACAACGGCGGCACCATCATGAACCTGGGACTCCAGCACCCGTTTCAGACCGGCGAGGTCCTGGTCGTCAGCAACCCCAGTTGCACACAGACCGGATTATTTCAGGTCACCCGTGTCGTGAATACCAATGATGACGAGGCCACCGATGTCTTCGACGCCATCGAGCACGACAACGCTGCCGCCACCGAAACGCTGAGCCCCGGTAACTGTTCGTCGGCCTTGTTCGGGAGTTTCGATTGCAGCACCCCCGGCAAAGCCCAGAGCGGAACCTACCCCCGCGGATCGGTGGTCAATCGCTACGCCGTCCATGCCTACTACATCAGTGCCTCAGACCCCCCAACCCTGGCCCGTAAGCGACTCAGCCATCACGGCGGTCTGGTCACGATCGCGACCGACAATCTCGTCGGGGACGTGGAAAACCTGCAAATTCTCTACGGACGCGACACCACCGACGACGGCGAGGACAGCATCGACGACTATGTCACCGCCAATCAGGTGACTGACTGGGAACAGGTCATCAGCGTGCGCTTCGCTTTGCTCATGCGCTCAACCGATACGCGAGCACGCGCCGCCGCGGATCAACAAACCTTTACCCTGCTCGACACCACGGTGACCAGTCCCACCGACGCGCATCTGCGCCGCGTCCTCGGCGGCTTGGTCGCCTTGCGCAATCATTTGCCATGAACGCTCACTTGACACTGGCCAGTTCACGAAATGCCCACCCCGAACGGGGCAGCGCGCTGATCGTCGGCATGATTCTGCTGCTCTTGATGAGCGTTATCAGCCTGACCTCCCTGAAGGCGATCCGCACCGACGAGCGTCTGGCAGGCAACCTGCAGGATCGCTATCTCGCGTTCCAGGCGGCGGAGGCGGCGCTGCGCGCGGCCGAGGAACTACTGGAACGACCGGCCCTGCCATCGTTCCAAACCACGACCGGTTTTTATCACTTCCTGGCCGATGACGTGCCGGCCCCCGTCACCCTCAATATCGAGAATGCCAAAGTCTACGAAGCGACACTGACCGGCGTTTCCCAGCCGCCGCGCTACATGATTGAACAGATGGAGGCCGGAGTTGAGGAAGGCGGCAGCCTGGTCGTCGGCACCCGCTATGTGGGTGAGCGCCGCAACTCGTTTCGCATCACTGCTCTGGGTTTTGGCGGATCGCCAACCACCCGCGTGGTGCTGCAATCCACGTTTCGCCGCTGACCGCGGGCTGGGATGCGCACCACGGAAGCCTGGCGTGCCTACTGAGGAACCACAATGAACACCCATTCCAACCCGATCCGGCTCGCCCTGACCGCGACCATACTCCTGATCCAGGCCGCCGCCGCGCCGGCCGGGGTGGCGACCTCTCCCTTCGCCGTCACCTATCAGGTGAACCCGCTGGTGATGTTTGCGCTGTCCAATGATCATCAACTCTATAAGAAGGCGTACAACGACTACTCCGACCTCAATGACGACGGGGCCATCGATACCACCTACAATAACGCCTACGACTATCTCGGCTATTTCGCCTCCGACATGTGTTATGGGTACGAAGCGAATACCTCGTATACCACACCGGCGGGCGGGTCCACCACCGGCCTGTTCGTTCCGATCAGGGCTGCCGCCGATCATCAATGCAGCGGTACCTGGAGCGGCAATCTACTCAATTGGGCCAGCATGACCCGGATGGATCTCCTGCGGAAAGTGTTGTACGGCGGTTATCGCTTTACCGACACGACCTCGGAGACGATCCTGGAGCGGGTGCTGCTGCCGACCGACGTGCACGCGTTCGCCAAGGTCTTCGCACCTGCCAACGGGGCCGCAGAGATGACCCGCTATACCCCATACAGCACTGACGAAAGGATTAACGCGATCACCTTCTGCAATGTCACCTGGGCCACCTCGGGGGAGAGCCAGTCAGTGGATACGACGGCATCTCCGCCGCTGATCCGGGTCGCACGCAACTCGTGGCCGATGTGGGCCTCCGGCGAAGTGGTCGAGTGCGCCTGGCGTGAGGCGGTGAATAACCCGACCGCACCTTACGGCAAGAACCAAACATCATCCTCCTATAAGGATGAGTTCAAGGCGCGGGTCAAGGTGTGCGTCCCTGGATTAGAGGAAGACAATTGCGCACGTTACACCTCGAACGCAAACCCGCCGGTGGTGACGGTCAAACCCCGCGGGCTGCTGCAGGAGTATGGCGAAGACGGTCGCCTGCGCTTTGGTTTGATCAGCGGCAGCTATACCAAGAACAAGTCCGGCGGCGTGCTGCGCCGCAATGTCGCCCCGCTCGCCGGAACTAAAGACGCTGCCGGCAACCCGACCCCCATAGGCGACGAAATCAACCTGCAAACCGGACAATTCACCGGCAACGCCGGCATCATCAAGACCATCGATACCTTCCGCATCAACAAATACGACTTCGCGGCCCACAAATACAAAGACGGTTGCGACACCTACGGCATCCTCACTTTCACCGACGGCAAATGTACCAACTGGGGTAATCCGGTTTCCGAAATCCAACTCGAAGCGCTGCGCTATTTCGCACACAAGGCCGGCGCCACCGATGCCTTCGCGGCCGATGACCGTTCAGGTACCTATGGCACCTATTTCAGCGGACTGGCACCGGTGACATGGCGCGAGCCGATGCCCGCAGCGGAATGGTGTGCCCGCTGCAATCTGGTCGTTCTGTCGACCGGCGTGAACTCGTTCGACCATGATCAACTCGGCAACGATATCAGCGGACTCGACGGCAGCAGCGGACCCAACAGCGTCGCCTCAAAAACCAACGCCTTGGGCTCGTGGGAGGGCATCCCAGGGACCAATACCTTCGTCCTCGGCGGCACCAGCGGTCAATGCTCGGCCAAGACCATCAATGGCCTGGCCGATGCCCTGGGCATCTGTCCCGACGGGCCGAGCCTGCTGGGCGGCTTCCAGATTGCCGGGCTGGCGCATTTTGCCCACGACCACGACCTGCGACCGACCGATCTCAAGGGGGATCAATTCGTCTACACCCGGGCGGTGGCGCTGGCCCGCGATCTGCCGCGCTTCCAAGTGACGGTGGGAGACCGTAAGATTACGCTGCTGCCCCATGCGGAAGCGATTTCAAACAGCGATGCGACACGCACATCCAGCGGCTGGCGGGCCGGCAGCCTGGTGGATCTGATCATTGAACGCCTGGATAAGAACGATCAGGGCCAGTTGATCGGTGGACGCATCCTCGCCCTGTGGGAAGACTCGACCTGGGGCAATGACTACGACATGGACGGTATCGCGCGTCTGGAGTTCTGTGTGGGCGCCAAATGCAGCGAGTACGATCAAGCCTACAGCAGCAACACCAACTACGGTGCAGCGTCGAGCAATGAACTGCGCGTGGCAACCTCGGTCCAGCACGTCTACGCGGGCAATAGCCTGCTGTTCGGATTCACTATCACCGGAACCAACAACGGCAGCACGCCAACCAACACCCTGTGCGACGGCGCCTGGCATGGCGACGGCGTCTACCGTGAAGTGATCCGCAAGGGCAGTACCGGTAACTTTAGCCTGCTGTCCAACCCGCAGGACTACCCTTCGCGTAAACCGGCCGACTGCGTGCGCCGTTTCAATGCCGGCACGACCGCCGCGAAACTGCTGGAGAACCCCTTGTGGTACGCCGCCAAGTACGGAAGCTACAATGACAGCGACTACGACGGCCGTCCGGATCGCGACAACGAGTGGGATGCCAAGCCCATCGACGAGCCGGACGGTCAGCCGGATGGGTTCTTCTTCGCGGACAATCCCGCGGAACTCGGTCAGTCGCTCACCGAGTTTCTGGAGGTGATCTCAACCACCTCGTCCTCCGCTTCAGTCGCCGCCAACTCCATCACCCTGAATCAGGGAACCCAGATCTATCAGGCCCGCTATGACAGCGGCGACTGGTCGGGCGACCTGCTCGCCTTCCCGGTAAACGAGGACGGCACGCTGACGGCTCAAGCCTGGAGCGCTCGCGACCAGTTGGACAGCATGGAACTGACCAGCCGCCGCATCATCACCACCAATGCGGACACCCGCACCGGGGTCCCATTCCGCTGGGGAGATGTCACCAGTGACAACACGGACGGTATCGCCAGCAGCCAGAAGCGCGATCTTTGTCCGAGCTGCACGGTCGATACCACACCCCTGAATAGCGCCCTTGGTGAGGCGCGGCTGAACTGGCTGCGTGGCGACCAAAGCAACGAAGTCGGCCATGAGGACCTGGACCTGCGCCCCCGCCGCCACTTACTGGGTGATCTGGTCAATTCCGAGCCGATTTACATCGGCGTGCCCGAAGCCAATCTGCCCCCCACCCTGGAGGCGGCTTCCTACCCGGCCTTTGCCGAGGCAGCAGAACAACTCACGCGCCCGCACATGCTCTACGTGGGCGGCAACGACGGCATGCTGCACGGCTTTGCGGCCGCCACCGGCAGCGAAGTCTTTGGCTACGTTCCACGGGTTCTTTACCCGAAATTGGCGCTGTTGACCCAGGCCGACTACCATGATCGCCATCAGTATTTTGCGGACGGCGGGCCGACGGCACACGATGCTTACCTCGGTGCCGCCAAGGGCTGGCGCACCGTCCTGGTCAGCGGCCTGGGCGGCGGCGGTGCCGGGATGTTCGCGCTCGACATCACCAGTCCAACCGCGCTGCAAACCAGTGAGACCAGCGCCGCCGGGCGCGTGTTGTGGGACCTGACCGGAACCGACGCGGGCTTTCCTGACCTGGGCTATACCTTCAGCAAGCCCGCGATCATCCGCCTGCCGGACACCAATCACGAGGGCCGCTGGGCGGTCGCCTTCGGCAACGGCTTCGCCGACGACGCCGGACGTGCTGTGCTCTACATCGTCGAGGCCGCCACCGGCGCGCGGCTCAGCGCGGTGGTCGCACAGGACAGTTTGGCAGGAAAGCCGAACGGGCTGGCCAGCGTCGCTCCGGTGGACTATGACGGCGATGCCCGAGTCGACTTTATCTATGCCGGCGATCTACTGGGCAATCTGTGGCGGTTCGAGCCGACCACGGCGGCGGATGGACCCTGCGTGTCCGGCGGCTGGAAGGTGTCCTACTCCGACTCAACGACTTGTGTCCCATTATTCAACACCGCTGAGACGGATATCCAACAGGAGGTCGTCGTGCAGCAACCGGTCGAGGTCTGCGAGTGGGTCCTCAAGGACCCCCAGAAGCCATGGCGTGGTTCCAACTATGTCTGCCACACCGAGTACCAGAGCGAAACCGATACCGTATTCATACCCGGCGCGACACAACCGATCACGGTGCGCCCGGAGGTCATACGGCACCCCGACGAGGGAACCCTGGTCCTGTTCGGTACCGGTTCCTACTACCGCACGGAAGACCAGACACCTAACCCGGAGATCACCCACAACTTCTTCGCGGTGTGGGACCGCTACGTGCCGCCGGCAGGCGCCGGCGGGATCCGCCGCCGGCACCTGCTGCGCCAAAACATCGTCCAAGAACAACGGGTCGGCCGATATGATGTGCGGGTGACCAGTTCCAACCCCATCACGTGGCACGAGGGTTCAGGGACCCCTGAGGGGACGCCGCCAACCACCCATCTGGGCTGGTACCTCGAATTGGTCAGCCCTGGAGACCACGGCCATCAGGGCGAGATGCAGGTCACCGAACCAATCCTGCGCGGCGGGCGTATCATCTTCACCACGCTGATCCCCTCGACGCTCCCCTGTGATTTCAGCGGCGACGGCTGGCTCACCGAACTCAACGCCCTGGACGGACAGCCGATCACCGAGATCCTGTTCGACCTTGACGGCGACCAGGACTTCGACACCAACGATCTCGCGACCATCACGGTCGATGGCCAGACCACGAAGATCACTCCTTCGGCCAAGAAATCCAAGGTCGCGGTCATCCAGGAGCCGGCCATCGTGGCTGCCGGCACCAAGGAGTATAAATTCGCCAGCGGCGCCAAGGACGCGGGCATCGAGATCACCACCGAGAACGGCTCGCCGAACAACGGCGGCCGTCGCTCCTGGGTAGAACTCCATTGAGCACGAAGATCAAGACCAGCGCCTTCACGCTGGTCGAATTGCTGGTCGTGATCACACTCATCGCAATCATCGCCGGCATTGCCTACCCGTCCTACCAGGCTCAGGTCTACAAGAGTCGGCGGACCGATGCCAAGCAGTCGTTGGTGCGGCTGAGCCAGCAGATTGAGCGCTGCTACAGCCGTTATCGCCGGTACAATCACAGCGACTGTCCGCAGGTCTCCGACAGCAGCCCGATCACCGTCCGCCCCGCCTTCCATGAAGACACCGCTGCGACGGATGACGACAGTTGGTCTATGGAGAAGCATTACCGGATCTCCAGTGTGAGCCCCAACAACCCCGGCATCAGCCAAGTCAACACGGAGTCCCTGACCGCCGAGACCTTCACCCTGTATGCGACCCCTGTGAACAGACAAGCAGGCGACACCCGCTGCGCCGTCTTTCAACTCAACAGCACCGCGGCCAGTGCAGCGTTCGATAGTCAGGGAAACAACGTTACCAATACCTGCTGGTAAACGCTGTTATCGCCTCCGCGCCTGACATCCGGACAAACCCTTGGTGTCGGGAGAGGTGTTAGGTGATTTCCCGGAAACGATCTACCGACGTATAGGGGCGACTTAAGTTGCCCCTACAGCCCCCTGCCGATCTTGCTGAACCAGCACAACAGACCGGAGGTCGAGGTTGCAGCCAACACGCTAACCAACTAGGCATTGCAAATCAATTCGCAATTTGCGCAATTGCCAATTTACGCCTGAGACGCGCCTGAATCGCGCGGCGCGTGCCGGGATCCGAGAACTGCCGGAGCACACCACCACCATCACCGTCACGTGGCAGGAAGAACACATACGCGACATAGGGTTGTATTATCCCTTGGTCGCACCGACCGGACCGGAATGGCGCGCGTGGTGCGCATCCACAATGGCATGGCTTATGCAAGTGTAAAATTACCGTAACGCGTCACTGCCTGACTCCAGTCCCCGACTGAGCAGGAACGATGTCCGCGCGCCAAGAGTTTAGAATCACACGCATAGCCGCCACGAGAATACGATGAAAACATTGACGGTGTGATGACCCGGCTATGAGGAGCGAGCGGCCTGCGCGCGGGTTCCGCCCGGCGGCACCGATCACCGGCACCGCTGAACGCGGCTTCAGTTTGATCGAAGCCATGATCTCACTGACCCTCGGCCTGGTCGTGATTGCCGCCTTTGGCCAACTCTACGCGGGGAGCAGGCAGGCCACTATCCTGAGCGACACCATGGCCCGGCTCGACGAACATGGGCGCTTCGCGGTGGATTTTATCGCCAACGATCTGCGCATGGCCGGCTATCTCTCCTGCGGCGGCCCAACCGCGTCTCTGGGCAACGCCGTCAAAGGCGGCCAGGTCGGCGGCAGTTGGCTGTTCCGGGCCGGCGGGATCGAAGGCTATGACGGCGACGCCAGCGCAACCAAAGGCCCGCCGTCCGACTTTACTGGTCAGACCAAACCCGGCACCGATATCATGATCGTGCGGCGTGCCGCCATTGATGTCGAACGTAGCGTGATCGATAACGATGCGACCGCGGCGCGGATGCGACTTGGGCTCAAACACGGGTTTGAGGTCGGCGAGGTGCTCGTGATCGCCGATTCCGCCTGCACCCAGACGTCAGTGTTTCAAGTGACCGGCCTGGCCAATCAGGCAGATCCGGACGACTCAGACAATTTCGACAGCATCCGGCATGACCCATCCGCGTCAGTGGAGCCGGGCAACTGCACCGGCCGCTTATTCGGCAGTTTCGACTGCAACAACAGCGACGGCGCCTATGTCGGCATCTTCGGCCCCGGCTCGGTGGTCAGCCGCTGTTGCGTCCACGCCTATTTTGTGACCGCTGGTGATTCACCCGCACTGACACGCAGGAGCCTTGGGCTCATCGACGGGCAGGTTGGGGTGATCACTGAAACCCTGATCCGCGACGTGGAGGACTTCCAGGTCCTCTACGGCCGCAACACCGCGGAAAACGTCAGCCTGTCGGTCGACGACTATGTGACCGCCGACCGGGTGACCGACTGGGAGCGGATTGTCAGCGTGCGCTTCATGCTGCTGCTGCGCTCGCCGGAACCGAACATCCGCACCCAAACGGCTAGTCTGACCTATGAGAAACGGGTCAACGCCGACGCCGCGACCAGTGAACACACCAAACGCTACCCCGCCGGCAACTATAAGCCGGTGGGTCTGTTGCACACCTACGGTGAGGACGATCAGATCCTGTTCGGCCTGCTGACCGGGTCGTACGCCAAGAATAAGTCCGGCGGCGTGCTGCGCAAGAACGTCTCGTCGTTCGGCAGCGAAGTCAACGTTGCGACGACCGGCACTTTTACCAATGTGACGGGCATTGTCGATACCCTCAACCGCTTCCGCATTGCCCGCTACGAATATCGCGATGGCAAAGGCTATTACATCACGACCGACAGTTGCGATTTCCGTCTTGCTTCATTCACCGACGGCGCCTGCAGTAACTGGGGAAATTCGCTGAGTGAAATTTACCTGGAGTCGCTGCGCTATATGGCCGGCGTGGATGCCACCGAAGCATTCAAAGCAAACGATAATAATTACATCGCCGGGCTGACCAGCCCTGAGTGGGCGGACCCTATCGACAGCGACAACTGGTGCGCGCATTGCGACATCATCCTGATCAACGCCAGCGACGCCTCTTATGACGGCGATACCCTATCGACGAGCGGGCTGCCAAACGCACCGGATCCGGTGGCCTTGACCAATGCGCTGGGTGTTGCGGAAAAAATCGCGGGTAACAGCTTCTTCGTCGGCGAGAACGGCACCGACAACAATCAACTGTGCACCGCCAGGACAGTAAATGAATTAGGCAAAGTGCGCGGCGCCTGTCCGGGTGCGCCGCGACTCTCGGGTAGCTACCTGCTGACCGGTCTCGCCCATTGGGCGCATACCAACGATCTGCGGCTCGCCATGACCGGCGCACAGCAGGTCACGACTCGTGCTATCACACTCCTGCCTGGCGTCCCGAATCTTGAAATCCCGATCCCCGGAGATGACAGCAAAGTCTCGATCCTCCCGGCTTGCCGGAATTTGGACCTGAAGCCGAGTTCACCTCCCGCAGGAGGCTGCGCCATCGTCGATTTCAAAATCATCGAACACTTCCGGGAAGGGATCGACCGACGTGCAAAGGGCGACGCTAGTCGCCCCCTGCAGTCGAACGCGAGGCGGCATGCGCCTCAGCCACACCCATCGCCGCTCGCCCACGGCGGAAACCGGCCGGAGGTGCGCACCGCGGCCGGTGCCTGAGCGATCAGGCCGGAACGTAAAATCACCCGCATGACTCGTTCCCTCTCGACCACAAACGCGGCTGACGCGACGTTGCGCCTTGTCACCCCCGCGTTCGCCGTGTCTAATCGCCCCCTAAGCGACACGCCAAGAGTCCACGTCAAGAGTTCCCGTCCATGCCTCTTCCCAATGCCGCAGAAGTCCTGGCCAGCCCGGGACTGGTCGATGATTACCTGCCGCTCGCCAACTGCTTCGATGAGATGCGGCCGGGCGCGGGGGAGGTGCGTCCGCAATGGCGCTATCTGCTGGACGCCTTGCGCACCCTGGGTCCGGCGGGCATCGAGGAGCGCTACCGCGAAGCGGCACGGATGTTTCGCGACAACGGGGTCACCTATAACCTCAACGGCGACACCAAGGGCATGTCCCGGCCCTGGGAGCTGGATCTGCTGCCGCTGCTGATCCGCAGCGAGGAATGGGCGGTGCTGGAGCGCGGCCTGATGCAGCGCGCCGAGCTGTTCAACATGATCCTGCTGGACCTCTACGGCCCGCGCGAACTGATCAAGCGCGGCCTGCTGCCGGCCGAGCTGATCGACGGCTATCCCGAGTACCTGTTCCCCTGTCACGGCATCGAGGTCGCCGGTCGGCGCCCGCTCGTTCACTATGCCGCCGACCTCACCCGCACGCCGGACGGGCAGTGGCGGGTGATCGGCGACCGCGCTCAGAGTCCGCTCGGTGCCGGCTATGCGCTGGAGAACCGGGTGGTGCTCTCGCGCGTCATTCCCAGCCTGTTCCGCGACTCGCACGTGCACCGGCTGGCCGGGTTCTTCCGCACCATGCGCCGCACCCTCACCCGGCTCGCCCCGGGGCGGGGCGGCCACACGCGGGTGGTGGTACTCACCCCCGGCCCGCAGAGCGAGGCCTATTTCGAGCACGCCTATCTGGCGAACTACCTGGGGTATACCCTGGTGCAGGGCGGTGACCTGTCGGTGCGCGACGGCGCGCTCTGGCTGCGCACCCTGGGGCGCCTGGAGCGCATCGATGCCGTCCTGCGCCGCATCAACAGCAGCGACAGCGATCCCCTTGAGTTGCGTGAGGACTCCTACCTGGGCGTGCCCGGCCTGGTGCAGGCGGTCCGTGCCGGCAATCTGGTGGTCGCCAATGCGCTCGGCAGCGGGGTGCTGGAGCACCCGGGCCTGATGGCCTTCCTGCCGGGACTCTGCCGCCACTTGATGGGTGAGGATCTGCACCTGCGCGACACCCCCACCTGGTGGTGTGGTGATCCGCGAGCGCGCACCTATGTGTTGGCCAACCTGAATGCGCTGGTGGTCAAACTGGCCGGCAAGCCCCCCGGTCGGCGCTGCGTCTTCCCGGCCGAGATGGATGCGGCGGCGCGCGCCGCCCTGGTCAGCGCGATCCAGGCCGCCCCGCACCGCTATGTGGCCCAGGAGCGCGTTACGCCCTCCACCGCCCCGACCCTGATCGGTCAACACCTGGAACCGCGTCCGATCACGCTGCGCACCTTTCTGTGCGCCGAGGATGACGGCTACGCGGTCATGCCCGGCGGGCTCGGACGGGTCGCGCTCGCCACCGGCGGCGCCGCTCTGGTCAGCAACCAGTTGGGCGGAATCGGTAAGGATGCCTGGGTGCTCGCCTCGGAACCGGAGCGCCAGGAAACCCTGCTGATCAGCGGCGAACCGCAGAGTCCGACCGTGACCCAGGAGAGCGAGGTCTCCAGCCGGGTGGCCGACAACCTGTTCTGGATCGGGCGCTACGCGGAGCGCGCCGAGGGCCTGGTGCGGCTGTTGCGCATGACCATCTTCAAGCTGTCCGAGCGCGCCGATCTGGTGACCACCAAGCCGGACACCTACTTCATGCGTTCACTGCTCGAGGCGCTGACGCATCAGACCCAGGCGTTCCCCGGTTTCATCGGCGCCGGCGCGGAGGCCCGACTGCGCAGCCCGCTGCCCGAACTGCTTTCGCTGATCGCCGATCCGGCGCGGCTGGGGGGCTTGCCCCAGACGCTGCAGGCTCTGGGATTGGCCGCTTATTCGGTGCGCGAGCGCCTCTCGGTAGACACCTGGCGCATCGTCAGCGATATCGAATCGCGGCTGCACGCCCTGACCGGCAACCCGCCGACCCAGCCCTCGCAAGCCCTGGACGAGCTCGACCCGCTGGTCACCTCGCTGGTCGCCTTCTCCGGCCTGACCCAGGAAAACATGACCCACAACGAGGGCTGGCATTTCCTGGAGACCGGACGCCGGCTGGAACGCGGCGCGGCCCTGGCCGGTCTGCTGCGCTCGACCCTGACTCCGCTGAACTCCGAACTGGATGAAGCGACTCTGATCGAAGCCATCCTCGGGGTCACCGACAGCACCATCACCTACCGCCGCCGCTATCGCGCGGGCACCCGCGTCGGCGCCTTGCTCGATCTGGTGTTACAGGATGAAGGCAACCCGCGTGCCTTGGCCTATCAGTTGATCGCGCTGGAAAAGCTGGTCACCGAGATGCCCAAGGGCGAGTTGGCGGTGGGGCGCACGCCGGCGCAGAAACTGGTGATGAAGTGCCTGACCGGGGTGCGTCTGGCCGAGATCGACACCCTGGCACAGGCCGACCCGCACACGCATCGGCGGATCATCCTGGAGCGCGTCCTCAAGGACCTGGAATCCGACCTGGCGGCAATCTCGGACGCCTTGACCGGCCAGTATTTCCGCCACGAGGAGCAACCCCACAGCCTGTTGCGACGGGTTGGAGTAGTCAAGTGAGTGACGCACGATGAAATACCGCATCAGCCACCGGACCCGCTATCAGTACGCGGAGCCCGTGTCGCTCTGTCATAGCCTGGTGCACCTGAAACCGCGCCAAGGCCACTATCAGCACTGCCTGTCGAGCCAACTGCGGGTCGACCCCTGGCCGGCGGTCAACCGTGAACACGAGGACTTCTTTGGTAATCGGGTGAACTATTTCTCCATCCAGCAACCGCACGAGGCACTGGAAGTCACCGCGATCAGTGAAGTCGAGGTGACGCGACCAACGATCCCGGACCTCTCAGGCACCCCGGCCTGGGAGCAGGTGCGTGACCTGCTGGGCGATCGGGAACACCCCCGGCTGGCGACCAAACAGGTCTTCACCCTGCCCTCGCCGCAGGTTCCCCTGGACGCTGCCGCGCGCGCCTTCGCCGCCGCCTCCTTCACCCCCGGCCGACCGCTCCTGGAGGCCACCTGCGACCTCATGGCACGAATCTTCACCGAATTCGCCTATGACCCCCACTTCACCACCATCGCCACCCCGATCGCCGAGGTCATGGAGCATCGGCGCGGGGTCTGCCAGGACTTCGCCCACGTCGCCATCGCCGGCCTGCGCGGCCTGGGGCTCGCCGCCCGCTATGTCAGCGGCTACCTCGAAACGCTGCCGCCCCCCGGCCAGGCCAAACTCCAGGGCTCCGACGCCTCCCATGCCTGGTTCGCCGTGCTGGTCCCCGAACTGGGCTGGATCGATTTCGACCCTACCAACAACCTGATTCCCGGCGAGCAGCACATCACCACCGCGCTGGGCCGTGACTTCCACGACGTGACGCCGATGCGCGGGATTTTTTACGGCGGCGGCTCGCATGAGCTGACGGTGGCGGTGGACGTGAATCGGGTGGAGGGTTGACCGCTCTTCAGGGAAGCTCACGCACCCGCAAAAAACTCGCGAACCGCGGCAACCCCCGCTCGGTACGCCCGTGGAACTGGTAGGTCACCAGGCTGCCGAGCGGCGGCGGCGCCCGGCGCTGAGCCTCGCTGAAACCCGTACCGATCCGAAACCGCCGCCCGTCCGCGTCCTCCAGCAACAGGGCGCCGAGCATCCCGGCGTATTTGCCCTGGCCGGGGAGATGGCCAATGACCCGCGCCTCCGCGTCCTCGTAGGGTTTGACCTTGAGCAAATCGGCCGAGCGCACGCCGCGATAGAGACTCGAATCGCGATGCAGCATCAACCCCTCGCCGCCGTCGCGGACCACGGCCGCAAGCCGCGCCATCAAGGCCGCATGGTCCGCCACCCGCGACTGCTCGACCAGTGCCAGGTAGGGACTTGGGGACTCGGCGAGCAGAGCGCGCAAGGCGCGGAGCCGACGGCCGAACGGGTCCTTTGAGGCCGGCAGGTCGAAGACCAGGTAACGCACCTTGGCCCAGGCGTCCGCGTCCGGCTCCAGCCGGCGCACGGTGCCGGACAGCGCCTCGAACCCCCCGCGGCCCAGCCACAGCTCCCCGTCCAAGGGCACCGCGGGAAAGTCGGCGGTAAACCAGTCCGGCGCCGCGATCACAAGGCCGGCACGGGTGATCAGGCGCTGACCGTCCCAATAGGCCCGCACCCCGTCGAGCTTCTCGCTGACCCAGTAATCGGACAGATCGATGCCCGGGGTATAGATCTGCGCGAGCATCAGGTCCGGTTTGGCGGGTTGGGTCTGCCCCTTCGCAACGGGGCCGTCCGTCCCAGGAAGCGCAATCGGCGCATCCCCGCCGCCGGACACTCCGGGTTCCTGGGCGAGCACGCCAACGACAACGGCGAACGCGAACGGGAGAATAAGCCACCGGGCGCGGCGTCTGAACGGGTCCGGTTCAGCGCGCAGACGAAGGGTCGGAAGCGACCTGCTGTTCATCGAGTTACAGGAAATTACCTGCCGGAATACCGAAACGCGCGGCCAGGGCCTTGATCTGACGAATGTTGAGGCTGCGCCGCCCGGCTAGGACGGCGCTGACCACACTCTGGGCACCGATCTCGGGCAGGTCGGATTGAAGGAGCCCGTGCACCTCCATCAGGTGCCGCAGCATCGCGACACCATCTGCCGACGCGGGCATCGGGTCGCGGCCTTCCCATTCGGCAACAACCTCGCCAAGCTGACCCGCGAGTGAGGCGAGCGGGTGCGACTCGTCCGCCCCCCCCGCATCCAGTACTGCGTCAAGGGCCGCGACCGCATCAGCGTATTCTTCCTCGGTCGTCGGCAGGCGCAACACCGGCTCCACGTAGGGCCAATGGGCGATGGCCGATTCGATTCTGCTCACGACTGCCAACCTCCTTGGTTATCCAGCAGTTCCCGCAGGACCGCGGTCGCGTAGGCCCCGGCAGGGAGTTGAAAGGTCAGCTCGCAACCGCCCTCGGCCCGGGCCCAAGCGAGATCCGGCACCGGCAACCGCAGCGCGCGCCGCTCCTGCTCCAGGCCGAAGCGAGCCAGGCCCGCGGACCAGCCGGGAAGGCCGGCGACAACCGCGTCTTCCAGCGTGCGCACCGCGCCGCCGGTGGGCGGATCGTCACGGCCCCACAGCGGGCCGGTGGGATGGAGATCCAGACGAACGCAGCGCTCGATCAAAGTCGCGTCGATGGTCTCGGCCGGAAAGAACGAATGGCTGCCGGCCAGGTTGAGACAGTCACCCGGCAGCGGCTGATCCCAATCGCCGCGCTGCACCCGCGCGGCCAGCACCTCATTGAAGATCTGCGAACGGGCGGCGGACAGCCACAGACCCTGTTGATGACGCGAGGGACGGCGGATGGCGCCATGGAACAGCGCATCCGCGCGGGCCGAATTGGCACCGTCGCGGCCAAAGCGCTGTTCACCGAAGTAATTGGGGACGCCCTTGCGGCGGATCGCCGCAATCCGATCGACAAGCAGCTCCCGGTCGACCGCCCAGTCGCGCACCAGGATACGAAAGCGATTGCCGGCCAGGCTGCCGCGACGCAGCTTACGGCGGTGCGCATGGACCGCCAGGACCTCGATCCCCGCGGCGGCCAGCACCGACCAGTCCGGGTCCCGGTCACGCGGGCGCGGCAAGGAGAACCACTGACTGGTGACGGCGCGCCGATCCTTGAGACCGGCATAGCCCAGATCCTTCTGCGCGATCCCAGCGACCTCGGCCAACCGCCGCGCCGCCCATTCGGTGTTGGTGTCGGTCTTGCGCACCCACAACAGCAGATGATCGCCCTCCCCGTCCGGGACAAAGCCGAGTTGCTCATCCACCACGAAATCCGCGGGCTCGACCCGCAGTCGGCCGCTGCCCAACGGCAGACCATGGGCGCGCGGCAGTTGGTGAAAGAGTACGCAGGCGCGATTCGTCATCAAGAACTCAACCATCCATCCGATTGCCGCAATAGCCGTCCGCGTCCGAAGTGCTGTCGGCCGACATCAGCGGGGCAAGGCGCATCTTAGGCTATTTCCGAAGAACTTCGTAACCACGGGCTACCGGGGCGACTCGACCGGAGGCCGGTGCTCTTAGGCCGCGGACGGTCCGCTGTAGGGTCCGCTGTGCGGACCGACGACCGTGCCAATCGCACGGTGGCCGGGCTTAGGACCACGGCCGGCGCAAGCCCCGACCTCCGGTAGTTTGTACGGGTACCGAGTGATCCCGACTTGACCTACTCTATCAGCATCGGCCCCCGGCCCACCCCGCCACGAGCCCCCCATGACCCGCAAACGCCTGCCCATCGGCATCCAGACCTTCCGCAAGATCCGCGAGGATGACTGTTACTACGTCGACAAGACGAACTTTGCCCTCAAGCTGATCGAGGAGGGCACACACTATTTTCTTTCCCGGCCGCGCCGGTTCGGCAAGTCGCTGTTCCTGGATACCCTGGCCGAGATCTTCGCCGGCAGTGAGCCGCTCTTTCGCGGGCTCTTCATCCATGACCGCTGGGAGTGGTCGCGGCCCGCGCCGGTCATCCGTCTGAGCTTCGGCGGCGGCCTGCTCCACAGCGCGGACGGGCTGACGCTGAAGATCCGTGAGTTGCTCTCGATCAACCAGGACGCTCTGGGGCTGCACTGCGCACAGCCGACCACCTCCGGCTGCTTCGGCGAACTGATCCGCAAAGCCCACGCCGCTGCCGGGGAGCGGGTGGTGATCCTGGTCGACGAGTACGACAAGCCCATCCTGGACAATCTCGGCACGCCGGAGGTCGCGCGCGAGCTGCGCAACGGACTGCGCGATCTGTATTCAGTCATCAAGGATGAAGACGCGCATGTGCGCTTCGTCTTCCTGACCGGCGTGTCCAAATTCAGCAAGATCAGCCTGTTCTCCGGGCTGAACAACCTGCGCGACATCACGGTGTCGGCGGCGCACTCGGCGATCTGCGGCTATACCGAAGCGGACCTGGACCAAGTGTTCGCCGCCGAACTGGACGGACTGGACCGCGAGCGGATTCGGGAGTGGTACAACGGGTACAACTGGACCGGCGACGCCGTCTACAACCCGTTTGACCTGTTGCTGCTCTTTGCCGAGCGCCAATTCCGCCCCTGGTGGTTCGAAACCGGCACCCCGACCTTCCTGGTCGATCTGCTCACCGAGCGCGACAGCTGGCTGCCCGACCTGGGGCGGCTGGAGACGGATGCCGACATCCTCGCGACCTTCGACGTGGGCAACATCCCCACCGCGGCGCTGATGTTCCAGGCCGGCTATCTGACCATCGCGAGCGAAGAAGAAATCAGCGGCAACTACTATTACCGGCTGCGCTACCCCAATCGGGAAGTTTACCAAAGCCTCAACGCCAGCCTGCTGCGCGCCTGGGTGCCCGATGCACAAGCGTCGGTCCGCCACCGTAAATCGCTGTATCAACTGCTGCTGAGCAACGACTTCCCGGGCCTGCAGGCCCTATTCAGCGCCTTCTTCGCCGGCATCCCCGGCGACTGGTACCGCAACAACCGGATCGCGCATTACGAAGGCTACTACGCCAGCGTCTTCTACACCTATTTCGCCGCCCTGGGTCTGGACCTCACGCCGGAAGACAGCAGCAACCACGGCCGACTCGACCTGGCCCTGCGCTTCAACGGGCACATCTATCTCTTCGAATTCAAAGTGGTCGAACTGACCCCCGACGGCCGGGCACTCCAGCAGATCAAAGACCGCGGCTACGCGGACAAATACCGCGCCGCCGGCCAACCGATTCACCTGATCGGCGTCGAGTTCAGTCGGGACAGCCGCACCGTGGTCGGGTTCGAGGTCGAGACGCAGGCCTTGGACGCCAACTGAGCATCGCCGGCTGAGCGTGTCGGTCCCCTTAGCGGACCCGACGCAGGCCGCTACCCATAGGGTCCGCTGTGCGGACCAGTGGCCTCGTTGTTGGCGCAATGGCCGAGATGATAATCGAGGCCCTTCACGGCCTTGATCGTCACTCCGGCGACTGGAGGCCGAGGCTTTTACTCTGGCTTCCACGCTCCGGCGTCACTGCCATTCAGTGAAGCGCCGACGGCGCGGCTTCTCGTTCCCACGCTCCGCGTGGGAATGCCGGGCGGGCGCTCCGCGTCCGGTCTTGGCGCCGGACGCGGAGCGCCCGCACGTGCTCCCACGCAGGAGCGTGGGAGCCAGAATGGGCTCTGCGTCCAGTGCGCAGAACGGACGCGGAGCGCCCGCACGACACTCCCACGCTGGAGCGTGGGAGCGAGCGACTCCGGACAACGACTTGACAACGACCCCGCCGCCGGAAAACCATCCCCCGAACCAGCAAGGAGCCCACGCGGATGCCCACCCACGCCCAACGCGACCTGCCGATCGCCGAGACCCTGCGCGACCTGCTCGCCGGCCTGCCGCTGTGGCAGGAAGAGCGCGACCGGCGGGCCTTCCTGGAACTAGTCCTGCACGGCCACCCGGCCCTCGCTGATGTTCAGTTCGGCGGCAAGCCGCTCACCGTCGCCGCCGAATTGGTGACCCGGCTGCGCGCGCACGACTACCGCGCCCTGCCCGACCCCGCCGCCGAACCCCCGGTCTGCGCCCTGATCCGCGAAATCCGCACCCGCCGCGAGGACGGCAACCGCGACACCGCCGAGCGCAGCGCCGTCCTCGCCCGCTTCTTCGGCTGCGACCCGCCGCCCCGCGTCGCCCTGGCCGGTTCACCCTATCCCGGACTCATGGCCTATGACTGGGGCCAGCACCCCGAACTCGCCCGGCTATTGTTCGGCCGCGAGCCCGAGACCCTGGATCTGCTGGAACGGCTGCGCGATCCCGCGGCCGGGCGCTTGCTCATCGTCAGCGGCGCCTCCGGTTCCGGCAAATCCTCGCTGGTCAAGGCCGGCCTGTGGCGCGCCCTGGCGGAGCCGCCGGACCCCCAGGACCCGACACCCGAGCCCATCGCCGGCTGCCGCGACTGGGTGATCAGCGCCATGACCCCGACCGGCGACGGCGACGACCCCTTCTTCACCCTGGTCAACAGCGTCCGCGAGCACTGGCGCGAGGGCCGCCTGCGCCCCGCCGAGGTGGCGCGGCGGCTGCGCGCCGACCCCGCCGCCTTCCCGGAGTTCCTGCACCAGTTGCTGCACGGCCGCCCCGTCTGGCTGCTGATTCTCGACCAACTGGAAGAGCTCTTCACGCCCGCCGCCGACACCGACCGGGATGCCTTCATCGATCTGCTGCTGCGGGCTGTGGAGGAGCCGCAAGTGCGTGTGATCGCCACCCTGCGCTCCGACTTCCTGCCCCAGGTCATCGCCCATGCCGGCCTGTGCCGGGCGCAGAACCGCGGCGGCTACGGCCTCGGCGCCCCCGGACCGCTCGCCCTGGCCCGGATGATCGAAGGTCCGGCCCAGGCCGTCGGCCTGGCGATCGAACCCCAACTCACCGCGCAACTGGTGCAGGAGGCCGACCGCGAACCCGGCGGCCTGGCCCTGCTCGCCGCCGCCTTGCAGGACATCGGTCTTGCCGCCGGCGACGACCGGACCCTGCAACTGGCCTGCTATCGCGAGGTGGTCGGCGGCCTCGCGGGCGTGCTGAGCACGCGCGCCGAGCGCGGACTCGCCCTGCTGGGTGACGAGGGTCCGGCCGCCCTGCCCCGCGTCTTCGCCCACCTGGTCCACCTCGACCCCGAGACCGGCGCCGCCACCCGCCGCCGGGCACCGCTCGCCCAATGGCCGGCCGACAGCGCGGAACGCCGGCTGATCGACTGCTTCGCCCGCGATGCCGACCGCCCGCGGGACGCCGTGCGCCTGCTGGTCTGCGACCGCGGGCGTGGCGGCGAGCCGACGGTCGAGGTCGCCCACGAGGCCCTGCTGCGCGAATGGCCGCGCCTGACCCTGTGGATCCGCACCCAGCGCGAGGCGCTGATCCGCCGCGACGAGGTGCTGCGCGACGCCGTCCGCTGGGACGCGCGCGGGCGCCCCGACACCCTGCTCCCGCACCCCGACGTAGTGGCCGAAGTGCGCGCTAAGTTCGCGGAGGCCGGGCTCTGGGACGAATTGCGCGGCGATGATCGGGTGGCCTACTTTCTGGCCCGCGACGACTTTGCCGATCTGCGCGACCTCACCCTCGGCGCATTTGAACGATGCGGCGCGGCCGGCGCCTCGGCCGCCTTGCCGCAATTGCTGTGGCTGACCGCGGCCGGTCGCACCTGGGAGACCCGCGCCGCATTCGGCCGCTGGGCAGTGGCGCAGGCACCGGCACTGGCCGACTGGCTGCGTGCCGGCCTGGTTGAAGTGCTCCGCTTGCTGGCGCAGGACGACGCCCTACCCTGGCACCAGCGCCGGCCCGGCATCGGCGACCTGCTGGCCGCCCTGGGTGACGACCGACCGGGGGTGGGACTGGGTGCCGACGGCCTGCCGGACCTGGACTGGGTCGAGATCGCGGCCGCGGATCGGCCGTTGCGCATCGCCCGCTATCCCATCACCAATGCGCAGTATCAGGCGTTCATCGACGCGCCCGACTATAAGCACCCCGACTGGTGGCAAGAGGGCTATCTCGGCCCGCCCCCTGGTAATCCGCGCTGGGCGCAACCCAACCGCCCGCGGGTCAATGTCGCTTGGGTCGAGGCCCTCGCGTTCTGTCGCTGGCTCACCGCCCGCTATCGGGCGGCCGGCCTGATCGGCGCCGACACCCTGGTGCGCTTGCCGACCGAAGCCGAGTGGGAAAGCGCGGCCGGCGGTCTGGACGGACGAGACTACCCCTGGGGGACGGGCTATCGGATCGGCTACGCCAACGTCGATGAGCGCTATGACCAGACCGGACCACACAAGCTGGACCAGACCACGGCGGTCGGCCTCTATCCGCAGGGCGTCTCACCCGCCGGCCTGCTCGATTGTGCCGGTAATGTTTGGGAGTGGTGTCTCAACAAATACGAGAACCCGGCTGATACGGACACGAAAGGTGACGCTGCCCGTGCCTTGCGCGGCGGCTCCTGGAACTACTTCCCAGCCATCGCGCGTGTCGTCTCCCGCTTCAGGAGCTACCCTCCCGCCCGTAACAACACGGTTGGGTTCCGTGTGGTGTGTGCGTGCCCCATTCCCCTGAACACTGATCCACTGGTCACTGAACACTGAATTTTGTTCACTGAACACCGTCGCGCTGCGGGCGACGGTCCTGATGCTGCGCGCCGCGCCGCGATTTTTTTCTTGAAGGACACTTATCGTGTTTTTCCAGAGGGCCATCCCGTCCCCACACAAAGGGCTCCAGAATCCGTCCGCGCAAGCCCCAGGTATCGGCATAGCGGACGTGATTGATCCACCCTTGCACGCCGGCATCGAATTGCGCGAACGAGCAGCGGCCAACGCGCCACTCCTCGAATAGGCTGGTCAGTCGCCGGCCGGCGTGCCGAACCTTGCGCCCTTTCACCAACCGGTGGGTCGGGAAGACCAGAAACCCCAACCAGGCGATACCGGCCGTCACCGGCTGCGCCTGCGCCTCGGCGGCGTGGATGGTGAGACGCAGCTGCGCGAGCCGTTCGACGCAGCGTTGCTTGTAGTCCCATAAGGTCGCCTTGTCATCGGCGAACAAGATCATGTCATCGACATAGCGGACATAAGCGCTGCAGCCGAGTTCGCGCGTCACGAAAAGATCGAACGGATGCAGGTAGCAGTTGGACCAGAACTGGGATGTCAGATTCCCGATCGGGAGCCCACGCGGGCGGCAGGCGGCGAGCAGGTCGTCACCCGCAAACCACACCATGCGATAGTCCTGCTCCAGAACACGATCCCCGCTGGCCAATATCCCGCGGATCAGATCGACGACGCGCGTCTCCTTCACGACCCGCTCCAAGCCGCAGCTCAGGATGGCGTGATCGATGGACGCGAAGTGCTGGACGATGTCCATGCGCAAGGCGAAGCGGTGGCGTCGTGCCAACTGCTGGACACGATCGATAGCGCCGTGCGTGCCCTTTCCGATGCGGTTGGCGTAGCTGTTGGGAAGAAAGCGCCGCTCGAAGTGCGGCTCCAGCACATTGCACAGGGCATGATGCACCACCCGATCCCGAAACGGTGCGGCACTGATACGGCGGCGCTTCGGCTCGTGAATATAGAAATGGGTGTAACCTCCGGGGCGATACTGATCCTGCATCAGGTCCCGGCGCAGCCCGAGCAGCCGATCGGCCAGCCGGTGTTCAAAGGCGGCGGTCGCGGCCGTACCGCGCTTGCCGCGCGATGCTTGTTGCCAGGCGAGCAACAGGTTCTCCCAGGCACAAACCCGCTCGAAGGTGATGGAAAGAGGATCGAACATGGCGGATGAAATGATTGTGTTGACGCGGACCTATGACCTGCTTGCCTGGCTGCTGCCCAAGGGCGAGGGTTTTCCGCGGGTCTATCGGCAGACGGTGACCCAACGGTTGATGAACGCGGCCTTGGACCTGCAAGACGGGCTCTTTCTCGCCCAGAGTCGGCGCGGCGCCGCGCGGCAGGCGGTCTTGGCGGACTGCGACGCGGCATTGAACCGCCTGCGGCTCTATATCAGGCTCGCGCACCGTTGGCGTTGGTTGACTGACGGGCAATATGAACACGTCAGCCTGATGATCGCCGAGATCGGCAAACTGTTGGGCGGCTGGATCCGCCGACAGGCCGGCGGGGGGTGAGCCGCCCCGGGGCCGGGAGTACCGGCCCAAGAGGAGGCTCGTTTCTCTCTTCGCCCGGCGGCCTCGGGCCGCGCGGACAGGACGCACCCGCGCCATCCCCCCTCACCCCGCCGCATCCCGCCAACCGTAATCGGCGGGACCTGTCGGCCCTTGAGGTCGGGAGGGGGATGTGGCACGCACACACCACACGGAACCCAACCGTGTTGTTACGGTCGGTTGGGTTGTTCCTGTTGCGGGAGACGACACGCGCGTTGGCTGGGTTGTTGTTCCAGGAGCCGCCGCGCAAGGCACGGGCTGCAGCCGGGGCGCCCCGCCGGTTGCCCGGCCGGATGAGTGTACCCTGAAAGCGGTGGGTGCGTGCAGCCTATCGGCTCTTCGTTGCTTGAATCAGTGGAGGCCGTACGCCTGATCCACCGGTTGCGGGCCGGGTAAAAAAAAATTTTCTGCGCTTCGCGCAAGATTTTAAACCGCGCCAAGCGCGATACGCAATTTCTGTAGTAACTACTGGAAGAAACGTTACGCATCGCGGCCTAGGCGCGGTTTAGTGTTCAGAAGATCAGTGTTCAGTGACCAGTGGATCAGTGTTCGGAGGAATGGGGCACGCACACACCACACGGAACCCAACCGTGCTGTTACGGTCGGTTGGGGAGCTCCTGAAGCGGGAGACGACACGCGCGTTGGCTGGGACGTAGTTCCAGGAGCCGCCGCGCAAGGCACGGGCAGCGTCACCTTTCGTGTCCGCGTCAGCCGGATTCGCGTATTTGTTGAGACACCATTCCCAGACGTTACCGGCGCAGTCGAGCAAGCCATCCGGCGAAGCGCCGCGGGGATAGAGTCCCACGGCCGTGGTCTCGCGCAGATAAAGCCCCGCGGCGTCGACCGGCGTCTCTTCGACATTGGCCAGGCCGGTGCCGTAGTCCCCGTCCCAGGGGTACTGCCGAGCATCCTGATGGCCGCGTGCGGCGCGCTCCCATTCGAACTCGGTGGGCAGCCGGATGACCTGATCGGCGTCGATCAGGCCCGCCTGGCGATACCGGGCGGTGAGCCAGCGGCAATAGGCCAGGGCCTCCACCCAGGCGACATTGACCCGCGGACGGTTGGGCTGGTCCCAGCGTGGGTCTTCCGGGGTCGGCGCCAGGTAACCTTCCTGCCACCACTCCGGGTTGGCATAGTCGTCCGCCGCGTCGATGAACGCCTGATACTGCGCCTTGGTGATGGGATAGCGGGCGATCCGATAGGCCCCGTCGATGGATTGGCGCTCGCCCTTGTCCTGCCAGTGGAAGGCACCGGGTGCGATGGCGATCCAGTCGAGGTCCGGCAGGCCGTCCGGGCGCACTCCGACCCCGGGGCGCCGATCACCCAGCACCGCCAACAGGTCGCCGATGCCGAGCCGACGGGGATACCAACGCGCGCCCTCATCCTGCGCCAGCAGCGCCAGGACCGCATCCAAGCCGCCGCGCAGCCAGTCGGCCAGCACCGGTTCCTGGGCACCGATCCAGTCGCACAGTGCCTGCGTGGTCTTCCAGGTACGACCGGGGGCGGTCAGGCAGAACAGCAGTGTCAGGGCGTCCGCGCCGTGCTCGAAGGCCCGGCGGGTCAGGTCCGCCAGCTCGTCCGGAGCGTCCTCGGCCAGAAAGTAGGCCGTCCGCGCATCGGTGCGCAGCCCGGCCCAGAGCCCGGCGCGCTGGAGCCGGTCGCGCAGCTCGCGGCGCACGCCCGGCACCGGCAGTTGGTCATCGGGGCGGCCGGCCTGGTCCCAGCGCGCGGCCTGGCGCCGGACCTCGTCGCGGCGGACCAGAGCCTCGGCCTGCTCGCCGATCCAGTCGGCCAGTCGGGACCATTGACGCAGCAGGGCCTCGTGCGCCACCTCAACCATCGGCTGGCCGTCCCGCGCGCCGCAGACCAGGAGCCGCACCTGATCGTCCCGGCCCCTGGGCGCGCGCGAGAAGACCTCGATGAAGATGCGCGCCGGGTCGGCCGCGGCCCAGTGGGCGAGCGGCGCCCGCCGGCGGGTCGGCTCGCGGCTGTCCGGATCGATGCGGACCAGCTCGGCGAAGACCCGGCGCATCAGGTCCTCGGCCGCCGCGCCGGTGATCCCGTGGTCTTCATGGAGCAGCCTGAACCCACGGTCGGCGCGCTCGGTCAGGATGCCCTGGAGTCCGTGCAGTTGGTCCTCATAGTGCGCCAGGGTCAGGCCCGCGGCGCTGGTCCCGAAGCGGTCGAACAGGTCCTCCAGCACGGCGCCGAGCAGCGCCAGGCCGCCGCTCTGGCCCTGCGCCTCCTGGTGCAGACGGGTGCTGAGCCGGGGGTCGAGCCGCAGACCCACGGCCTGGGCCGGACCCTCGATCATGCGCCTCAGGGCGTCCGGCGGCGGCGGTGACACAAAATAGGGCGGCCGGCGGTTGAGCAGGCGGCACAGGTCCGGATGATCGTTGAGATGATGCAGAAAATCCGAACGGATGGTCGCCACCAGGCGCAGCCGCGGGTCGGCCACGGCGCGCAGCAGGAAAGCGATGAAGGCCGCGCGATCGGGCGCGGGCACCAGGGTGAACAACTCTTCCAGTTGATCCAGGATCAGCAGCCAGGCCGGACGACCTTCGAGCAGGCGGTCGAGCAGACGCGGGAACTGGTCCGGGTCGGCCCGCAGCCGCACCGCCTCGTCACGCGGCACCAGCTCGCTGCGGCGGGCGCAGCGGTGGACACTCTGCACCAGGCCCTCGAAGGGGTCGCTGACGAAGTTCGGCGTCATGGCGCTGATCACCCAGTCGCGGCTGTCGGCGATCCGGGCCTGCTGATCCGCGGGCGGCTCATGCAACGCGCGCCACAGCCCCGCCTTGACCAGGGAGGACTTGCCGGATCCGGAGGCCCCGGAGACCACCAGCATGTCGCCCACTGCAAGCCGGTCGAGCCGCTCCAGCAGGGCCGCCGTCTCGGCCTCGCGGCCAAAGAAGAGCCGCGCCCGTTCCGGGTCGCGCCCCCAGTCGTAAGCCAGCAGACCGGGATAGGGACAGCGGATGGGCCGCGACCCGGCCGGATCGGCGCAAACCTGGGTCAATTGGTCGACCAGGGTCTTGACCGCGGGGTTGGCGTCGTACTGGCGTCGGCTGACCTCCGCGAGCAGAGCGCAGACCGGATGGCGGCCGTCGATCCGCCGGGCGGCGAAAAAGTCGAGGCGCTGCACCAGTTGACCGGCGACCGTGGGACCCTCATCGTCCCAGTTCAGTTCAGCCGCGGCGGGGTGAGGGCCCAGCGCGGCCTCCACGAAGGCCTTGCGGTCCCGCACCAGGGACCAGACCGGAAGCAGGAGCAGCAGGTCGCGCAGGCACTTGCGCGTTCGGTCGGCGTCGGCATCCCGGCGTTGGTTCGCTGAGTCCATCTCCACCCTCTGTTTCTCCAAGATCGGGGTCAGGTTTTGCAATCACGCATTCTTCACGAGGCCAAGGAGACGGCGATTATAGCTTTGTTCTGGCTCCCACGCTCCTGCGTGGGAGCACGTGCGGGCGCTCCGCGTCCGGTGCCAAGACCAGACGCGGAGCGCCCGCCCGGCATTCCCACGCGGAGCGTGGGAACGAGAAGCCGCGCCGTCGGCGCTTCACTTAACGGCATTGAGCAGGACCGGGGTCGCAGACGCGCGTAGGACGGGCATCGCTCTCGCTCTGCCCATCCTACCGGGAGGCCTGGCCTCATCACTGCTGATCACACCCGGCGCCGCGCGCGCTCAGGCGGCCGGGCACCCGAAGGCCGCGGCGAGTGCATGCACCTGCTCGCCAATGCCGGGGTGCAGATCCCAGCCCCGCGCGCGGATCTCGGCGAGGAGGCCGCACACCGCATGACGGCCGTCAGGCAGCGGCACGGTATCGAAAAAGTGCAGTTTGAGGATCAGATTCGCGGCCACCGTGTAGCCGTCATCGTCCCAGATCAGGTTGGCGGCAGCGGGATGCCGGCCCAGCGCGGCCTCCACGAAGGCCTTGCGCTCGCGCACCAGCGGCCAGGCCGGCAGGGCCACCAGCAGGTCGCGCAGGACCAGCCGCTGCTGCTGCCAGGTCTGTTCATCCACACGTTTGGCGGCCGTCGGCTGGACCGGCTGGTCGCCCGCGTCGTCGAAGACGAGCGGCGTACCGGACGCGCGCGCCTGCCGCCGCGGCAGCCCGAGCGCACCAGGCTCGATACCCGCCTGGCCGAGCAGCGCGGCATAGAGCGCCTGGTAGGATTGATCCGCCGTCAGGATGTAAAAGGTTTGGCCGCGCAGGGGTTCGGGAATGCAACCGCCGCCGTCGGCCGCGAACAGCACGGGGATGAACTTGGCGGTGACACTGCGCGCATCGTATAGCGTCTGGGTGATGACGGCGCCCTCCCAGTCCACCCCTTTGCCCAGGCCGGGCGCTTCGAGCCCGCGGAACCGGCGATAGTAGGTGGCGGTGCAGATCACCAGGACTGACTCGGCCCAGTCGAGCTGATTCAGCATCCAGCGCGGCCACCCCTCGGGCGGGGTGCCGTTCACATACTGGTCGAGCCGGGTGTCGATCCCATCCGCGCGCAGCCGTTCGGACAGGCCCAGTACAAGCGCCCGGTGCGCGGGACTGTCGTGGCTATAACTGATGAACACCCGCGGGTGAACGCCGGGCTCCTGCATGATCGCCTCCTGGTTGTGGGTTCGCGCCGGTGGGCCATGATCGACGTTCCGGCCAACGCGACTGTTCGGAATTATCCACAGAGTCTATCCCTGGTGTCATGCGTCTTGTGTGAACATGTCACAGAATCCTGGTCAAACGTCAGGTTATCATCGGGCCGCGGTCGGGCGCGGGGCGGTCCGGCGTGCTGCCGGTGCGCTCGCCCAATGGCGTCGATGACCGCGTCAACCCGGAGGTCAAGCTATGTTTGTGCGTCGTGATCGCGTGGCGCTCGCCGCGTCTGCACTGTTGTCACTGTGGTCGGTCGCCGCCGGTGCGGCGGATTGGTTCGTCGCCCCCAACGGCAACGATGCCTGGGATACCGCCGGCACCCTCAGCGAACCCTTCAAGACCATCTCCCGCGCCAACTGGGAAGGCTTCGCCGGCGCCGGCGACACCATCCAGGTCCGCGGCGGCACCTATCTGTTGAGCGCCGGTGAGTGGATCGGCACCGGCGGTGCGCCCGGCAATCCGCTGACGGTCAAACCCTATCAGGGCGAGCAGGTGATCCTGGACGGATCGGCCATGTCCTCCACGGTGCTGGGGGTGGGCGCCAGCCATGTGGTGATCGAGGGCTTCGAGGTCCGCAACAGCGCGCGCACCGGGATCACCGCCTGGGGCGGCGACGCGGGGCAAGCGGGCATCCAGGATATCGTCATCCGCAACAATCTGGTGCACGACTGCCGGCGCGGCGGGATCTACGTGGGTCATGCCATCGCCGAGACCACGGCGGGCGTGCAGAACGTGCTCATCGAGGGCAACGTGATCTACCACACCGCCCTGGAGAACGCGGCGCGCTCCGCCACCAGCAGTTGGCCGGGGGCGCTGAGCGTCACCGGCAGCCAGGACGTGGTGGTGCGCAACAACCGGGTCTACGAGAACCTGGGCGAGGGGATCATCGCCGGCAACGCCCGGCGGGTGCAGATCCTCGGCAACGAGGTCTACGACAACTATTCGGTGAATCTCTATGTGGACCGCGGGACCGCGATCCGCCATGAGGGCAACCTGGTCTACTCCACCGGCAACAGCGCCTATTTCAGGCAGTTGGGTGGGGTGTGGCTGCCCGCCTCCGGGGTGCAGATCGCCAACGAGAACGAGACCCTGTGGGCCGATCCGATCTGGTCCGCGGACAATGTCATCGTCAACAACGTCTTCATCGGCAACCGCAACGCCTTCCACTACGGCAACTACCAGGGCGGCGGCGGTATGCATGGGGTGCTGTTCGCCTTCAATACCGTCTATGGATCGGTCCAGGCGGCCCTGGATATCGACGCCGACACCCACGGCACCAGCGAGATCGCCAACAACCTCTGGGTGCAGACTCCGGCACCGATCGGCGGCGGAGTCCAGACGGCCCTGGACGGTGACCTCACCGGCATCAGCTTCCATCACAACCTGTGGTTCGGCGGTGCCCCCCAGTCCGGCGCCGCCGCCCCTTCGGACCTCAACGCCGACCCGGCCTTCATCGCCCCGGGCGGATTCGCCGCCGCCGACTATGACCTGCTGCCCGGTTCCCCGGCGAGCGGTGCCGCCGTGGCCCTGGCGGCGGTGACGCAGGACTATGCCGGCAGCGCGCGGGGCGCCTTCCCGACCCTGGGGGCCTACGAGGGCATCGGCGGGGCCGTGCCGCTGCCGGTGGCGAACTTCGCCGCCGCACCGGTGGCCGGCAGCGCGCCGCTGACGGTCGTCTTTTCCGACCATTCCAGCGCGGCGGCAACCTGGTCCTGGGACTTCGGCGACGGCGCGACCTCCCAGGAGGCCTCCCCGAGCCATGTCTACAGCATCCCCGGCCATTACAGCGTGACCCTCACCGTCACCAACGACACGGGCAGCGCCGGCGCGACCCAGGCCGGACTGATCCGGGTGGTGGACCCCGCGGCGCGGCAGACCGTATTCGCCGACGGGTTCGAGACCGGGCTGGCGGGCTGGTATCGGGAAGGCCGGGTGGCCTGGTACGCCGACACCCCCCGGCATGACACCCATGCCATGCGCTTTACCGGCAACAATGTCTGGGTGGAGCGCTCGGTGTCCACCGCGGGCTTCACCGATATCGTGCTGTCGGTCTCCCTGGGCGCCGCGTCCTTTGAGAACTGGGAGTACCTGATGCTCTACTGGTATGACGGGCAGCAGTGGCAGTCCCCGGTGAGCATCGACAACCACCATCCGGCGAGCGACGGCCAACTGCACGCCATCGAGGTGGCCCTGCCGGCCGCTGCCGCCGACAACCCGGCTTTTCGCGTGGGTTTCGGCATGTGGGACACGGACACCAAGGATTTCGGGTATGTGGACGATGTGCTGGTGACGGGGGTGCCCGTCCAGTGATTGGTCAAAGCCTGGGGTGGACAAGCGCCGACCGTAGGTTGGGGGTGAGGAACGAACCCCAACATCCTCAAATTCAGACCTCGTTGCGGAATGAATGAAAAAAAGCCCTCGGCGTAGGGACTCCGGTTGCCCGGAGCCCCCGCCACAGACCCGGACGTGCAGTATTGCCGCATCCGGTTCCTTGATCGCACTCGCTCATCAAGCGAGCGCGAGGTTTCAAGCGCCATTCGGATCAGCGCCGAATGGCGCTGACTTAAGCTAAGGAATAATCTGCGCCCTTAACGCCGGCCACTCGGGGACAGTTTACTCAATTCGGTATCTGTAATCAGCGGAGAGATAGATAAACTGTCTCCCCGTTTTCCGTGAGCGGCGCTTAAGACCACCCGCGGGCCGCCCGCCGGGTCGGGGGTTATCAGGGACAGACCACGACTCCCCGCGGCGAGAGCAAGGGATTTCGCGAGAAGCCGTGGTCTGTTCCCGAGGTTTCCTTTGCGTATGTAGGCTGGGGTTCAGCCTACCCCATCCAGGCCCCCAAAACGGTTCAAGAAGCGTGCAAACTGCTCACGCTGCGACCGCACCCGCTGGACTTGGCGGGGGTGATTTTCCCGCTCGAAGGCATCCACGCCGAAGGTATCGGATGGCGGCAACGCGTCCAACAAGTCGATGCCTTGATCGAAGAAAGTACGTTTTCCCGTATCGGACGGTTTCGGTCATGACCGGCAGTCCGAGCAGATGCTCCCACAGTGCTACCGACTGCCCACCCACCAAGGTCAGGTCCTCGCCGACACAATCGAGCCACTGGAGCACCCGCTCGATATTCACAGATCCTCCAGGAACGCGGCATAGTCATCCGGGGATCGATCCACAACCCGCACCGCCAGCCCCGCGAAAACACAACCGATCTCGCCTGACTTCCCGCTTGGCAGAAGCGGCACGACGGGTGCCGCAACGCGCGCGCCTGCGGCGTCGCGTCGGCCCGGCGGCGTTGCCGACTGACCGTCGTTTGATAGGGGCTTCTCACTGCTCATGGGCATAGAATACCGTCGAACAACAGATTGGACACGCCTGAATGCGTTTGGCTATGCGCTGTCGAGATCGGAAAAATTGCTGATCCTGACCGCGCCATCCGAGAAGCGTGCAACGACCTCCAACTGACCGCCCATCGCCTCAATGTGGCTGCGTAGCGTAGAAATGTACATATCAGTACGCCGCTCGATCTTGGCGATGGCAGGCTGCTGGACGTGCAGCACGTCGGCCAACATTTTCTGAGATAACCCCCGCGCCTGACGCAGCTCGTTCAGCGGCATCTCGGCGAGCATGGCCCGAGCCTTGGCCTCGATGCGTGCCTGAGACTCCGGAGACATCTGCGCCATTAGCGCAGCAAGCTTCTTAGCCATCGACTAATCCTTCCTCTCGACGTTGGTCGGTCCCCGGTTTGGTCGCCGATCAGGCGACCTGCGCGAGCGGAAGAATGATCTCAACCGACTCGTAAGGAACAGTCAAGTCTCCGGCGTCATCGCGTTCCATCACCAAGGAATGGAAGCACTTTTGCCGGAGATACCTTTTCCAGCCTTCCCGACAGTTCGGTATCTGTAGCCAGAGGAAAGATAGAGAAGCTGGCCCGGAACTACCCTCTCTCCAGATAGGCTGAACCGCTGTCCAACACCAGCCTAAGCGGGCTTGCGGCTCAATCCGCCGTGAAATACCAAACAACTTTGCGATAGCGCCAAAGATCATGGGTTTCATAGATCGCGACGAACACCATGTCGGTTGCGTCGCGGGAACGCGGGAGCACCGGTGCATCTTGAGAAATGGGGGTAGCAACTTTTGCGTCCAGTGCCTCGGCGAGCGACAACCGATAGATCTCCCTAAGAGTAGCCCCGGGGAGATCCGAATCAACCTGTATTGGCGCAGAGTCGGCGATCGTTAAAGGAGAAATGCCGGTGCTGTACGGATGTGCAGTGCCGTCTTCCATAGGGCCTTCGCATTTCGTTGTTTGGGGATCGATCCGGTTGCAGCGATAGATCGCTTGAGCATTTATCTGTTTACTGCCAACGGTCACTCGGAATAGCTGAATCTCCTGTTCGGAAAGAAGCCGGTCTATCGCATTATACTCGCAGCCTTCCGGGTTCTCGTGGCTGGCTGCATAACGGCTCAACGCCCCGGCCGCATCGACGGCAGACATGTCCGGCAGTTGGGCGCGTAGCGCGCGGAACGCCGGCAGATAGGGGCAGTCGTCCGGAGCGCCTTGGGCCATTGCCAGGCTGGGGGTTAACGCGCCGGCGGCGAGACAAAGCGCAGCAGTGAACGATCTGACCGCTTTCATGTCACCACCAATGTTCCCACGGCCTGGTCGTTCAGCCGACAAAGGATCAGTGCTTCAAGAACAGTATCCCAGCCTACGACGGGGGCGGGTTTCGCAGGCAACAGAAGCCCAAGCAATCCCGGAGATGTTTGCGCGCCCTCAATGAGATCGGCGAACCCCGCGGGTGGTGCGATATCGCGGATTGGATCGTAGATAAACTGGCGTACCGTCACGCAGCCATCGGATATGACTCCGGGATGCAAAAAGCGAGATCCGGCTGTGTCAGTAGGACGCTTGCCTTCTTTCCTTTATAGACGCCTTCTATAATCTCAAAATGCTCGCGCCCGGCTTGGGTTTCCATGCGCTTGATTTTCAGCCCAAAAGGCAGCGACACGATCACCCCGTCGGCGAGTTGTACGCGCAACCAGCAGTCGCTGGTGCGCGCGATATACTGAGCTTCCACTATCTTTTTTCCTCCATCCACAGGAATAAAGAACTAGTTGAGCGGTATCATGACGCCAGCAGTTTAACCATGTCAGGCACCGTTGTTCCTTAGTAGGATTCCGGCGCATCAAGATGCTTCTCTGAGAATAGAGCGTATGATGCTGCTCTGTTGACCAACCATTCGGAATTAAGAGGATAGGAATTGCAGCGATGGTCAGGGGGTCGCGGGGTCAGTGATGCGAGAACTGACCCCGCTGGTTCTTTGGCTTCTACGCAGCCTTCGGCCCCTTCAATTCCTCGCGGATCACCCTCCGGAGCGTTGCCTCCAGATCGGCCCGCTGAAGCGAGCTTTTCAGGAACTCGTTGATGAGTGTCTGGTAGCCGCGCTCTCCGGCCATTTCCTTGAAGCGCTCTACCAGGGAAGCGTCAAGGTACAGGGTCACGCGCTTTTTCGGTTGCACTACACGGGCATCCACGCGCTTGCGCAAGACCAGGTTGCCGGCATCGATGTCGGCCTGAGTGATGGGGGTATCCTCGTCAAAGATTGCTGTAGTAGATGTCTTGCTCATTTCGCTCGGCCTTACGCATCGAAATCACCCGGAGCGCATAAGCTCATCATATTCATATATTTATGCATACGTCAAGAGGGAGGTTTGGGATCATGAGGAAGGCGGTACCTACGGCTCGCGGTGCGGTTCGTTCCTGATCCTGCCGGCAAATCCTGCAACCAGTTGGATCGCGAATGATACGGTTCGTGCCTCACCGCATCCTACGCCCGGCTCATCCGGTTGGCTTCTCGGCAGGCCAAGGCGGAAGCCTTGAACTCCAAACGCCCAGCCGTTAGCGCGCGGCGGCGGCAATGACCGCCTGACCAAGCGACAGGCCACCGTCGTTGGCCGGTACCTGGCGGTGGCTCATCGGGGTCAAGCCCTGTTCGCGCAGACGTTCGCTCACGCCTTCGAGTACCAAACGGTTCTGGAAGACGCCGCCGGACAGGGCGACGTGATCCAGTCCGGCGGCACGGGCCAAATCCGCGGCCAGGGCGGTGACGGCGGTGCAGAACCCCAGATGGAAGCGCAGGGCGATCCGGGCCGGCGTGATTCCGGCGGCCAGGTCGGCGAAGACGGCGGACCACAGCGGCGCCGGATCGAGCAGGGTGCCGGCGGCCGTGTCGATGCGGCCAAACGGGTAGCCGTCACCGGCCGAGGCCGATCCCGTGGCCGCGGTCGCCAGGGCTTCCAGTTCGATGGCCGCCTGGCCTTCATAGGCAATGCCGGCGGCGCAGAGGCCGAGGGCGGCGGCCACGGCGTCGAACAGGCGCCCGGCGGAACTGGTCAAGGGGGCGTTGAGCCGACGCTCCATCAGGGTGCGCAGCAGGGAGATCGGCCGCTCGGCCAGGCGGCGCGTGAGTTCCAAATCCGGCCAGCGGTGGTGGAACGCCTCCCAGCCGAAACAGACCTCGATCTGGGCGAGCAGGTTGCGCCAGGGTTCCAGGATGGCGCGGGTGCCGCCCGGCATGGGCACGGGCCGCAGCCAGCCGACCCGCCGATAGGCCCGATAGTCGGCGATCAGGAATTCGCCGCCCCAGAGGGTGCCGTCCGCGCCGTAGCCCAGACCGTCCAGGGCGATGCCGAGCACCGGCCCGGCGTCGAGCGGCCAGCCCAGGTCGGCGAGAACCGCGGCGATATGGGCATGGTGGTGCTGGACCTCGATCAGCGCGAGCCCGCCGTGCGCCGCCCGTGCCCGGCCGGTCTGGGTCGAGCGGTAGTCCGGATGCAGGTCGACCGCGCAGCGCTCCGGGCGGTGTTCGAACAGGGCCAGATAGAGGTCGATGGTGCGTTCATATTCGCGGGCGGTGCGGGCGTCCTCCAGGTCGCCCAGGTGCTGGGAGAGGATCGCCTGGCCGTTCTTGAGCAAGCAAATGGTGTTTTTGAGTTCGCCGCCGCAGGCCAGCACCGGCGGTGCCGCCGCGAACCCCGGCGGCAACCGGAGCGGCGCCGGGGCATAGCCGCGCGCCCGCCGCAACAGGCGCGGCGCCCCGTCCATCAGGCGCACCACCGAATCGTCCGCCCGGTTGATGATGGCCCGGTCGTGCAGCAGCGCGGCGTCCGCCAGCCCGCCGAGCCGCTCCAGCGCATCGGCGTTGTCGATGCACTGGGGTTCCTCGCTGAGATTGCCGCTGGTCATCACCAGCGGCCGGTTCCAGTCGGCCAGCAACAGCAGGTGCAGCGGGCTGTAGGGGAGCATGAAGCCGAGGGTGGCTTGGCCGGGCGCCAAATCCGGCGCCAGGGCCGGACCGGTTGGTGTCGGCAGGCGGTCGAGCAGACAGATGGGCGCGGCCGGACTGGTGAGCAGGGCCGCCGGCGCCTCCCCCGCCGCGCAATAACGCCGGATCACCATCAGATCGCGCGCCATCAGGGCGAAGGGTTTCTGAAAGCGCCGCTTGCGCCGCCGCAGCTCGGCCACGGCGTCGACGTTCGCGGCATCACAGGCCAGGTGGAAGCCGCCGAGGCCCTTGATGGCGAGGATTCGGCCTTGCGCCAGCAGGCGGCCGGCGGCGGCGATGGCGTCCGTGTTCTGGTTCGGGTCCGACAGCGCGCTGCCCTCCCCGTCCGCCAGCCAGACCCGCGGCCCGCACACCGGACAGGCATTCGGCTGGGCATGAAAGCGCCGGTCGGCCGGGTCCGCGTACTCGGCGGCACAGGCCGGACACATAGGAAAAACCGCCATGCTGGTATTGGCGCGGTCGTAGGGGATAGCCTGAATGATGGTGAGGCGCGGTCCGCAGTGGGTGCAGTTGGTGAAAGGATAGCGGTACCGGCGATCGGCCGGGTCCTGAATCTCGCGGGCACAGGCAGCACAGGTGGCCGCATCCGCCACCACGCCGGTGCGCACAGCAGTGGCGTCGCTCGCCAGGATCTGGAAGTCGGGCAGCCGCGGGCGCGGCAGATCCAGAGCGACGCGCTCGATTGAATCGATCCGCGCCAGCGGCGGGCACTCCGCCCGCAGTCGTTCGCACAGCCGGTCGAGCCGCTCCGCCCCGTCCTCGTCAGGCACCCAGACGCGGATCAGCACCCCATCGCCGTCGTTGCGCACGTCACCCCGGAGCCCCAGGTCGCGCGCCAGACGCCAGACCGTCGGCCGAAAGCCGACGCCTTGAACCAGACCGCGGACGCGGATGGATTGCGCCAGGGTGAATGGAGCCTCGGTGTGAGGAAATCCAGGCTTCAGGCTGATCGTCTCTTGCGGCGAGGCACCCAAGGGCATAACATTGTTCTCACATTCGATCCAGTCTTTGTCAGTCTATATGAGAACGACCCTCCGCAAGATCGGCAACTCGCAAGGCGTCCTGATTCCAAAGGCGCTGCTCGCCCAGACTGGGATCGACCAAGCGGTCGAGTTGGCTGTTGAAGACGGCGCTATCGTGTTGCGCAAACCCAAGTCGGCCGTACGGGAAGGCTGGGCCGAGGCCAGCCGGGCACTCGCCGCGGCGGGCGACGACGCACGCGTCTGGCCCGAATTCGCCAACGCGGATGACGCCGAATGGGAATGGTGACACGGGGTGAGGTTTGGCTCGCTGCGCTCGATCCAACGGTCGGCAGTGAACTTCAGAAAACGCGCCCGTGCGTTGTCGTGTCACCACCCGAACTCAACACGTATCTACGAACCGTCATCGTTGCACCGATGACGACCGGCAGTCACCCGACTCCGTTCAGGGTGCCGGTACTCTTCCAGCACAAATCAGGCTTGATTGTGCTGGACCAAATCAGAGCCCTGGACAAAACCCGCCTCATTCGCAAACTCGGCACACTGGACAGCAAGACACTCGGCGACACACTCACCGTACTGCAAGACCTGTTCGCGCAATAGTTCGCATCGCGACGATGGTCGCCGTTTCGGCCACCACGGATCTCGTAGGGTGCGGTGAGGAACGAACCGCACCAACGGCCGGCAGTGCGTTCGCTCCCGGCACTGATGGTAATTCTCCTAACCGCCGAATCGCGAACGATGCGGTTCGTTCCTCACCGCATCCTACGACCTGCCGGAATGACGCTGCACGTTACGCTGGAACGCAGTTTTCGGCTGCCCGAATGCAATGCACGATCCGGTCGGCGCCAAGTCGCGTCTCCCCCGGATAAACCCGACTGCATTCCGCGATCGCCTCCGGGCACCGGGGATGAAAGTAACAGCCGGTCGGCGGGTTGGCCGGCGACGGCATATCACCTTCCAGACGAATCACCGCACGGCGCTTGGCCGCGTCCACCACCGGCACGGCGGAGAGCAGCGCGCGGGTGTAAGGGTGCCGGGGGTCGTCCAGCACCTGATCGACCGGACCCCGCTCCACCACCCGGCCCAGATACATGACGGCGACTTCATGGGCCAGGTAGGAGACGACCGAAATGTTGTGGGTGATGAAGAGATAAGCGAGTCCGAGCCGGTCTTGCAGGTCTTTCAGCAGGTTCAGGATTTGCGCCTGGACCGAGACATCCAGTGCGCTGGTGGGCTCGTCGCAGACGATGAGCTTGGGCTCCACTGCGAGCGCGCGGGCGATGCACAGTCGCTGGCGCTGGCCGCCGGAAAACTCGTGCGGATAGCGGTCCGCGGCTTCCGGGGCCATGCCGACCAAATCCAGCAGTGCGGCCACCCGCTGCATGCGCCCGGCCCGACTCCGCTCAATGCCCAGCGCCTGTAAGCCCTCGCCGATAATGTCGCCGACCAGCATGCGCGGGTTCATGGCGGCGAAGGGGTCCTGGAAAATGATCTGCAGGTCTTTGCGGAAGGGCCGCATCCGCCGATAGCCCAGGCCGCGCAGTTCCCGGCCCAGATAGCGCACCGAGCCGCCGGTGGGCGGTATGAGTTGCAGCAGCCCCAGGCCGGCCGTGGTCTTGCCGCAGCCGGACTCGCCGACCAGGGCCAGGGTGCGGCCGGCCTGAAGACTGAGCGAGACACCGTCCACCGCCCGCACCTGTCCCACGATGCGGCGAAAGACACCGCGATGGATGGGGAAATGCACGGCAAGATCCTGGACGTCGAGCAGACCCGCCGCGCCCGCCGGCCCGACCGCCGGCAGCGGCTCGGCCGGCGACGGCGTGAGGGTCGGCGCCGCAACCCCGGACCTGTCCCCGGACCACAGGTGACAGCGCACCCCGCGTCCCGCTCCCAGCACTGTCCACTCGGGGACCTGGCCGCGGCATTCCGGCAGCACATCGGCACACCGCGGGGCAAACCGGCAGCCGACGAAGGTCTGGTCGAGCGGCGGCACCCGGCCGGGGATGACGGCGAGTCTGGCCTCGCGCTTGTCGGCGCTGGGCAGGCTGTCCATCAGTCGGCGGCTATAGGGATGGGCGGGGGCGGCGAAGAACTCGCCGACGCTCGCGGTCTCGACGATCTGACCGGCATACATCACCGCCAGCCGATCGGCGGTCTCGGCCACCACGCCCAGATCGTGGGTGATGAGCAGCACGGCCATCTCGGTGCTCTGCTGCAACTCCTTCAGCAGTCGCAAGACCTGGGCCTGGATGGTGACATCGAGCGCCGTTGTGGGCTCGTCGGCGATCAGCAGTTGCGGATCGCCGGCCAAGGCCATGGCGATCATGACCCGCTGTTTCATGCCGCCGGAGAGTTGATGCGGGTACTCGGCGATGCGCCGCGCCGGGTCGGGAATGCCCACCGCGTCGAGCAGTTCCAGCACGCGCTCCTCCACCAGGCGGGCCGGCCGGCCCTCGTGCACGCGCACCGCCTCGCCGATCTGCTCGCCGACCGTCAGCACCGGGTTCAGCGAGGTCTGGGGCTCCTGAAAGATCATCGCCATGCGTCCGCCGCGCACGCCGCGCATCTGCGCCTCGGTCAGGCGCAAGAGGTCGGTGTCCGCCAGCCGCACCGCGCCGGCACTGATCCGCCCGCCGGGGGGCAGCAGACGCATCAGCGAGAGCGCGGTCATGGATTTACCGCAGCCGGATTCGCCGAGCAGGGCGAAGGTCTCACCCTCGCGCAGGGTCAGATCCAGCCCGTCGACCACCCGTGCCGGGGTGTCGGCGGGTCCGATGTCGGTGGTGAGGCGCTCGACTTCGAGCAGGATGTCCGTCATGGATAGATCACTTGATTCATTGGCGGCTGAGTGTGCATGTTTGGGTCAGTCAACGGGCAAGCGCAGCACGGCGGCGGCGTTCGCGGTGGTCTGCTCCGCCAACCGCAGCGGGTCCTCACCGCGCACCTGGGCCAAGGCCGCCAGCACATCCGGCAGGTACTCCGGACTGTTGCGCTCGCCCTGGTGGGCGGCGACGGTCAGATCCGGGGCATCGGTCTCCAGCACGATGGACGCGACGGGCAAGGCCGCGGCCATGGCCCGGAGCTTGTTGGACCGCTCGAAAGTCAGCATCCCGCCGAAGCCGAGCGCAAACCCCAGGTCGCGATAGCGGCGCGCTTCTTCGCCCCCGCCGCTGAAGGCATGGGCGATCCCGCCACACACCGGGATGCGCTTGAGCGTCGCCAGCACCTGCTCGTGCGCCTTGCGCACATGCAGCAACACCGGCAGGCCGGCCGTCCGGGCGATCACGAGTTGGGCCTCGAACAGCGCCTGCTGGCGGTCGCGATCCAGCTCCCGGACGTAATAATCGAGCCCGATCTCACCGATGGCCGTCGGACGGACGTCGGCCAGCGCCCGCTCCAGTGCGGTCAGGTCGGCATCTTGGTGCTGCTCCAGATAGACCGGGTGCAATCCCAGCGCCGGGTAGAGATCCGCCGCCGTGGCGCACAAGGCCAGCAGCCCCGGCCAACCCGCGCGATGGATGGCCGGGATCACCAGTCCGGTCACCCCGGCCGCGCGAGTCCGGGCGAGCACGGCCCCTCGGTCCGGGTCGAACTCGGCAACGTCCAGATGGCAGTGGGTATCGATCAGCACCATGGCCGAGCCCCGACGGTCACCATGCTCCGTGCCTCCGTGTCGCCGTGACAGAACACCTACCAGATCAAATCATCCGGCACCTGGAACTCGGCGTAAGGATCATCCGCCGCGGGCTGCTTGGCCGGTTGGTTGTGCACCAGCACCAGGCCGGCATCGCGTTCGCGTACGCGCACCGCGATCTCCGCCGGCACCAGCTCGTAGAAGGCGTCCTGACGCACCACCGCCAGGCGCCCATCCACCAGCCGCGCGTGCTGGTCCTTATTCACATAGAGCCGCTTCAGGCTGGTCCCATCGGTGAAGTGGTAGGCCAGATCGCCGCCCTCGCGCACCACCCGATGCGTGTGGATCAACTGACGGGTTTCGTTCTCGCGGGCGCGCCGCTGCGCCTCATCCTGCCGCTGGCGATTGAGTTCACGGTCCTTGGCCGCCTTCTCGGCCCGCGCCCGCTCGGCCGCCTGGCGCACCGGATCCTCGGCCGGCGGAGTGCGTTTGCCGGTCTGCTTGACCGTCTTGCGCTTGTCGGTGCGCACGTCTTTGATCCGCTGCTCACTGACCAGACCGGCCTTCAGCAACTGTTCCTGAAGCGAGTTACCCACGATGCCACCACTCACTGAAGGAGGCCGACGCGGCCCCGAAGATGCAAAGCATCCAATAGCGCGGCGCGAAGCGCAAGACGAAGCCGATTTCGTAGGGTGGAACGCTGATCGCGGCCAACGCGACCATCAGGTCATGTCGCGCATCCTGTTAGAATCCGGCGCTAGCATCATCCTCGCAACCTTGTCGGCAGCAACCCCTCACCGTCGGCATTCCGACCCACCCGCAACAGCCCGGAGCCCGCGCCATGCCAAGAAATCGTATCCTATTGTCTTTTTTAATTTTTCTCCTGCCGCTGACCGCTGTCCAGGCGACCGAGATCGGCTTTGTGGACATGCAGCAAGTCATCGAAAAGAGCAAGCTGGGGAGCAAGGTTCAGGAGCAACTGCGCAAGGAGTTCGAGCCCAAGGCCAAACCGCTCGGCGAAGAGGAACAGGCCATCAAGCAACTCCAGGCCGGCCTGGCACGAGAGGCCGCACTCATGAGCAAGGACCAACTCGCCAAGAAAGAGGCGGAAATCAAGAAGCGCATCGAAGCCTTTGAAAAGACGGCCGCGCCCTTCCAGCAGGAGTTACTCAAGGCCCAGCAAGAGCGGGGCCGCGAGGTCTTGATTCCGGCCCAGAAGGCCGTGGAGGTCGTCGCCAAACAGAAAAAGATCGGCATGGTCGTGGAACGCAGCCTCCAAGGGATCATCTACATGGACAAGTCCGCCGACATCACCGACGAGGTCATCAAACTGATGGACGCGAACGCCAAGTGATCCCGCGGGGGCCTGCGTGCCGGTTCCAATGTGACCAAGGTATTTCCGCCGCGTCACCCTGCGGTAAACTAGCGGCCCACCGCCGTATCTTGCGGCGGCCATCCATGTGAAGAGGCACGGATCAAATGCTTGGTGAACCCCATGACCTGCTGCACGAATTTCCGGAGTTGACGGGCAAAATTGCGAGTATGCGCGCCGCCAACCCGGTCTTCGAACACCTGATGACCGACTACGATGATCTCGACGCCCGCGTGCGCCAACTCGAGGAACTCGGCATTCCGGTCGCCGATGAGACCATTGAAGAACTGAAAAAAGAGCGTCTGGCCCTCAAGGACCGGCTCTACACCTTTTTGCGCACCTGATATGGACTTCCGCATCCTCCCCGTCACCCCCTTCCAGCAGAACTGCACGCTGATCTGGTGCGAACACACGCGCCGCGCGGCGATCATCGACCCCGGCGGGGAGGCCCTGCGCATCCTGGCCCTGCTCGAGGAACTGCAGCTCACGCCCGAACGCATCCTGTTGACCCATGGACACCTGGACCATGTCGGCGCCGCCGGGGACCTGGCCGCACGGCTCGCGCTGCCGATCATCGGCCCCCATCGCGACGACGCCTTCCTGATCCACGGACTGCCCGAACAATGCGAGATGTTCGGGATGCCGCCGGTCCGGGCCTTCGAACCGGACCAGTGGCTGACGCAGGGCGACACCGTCACGGTCGGCGAGGCAACCCTGGATGTCCTGCACTGCCCGGGGCATACCCCGGGTCATGTGGTCTTCCATCACGCCGCCGGGGGCCTTGCTCAGGTCGGTGATGTGCTCTTTCAGGGGTCGATCGGACGCACCGATTTCCCGCGCGGGAACCACCGGGATCTGATCACATCGATCACCGAGCGCCTCTTTCCCTTGGGAGATGAGGTACGCTTCATCCCTGGGCATGGGCCCATGTCGACCTTCGGGCAGGAGCGCCGCACCAACCCGTTTGTCGGAGCGGCCAGCCGGGGCGGCGGACGGCGGGATGCGGCGTTCTGAGTGCGCAAAGCAACCACCGAGAGTCCTGTCGGCGCGAAGGATGGGGGCCGGCGCGGTCAATGGGTTCGCGCCCAGTCGCCGCCGTCGGATCCCCCGGACGAGACTGCCGCGCCACGTCCGCCGAGAGCGCGTTTCCTGGAGCCTTACCGTCTGAGCGACGCACAACGCGAGGCACTGCTCGCGCCCTTAGTCGCGGCGGCGGTCGGCGATGCCGAGAGCCATGCGCTCTTCCTCTCCGCGATTGCCTATGATCTGGCGAAGTTCCGTCGGGTTGCGCTGAGCCTGGAACCGCAGGCCGCGCCGCCCCCAATCACTGCTCAGTCCCCGATCGAGCAGACCCGGTCTAATCCGACGTTGGATGGGATCGTCGCTGCCGCAGCCGCCTTGGCAGGGCAACTGTGCGGCCTGAGTGATACGGAACGGGCCGCGATCGGCGCCGCAATGACTAGCAGCGACCGCTTCCGGCGCACCTATGACGATGACTATTTTGATGCCTTGCGGGAGGAACTGGAGCGGGTGAGCGTCGCCGTCGCTCGCGTGGCCGCCCACCCCACGGCCGTCTCGCCGCCTGCGCCATCGCCGCGCCCAGAGCCGATCATCACCGACATCGGTCGTCGCTTCGTCCGTCGGCTGGCGCGAACTTACGAGCAGTGTCTTGAAACCAAACCCTCGGGCACACCCGACAGCCCGTTCACTGCCGTGCTGATGCTGTTGGCAGCAGCGGCTGGGGTGTCACTGCCGAGCGAACCGGCCGAGGTGGCCGTCGTCCTTGCCGACAAGGTCCGCGGTCCCGGTGAGGCCTGAGTTAGGCACGCACGTCGTTGAACATGCCGATTTCGACGAGTTTGGGGAAGAGGACCCGCTCTTCGCTATCGATACGTTGCGCGACCAGGTCGAACACCTCGTGGGTCTCGGCCAGAAACTCGCTGCTGAAGTTGAAGTCGCAGGTCTTCAGCCAGCGCGTGTAGTAGTCGTCGAACGTCTGGCGCAACGGCCGCTCACCGCTGATGAACCCCCAGGCGATGGACTTGACCTTCGGGTCGTCGTGGATCAGCAGGCTGGGGTAAATCCCGCGATCCTCTTCGGCCAAGTGTCTGCGCACGCGCTCGCCCAAGTCGCACAACAACTCATATGCGGTCTTAGCGTTGGGGCGTATCCGCAGTTGCTCCATGGTGAGAATCGAGCGCAGGTCATCGATCGTCTGGCGCAACTCCGAGTGGGTGCTACGGTAACCGTCTAAGGTGTACATGAATTGTCCTCTTCGTTGTTAGTTGACCCGCGCCGCCGGAAGTGAAAACCTTCAGTGACGTGTCGTGTTCGACCCTCGTTGGCGTCGTGGCGACGCCTATCCGTATCTACGGGTATTCCCTAAGATCCAACCCTGATACGGGTGAGCTGAATTGCTGCAATGCATCAATGTCCAACGATTGCTGCATTGCATCAATTACTCTCGATTGCCTCATGATACCATCACAGCGGATCGTGCATTGCAGCAATATCGCCGAATGCTGCATTGCAGCATTACCAGATAATTGCTGCATTGCGTCATTCCTTGTTCTCTCCGCTGAAGCAATGCTTCCCTATAAGTTATGGTTTAACTCAAAACCAGCGCCGTGTCAAAACTCATTTCATTTGGGTCAGATTCACGCGATTCGCGAGCCCGGTGGAGTCGTTGCGCGCCAGGCGGTCTACCGACCACGAAAAATAACATCATAGGGTTACGTGATAAACCTGTGTAGGCAATTAAAGATACTCCGCAAAGCCTTAATAACGAGCAATCGGCGCCGCGACATGAGCGAATCCCGCGACGACGGGGGCTCGGCCCGGCCGCCGCTGCACTGTCAGACGGGCAGGTGTTGGGACCAGGCGAGGACGTCGCCGTCCCGTGCCTCCCATTGGCTCCTGAGGCTGAGGATTTCCGGCAGGATAGCGATGAACAGACGCGCCAACCGCGGGTCGAAATGGTGCCCGGCGCCTGCTGTCAGATTTGCGACGATCCGGTCGATCGACCAACAGTCCTTGTAGGCACGCTTCATCGACAAGGCATCGAATACGTCCGCCAGGGCGACGATGCGGGCCGACTCGGGAGTTTCACTGCCGACCAGACCCTGCGGATAACCACCGCCGTCCCAGCGCTCGTGGTGACCGAGCGCCACCTCGGCGGCCAATTGAAAAACCGGTGCGTGGCTGCGACTCAGGATCTGGTGACCGATCAGGGTATGGGTTCTCATGATGTCCCATTCGCCGGCATCCAGTTTTCCCGGCTTCTTCAGGATCGCCGCGGGAATACCGATTTTGCCCGTATCGTGCATTGGCGCGGCCAGCTCGAGCAGGTCACAGCGCTCCGGCTCCCAGCCCGCGGCCCTGGCCAGCGCGCGGCTATAGGCAGCCATTCGCCAAATGTGCACACCCGTATCGGAATCATTGAAATGGCCGGCAGCACCGAGCATATAGACGGCATCGCGATATGCTTCTTCGAGTCGACTCGCGTGAACCAGTGAGAGATGTGCGCGGACCCGCGCTTTGACGATCGACGGGCGGACCGGTTTGGTGATGTAATCAATGCCGCCGGCATCGAAACCAGCCTGTTCATCGACCTCCCGCGCCTGGCCCGTGACGAAGATCACCGGAATGTCCGCGGTCGCGGCTGTCGCCTTGATCCGGCGGCACACGGTATAGCCGTCCAGGTCCGGCAATTGTACGTCGAGCAGGATCAGCGCGGGCTGGTGTTTCGCGACCGCCGCGAGGCAATCCGCTCCGCTGCGCGCAAACACCAGCGTATAGGTGTCTTTCAGGGTTTCGCGCAATAAGGCCAGATTGGTGGGCTCGTCATCCACGCAGAGGATGGGTCTAATCGACATGGTGACGCTCCGGCGGATTGAGAAATCGTTCACTAATAAGCGAAACAAGTCCATTAGGGAACATTTGTACGTCTGGGTCGTTGTTCAATATATTTCGGATGCGTTATCAAGAGGAATCCCCAGTTCGTGCGCCACCCGCAGTACCTCCGCCTCCGCGGCGCGGAAGTCGAATCCGTCGACGCACGCGCGCACGCCGCGCAGCGGATCGCCCGGCAGCGCTTTAGTCAACTCGGCGAGACTGGCCTCGGCCGGATCCGGGTTGTCGGCATCGAGCGCTCGCAACAATGCCTGCAACAATCGACTCACCGTATCGACAGCGATGACGGCGGGGCTCGGGGCGGCGACCTCGACAGGGTCACCGGCGACCTGCCCGATTGCGTCAACCGCGGCGTCGAGCGTGTCCTGGAGTCCGGCCCAATCCTCCATGGACGCCCGCTCCGACTTGAGATCCTGCTCGATCACCGCGGCACGGCCCGCCACCTCGCTCAGCGCCAGGGTCCCCGCGACACCCTTCAATTTATGGGCCAGACCGGCGCCCGCGGTCCAATCGCCGCGGGTAATCAGGTCCCGCAAGTCATACCCCGCCGTGCGGTACGACTCGGCGAACCGCCGCAACAACCGATGATAGACCCTGACATCGCCAAAGTTACCGCGTCCCCGCGTGAGGTCGAGCACCCCGACCGGACCGGCGGTCAGGGTGACCGCGGCGGCCGCCGCGGGTTCATCGATCGGCGCGCCCGCTGCGCCGTCAGGCGCCGATTGGCCAGCCGAACGCCCATCGGCGGATGGTTGCGCACCATCATCCGCTGCATCATTGGCCAGGGACAGCCTACGCGCCGTTCCCTGGGGTGTCGGCGACAACCAGTTCAGCAGAGTCGCGTAGAGCGTCGCAGGATCGACCGGTTTGGCGATAAAGTCGTTCATGCCCGCCGCCAGGCAACGCTCGCGGTCCTCGGCGAAGGCGTTGGCGGTCATGGCCAGGATCGGCAGCGTCTTCCCGGCCGGCACGGCCCGAATCGCCCGCGTCGCCGTCAGACCGTCCATCAGCGGCATCTGCATGTCCATTAGGATCAGGGCATAGGTCCCGCTCTGAACCATGGTGAGCGCCTCGGCGCCGTTGTTGGCAATCGCCACCTCCAGACCGACGGCCCGCAGCAATTCCCGACCCACTTCCTGGTTGATCAAGTCGTCTTCGGCCAGGAGCACCGCGGTCCCGCGCTGGGTCGCGGACAAGGCCGCGGCGGCGGCGCGCATCAGGCTCATTGGGGGCTCGACCGGTGCGGTCCCCGCCAAAATCCGGCTCAGCGCGTCATGCAAATCGGACGGCGTGACCGGCTTGACCAATACGGACGCGAAACCGGCCTCCCGTGCGCTGTCGCGCAGGTTCGCATCGTCATACGCCGTGACCAGCAGCAGTGAGATGGGCAACTGGTCCGGCGACAGGCTGGTGATGCGCCGTGCGGTCTCGATGCCGTCCATTCCCGGCATCCGCCAGTCCAGCATAATCAGATCATAGTGTGCCGCCTGAGCCTGAATTTCATCGAGTGCGGCCTCACCGGAGTCCACCGCCGTCACCTCGACCCCCCAGGCGGACAGGATGGCCGCCAGCACCTCCCGCGCCTCGGCCTGGTCATCCACCACCAACGCCTGCCAGCCCCGCAGCGCGACTGGCCGCAGCGGATGATGGATCGCCTCCGTCATCTTGCCGAGCCGGGCGGTGAACCAGAAGGTGCTGCCCACGCCGAGCCGGCTGTCGACGCCCACCTCCCCCCCCATCAACCGGGCCAGTCGACGGTTGATGGTCAGACCCAGGCCGGTGCCGCCGAAACGGCGCGTGATGGACGGGTCGGCCTGCTCGAACGCCTCGAACAGTCGATCGAGATGTTCGGGGGCGATACCGATGCCCGTATCCTGGACCTCGAAGCGAAACACGCGATCCGTCGGGCCATCTTCCATCACCCGCACCCGCAACTGGATCACGCCCCGCTCGGTGAATTTGACCGCATTCCCCAGAAAGTTCAACAGGATCTGGGCCAGACGGGTCGGATCGCCGCGTAGCGGTGGTGCTCCGGCCAGGGCCGGGTCCAAATCCACGACCAGTTCCAACCGGCGGGCGAAGGCTTTCTCGCCAACCAGTGCGCAGACGTGCCGGATCACGGCCTCCAGATCGACCGCGGTCTCTTCCAGGACCAGCCGCTGTTCTTCGATCTTCGCGAGATCCAGAATGTCGTCGATGATCTGCAATAGGTGCCGGGATGCGTTGGTGATCTTGCCCAGCTGTTCCCGATGAGCGGGATCGGGGTCCATGTTCTGCAGCAGATGCGTCAGTCCGATGATGGCGTTCATCGGCGTGCGGATTTCATGACTCATATTGGCCAGGAACTGGGATTTGGCACGCGTCGCCACTTCCGCGGCTTCCTTGGCTTGACGCAGGCGCTCATAGGCGTCGCGTTCGGCGGTGATGTCTTCAATGATCGCCAGCGCAGTCGTCGCGGCGGCGTCGTGATCGAGTTTGCGTCCCCGCAGCCGCGCCCAGAACAGGGTACCGTCCTGCTTGACGAACCGGACCTCCTGGATCAACATTTCCCCGTGGGCTAATTGCTCATAAATCTCCTTGCCAACCGCGATATAACTGGCCTCATCCGGATACCAGATACGGGTCGGTGACCCGTCGAGTGCGCCTGATGCACAACCAAAGATTTCTTCCAGTCTGCGGTTGCAGCGGCTGATCACGTGATCGCGCGTCAGCACGATGCCAACGCTCGCCGAATCGAAAATCGCGCGCAATTCCTCGTTGGTCGCGCCCAGCTCGGCGGTCCGCTGGACGACCCGCGTCTCCAACTCGGTATTGAGTGACCGGATCTCACGCTCCACCTGCTTGGGCTGTGTGATGTCGCGCAGGAAGGCCAGGAAGGTTCGGGACTGCGCATCGGGCATGGTGCTGACCTCCACATCGATGATGCGGCCGTCACGGGTGCGATGCTGCGTCTCGAAGCGATCGAAACCCTGTACGAAGATATGCGCGTTATGCGTGTCCACCGCGGCGGAGTCATGCGTGAGGTCCAGGTCGGTAATGCGCATGGCGAGTAATTCATCGCGTGAATAGCCGCTCATCCGCACCGCCGCCGCATTGACATCCAGGAGTTGTCCCGAGGCGATATCGACCAGCCAGAACCCGTCGCTCGTCGTGTCGAGCATCCGGGTATAGCGGTCGGAGGCTTCCTGCAATTCCTGTTCGGCCTGTCGGCGCTGCTGTTCCCGATCGAGTGCATCCAGCGCGAACGACAGATTCGCGGCCGCCTGCTTCAGCAAGGCGACCTCCTCGTTACCAAACAGGCCCGGCTGTCGCGCATACAGGGTCAGGGCGCCGCCAACCCGGCCGGCGGAGTGGATCGGCAGGCTGACCGAGGCCGCCCAACCCGCCCGCTGCCCCGCCTGCTGCCAAGGCAGGGTACTCGCATTGGAGAGGAAATCCGCACAGACTACGACGCGATCCTCGCGCGTCGCCGTGCCGGTCGGACCCCGGCCTTCCGGACGATCATCCGCATACACGACAATGCTATCCAGATAACCCGTGTCATCACCGGAGGACGCCACCGGCACGATGCGGTGCGTCTGCACATCGACCCAGCCGATCCAGGCCATGGCGAACCGACTGGTATCGACGAGGATCGAACAGATCAACGAAAAGAGCTGATCGCGCGTCGTGCTGCGCAACAAGGTTTGATTCACCTGGCCGAGCGCTGCATAGAGGCGACTGAGACGCTCGATCTCCTGTTCGCGCGCGCGGCGGAACGCGATCTCAGCCGATGATGCTTGGGCGGCAGCGCGATAACGCGCCTTCTCCTGACGCTGCCGGAGTCCCACAGCGATCAGAATGAGGGCGCCAAGCCCGCTCAGCAGCAGGGTCAGAGTCAGATTCACATGCTGTCGGCCGGCGGCGAAGGCCTCGGCACTGCCCATCTTGGAGATCAGAAACCAGGTCGACTCCGGCACCGGTCGGACTGCCGCGACGACCTCGACCCCCCGGTAATCCCGCCCCGTCAGGGCGCCCGTCGCCCCGCTCACTGCCCTGACCGCCGGCAGCTCGGTCTGACGCAGCGGTGCGCGCCGCACGAGCGCGGCGTCGGCCTGATGCCGAAAGGGGCTCAGGGCCAGCACGTCGTCGCCGTCGCGGCGGACCAGCAGGCTTTCCGCACTGACACTGGGGGTCGGCCAACCGCTCAGCAGCGGATAAAGTGACTCGCGGGCATCGATGCGCAACTCGATCGCGCCGAGCGGCCGGGCGTCCCGATCCGCATCCCCGAACACCTCCTCGAACACGGGGGCGATGACACTCAAATGAGGGAATGGACAGGCTGGACTGGTGTGCAAGTCGGTCAGCACCGGCTGCCGAATCCGCAGCGCCAACGCCAGCGCGGCACCCTCCGCGCCCGGGTCGGAGCAGTCGGCACCGGTCAGGTTCAACGCGACCCGTCCGTCCGGGTCCAACAGCACCACATCCTGATAGCCATAACGCCGCTGCAGCCCCCGCAAGTGGGTCAGCAGCGATTCGGTCATGGCGTCATCCGACGCGACACGCCAGCGGGCGATGGCGGCGCTCAGCAGCTTGCTGTCCGTCAGTACCCCGGCGTCGGCGAGCCGCTCCGCACGCCAGGCGACAATCCGCTGGACGGTCAAGGCACCGATGGTGGCGAGGTCGCGGTCGACCGCTTCCCGCAGATGCTGCATCTGCGATCGATGGAACAGGGTTGCGCCGACTCCTAACGCCAGGCCCAACACGACCGACCCGGCGAACCACAAGCGTCGTGCAGATCGGGCAGAGGGCATCTTTGAGGTCTTGCGGATCAACACGATTGGCGGAATGCTACCCGGCAACGACTGCACCTGCAAATGCTGCAAAATCCGGTCGATCCCGCCCATTTTCTCACGGGTAACCCGAACGCCGTGTGGCTGCTCGGGTACAATGACCGGTCACGGGAAGCTACGCGGATTGATTGCTGATGTTTTTCGATCGCTTTCTCAAAAAAAAGCACCGCCCGGCCGCGGAGACCAAGGCCAGTCCGGACGAGCTTCTGGAGCTTGCGCGCGGCCAAGGCGACCGCGCCGTTCGCCTCGACGCGGTCCGGCGCCTGGCGAGCCTCCAGCATCTGCGCGACATTCTCGCCCAGGACGACGACCTCGGCGTGCGTGAACTCGCCGCGGTGCGTTACCGCAACCTGTTGAGCGGCGCCGATCAGGCCGAGTTGTCACTGGCCGACCGGCTCGCGGCTGTTGCCCTGGTTGCGGACCCGCGGCTCCTGGAACATTTGGCTCGCGACGGGCAAGAGCCCGAGGTGCGACGCGCCGCCATCGACCGGGTCGGTACGCCGGGGGTGCTCGCGGACTGCGCCCTGCGCGACAGCGCGGCCGGCAATCGCGGCGCGGCCGTCGCCCGGCTCGAGGACCGGCAGACATTGGAACAGGTGGCGCGGGCCATCGGCAAGAAGGACAAGGCAGTGTACCGCACCGCCCGTGAGAAACTCCGCCGGATCACCGCACGCGAGGAGGAACCCAAGCGGATCAACGCCTTATGCACCGACCTGTGCGAGCGTGCCGAACGGCTGGGCCACTTGCAGCAGTGGACGGCGGACCGCGCCCTGCTGGAGCACCTGGATCGCCAGTGGGCCGAGCTCGCGCCCCAGGCGGACCCCGCCGACGGCGCCCGTTTTACCGCCGCCCGTGAGCGCTTCATCGCGGCTTTCGACAACTACCGCGCCGCCAACGCCGCCCAGCTCGCGGCGCAGGAGGCGCGGGTCGCGCAGCGCGCCGCGCGCGAGGCACTGATTACCGAGGCAGCGCAGCTCGCTGCGCTCGCCGCCGATGACCAGATCGGCGCGGCGCGGGCACGGTTGACGGTCGCCTGGGCGAGTCTGGAGGCCCTGCCCGACGGCGAGCAAGCGGGATTCGACCGGCGGTTCAACCAAGAACTGCAGGCCGCCGAAGCGATCGAGCAGTCCCAACTGCGACTGAACAAACAGCGCGCGCGGCTGCACGGCACCCTCGCTAAGGCCGAGCGGCTCATGCAGGATGCCAGACTGCTCGACCTGGTCCAAACCCGCACCCTGATCGAGCAAGGCCGCGCCCTGTGCGAGGGGCTGCCCGTGGACCTGGCCGCCGCCGAAACGTCCGCTTTCAATGACCTGGCGAGCCGCCTGGAGAACCGGCTCCAGACCCAGCAGCGCCACGCACGCCAACGGCTGGCTGAATTCCCCGCCCGCATCGACGCGCTCGAAGCCCTGATCGAGGCCGGGGAGCTCAAGAAGGCCGATCCCCTGCATCAGAGCCTGCAAGCCGCACTCGATCTCATCCATTCGAGCGGCCTGCCCAAGGAGGCGACCTCCGCATCAGCCGCGCGCCTGCGTGCGCTGAGCCCGCGGGTCCGCGATTTGCAACACTGGCGCCGCTGGGGCGCGGATCAGCACCGCGAAGCCCTGTGCGCGGCCATGACCGCCCTGCGTGACCAGGATCTGCCGCTGGACGCCGTGGCCGAACGGCTGCACGTCCTGCAAACGGACTGGAAAGAACTGGACCAGTCCGGCTCACCCGGAAACCAGACCTTATGGGAGCGCTTCCAGGAGGCCAGCACGGCAGTGCACGCGCGCGTGCGTCCCGTACTCGAGGCCCAGGCGGCGGAGCAGGCGGCCAATCGGGCCGCGCGCGAACAGGTCTGCCAACAACTCGATGACTTCCTCGCCCAGGTCGACTGGGAGCGCGTGGACTGGAAGCGCGTCCTGCACGCGGAGCGCGAACTGCGTCAGGCCTGGTCGCTGATCGGCCCCTGCGAGCCGCGCGCGCGGCACCGGCTGGAACGCCGCTTCCATCGCGCCATCCGGATGCTGGATCAACGCATTGAGGAGGAACGGGAGCGCAACCAGACGCTCAAGCAGGGCTTGATCAAGCGCGTGCAGGATTTGGTGGAGATGGCCGACCTGGACACGGCCATCGAGGAGACCAAGACCATCCAGCGCCAGTGGCAGACCACGGTCCCGGCCCGCCAACGCGATGAGAATCGCCTGTGGCAGGAGTTCCGCGCGGCCTGCGATGCGGTCTTCGAGCGCCGTTCAGCCCAGCACCAGGCGCAACGCAGCGAGCTGGCGGAGAACCTGGCCGCCCGCGAGGCGCTCTGTGCGGAGGCCCTTGCATTCGCGGCGGCCGAGGACGACCCGCGTCGGTTGGCGGCGGGGCTGCGCGACTTCGAACAACGCTGGCGCGACGGGGAATCCGCCCCACTGCCGCGCCAGGCCGCCGCGGCCGTCAATCGCCGCTGGCAGCAGGTGCGCGACCAGATCGCCCAACGCCGTGCCGAGATCGAGGCGGCGGCGCAACGCACGGCAATGGACCTGCTCGCCCAACGGGCCGCGCTGTGCGAGACACTGGAACAGGCCGTACTCGACCCGGCGGCCGCGGCCACGCCGGTCGCGGACCTTGAGCCGACCTGGTCCACCCTGCCGGAACTGCCCGACCGGCACCAGCAGGCGGCACTGGACGCCCGCCGGCACGCGGCCCTGGCGGCGGCGGCCGATCCGGCGCGGCTCGCCGAATTGCAAGCGCAAGCCGATCTCAACCGGGCTCGGCGGGAACGGCTGGGACTGGAACTCGAGGTCGCGGCCGGGGTGGACTCGCCCCCCGCCTTGGCCCAAGAACGGCTCAAGCTACAGGTCGGCCGGCTCGCCGAACGGATGAGCGAGGGCGAAGGCGACAGCCTGCGCGGCGCGGTCGACCTCCTGCGCGCCTGGTATCTGTGTGGCCCGGCGCCCCGCGATACGGATCTCGCGGCACGGGTCGAACGGGTCGCACAGGCACTCCAGGCCGGTCCGACGGCCGCGCGGGCAGCGGAGCCCGAGCCGGCATGAAGGACTTCGGGGGGCAAATCGCGGGGATCGGGCGGTGGTGACCGACAGCGCCTGGCACCCGTTGTTCCCCGCCCTGGCGGCTGGTGACCCGGCCACCCGCGCCCTGATCGACGGTGCTCAGCGGCTCGATATCCCGCCGGATCAACCGATGTTCCATGCCGGTGCCCCCTGTCATAACTATGTGCTGGTGCTCAGCGGGAGCGTGCGCGTCCAGGTCATCGGCGAGGGCGGCCGCGAAGCCGTGCTGTACCGCGTGCTGCCCGGTCACGCGTGCGTACTCACCACCTGCTGTATCCTCTCCGGCGAGAACTACCCGGCCGAGGGCTTCACCGAGACCGCGGTCCGCGTCCTGACGCTGACCAAGCCAGTCTTCGACCGTGCCTTGGAAGAGGCACCGGCCTTCCGACGCTTCGTCTTCGCCAACCTGGGCAGCCGCATCGCCGAGGTGATCACCCGCATGGAGGAGCTCGCCTTCCGGCCGATCGAGCGGCGGCTGGCCGACTTCCTGCTCGCGCGCGCCGGTCCGGCGCCGATCGCGGCCACCCACCAGGAAATCGCCGTCGAACTGGGTACGGCACGCGAGGTCGTCTCACGGCACTTGAAGCGGCTGGAGTCAGCCGGCCTGGTGCGGCTGGGGCGCTCGACCCTGGAAGTATTGGATCGCCCGGGTCTGCAGCGGCTCAGCCGCGGGTCTCAGTGATCTTGTCACTGAAACCATCGGCACCGTCCTGTAGTCTGATCCTTATGCCCAGGGAACGGGGCAATCATTCACCAACTTTGCAGAGATCGACACCATGAGCATCACCAAGAACATCGGCACCACTGACCGTGCCATTCGCGCCGTTGCCGGCATCGCCCTGATCGGCCTGACCTTCACCGGCACCATCGGTGTTTGGGGCTGGATCGGCATCGTGCCCTTGGCCACCGCCGCCATGAGCTGGTGCCCGGCCTACACCCTGTTCGGCATGAAGACCTGCGGCTGAAGCCCAGCCGCTTCGCGTCCGTTCACCGGACGCGGGCGTCGCGGGTTCAGCGAGCGATAAGGGGTCCCTCAGGGGACCCTTTTTTTTCGAAGCCTCTTATCGTCAGAGGCCCTGATCATCGTTCCGACCACAAGAAAGCCGGAGGCCGAGGCTTTACCCGGTCGCCATCGCGTCTGCGCGGCCGTGGTCCGGCTAACGGCCATGGAAGGAAGATCAGCCACCCCGGAAGATGAATGTCACCCGTGGGAGCGGCGTCCCGCCGCGATGCGGTGCCGCGGTAACCTCGAACGGTAGGGCTAGGCCCCGTCGCGGCGGGACGCCGCTCCCACGGGGTCGTTGCGCGACGTTCAGGGTAAAGCCTCAACCTCCAGTGCGCCGGTTACCGGCATTGGCTGGAAAGAGGATCGCGGCCCTCGCGGGTATCTATAGATTTCGATTACGACAACGACCATCGAAATAACGACCGAGACGCCACAGCGGCGGCGCGGGATTCGGTGGACTGCGCTGGCGCTTGTCCAGTCGGCAGGATGACCAACGCCACGCTTCCCTGTCGACCCGGCGCGCCAGTCAGGTAGAATCCGACCGGTCGGCAGCGATCCGCGCCTGTTGCGGATCGGCCACGCGGCCCCGGAGTCCATCGGCCCCATGCAACTCGTCTTCTGTGTCATCACCCCGTTTCTGGGCGCCGCGCTGGCGGCCTGGGCCGCGCGCCTTGGGCCCAATGTCGCCGCCTGGATCGCGGGCGCCGCGACCCTGGCGGCCGGCGGGTGGCTGGCCCAGGGCGCCATGGACACCTTTGCCGGCGCGACGCTGGTCGAGCGGATCGCCTGGATGCCGACGGCGGGGCTCGATCTGGTCTTTCGCCTGGATGGACTCGGGCTGCTGTTCGCCCTGATGATCCTGGGCATCGGGTTCCTGATCGTGCTCTACGCCCGTTACTATTTTTCGCCGCAGGACCCGCTGGGACGCTTCTATTGCTTCATGCTGCTGTTCATGGGCTCCATGCTGGGGCTGGTGCTGTCTGAAAACCTGATCCAACTGCTGATCTTCTGGGAACTGACGAGTCTGTCGTCCTTCCTGCTGATCAGTTACTGGCATCAGCGCGCGGAGGCCCGCAACGGGGCGCGCATGGCGCTGGCGGTGACCGGGATGGGCGGGCTGGCGCTGCTCGGCGGTGTGCTGCTGCTGGGTGAGATCGTCGGCAGCTATGAGCTGAGCGCGGTCCTGGCCGCCGGCGACCGGATTCGCGCCCATCCGCTCTATCTGCCGATGCTGGTGCTGGTTCTGATCGGCGCCTTCACCAAGTCGGCGCAGTTCCCCTTCCACTTCTGGCTGCCCAATGCCATGGCGGCACCAACGCCGGTGTCGGCTTATCTGCACTCGGCGACCATGGTCAAGGCCGGGGTCTTTCTGCTGGCGCGGCTCTTCCCGGTGCTGTCCGGCACCGCGGAATGGTTCTGGCTGGTCGGGTTGACCGGGTTGGTCACGCTGGTCATGGGCGCGGTGATCGCACTCTTCAAACATGATCTCAAGGGCCTGCTGGCCTACTCCACCATCAGCCACCTGGGACTGATCACCATGCTGTTCGGCATCGGTACGCCGCTCGCCGCGCTCGCCGGGGTCTTCCATATCATCAATCACGCGACCTTCAAGGCGTCGCTGTTCATGGCCGCCGGCATCATCGACCATGAGACCGGCACCCGCGACATGCGCCGCATCAACGGCCTCTGGGGCTACATGCCCTACACGGCGACGCTTGCCATGGTGGCGGCGGCGGCCATGGCCGGGGTGCCGCTGTTCAACGGGTTCCTGTCCAAGGAACTGTTCTTCGCCGAGGCCGTGGGGGTCGCGGGCCTGTATCGCTTCGGCTGGCTGGTGCCGGCCGCGGTGACTTTCGCCGGCATCTTTGCAGTGGCCTATTCATTGCGCTTCGTCCATGACGTCTTCTTCAACGGCAAACCCGTGGACCTGCCGCGCACGCCTCACGAGCCGCCGCGCTGGATGAAGGTCCCGGTGGAGGTGCTGGTGGCCATCTGCATCCTGGTCGGGATACTGCCGGCGCTGACGGTGGAACCCCTGCTGGCGGTGGCGGCTGCCGGGGTTCTGCAAGGTCCCTTGCCGGATCACGATCTCGCCATCTGGCACGGGTTCAGTCCAGCGCTGTGGATGAGCGTCATCGCCCTGGCCGGCGGCGGACTGGTCTATCTCGGCCGCCGCCCTCTGTTTGCCCTGGCCGACCGGGTGGAGGGCCGGTTCGAGGCCCGCCGGGGTTATGACTGGTTGGTGACGGGGGTCTTCACCCTGACCGCCTGGGTGAGCGCCCGACTGGATACCGGCGCCTTGCAGCGGATGCTGCTGTGGTTCGTGCTGAGCGCGCTGCTGCTCGGTCTGACCGGCTGGTGGGGACAGGCGGTGCCGCTGACTGGCCCCCGCCCGCTGCTGCCGGTGGGCCTGGCCGGCAGTCTGGCCGCCCTGGGGCTGATGATCACCGCGGTACTGGTGGTGGTCCTGCACCGTCAGCGGCTCACGGCGCTGATCCTGCTGGGGGCCGTGGGGCTCGGCTGCTCACTGATCTTCGTGGTTTTCTCCGCCCCGGATCTGGCGCTCACCCAGTTGTCGGTGGAAGTGGTGACCGTGATCCTGCTGCTGCTCGCACTCTATTTTCTGCCGCAGACGACGCCCGCGGAATCCAGCCGCATACGCCATGGCCGCGACCTGCTGCCGGCGGTCGCCGCCGGCGGCGGCGCTGCCGCTTTGGCCTGGGCGGTGCTGACCCGGCCCCAGGCCTCCATCGCCGACTGGTTCCTGGCCAACAGTCTGCCGGGCGGCGGCGGCACCAACGTGGTCAACGTGATCCTGGTGGATTTCCGCGGCTACGACACCCTGGGCGAGATCACGGTGCTGGCGCTCGCCGCGCTGGGGATCTACGCCATGCTGGAGGGGCTGCAACTCACCGGGCCGGCGCGTGACGATCAGGGCCGCCGGTGGGACCCGGACCTGCACCCGGCGATCATGGCCTCGCTGGTGCGCCTGCTGCTGCCGCTGGCGCTGCTGGTCTCGGTCTACATCCTGCTGCGCGGCCACAATCAGCCGGGAGGCGGATTCATCGCCGGGCTGATCACCGCGGTCGCGCTGATCATGCAATACCTGGCCAACGGGGTGGCCTGGACCCATGCGCGCCTGCCCGGCGACCTGCACCCGCTGATTGGCGTCGGTCTGCTCATCGCGACCCTGACCGGGCTCGGCAGCCTGGTGCTCGGCTATCCCTTCCTGACCTCGGCCTTCACGCACATCCATTGGCCGCTGGGTGATTTCGAACTCGCCTCGGCCATGGCCTTCGATCTGGGGGTCTATCTGGTGGTGGTGGGTGCGACCCTGCTGATCCTGATCCACCTGGGGCTGGTGCATGACGCGAGCCATCCGTCGGCGGATCAAGCACCGGACGCCCGCGGGGCCGACAGATGAACACCTTATTGAAGATCGCGCGGGACTCATCGCGGCGGGACGCCGCTCCCACGAGGGCGAGCGACTGATGGAAGCGTTGCTGGCCCTGATCATCGGCACCCTGACCGCGTGCGGCGTCTATCTCATCCTGCGCGCCCGCACCTTTCCGGTCGTGCTGGGACTGACGTTCCTGTCCTACGCGGTGAACCTGTTCCTGTTCGCGATGGGCCGGCTGGTCGTCGGCCGGCCGCCGCTCATCGACCCGAGCGCCGCGGCCTACACCGATCCCCTACCCCAGGCCCTGGTGCTGACCGCCATCGTCATCGGCTTTGCCATGACCGCCTTCGTCATCATGCTGGCGCTCAAGGCGCGGGCCGAACTGGGGAATGACCATGTGGATGGAATGCATGAGCCGTGAGCCCCGCACGACCGGCTTGCCGCACCGGCCGTGCGCCAGCAGGTGGCCGCGGTGACGACGAGCCAACTGGTCATCGCCCCGGTCCTGCTGCCGCTGCTGGCGGGGATCGCGCTGCTGCTGGGCCGGTCGCTGGACCTGCGCTGGCGGCGCGCCTTCGCCCTGACCTGCGCGCTCGGCCAAATCGTCCTGGCCCTCGTGCTGACCCGCGCCGTCGCCGACGGGTCCGTGCTGGTCTACGCTTTGGGCAATTGGCCGGCGCCCTTCGGCATCGTCCTGGTCGCCGACCGGCTGGCCGCCTGGTTGCTGGTGACCACCAGTCTGCTGGCCTGGTTCGCCCTGGCCTATGGGTGCTTGGGAAGCGACCGCGACGGCCGTCATTTCCACGTGCTCTTCCAACTGCAGATCTTCGGGCTGTCAGGGGCCTTTCTCACCGGCGACCTGTTCAATCTGTTCGTTTTTTTCGAGGTCCTGCTGCTCGCCTCCTATGGGCTCCTGCTGCACGGCGGCGGTCGGCGGCGCACGCGTGCCGCCTTGCACTATGTGGTCATCAATCTGGTCGGCTCGACCCTGTTTCTGTTCGCCGCCGGCACCTTCTACGGCGTGCTGGGTACACTCAACCTGGCCGATCTGGCCGTGAAGGCGGCGGCGGTGTCGCCGCAAGACCTGCCGCTGGTGCGCACGGCCGGACTCCTGCTGTTCGCCGTCTTCGCCCTCAAGGCGGCCCTGGTGCCGCTTTATCTCTGGCTGCCCGCCGCCTATGCCAATACCAGCGCACCGGCGGCAGCCCTGTTCGCGATCATGACCAAGGTCGGCGCCTACAGCATCCTGCGCGTCTCTACGCTCATCTTCGGCGCCGACGCCGGTCCGGTGGCCAATCTGATCGCCGACTGGCTGCTGCCGGTGGCCCTGCTGACCCTGGCGGTGGGCCTGGTCGGGGCGGCCGGCAGCGAGCGGCTGCGCCTGCAGATCGCCTATCTGGTGGTCGCCTCGATCGGCACCCTGCTGACCGCCGTCGGGCTGGGTACGGTGTCCGGCATCGGCGCCGGACTCTATTACCTGCCGCACAGCACCTTCGCGGCGGCGGCATTGTTCCTGCTGGCCGATCTAATCGCCGGACAGCGCGGTGAACACGCCGACCGCCTGGAACGCGGTCCGGTCATGGGGCGCCATTGGGTCCTGGGCGTACTGTTCTTTTTGGGCGCGATCCTCATCGTCGGGCTGCCGCCGCTGTCCGGCTTCATCGGCAAGTTTCTGATCCTGCGCGCCGCGCTGGACCACCCGGCTGCGGTCTGGGTGCTGGGGATCCTGCTCGGCGGCGGACTGCTGGCGCTGCTGACCCTGGCACGCTCCGGCAGCCTGCTGTTCTATCACACCGCTGAGGCGGACGCCGGAACCGCGGTCCCGCCGCCGACCTGGCGGGCCTTGGCGCCGGTCGCCGGACTGCTCACCCTAGGCGCGGCCATGACCCTCTGGGCCGGACCGCTGAGCGACTACACCGCGGCCATGGCGGACCAGTTACTGCAACCGGACGGCTATGTGCGGGCCGTGCTGGGCGAGGGATCACCAGGATGAACAACCCGACGGACGGCGCTGCACCGACCGCGAAAAGCAGACTGCACCGACTGCTGCCCCACCCCATCCTGACGGCCGCGCTGACCGTCATCTGGCTCCTGCTGGCGAACAGCGTCTCGGCTGGACAACTCCTGCTGGGCTTACTGTTCGGCTGGGCCATCCCGCGCTTCACCCTGCGCTTCTGGCCCGAGCGCGTGCAGGCCCGCCGGCCGCTGGTGCTGCTGCGCTTCATCGGCGTCGTGCTCTACGACATCCTGGTCGCGAATCTGACGGTGGCCTGGCTGATCCTGCGCGGACCAGGCCGGTTGAGGCCGGGATTCGTGGAACTCCCGCTGGACCTGACCTCGGACCTTGCGATCAGTCTGCTCGCCAATACCATTTCACTGACTCCGGGCACGGTCTCGGCACGCTTGAGCCCGGACCGGCGGACTCTGCTGATCCATGCGTTGGATCTGACCGATTCAGCCGCGCTGATCGCCGCCATCAAGTCGCGTTACGAGGCCCCGTTGAAACAAGTCTTCGAATCATGCTGAACACCGTCGTCCCCCTGGCTTTCGCGTTGGTCGGCCTCGCCGCCCTCCTGACCCTGTGGCGACTGCTGATCGGCCCGAGCCGACCCGACCGCATCCTGGCGCTGGATACCCTCGCGGTGAATGCCGTCGCGCTCATCGTCCTGTTCGGCATCCAACAGAACAGCGCGCTCTATTTCGAGGCGGCACTGCTGATCGCCATGATGGGATTCGTGGGGACGGTTGCGCTGTGCAAGTATCTGTTGCGGGGCGATATCATTGAATAGTGAATAGTGAATAGTGGATAGTGGATAGTGGATAGTGGATAGCATGATGATCGAATTGCTGGTGTCGGTGTTGATTCTGGTCGGGGCTGTTTTCACCCTGATCGGGGCTTTGGGGCTGGTGGGTCTGCGGGATTTTTATACCCGCCTGCATGGCCCCACCAAGGCGACGACGCTCGGCGTGGGCAGCTTGCTGGTCGCCTCCGCCGTCTGGTTCAGCACCCGCGGCGCTGGTCTGAGCCTGCACGAAGTCCTGGTCACACTCTTCCTCTTCATCACCGCGCCGGTGAGCGCTCACCTGCTTGCCAAGGCGGCGCTGCATCAACGTCGGCACAGCCTGGCGCCTGAACCCGAGTCGAAGCCTGAATCCGCGGCGCAGCGCGGGGAAGCCGGCGCGGGCTGACTCCATGCCCGAAGTCCAGGGCTTTGCCGTTAAAGTCGCGCAACGACCCCGTGGGAGCGGCGTCCCGCCGCGATGGGGCCGGGCGTGCAGCCGCAGCGTTCGCGGTCACCACGGCACCGCATCGCGGCGGGACGCCGCTCCCACGGGGGCCATTCATCGTCCGCGGTGGCTGACGATCCTTCCATGGCCGTTAGCCCTGGTCCAGCGCCGCACCAAGGCTGAAGCCTTGGACAGCAACACGCTGCCTGCCCGGACAGTCGTGGTGGCCTGAAGTTTGCTCTAACTGTGTCCTGAGGGCTGCAAGCGGCCCTTCCGCCGACCAACCGCACCGCCGCGGTGCAGCGACCCGGCGAACCGCCCGATTCGCAAGCGAAGCACAACCGGCAGGAAGGCTTCAGCCTGTGATCGCGACACACCGCGCCAACCACGGGACATGACACATGGCCGATCAACCCAATATCCACGTCCACGGCGCCGACTATGAGGAGGTCGACGCGAGCTATTTCGAGCACCGACAACTGCGCACCGGGGCGGCCGGCTGGGTGCTATTGGCGGGACTGGGGGTGGCCTATGTGATCTCCGGGGACTTCGCCGGCTGGAACTTCGGGCTCAAGCAAGGCGGCTGGGGCGGGTTGTTGATCGCCACCATTTTGATGGCCGTGATGTATACCACCATGGTCTTCACCCTGGCGGAACTCTCGTCGATGATCCCGACGGCCGGCGGCGGCTACGGCTTCGCCCGCCGCGCCTTTGGTCCGGTCGGCGGCTTCCTGACCGGCACCGCGATTCTATTGGAGTACGCCATCGCGCCGGCGGCCATCGCCGTCTTCATCGGGGCCTACACCCAGTCGCTGCTGGGCGTCGGCGGCTGGCCGATCTATCTGGCGTTCTATGCGGTCTTCGTCGGCATCCACATCTACGGGGCCGGCACCGCGCTGAAACTCATGTTCCTGATCACCGCGGTCGCGGCCACGGCGCTGGTGGTCTACGTGGTCGCGATGATCCCCCATTTCAGCGCCGCCAACCTGTTCGACATTGCGCCGACAGCGGCCGTCGGCGCCAGCGCCTTCCTGCCCTTCGGCTATCTCGGCATCTGGGCGGCGATCCCCTATGCCATCTGGTTCTTCCTCGCCATCGAGGGCGTGCCGCTGGCCGCCGAGGAGGCGGCGGACCCCCGGAAGAACCTGCCCAAGGGGCTGATCGTGGGCATGCTGATCCTGCTGTTCTTCGCCGCCTCGATCCTGGTCGTGGGTCCGGGCGGGGCCGGCTCGGCCACCATTCAGGCCAGCGGTAATCCGCTCGTCGAGTCACTGGAAGCGGCCACGGCCTATGGCGGTCGCACCTGGATCAGTGCCTTCGTCAACCTGGTGGGGCTCGCCGGACTGGTCGCGAGTTTCTTCTCGATCATCTTCGCCTATTCCCGCCAACTCTTCGCCCTGTCCCGCGCCGGCTATCTGCCGCGTTTCCTGTCGCTGACCGGCGCCCACAAAACGCCCTGGGTCGCGCTCATCATCCCCGGCACCATCGGCTTTCTGCTGGCCCTGACCGGCGAGGGCGACCTGCTGATCCTGGTCGCGGTCTTCGGCGCGACCATCAGCTATGTGCTGATGACCGCCGCGCATATCGCACTGCGGCGTCGTGAACCCGGACTCGACCGCCCCTACCGCACCCCCGGCGGCATCCTGACCTCCGGCATCGCCCTGGTCTTGGCCATCACGGCATTCGCGGCCGGCTTCCTGGTGGACTTGCGGGTCGTGCTCTACGCCGCGGGCTTCTATGCGGTGATGGTCGCCTATTTCTTCTTCTATAGCCGCCATCACCTCGTCGCTCAGGCCCCGGAAGAAGAGTTCGAAGCCATTGCGCGGGCGGAGGCGGAGTTGGGGGGCGGCTAGCAGGCTGTCGGACTTGAAACAATTCCCAGGAATAGACATCCCGACTGCGCCTGTCCGCAATATCTATAAGGCCTGGCCGGTCGCGCCTCTACCGGCCAGAGCAACCCTGTGAGCACCCCCCATCATGTCCTGACCGTTCTGACCCGTTTGAGCCAACGCCGACCCACCCAGTCCCGACAGCTTCGGGATGCCCTCGACGGGCGCTTGGCGGAGCTGGCGCCGATCGCGATTCAAGTGGGGGTGGAGACCGGCGATCCCATCGGTCGTGTCCTGGCCGATTGTCTTGCTTCCAATCCAGACCCCGCCCTGGCTGCCCGACTGCATCCACTGATTCCAGACGACACAGTCGCATTGCGCGAACTAGCCGTTGCGGTCACCATCCAATACCTTGACCAGGTTCGGGCGCAGGACGCAGCGCAAGGTGCACAGGCCACCTTACTGAACAATCTGGCTGGTCGGCTGTTGGATCTGGGACAACCGGCGCGTGCCGCGGCGCTGGCCGAGGAGTCCGTGGCGCTCTATCGCCGGCTGGTGGATGGCGGGCGGAATACCCTGCGCCCGGGTCTGGCGATGGCCCTGAACACACTGTCGGTGGCTCATGCAGCCGCCGGAGAGACCGACCAGGCACTGGAACCGGCACGCGAGTCGGTGGCGCTCTACCGGCAGTCGGTCGCGGGTTCCGACCCGGCGACTGCCGCCCTGCTTGCCCAATCCTTGAATACCCTGGCCAATCGGCTGATGGCTTACGGACGATGGCCTGAGGCATTGGCCGCCGCCCAAGAGTCCGTCGCGATCTATTCCGGGCTCCCGGGAAGTCCTCTGCGTCTTGGCTATCTGGCCCGGGCACTCGATACCCTGTCTTACGCTCAGATCGATTGCGGGCACGCGCAAGAGGCGGTGCAGACCAGCCGACGCTCCCAGACGCTCTATCGGTACCTCGCCGAGGACGATCCGGACGGCTATGAGCCTTTGCTCGGTGTGAGTTGCTGCAACCTGGCGGGTATCCTGCTGCGCACTCTAGACTACCCGGGCGCCGAGCGCGCGGCGCTCGAGGCCGCGAGCATCTTCTCGGGTCTGGCCGCCGTGCGTACCGATGCCTTCGTGACCCAGTTCCTGCACGCACTGCTCGTACAGGGACTCAGCGCGTGCGCCCTCGATCGTCATGTCGATGCACAGGACACCCTACACCAGGCAATGGATATCCTTGCCGCCTTCGATCCGCTGCAACCCTGGCATCGCGCGCTGGTGCCTGAGGTCAGAGAGGGGCTGGCCCTGGCCCTGGCTGGGCAAGGGCGTCTCGCCGAGGGGATCGCCGAGGGCGAGCGGGCGCTGGCGGAGTACTCCAACCTGCCGCAGCAGGAGCGCGCCGGGCATCTCCCGGACCTGGCCCGCTGTGGCGTCAACCTCGCCAGCATATATCTGGAGGCCGGCGACCCGTTACAGGCATTGCGCGCCTTGGAGGAGGCCCGCGGGGTCTACGGGTTGATCCGCGAAACCGCACCGGATCTCTTCGCCGATGCGTTGACGCAGGTACTGCGCTTGATCGCAGAAGTCGCCATGTCGGTCGACGACACCGAGCGCGCCTTCCTCGCCTTGCGTCAGTTGCTGGAGCTGGTGGCGCCGGGGGAATTGGCACAGCCGAACGCGGATGCCCTGCTGGCGGAGGCCAGCCGTCGCTTCTCCAAACGTGCCCGTCCCGACCGTACCGAAATCCTTGAACTGTTGGACCTGCTCAGGTCTTGCATCGACGAGGCGGCGACCGGGTAGCGGCAGTCAGTATCACTTGGGGGCCGCGAGCCGTCGCTCGAAGTCCGCCATTTCGGCCATCCAGTCCCCATAGCGGTCGGGACTTGCCTGGGCAAAGGGGGCGAGTCGGCTGCATGACTCGCGCGCCGAGGTGAGGGCCTCATTGGTCAGGCCCAGCGCCTGCCGGCGTCTGGCCAGGGTGTTGAGTGCGACCGCCAACTGTGGCTCGAAGCGTTCCCGATCCTGGTCCGCCAGGTCGCGCAGGAGCCCCACGGCGAGCCGGGCGGCGGATCCTGCCTGCTCGGGCAGATCGAACCAGCTCAGTGCGTTGGCGAGGTTATTGAGCAGGAGCGAGGCGTTGGCCCGGTCGCCTTCGTCGCCGCGGGCGAGTATCTCCAGCCGGTGTAGCGCCTGCTCCGCGATCTCGCGGACGGCTTCCGGTTGGGGCGAACCGGTCTGGATCGACAGGCATTGGACCAGCGCTGAACACAACAGGGTCGGCGCATCACCGCCCTCTGCCTGGTCCGCGAGCGGACGCGCCGCATCCGCTGCCGCGCGGATCAGCACAAGCGCCTCCTGCGCACGGTCCGCCTCCTTCAGGGCCCGGCCGGTCTTGATCAACGTGTCGATGAGTACCAGCCGGCGGGCGGCCGTCCGCCCGAGCAGCGTCGCGACCATGGTGTCCAGACGCTGAAGCCCGGTCCGGCCGAGGTGTTTGTAAGGCTCCAACTGGAGATAGAGGCTCAACGCCTCCTCTGCCGGCCCTACAGCCGGCGGCGGCTCCCGGGGGGACAGGTGCGCGGCGCAATCGAAGGCCGTCGCCGCCGCGTTCAGTGCCTCGTGTCGGTCCCCGAGGCGCAAGAGGCCAATGACCAGATTGCGATGGACCTTGGCACAGTCCGCCAGGAAGGCATCGGGATAGGCGTCCGCCATCCGTTGGTATTCCCCGGCGGCCGTCCTCAGGTGGGCCACGGCATCGTCTAGATGATCGAGCCGTTGTTCGGTCATGGCAAGATTGACCAGTGCCATCGCCCATTGATCTGTGAACCGCGCCGGGCGGTCTTCCTTGACCACGGCAAGGATGGCCGCGGCCTCTTGCGCCGCCTCATAAGCAGCGGCGAACTGCCCGTCTGCAACCAGTGCGTTCGCCAAGGCGCCCAGCGCCGCCGCGAGGTTGGCCCGATTGCGGCGCGGCTCTCGCTCAGGACCCGGCGCGCGGTCGCGATAGCGACGGTGAATGGCAACAGACTCCAGCACGGCAGTAACCGCCGCATCGGTCTGGCCAGCGGCGAGGCATTGCCCTGCCAGGTTATTCAAGACCAAACCCAGATCCAGATCGGTGTCGGAATCGGCCTGATCTGCCAGCCGGCGGAGCAACCCGGCGGCTTCGTGATAGGCCGTGACTGCCTCCTGCACCAGCCCGGCGCCGCCCAACGCCATGCCCTGTGAGGACAGTGAGCGTGCCAGGTAGTGTGTCTGTTCGCGCGAGCTGTCGGCGCGCGGCCGAAAATAGTCGATGAGCCCGGCGGCCCGTTCCACCGCGGCGTCATAGCGGCCGAGTTCGCTCAGACGTGCGACCAGATTGTTGCCGATCTCGGCCCGAAAGCGATCGGAATCTGGGGTCGTGTCACCGCGCGCCTCCAGGATCTGCCAGCAGGCAGCCGTGACGGCCAGCCCGGTTTCTCTCAGGCTGGTGGTGTGTTCCGGTAAGCGGTTGTGGAAGGCGCAGGCCTGCGCGGACGGCCAGCCGGAGACAATGCGTGCTACCGTTGAGTCCAGCTCCCGTGGCCATCCACCCTCGGCGACAGCCAGGCAGTCGGCGAACAGGTGTGGTCGCCCCTCCAATGCCTGAGCCAGGTATACCAGATTGTTGGGGCACCGCTCACCCAGGCGCGCGAGCACGGTGAGTGCGCTCAGCGGGTCCATGCGGGCATCGTCCTCTCAGCCTGTCGCAAGCGACTTGGGGCCAAGTACCAGGTCCAGCAGCTCATCCTGGGCCTCGCCCAATTGCCGCTCGACCAAGTGCTCGCCGAGCAGATCGGGGAGTACCGGCTCGATCCATTTTTCGCCAGGATAGCTGTCATGCAGTGCCCGGGCGATACCGTGCAGGATGGGCGCAGGGGTGTCGGCGAAAAAGCTCACCCGGCCGATCAGATCCAGTGCCTCGGACTCATCGTCGGCACCGCCACCGAGGGTCATGGCCGCCATCGCTCGACCCATACCGGCCACCACATACTGAGGGAGCTCCCGCCGTTGCGCCAGCGTCTCCCAGAAGCGCTGCTCGCGTGCGAGGTGATGGTCGAGGATGCCATCCTCGTCGGCTCCGGTCTCGGCCTCGAGACGCATCAGTGCGGCCATGTGGAGCATCAGGACGCGATCGAACCAGGGTGCCTGGTAGTCCTCGGGCTCACCCGTGGGGACCTGTGTCCCGAGTGCCCCGGAAAAGGCGTCGGCCGCCAGACGGTAGGAGCGACGACGCGCCGCGGCGGTCAGGGTCAGGGGTTGCAGGGCGATGCGTTGGGCCGCCGCCCCAACGAAAAGGTCGCCGATCCCCTGGGGTTCGCGCTTGAGCGCCTCCCACCAGTCGCCTGCGGCACGGGCGAGGAGCAGCAGCCGCACAGACCCACCGGCCCGACGATTGGCCGCCGCGGCGAGTTGCACCAGCAGGTCACGCCCGGTCTCCGCATAGTCGAGCACGATCAGGACCGGTTTGGGCGTATGGGCCAAGGCCGCGATACCCTCCGGGGTCACCGCCGCGCTGCGGTGATCCAGGAAGCCGGCGAGCCAACCCTCCCGGCGCAGCAGAGCGCACAGTTCGAGCCCCAGGCGGGTCTTGCCCATGCCGCCTGAGCCGGTGTAGAGGCGAATCGCCAAGGTTCGGGGACTGAACGCCCAGTCGCGCAGGTCCTTTAGCTCGGCGTCCCGATCATGGAAGGGGACGACACCGCATTCCGGACGCAACAAGGTACCGGGCGGGTCCAGATCCAGGCGCCAAGGACGCCATGGCAGGCGCAGCAACCCTTCCTCGCGTTGCCAGTGCCGGATCGCCTTCACCACCAGTGCGGCCAGCGTCGCGGGCGAGCCGAATTCGGCCACAACCCGCTCGCGCCTGACCCGGGTGCGAAACGACTGCTGGCGTTGCCACTGCCCATCGTCCTCCCGCAGATTGCCTGGTACCGGGAAGTCGTCGGGCGTCAGGAACATCAGCCGGGGAACACCCTGACGCTCGGCCGTGTCGTACTCGCATTCGGTAAACGACCGGTCCTCCCCGGGCGGGCGGTTGCCATGCCACAGGCCGACCAACCCGACCAGGAGGTCGCAGCGCGCGACCTGCGACCGGTCATGCCCGGCGGGATCCGCATCGGACGCGCCATAGTCCTCCATGCGGACACAGGTGCAGCCGTCGAGTTCGGTGACGGCCTCATGGACCGCCAGGCGATAGTCGTCGAGGTCGCGGCCGGTCGAGCTGAGGAAGATGCGCAGGGTGGTCATGTGTCCTGTTACCCGTTGTTCGAATGCAGGCTCCGCTTGCCGCCGGTGAAGTCCTGAGTGTAGCGAGCTGGATTTGCACAGTCATTGAGGCGCTCGGGAGATCAATTGCTGATCTCCCGCTCCAGCAAGCTCGCCGGCTCCTCCGCCAGCAGGTGCTCCCGCCACAACGGCACCTGCCAGCGGTAGCGACCGGCCTCGCGGGCAATGATAAATGCCAGTTCCAGACGCGTCAGCGAGGCCATGACCTGACCCGCATCGGCAGCCACCCCGAGCCCGGCGAGCCGGTCCAGCGCATCAGCGAAACCGAATCGATCCTGCTCCACCAGCGCATAGCACAAGATGCGGTCCAGGCGCGCGCCGACGCGGTCGGTGGTCAACTCAGACCAGCCGTCCAGTGCGCTGCGCAGAGACTGGCTGTCCATGGCCCGAGCCAGGTGCACCTCGGTCAGCTCCCGACTGGCGAGCGTCAGGTCCTTGAGCATCTCGTTACAGAGGATTGCGATCAAATTGGCCCGCTGACCGGTCGCCTCAATGATTCGGTCCACCAGTGACTCAGGTACCAGGCGCAGGTCGAGCGCGCCCAGGGGCTCGCAGATCATCGCGCGGCAGGCCTCCGGCTCCAGTGCCCCCAGCGTCAGAACCTCGGAAAAATTACTGATCGGCGAATGGTATTCAAGGATCGTCCTGCGGTATAGGCCCCAGAACCCGGCCAGGATGAAGTCACAGTGCCCCTCGTCGCTCAATGACCGAAAGGCGTTCAGACAGGCATAGGGCGCACCATGGGCACCACCCGCGTCCTGCTCCACGAAGTTGTCCGCCTCATCGATCAGGATCAGTCGACGCTGGCCCGGGATCGGCTCGGCCAAGATGCGTAGCGCCGACTGAAGATCGGTCTCCGGCGGGAGTCCCAGTACCCGTGCCAGTAACGCGGCGATCGGCCTGAACCCGATCGAGCAATAGCAGCATTCCACCGCGGGGTCCTTCGCGTAGCGCCGCTCCAGTTCCAGCAGCAGGCTGGTCTTTCCGAGCTGCCGCCCACCCACCAGCAGATAATTGGCAGGGGGGCTGTGCTGGATGTGGCTCAGGATCTGAGCGCGGCCGAAGAAGCCCCGCTCCCGGCGCACTGCGTTACTTGTCTGGTAGGGTGAGACCCGTGCCACCCTCACATAGCGGGCAATCAACCGCGACAGTGCATCTAGTGGCTCGGTGGCGAGCAACAGGGCAGAGATCTCCGCGTCGTCCGGCCCCACCCACCAGGTCTCGGGCGAGCGGCAGCACCTGGAGAGCGTCGCGCGCTGGGCTGGAGTGGCGCCAATCACCAGGCAGACCCCTGCGCCCAGTCCGTTTAGCCCCTCCAGGACCTGTTGGTCGGTCCAGTGCGCGGGGGGCAGGGCCACCGGACAGATGCCGCCTGTGAGGGGCAAGGGAAAGGCATCGGGCAGCCTGAGAGTAAAGCACGCCATGTCGGCGGCCTCCCCCAGACCAGGAGCCGGTCGGCACTGCGCACTCATCTGCCGGGCGAGCCAACGGACCCGCGTCTCGCCAGACCCCCGGTCGAAGATCAGTCTGCCCTTGTTCGTCAGTTGAGCAGGCATTGCCTCTGCACCATTGTTCTGTCTCATGAGATTACCCTCAGTCCGGCCCGAACCACGGCCGGGCAGCGCCAGACCAACCGCTCCTGACCCGCCGGGCCGTCGGCGCGCAGCAGGTTCAGCCAGTAGAGCCGACGCAGCAGCGGGTCGCCGATCCAGGTCCGGAAGGCCCCCAGGTCGGACCGGGCCAGCCAGGCATGCAGGTCCCGGCGCTGGTCCGGGTCCTGGGCGGTAGCGCTGAACTGGGCCTCAATGTGGCTGGAGTGCTCCAGCCTCTGCGCGCACTCAGCGATGTTCTGACCCTTGGCCCGGAGCCGCAGGGCCTCCAGGATCAGGCGCGGGTGTCCCCCGCTCGCCGTCAGGATCGCCAGTGCCTCCTCCGCGGAAAGGTCCAGTGGCGGGATGGCGCGCCGGGCCTGGTCCATCAAGTCGCCGGTGTTCCACTCGGGCCAGTGTCTGGGCTCTGCATGGCTCAACAGTGACATGTCACCGGGGCCGTACTTGAGCGCGGCGAGCCCCTCGCCCCCCACCAGCACCACGCGCAGTGCGTCCCCATGGGAGTCGGAGAGCCCGTGCAGGCAGGCGGCGAGTTGCCGGCGGCCGGCGTCGGCGCAGGAGTCCAGGCCGCTGATCAGCAGGAACAGCCGCTCACCGGCCGCGAGGCGATCTTCCAGGCGGGACTCGAAGGCGGCGGCATCCGCGGGGGGCGGCTGCATCCCGGCGCGCCGACCCAGGGTGGCGAAGAATTCCGCTGCCGTGGCGTCCGGACCCTGGGGCGGGGCCAGGTGCAGGGCCTGACCGGGGCCGAAGCGTTCCTTCGCACGCTCGCGCAGCGCCGCCAGGGACCCGTTGAGCTCCCGGTCCGCCTGGGCGAGCAGGATCACGGTCGGGTAGCTGTAGAGGAGTTCGAAGACCTCATCCAGAAAAACGCTGTCGCTGGGCAGCGGTGGCGGTGGCGGTGGCGGTGGCGGTGGCGGTGGCGGTGGCGGGCCGCCGGCGGGACCGACCGTCGGGGCGGCAACCGGCCCGGGCGGCCGACCGGTGATGGCCCAGACCAGCCGGGCGAGGCCAGCGTCGGTGAGCCCGTCGCGCAGGTCGACCCAGGTGCGGTTGGTCAGGAACAGCGGCAGGTCCGGCGCCGTCGCCGCGCCCGGTAGCCGCACCAGGATGACCGGCCGGCCGTCGCGCACCGCCAGTTGCAGCGCCGCGCGCTGCTGCTCGTCCTCCCAGGGACCAAGCCCGTCCGCAGCGACACAGACCGCGACGCTACGGGCGTCCCTGATGCCCTGTTCCAACAGGTTCGCCCAAGTCAGGCCCGGGCGTAACTGCTCCTCGTCCAGCCAGCAGCGCAGGCCCTGCGCCTCCAAGGCCAGTTTGAGCGCCCGCACGGCGGGCTTGTCTGAGCCGTTATTCGACAGCGAGACATCGAATCTCCCTCCAATCCTATCAGTGCCTTGGTCGCTGGTCTCCGAAGCGCTTCGTTGCGATTGAGGGTTGAAATTGGTTCCGGCTCCGGGCCACCGACCGGTGATGCCCCAGACCAGGCGCCCAAGGCCCTCGTCAGTGAGGCCGCCGCGTAGGTCGACCCAGGGTTTGTTGGCCAGGAACAGCGGCAATTCCGGCTGCGCCGACGCCCCCGGCAGGACCACCGGGATGACCAGCTGGCCGTCGCGCACTGCGAGCCGTAGCGCCGCCTGCTGTTCCTCGTCCTCCCAGGGTCCGATGCCGTCTGCGGCGACACAGACCGCGACGCTGCCGGCGCCCTTGATCCCCTTCTCCAACAGGCTCTGCCAGGGCAGCCCGGGGCGCAACTGCTCCTCGTCCAGCCAGCAGCGCAGGCCCTGCGCCTCCAAGGCCAATTTGAGCGCCCGCACGGCGGGCTTGTCTGAGCTGTTATGCGACAGCAAGACATCGAAGCTCCCCCTTATCCGATCAATGCCTTGGTCGCTGGTCTCCGGAGCGCTTCGTTGCGATTGAGGGTTGTCACTCGTGGGGCGGAGTCGTCCTCTGCGCTCAATTTGTCCCGTGGTGTGGCCTGTATGATTGTCAAGGCGAACTGTCTCGCCCTCCCTCCACCAGCGATCGAGGACCCCGAGCAGGTCGGTGGACCGCGGTGAGTCGGCAAGCTGTTGCCAGTCCTGCCAGTCAAACATCGTGCCCACGGCGGCGCCCACGGCCGGCGGTTCGACGGGTTCGGTGCGCAGCAGCAGGCATTGGTCTTGGTCCTGGGGCGGCTCGGCGCCGGCCCGGGTCCAGATATCGCTGGCCGCGCGGGTCCAGAGCCGAACCACTCGGGCCGTGCTCGGCCGGGGCGAAGCACCCCGACCGGGCGGGGTCTCGGCGACCAAATCCACCGGGATACCTTGCCCGCGCAGCCAGTCGGCAATGGCGTTCGCCTGTTCCAGGTCCGGCGGTGCGTGGACCAGGAGGAGGGGCGGGGTGGTCGTCCCTGCAACCGTCTCGGTCACCTTCGGCAGGGCCTCGGTGACCAGGTCCCATTGGCTGCCGTCCAGGGTGCTGAGCCGCAGTACGGCGCTCGGCGGATGGATAGGGATACGGCTGCCGCGGGTCGCCGGGTGCCAGTCCCCGGTCTGTCCGCCCGGGGCCACATGGAGCCGCCCCGGCAGGGGGCTCGGCAGGTCGATGGTGGGCACCCCCTCCAGTGGTTCCACCAGGTGCAGGACCTGGCCCTGGGTGTCGTCCCAGCGGATTTCCACACCCAGCCGTGACTGGGCCAAGGGCGGCGGCAGGCGGTCTTTGAGCCAGGCCGGCAGGGCTTGCGGCGCACCGGCCTCGGCGGACCAGTCGCCCCCGTCGCCCAGGGCCAGGGCGGCGTAGCGGGCGAGCAACCGGGCGGTCTCAGCGGAACTGTCCCCCAGTCCAGGGCGCAGCAGCGGTAATGTGCGTTTGGCGAGTCGGGAGAGTGCGATGCGCTGGGACTCGTCGACCGCAGCGGACTCCCCGGCGAGGCGGACCAGGATGGCCTGGAGCCCGTCGACGAGGGCGGTGTCGTCTCCGCGCAGTGCGTGATAGCGCAGGTCCCGCTCGAGCCGGTCCTCGGCAGGCCAGTGGCGGGTGTGCTCGCAGGTGAAGGACCAGACCGCCGTCAGGTCGGGCGGGTTGGTCGCGTCCGGGGGGCCATCCAGGCAGGGGTCTCCTGGCCAGGGCTGGGCGCCGCCAAGCTGCCCCGCCAGCACCCGGGCAATGCCGAGATGGAGGACGATCTCGCGGGTGCTGCGGGTCGCCACCAGCGGGCTGAACCAGAGCTGGGACTCGCGCTCCGCCGGGGCGCCGGTCAGCAACCGATGGCGGGCGTTGCGCAGCAGCAGGGGCTCGATGCGCGGGGCCAGCACCAGCAGCCGGGCGAGCGGGATCAGCTCAGGCCAACGAGAATGCGTGTCGCGGAGCAGGAATAGCTCCAGCGCGTTGGGGTCGCGCCAGGTCATCGCCGAGCCGCCAATGTGGCGGATTGTCGGCAGACCATGCCCGCGCTGGTGCGCGGTCCCCACTGGACCAGGGTGGCATTCGTGGGGAAGGTGCGGGGCCATCGTTCCTCCGGCCAGGGGATGAGCAACACGAGCGGGCTGCCGGCCTTGGCGCATTGCCCGGCGAACGCGTGCCAGTCCGGGCTCGGCGCTGCCCCGGAGCGGCCCTGGATGCCGAGGTCGGTGGCCGCCAGCACCGGGCGGCCATCCGGCTCCCAGTGACGCGGCTCACCGTCCGGGGTCCAGTCCCTGGCCTGGGTGGGCCTGGTGTCGAAGCTGTAGACCCGCGTGGCCTGGGTGCCTACCACCTCCTGCACCTGGACGGTGAGGGCGTTGAGATCCTCCCAGAAGGGCACCATGCGGCCGCTATAGTCCAGCAGCACTTGGCAGCCCAGTGCGAGCGTGCGCTCGGCTCGCCTGGGCAGTTCGCGCAGTGGCTCCCGGCGGCAGAGGGTCGCAACGAGCCGGGGCAGTTGGATATCCCAACCCGGCCGCCTGGTGGCTAGTGCGGCGGAGATGACATGGCGGGCCGTGCGCTCGGGCAGCAGGGTAGCCCGCGCCAACGCTGGCAGGGGCGCCGGAGGGAAGGCGTTGGCACCCGCGTCGAGCCAGTCCGGTGGCTCGACGTATGGCGGGGCCAAATTGGGCAGCCTGGTCAGTCGGCTCGGCAGGGTACCCGCGGGGAGTGGGACCGGGCGCGGCGGTGTAGGCGGCAGCAAGACCGGCGGCTCTGGGGCCGGTGCATGCTGTCCCTCGGCCAGCGTCCGGGTGTCGCCGCGATCATAGACCCGGTGCGGCGCGGCCTGGAGCGGCGCCCGCAGGCCGAAGCCGAGACAGGCGGCGATGGCCCCCGCCTGGGCCTGGTCCTGCCAGGGCAAGGTCGCCAATGCCGCGGCGAGGTCGCCCAGATGAACCTCGCCACGGTTGCGCTCCCTGGTCATTGGCCTGGATTCCGCAGGGCCGGCTCCTTCGCCAGTACGGCCCGCTCGATGTGGGACCAGATGGAATCGGGACCCTTGTCTACCGGAATTCCGAGTTCTTCACAGGCCTGCACGGCGTCCAGCATCTCAGCGATGCCGGGGGACCTGACCTGCTGATTCTGCGCCTGTTTGCGCAGGTCCAGCAGCAGCATGGCGATCTGCTCCATCCGGTCGCGATCACCGTCCGGGTAGTGGTGGCCGGCGATCTCGACCAGGCGGTCGCGCTCCGGGTCAGGTATCTCCAGCAGAATGCAGCGGCGCAGGAAGGCCTGGGGCAGGTCCCGCTCCCGGTTGGTGGTGATGATGGTGAGCAGGCGCAGACCCGCCGACTCCGGGGCCTGGATGAAGGTGTGGTCACCATCGGTCCGGTGGGCGCTGAAGCCGTCGGGAAGGTCGAACCGGCGGCGGTCCAGTGGCTCCAGCAGGTCGTTGGGCAGGTCCGGTTCGGCCTTGTCGATCTCGTCGATCAGGAGCACGGTGCCGGCGACCTGCCCGAGTGCGGGCGCGCGCTGGGTGCCGGGGTGGTCCAGTTGGACCTTGTGCTCCAATGCCTGGTCAGGCGCAAGCCCGCGGCGGCGTGCGCCGTCAGGATCGAAGGCCCACCAAAAGATGCCTGGGTTAAGGTAATAACCGTCGGGGCGCAATTGTTGGTGTTCGCCCCGCGCCTGGGCATCGTTAAGGCGTCGTAGCTGGTCCACCTCGGCGGTCAGGGTCTCCAGCCGGGTGCGCGAGGTGACGGTGCGCGAGAGCAGGCTCCATCCCTGCACCACGGCGACCGCCTCGGCCAGCCGGCTCTTGCCGCAGCCGGGGTTGCCCGAGACCAGGAGCGGTCGGTCGGTGGCCAGGGCCACGTCGATGGCGATGGCCATGGCGTCGCTGAAGACATAGGGCGAGATGCCCAGGGCCGCGTCCTTGGGCAAGACGCCGCCGGTCGGCAGCTTGAGGTGCTTGGGGCTGTAACTCATGGGTGGCGACCGTAGCGTTGTTGGAGGTCGGTGGCGGTGGCGCGCTCCGCGAGGTAGGCGTTGGTCTCGGTTTCAGCATCCAGGTAGGGGACCACGGGGCGCAGGGTCTCGGGTAGGGCGTCGATGGGGGCGACGCAGGTGAAGACCAGGACCAGCTTGTCGTAGATGTGGGTGAGCGGCTCCAGTTCCTTGTGCAGCCGGGGGTCGGGTAAGCCGCTGCCATTTCCGGTCGCGCTGACGATGACGACGATGCCGGTCGGTTCCTGATTGACCTGTCGATCCTGCTGGGCACCGGTCACTCCGGGCGGGAGCCCGTCCCCCAGCACCCGGCGGCGGATCTCCGCCCGTACCTCACCCAGGGGATCCTCCGTTCTTAACTCGGTGATGGGGACGCAGCGGGGGTGGGCGCCGGGCCAGGCACGTTGCAGGTAACGCTCCAGGGTGTAGGCATCAGTCCCCAGAAGATCATCTGTTTGGGTAACGAACTGGCCGAACAGCACCAGGGCACGCCGATCGGTCAGTGCCGACGGGAGATAGGCCGCTGCCCCCGGATGGACCCAAAGGGCCCGCACATAGCCGAGTAACTCCCAGGCGCGTTCCCAGGTCAGCCGGGGGGCCAAGTGATTGAAGGTGCCGCGGCAGGTCTCAAAGCAACAGCCGGGTGCGTCCAGGCAACTGCTGAAGAGTCGCCGCGCCAGAGTCTCGGCAAATCGATCCCGGTTCGAGGCACGGGGATCGGTAGTCGGGCAGCCCAGGGCCGTGGCGGCAGCCTCTAGGGACGCCTCGGTTGCACTCTCCGCCAACAGGAGTGCGATGCCGCCTTGCAGCCGGTCCAGTGGAGTTTGGGCGCAGTGGACGGCAAGGGTTTCCTTTTTTCCCAGGCGCGTTGCAATTTCCTCTACGATCGTCGCGGCCTTGCGCTCAATAGCATGAACACTCTGGATACGTCCCATGTCGAGGGAACCGAAAAAGCCCTGGGCCAATTCCGCCGCGGTAGATTCACCCTCGATAGTCACCGGGATCAGAATGAAGTTCGGGTCGAGCGCCTTGCGCCAGCCGAGGATCGCAGCCTCCTTGGCCACCCAGTCGGAGCGCTCCAAGGCGCGTTTGGACACCAGAATAATGGCTGCCTGACACTCCGCGAGCCAGAGGTTCAACTCCCGGTTCCAGTCGGCGCCCGCGACCAAACCGTCCCGGTCCACCAGGATCTGGATGGAGTCCGTGTAGCGTGCCTTGAGTCCATCGCAGGTCTCGCGCAGCAGACGCCAGTTGGCGTCGCCGTCCGTGTATTTGTGCGGCACGTCGTCCAGACGCGAACTATGGCTGACGAAGAGCCTGAGCGCGGGCATACTCTGTGCTGTCTCCGATATGCGGTAATTGGGTTTGAACGTGATTCTAACGGTGTTGCTCGTCGGTCCGATATTCTCTTGGAGAAAGCACCCCGGCGTGGCTCTTGCCGTCTTGGAACGTCCGTTCAGAAGCGCTGCCCCTGCATCTGCGCCAACCGCAACGCCGGGGTATCCACAGCGGCGTTGATTCGTCACACCGGGAGTTCAATGAAAAGTGCCGCAGCGCCTACTCGTCACTGTCCATGACTACCTCGGCCATCCGCTCTGTGTTCTCTCAAGAGCGCAAATCAAGCTCACATCTTACTAAAATTATTAGTATATTTTACCCGTTAAAGTGCAAGAACGTAGAATTTTCCCAAGTCCGACCGGCTGCTAGGGACAGGGCGCTCCCGCTATCCAGCCGGCAACCGAGGCTTCGGTCACCTCCGCCGGTGCAGGAGCGAAGCACACGACGTTTTCGCCAATCATACCGATTACGACAAGCGCGCCCTCGTTCGCACCCCTGAGATCCAGCTTGGGGATGCGAAATCCGATCTTGGTGCCGAGACTTGCCTGACCCGGCCGGTCCACCGCGAGGACCTCTGCCTGAACCCGCTGAGCATCGGGCAGCGAACCACCAAGAGACGGGGAGCGGCCAATGCCAAACAAGCCATGACCCTCTTTATTGATCTGGATGAGCCGCAGACCCGCGCGTTGTTCCAGAGCACGCTCGGCGCGCCATTCCCATCCCAACTGAACCAACCGGTCGGCCATGGCGTAAGATTCCTCTCTCGTTAAATTGAACAGGATAAGCGCCGTCGCGGCCACAAACTGAAGCGCCACCGGTGCGTGCTCATTGGTAATTTCCGGAACACCGGATACCACCCACCATTGGCTCGGATGTAGGTGCGACTTCAGTCGCACCGACGCGGACGCAGGTGCGACTGAAGTCGGACCTACACTGACCGGTATCCAAATTTTCGTAAATATCCTTATTTTTCAAAGTCACCGGTCAAATACCCCATCCACCAGTCGCACAGCGGGTCTCGTACATTTGGAATGTACCGCGCGCGACGCTTGATGCGCAGCAGTGTTTCCCCGATGGTCAGATCCGTGACGTCGGCAGTATCCGCCCAACACTTGATGAGTTCCGCGGTACCGCAGACGGCGACTTGGACCGAGCAGGCGACCGTGATCGCCTTGCGGTCGTCGGTCGCCAGCATCCATCCGCGGGACTGCGCGATGGCAAGGGCCATCGCCTCACTATCGTCGAGTACGCGCGCATGGGCGACGAATGCGGCCATCTCGGCCGGCCCTTCAGGCGCAACGCGCTGGAAGAGTCCGCTGTCGAGGTGCGGTTTGAGGTCGATCGGTTCGCGTATCGGCTCGCCTTGATCATTGCAGGCGCGCAGAAATAACGCCTCGTCGGCCACGGCTTGAGGCAGCATCCAGGTCAGCCCGAGTTGTGGAAGCCAGGCCGAGAAGGCATCCGCGGCCGCGAGGTTGATCAGGCAACAGGCGTCGATGACGATCCGGGTCAAGGCTTGATATCCAGGCTAAGAGGCGAGATCGAACAGGGATAATTGCTCCGGGATCCGCACCGCGCAGGCGTGCCCTTGCGCATCCAGGTCCCGAGAGGTCAGCGTCGCCTCGACAATCTCCCGTGCGGTGACGCGATCGGTGCGCAGAAAACGGGCCAGAATGCCTTCACTGATGCGTTCTCGAACGTACGCCTGCACGGCCAGATAACGGTAGCGCTCGGGATAGACATCCTCATGGATCGGCGAGGGTTCAAGCCCCAACAGTCTGCGGGCGGCCCCCGGTTTGAAGCCGCGTTCGGTGAGTGCCTCCCAGGTACCGTTCGGGAGCAACCCCAACTGTTCCAGCCGCAATGCCGCCGCCTGGGCCGAGACATGGAATTGGTGAGCAAGCCGGCTCAGGTCGGCGGTCTGAAAGTCACCAGTCCGTTCGGTCACCGCCAGAAAGCCGCGTCGGATGGCGGTTTCCGGCATCAACAGGCTGGCCGCAAAGGCATCCGCAAAACGCTCGGAGACCGGCTTACGCCGTGCGTCGTCGATGTAATCCACTCCCGGCTTGTGCCGGTCGGCGAGAAAGTGGGCGTACTCGTGGGCGAGCGTCCAGCGGCGGCGCTCCGCCGGATGCTTGCGGTTGATCAGGATGCAGTAGCCAAGCTGCGGAACGAAGGCGTAGAGCCCGGCCAGGGTGGAAGGGATGTCGCCAAAGAAGCAATGGACCCCGGCCTGCTCGACCAGCGAACGCAGATCGAAGATCGGTTGGTCCCCCAAATGAAGCCGGGAGCGCTCGCGGATCGCGACATCTTCGGCGAACGCGCGCAGATCCGCCCGGCGCGGCAGGGTCGCCTCCGGCGGGAAGTCGCGGAACGGCTCAGTCCCCGCCAGGTCTTCCAGTGCCTGGTAGTCGTCAGCGAAGGCTTGCAAGGTCTGGATCGCCGCCGCGACCGCGGGCGAGTCGTCAGCGCCGAGCGCGGCGCGTAGATGCGGCTCCAACGCCGGCGTGTCCGGACCCTGACGCATCAAGTCATGGACCGAATGCCGGTAAATCCCGGCCAGGGCGACGATCTCCTCCGGTCTCGCCTTGCGCGTGCCTTTCTCGATTCCAATCAAGGTCGGGCGGCTGACCCCAAGCTGCTCGGCCGCCTGCTGCTGCGTCAGGCCGGCCGTTTTGCGCGCTTCGGTCAGGCGGTGGCCGAGTGAGACGGGAGCGAGTTCAAGAATCGCAGACATGGCGTTCGCCCTCATGGGCTGAATGAACCAGCCACTCGGCCCAAGGAAGTCCAAAGTCTCGTTCTCGGCCACGCTGAGTCGATTTCCACCAGGGCACACCTCGATCATTGTCAATCTGTGCTCAAATAGTAGCAGGAGATTTTTCTTTGTAAATCTCGATCGCCACTATTTTCTAAGTTTGTAAAATCTAGCCGGACTTCTGGTCATCAGGACGCGGCAACCCGGATGTCCTGAGTCGAACCGCAGTTCTGCTCAGTGCGCTCAGTGTGCGAAGCAGCTTCGGCAGGTGCCCATCGGGACTCTCCACAGACCTGTGTCGGCGGCGCACGGCCCTGGCCTTGTACCTCACCTGCGCAGCGGCTAACATCCAGACTAGCGGATTCGCGCAACGGCTCTTGGCCGCGTTTCGTACCAAGATGATCAGGGACCCGAGGCGGAGGTTGACTCAATGAGTGTCGCGACATTGCATGAGGCCGATCGCTTTGAATGGCTGGAGCAACAGGTCGGTTTATTGAAATCCGGGGCGCTCGGCGCGCTGGATATCACTCACCTGATTCAGGAACTCGAGGCCGAGATGGGAAACGAACGGCGCGAATTGTTCCGACGCTTACGTGTGCTCATGGCTCATTTGTTGAAATGGCAGTTTCAATCCGAGGCGCGCTCCAACAGTTGGAAAGGGACGATCCGTACTCAACGCAACGACATCGCGCGGCTGTTCAAGGAAAATCCAAGTCTGCGCCGTTTCCTGGTCGAGGAACTGCCTGATGCGTACCGCGAGGCTATAGAATGGGCCGCGGATGAAACCGGGCTTGGGGATGAAACCTTCCCGACGGCATGTCCTTACGCGATCGACGACATCCTGAGCCGGGACTTCTGGCCTGATTGATCGCGCGATGTATCGACGCCGCGGGGGCCTTGATCCTAATCCCGGCCATCGCGGCGAGGGCGAGGGCGCTGGTCCGCAGAGCGGACCCTACTGCGGTGCCGCGGCTGGCCGGAACCATAGGCCATCAGGCAACATCGCACCATCACCCACCTGGTTCATACGGAGCCCCCATGCCCGTCTACCGCCACACCATCGGCTCGACCACCTACCGCTTCAACGGACTGGGTGACCTGCTGGCCAAGGCGTCCCCGGCGCGCTCCGGGGACCAGCTCGCGGGGATCGCGGCCGTGGATGCCGCCGAACGGGTCGCCGCCCAGATGGCGCTCGCCGATCTCCCGCTGACGACCTTCCTGAACGAAACGGTGGTGCCCTACGCGTCCGACGACGTCACGCGGCTGATCATCGACACCCATCAGCCGGCAGCCCTGGCCCCGGTGGCGCATCTGACAGTCGGGGACTTCCGGAACTGGCTGCTGGGCGACACGGCCGACGCGACCGCCCTCGCCGCCCTGGCGCCGGGCCTGACGCCGGAGATGGCGGCGGCGGTCTCCAAGCTGATGCGCATTCAGGACCTGATCCTGGTCGGGCACAAATGTCGGGTGGTCACCGCGTTTCGGAACACCATCGGCCTGGCCGGGCGCATGGCGACCCGACTCCAGCCCAATCATCCCACCGACGATCCCACCGGAGTCGCCGCGAGCATCCTCGACGGCCTGCTCTACGGCAGCGGCGACGCGGTCATCGGCATCAACCCGGCGAGCGACAGCACCGCCGCGGTGATCACCCTGCTGCGGATGCTCGACGACATCATTCAGAGCTATCGCATCCCCACCCAGTCCTGCGTGCTCGCCCATGTCACGACCCAGCTCGAGGCCATCACCCAGGGTGCACCGGTCGATCTGGTCTTTCAGTCCATCGCCGGCACCCAGGCGGCCAATGCCGGTTTCGGGGTGACGCTCGACCTGCTGGGCGAGGCGCGGGACGCCGCGCTGTCACTCAAGCGCGGCACCCTGGGCGACAATGTCATGTATTTCGAGACCGGCCAGGGCAGCGCACTGTCCGCCAACGCCCACTACGGTGTGGACCAGCAAACGCTGGAGGCGCGCGCCTATGCGGTCGCCCGCCACTTCAAACCCCTGCTGGTCAACACCGTGGTCGGCTTCATCGGCCCCGAGTATCTGTACAACGGCAAGCAGATCATCCGCGCCGGACTGGAAGACCACTGCTGCGGCAAACTGCTCGGCCTCCCCATGGGCTGCGATGTCTGCTACACCAACCATGCCGAGGCGGATCAGGACGACATGGACGTACTGCTGACCCTGCTGGGGGCGGCCGGCTGCAACTACATCATGGGCATCCCCGGATCGGACGATATCATGCTCAACTACCAGACCACCTCCTTCCACGACGCGCTCTATATCCGCCAGGTGCTGGGGCTGCGGCCCGCACCGGAGTTCGAAGCCTGGCTGCACCAACTGGGGATCTTCGACGGAAACAACCGGGCGGCGGTCACCAGCGCGCTGCCGGAGCCCTTCGTGCGCACCCTGGCCCAACTCACCTGAGATTGCCCCGGAGCGCACACCATGACCAACCCGCTTGTGCCCCATCAGCCGGTCGTCGTCGCCAACCCCTGGGAGACCCTGCGCCGCTTCACCGCTGCCCGCATCGCCCTGGGCCGGGCCGGCGGCAGTCTGCCCACCGCGCCACACCTGGCCTTTCAGCTCGCCCATGCCCAGGCGCGCGACGCGGTGCAATTGCCGCTGGATCAGGCGGGCGTCGCGTCCGACCTGCAGACCCGCGGCTACCAAACAGTGTGCCTGCACAGCGCGGCACCGGACCGCGCGACTTATCTGCAACGACCCGACCTGGGGCGCCGACTCGCTGAACCCTCGCGGGAGACCCTGGCCGCACTGGCGACCCATGCCGCCGCCCCGCCGGAGCTGGCCTTCGTCATCGGCGACGGGCTCTCCGCCCGCGCCATCCACGAGAACGCCGTCGCTTTCCTGGACCAGATCGCCCCCCGGCTGCGCGCCGCCGGCTGGCACCTTGGCCCGGTCTCGCTGGTCGCGCAGGCGCGGGTCGCCATCGGCGACGAGATCGGCCAGGTCTTGGGCGCCGCCATCGTCGTGATCCTGATCGGCGAGCGGCCGGGCTTGAGTTCCCCGGACAGCCTGGGCGCCTACCTGACCTACGGACCCCGCATCGGCGTCACCGACGCGCAGCGCAACTGCATCTCCAACATCCGTGCCGCGGGACTGAGCCATGAGGCCGCCGCCCACAAACTCGCTTATCTCTTGGACGAAGCCAGGCGACGCAAGCTGTCGGGCGTCTTGCTCAAAGACGAAGCCGGGACCCGGCTGCCGCTGAGCGCGGACTGACCACGGTCGGCAGCCGGCGCTCGGGCTGATGGTGGATGTGCTGCGCGGCCTTGGTCATAAACCCGACCACCGACCGATCTGCACGGTCGTCGGTCCGCACAGCGGACCTTACAGGTCAAGGTGTTACCGTAGGGTCCGCTGTGCGGACCGTCCGCCGTCGGCCGGAACAATGATCAAGGCCCGCCGCGCTTTCCGCTGGTGGATAAGGCGCGCCACTCGGTGCCGGGGACCCCGCACGTCGGTCGCGCGCCGCATCAACCAGGGGTCGCACGATGCAACAGCTCCGCCCTCACCCGGCCGCCGCCTGCGCCAGCGCGCGCAGCCCGCACCGATCCAGTTTGCCTGATGCGAGCACGGGCAACTCCGGCAGCGGCAGAAAGAGCCGCGGACGCTCCGCTCCCGGCAGCCTGACCCGACACCAGGCGTCGAGTGCCGCCGGCGTCACCTCGCCACGATAGAGTGCGACCAGCCGCTGGCCCCACACCGGGTCCGCGACGCCGACGACCGCCGCCTCGCTCACGCCAGGCGCCTCGGCCAGCATCGACTCCACCCGCCCCGGATGGACATTGACCCCGCCGGTCACCAGCACCTCGTCGGCCCGCCCCAGGATATGCAGCGCGCCGTCCGGCCCCCGACAAGCGAGATCCGACGTGGTGAACCAGCCGTCCGCCAGCCCCACGCCGGGTATCCGCTCAGGATTGGCGTAACCCGCCATCACCACCGGCCCGCGCACCAGCAGCCGCCCGGAACCGTCCGCACAGGCCGGGCAGTCCAGTTCGACCCCGGCCAGCGGTTGGCCGATGACTCCGGACGCGGGAGCCTGCACCAGACGCGCCGAGGTCGCGATCTGCGCCGCGGTCTCGGTCATCCCGTAAGTCACGTGCAACGGCCAGCCGGCCGCGATGGCCTGCCGCGCCAGCGGCGGACTGAGCGACTGCCCGCCCACCAACACCACCCGCAAAGTCACCGGCGGCGGGTGCCCCAGCGCAAGCAGGCGCGCCAGCATCGGCGGCACCAGCGACAGGTGCGTCACGGCCCGCGACGCGATAGCGGCGGCCACCGCGTCCGCGTCGAACCCGTCGTGGAGCACCACCGCGGCCCCGGACAGGGCACAGCGATAGAGAATGGAGAGCCCGCCGATATGGCGCAGCGGCAGACAGCACAGCCAGCGATCGCCGGCGCGCAGATCCAGATGCCGATGACTCAGCGCCGCCGCCGCCAGCACATTGCCCTGAGTCAGCATCGCCGCCCGCGGGGCGCCACTGCTGCCGCTGGTTTCCACCACCAGGGCCAGCGGTGAGGACCAGCGCGCGGACTCTGGTACCGCACCCGGCGTCGCCCGCGCGGACGGCGACGCCAGGCGAACCAGCCAACCGCCGGTCAAGCCATCGGTTCCGGCGGCCCGCCAGATCCACTCGGCACCGGTCCCCGCCAACAGCGCATCGTCGGCCGGGTCATCCGCCGCGGTGCGGATCGGCAACAGCGCCGCATCGCACTGCGCCAACGCGTGCAGCATCAAGATCAGGTGAGTCCCCGGCCGCTGCGGCACCGCCACCAAGTGGCCCGGCAGTAACCCCTGCGCCCGGAGCCGCGCCGCGAGGGCCGCGGACTGCTCGGCCAGTTGCCTAGCGCTCCAGACGGATTGCCCAGCCCCCGACGCCGTGATCAGCGCAGGCTCCGGACCCCGGTGCCAAGGCGCACCGGCGAAAACCGCTCCGGTGGCAAGCACCGCGGCCGGAACCCCCTCCCTCACCCCGGTCGGGTACTCGGGCAAATCACTCATCTGCGACTCCGTCATCGGCACCACACCGGTCACCCGTAAACGCCCCGGCGTCACGCGGCAGACCGGGATTGTAGCGGCACCGTTCAAGGTCGCGGAACGGACTTCAGCAATTCCAAATTTGGGCGGCCTCGCGCGACCTCTGGTGGATGCGGCGCGCGGCCGACGTGGCGGGCCCTCACACCGAACGGCGCGCCTTATCGACCCTAGGCAGACCCGACCAGGTCCGCGCGTGGCGGTCACCCGGCACTGACCGGCGAGGGTGTCGCACAGGGTCGACCAGCGCTCGGTGATGCCGTGCGTGCGCAGGCGGCGACAAATCAGTTGGACCAACTGGCAGGCCAGGACCGAGATAAACAGGTGTCTGTCGACCCGCGCCTCGGTGCGGTGATCAGTGGGTGGCGATCGGCAACCCGGTGCGGTTGGCCCCCACGGCGGTCGGGCGTGCCTGTGCTAGTATCCGGTTACAATGACTGCCTAGGTTCCGCTGCCGATTCATTCCGATCGATTGGCGCGCCCTACGGCCTTCCATCGCCCAACTGGTGCTTATCCCATGAGCAACGAGACGAACATCGTATCGGGTCAGACACCGGACAGCAGCAAGCGTCGCTGGCTCCGTTTTTCATCCGCCGGAGCGAAGAGTAAGAGGCCGCGAACCAGTTACTCGCCCTTACTGCGCTGGACCTGGATCGCCTTCCTTTTCGTCTACCTGTTTTCCATGATCATGACCTTGTTCGAGGTCGACGCCTTCCAAACCCTCGCGGCGCAGCTTTCGCGGCAGGGCGAGGGCGCCGCCGCGCGCACCGAGGCGATCCACCAGCGCGAGGTGCTGGAGGCGGTCCGCGAGGTGGCCCAGGAACGTGGCGACGGAGGGCAGACCGTCCCGATCGACCGGCCCCCGTCGGGCGGCAGGGCGCGGGACCTCGACACCCTGCGCCAAGCGGTCAGGCTGCTCGATGCGGTGATGCCGGAGTTGCGGTTCGCGCCCTTCGCGCCGGACGCCGCGCGCCAGGCGGATGCGGCTCAGGATCTGCTGACGCGCATCGGCGAGCTCTCCGCTCGGCTACAGCAAGATCGCAACACCCTCCCCTCCTGCGATAAGGGCGATTGCGGCGACGCCATCGCCGCAAAGACGCTGGCCGTCCAGTTGGCTGGCGTCAGGGGGCAGGTCGGTGCGCTGCTGAATTCACTCCAGACGCTCGGATTACCGAACCAAGGAGGCGCCAACCTCAACACCACGGTAACCAATGCGAAGTCAGCGCTCGAAAGCCTACAAACATCGCTCGGTGCACTGGGTACGACGGCTGGCGACGCCCTGGATACGATCATGGTGAGGGACCTGTCCGCGTCGATTTCCGATGGGCTCAAAGCGCTGCAACGGTCAGGTGTCGATGACCTCGCGGCGCTGTTCGCGGCGACTGCGGATTTGGGTTCCCCGGGGTCGAAGGGAAAGAAGAACGACCCGCTCAAGCCGGTCGGACAGACCATGAGCAAGGACGTGCGCGATGCCTTGTTCGCCTTTGGAATCAAGGAAGGCAAGGGATGGACACGCGCCAGTCTCGACCAGGAGAACGGATTGAAATCGGCGCTCACGGGGTTTCAACAGGCAAAGGGCCTAACCGTCGGGGATTATGGCCCCAAGACGGCCACTGCCCTCACACAGTTCGTCGCGGACTGCAACGCTGATCGGCAGTGCAATCTCATCAATGCCGACGCCGACGATAGCGGCGAGGTTGCAGGGGAGAGCGCGCGTCGGGAATTGACACGCCTGGCCGCGGCTTTAGATGCCCTGGGCACCGTGGCAACCGCGAGCCAGGACGGCGCCGCGGTCGCTGACCGCGCTCGTGCACTGGCCGATCTCGATCTGGCCGCGCTGCGTCTATCGAGCCTGCGGATTCTGGGGCCTGCAGAAGGCGCGGGCGGCACGGTCACGGCCGTCGCGCAGAGCCGGGAGCGGTACGAAAAGGCGGTGGCGGCCATCGATCGGGCAGTCAAGGCGCTACGCCAGGGCTTCGCCGACGAGTCCGGGTTGATGCCTATCGTCCTGGCCATCGGCGAGGACGATCCGCGGGCCTACCAAAAGGCGGAGTCGATCTGGAACGAGTACGAGGCGATTGATCATTACCAGTCGTTGCTCGCGCCACTGGCGTTCATGAGCGTCGATAAGCCGCTGGCATGCGACGGGTACCAGCCTCAAGTCGGTATCTTGCCGCTTCTCAATTCGTTCACCTGCCCGGTTCGGGAGCTCTTGCGCCCCCTGTGGAACCGGCTGGTCACCATCGGCTTCCACCCCAAGGTGCTCGCGACCATGCCCCGTCAGGCCCTCGACATCCTGGTCGTCATGGTGATGGGCGCCGTCGGCAGCCTGATTTACCTGACCCGCTACCTGCTCAACAAGGTGCTGCAGGGGATTGATGAGTCGTCCTCATTGTGGCGTCCGTTCAGCTGGTACTTTTTCCGTCCAGCGTTTGGCATGGTGGTGGCGTTCGCGATCTTCCTCCTTTACAAAACCGGCCAGGTGGCGCTCGGCGGGCCCACCGGAAACGTCCTGGCCTCCGAGGTCAATCTGCCGATCCTGGCCATCGTCTCGTTGTACGCCGGGCTTATGTCCTGGCAGGCGCTGGAACTGGTGGAGAGCAAGGGTCGGCGCTGGCTGTCCGACCAGACGCGGGACAATCTCTGGGCCGTCGGGCTGGAACAGGCGTTGGCGACCAAGGGCAAGAGCGGCGCGGACCTCGTCGCCCAGGTGGGCGTGTCACCGACCCAGGTCGAGCGCTGGATCGGCCTCCAGGACAAGGTCACGCCAGAGATGCAGGATCGCATCCTGACCTGGCTGGAACGCGAGCGCGTCGAGATCTTCAGCCGCGACGAACTTGTCGCGGCGGATCAGGCCAAGCTCGCATGGGCAGTGGGCCTCAAGGACGTGATCGCTCGTCACCCCGCCGTCGGCGACGTGCCGCAACTGGCGCAGTTGATCGGACGCGAGGTCTCCACGGTCCAGGCCTGGGTTGACTTGAAGCGTCAGGTGCCGTCGGACGCGCAATACGTCATCGCGGACGCACTCGGCATGCCATGGGCGCTGCTGTTCGACCCCCAGCTTCCCGACGCTCACATCTACGCCGTCGGCCTGCGCAAGGCCCTGGCAGCGAGTGACGCCAAGCACGCGACAGCGCAGTCCCTGGCCCAGGCCGTCGGATCCACGCAAGGCGCCATTCGCGGCTACATGGAGCTGCGCAGTCCCGTGCCCAAGGTCCTGCACGAGCGCATCGCCGCGGCATTGGGGTTGGATGCCAAGGCCCTATTCAGCGCGAATCGGCCCCTGGACGCCGAGTTCAAGTGGGCGCACGGACTGCGGCGCCGGATGCGCAAGGCGACGCCCCCACTGACCAGCGGCGCGTTGGCGGAGGCCATCGATACCGATCAGGCCTATGTGCGGGACTGGATGGAGCTGGCCAGATGCGGCGAGGACGACGCGCCCTACTGCGGGCAGGTTCCGCCCGAGACCCAAAAGGCCCTGTTGAAAATGCTCGGCGGCGACGCGAGTGCGCTATTCCGCACCGAGCGAGCCGAGACGGAGTTCCGCTGGGCCCGGATGCCGGCACTGGCTCAGGTTATCGGGAACGACAGCAATCAGTGGGCGGACCGGCTCGATGTGCCGCCGAGCCGGATCGAACGCTGGCTCAAGGGCGAGGAGCGGATCGCGCCGTCCACCCAGGAAGCGCTGCTCGAGGCCTTGAACCTGCCCATCGAGTCCGCCCCCGACTACTTTACCGCGGAGCCGCCGCGGCAAAAGGCCCCGGAGCAGGACCAGGGTAACTGGTGGGCGACGGGTCTGCGCCAGGCCGTGCGCGAAAACAGCGCAATCGCCTCGTTATCCGCGCTGGCCGAGCGTCTGCAGCTCTCGCCCACGACGATCTACGACATCGCGGACTTGCTGGTGCCGGTGCAATCCGGTCTGCGCGAGCGCATCCGCACCTTGCTCGGCACGAGCACCGCGACCGGCAAGCCCGTGTTCGGCACCGAGCGGCCCGCCTGGAGCGACTACCGCTGGGCACCCGGGCTGCGTCAGGCCATGAGCGATGCCAAGCTCGGCTGCGCCGCGCTGGCTCGGGCACTGGATACCGAGCCCGCGCGGGTGCGCGATTGGATGGAGCAGGAGGTCGCCGACGCGTCGGCGGCCGATCCCGCGGCGGGCTTGAAGGTCGGTCAGGTGCCGCCCGAGCTGCAACCGCGGATCATTGAGGCGATCAATGCCGCCGCCGAACCCGCGGTCGCCGATGTGTGGGCCGAGCGAATCTTCTCGCCGGAGCCGATGGACACCGGGGCACGCTATGCGCGCCGTCCGGCGCTCGAGATCGCGATCACTACGCAGCCGGATGGGCTGCCCGCTTTCGCCGAACAACTGGATATCGACATGCCGCGTCTGAATCGCTGGCTCGCGCAGGAGCAGAAGATCCTGTCACCGACCCAAAGCGCTATCCTGGCGCTGCTCGGGTTGACCGCCGCCGAGCGTGATCAGATCTTCACGGATACCAAGGGCATCGACACGGTCATCGGTTGACCCGGCGGGTGGTGCGAGGTGCGGCGGGCCTGGCACCCGGGTCCGCGGCGTCGGTCGCGGCTGCATCCCCGCAGTCGTCGCCTTCGTCGTAGTGCTTGGCCGGCGCATCGGTCAGCTCCAGGCGCGTGACCCGACGCGGAGCGATGCCGGACAGGCTGACCGATAAGGTCGTCCCCTCCCCCACCAGCTCGACGATCGGTCCGTCGAAGTCATTCACCTCGGGTAGCGCCGCCCGCACCCGCTCAATCACGGCGCCGATGGCGATCGGGTCGTTGGTGTCGCGGCCGCGCAACAGCGCGGGTCCCCGCTCGCCGAAGCTGCTGATCGTCGTCAGCCGCGCCGCCTCGCCGACGCCGGTCAGGATCAGGATCAGGCCGCGCTCGCCATAGTCCCAAAACACCTGTGGTGCCTCGCCAGGGCAGCCGGGCTGCGGCGACCTGTCCGTCGGCGCCCCAAGCGCGGCCTCAACCTCGGCCGCCGTCATGCCCGGCCGCAGCGGGCCGATGCGATCCTGTGCGGCGCAGGTGGTCGCCAGCGCCAGTGCGAGCGCCATCCACAGGCCAGAGCGCGACCGGTGGGGCGCGGCACGCCAGTGCGCCCGCACCCAGCGTCCAGCGGGGGCTTTGGCGGTGTTCGGTGTTGTCGGCATGGGTCGGCTCGTCACTGGAAGAAAGTCTTGAGCCGCGGCTCGTGGTAGTACCAGGCCGCCCGGGTCAATGCGTCGCCGGCATAGTCGTCATTGGTCGTGCCGATGTCGATGCGCTCTTTCGTGCGCACGTTGTCGGGGCCGAAGTTGTAGGCGGCGACGGCGCCCTGGAGCAGGTAGCGGGGCTCCCAGCCCTGGCGTGACCACTTGGCGGAAATCTGGCGCAGATAGCCGGCGAGGATGCCCGCCGCCTGCTCGACGTGCCTGACGCCGCGCGGGTCGGTGGTGTCGAGCTCCGGATGGGAGTGCCGGTTGATCTGCATGATGCCGAAGTCCTCCCCGTTGTCGCTCCAGCCGCCGGGGAGGTAGCCACCGCAGTGGGTTTCGCGGCTGGCGATGCCGGCAAGGATGGCCGCGGGGATGGCGAACTTGGCGGCGACGTCCTGGAACACGCTGGCCATGGCCAGGACGCGCGGCAGATCTTGTTCTGCCATGCGGCGCGAGACTTCAGGGCCACCTTGGGAGCTGTTGATCTGCCTGGCGGTTCGCTCCAGGCAGCCGGGCCAGTCGGTCCCGATCAGGGTCTTGATCCAGGGGTCGAGGTCGACCGGATCCTGCGGATCGTCAGTCTTGCCAGGCTCGGCCGATCCCGAGATGTCGATGTAGTGGGCGGCGACGAAACCCTCGTGCGCGCCGGCCTTGACCCGGAACCAGACGTTGCGCGTTGGCATGTCCGTGGCGGCGATGTACTCCTCGTCGCTGATGATGGTGACGTGCTCGCCGCGCTTGAGCGTCGCAACGACTTCGCCATTCATGCCGGCGCTCTTGCGCAGGTTCAGCGTATCGCCGTCGATGTCGACGACGCCCTGATCGCCCAGATTCACGTGTTGCGATGGTGAGTGCACCGGATCGACACCCTTCATCTTCACGAAGTGGGCGATGACGTAGCCGATGCCGCGGCCCGGATAGCTCACCTCGGCCCACAGGTCGCCGGTACCGTAGGGATGGCGCCCGCCAGTCACCAGACGCAACACGTGGAAGGACTCGCCAGGACGAAGCGTATACAACGGCGGTACCGCCGGGTCGACGCTCGGCTTGGCCCGGCAGTTGATCGCATTACTGGTTTTGGTCGCATCGATGGTGTTCTCCGCCTTCGCCGTCGCCGGCGGCTCCTTGGGGGGCTCATTGGCCTCCTTACCGCCTTTCTGGAATTCGGCCCAAGTGGGTGCCTCGTCCAGGTAACTCGTGGGATCGACCAGATCGGAGCGGCGTGACCACTTGTTGTTCCCCAGCACCGTCAGGGGGTCCTTGTTGTCACCCTGTTCATACATCTCCAGATGCAGCATCGAGGAGCCGGAGTTCAGTCGCCCGACATAGGCGATGACATCGCCCTGCTGCACCCGTTTTCCGGGGCCAATACCGTTTGGCGTCCGTTGCAGGATCTCGCCGTAGCGCACGATCATTGAGCGGCCTGCCAGGGCACCGGTAAGCCGGTCATGGACCACCTCGAGCGCATAGGTGCCCGAGTAGAACTTGGCCGGACCGCGCCGGATGCGCCCGTCGGCCATGGCGCGGATCGCGGTGCCCTTGTCGGCGAGCATGTCGCAGGCGGCATGGCGGCGGCTGCCCCGGTCCCGGTCCGCGTTGAACTGGCGCCCGCCGGAGTGATAGGTGCGGGTACGCTGCTTGTCGTCGAGGGGATAGATGAAGGGTTGATCTGCCATCGGGGTGCTCGCGGTTTGTTGGCGACCGGACGTCGTCGTTGTGGGTTGGGCGATGCGATTGGCGTTTGCCGTGCCTGGCGAGGTCTCTGCGACAGGGGGCGCCCCCGCCGATGCTGTCGAGCCGGCTGCGGGCGACTGTTCGGCAGCAGGGGGCGGTGCGGTGTCCGACGCCGCCGCGTGGCCGCTGCCCGCGGCCGTCACCGGTCCGAGCAGCCGCGCGGGGATCGACGTCGCGGGCGTGAGCGCCGAGGCCGGTGTCGCCTCGGGCACAATCAGCGGGACTTGCAACTCGTGGCCGTTCTGCTCGATGACGATGCTCGCCAGCAGCGGCGAGCGCCGCCCGCGATCCACATCGGCCAGGTCGGCTACAGCCTTGAAGAAGGCCAACGCATAGGGCCCGGCCGTGCTCGACATCAGTCCGCCGATGCCCTGGGCCAGGAACTCCCCTTTGAGCCAGCCGGCGAGCTTCTCCCCGATGCGCTCCTGGCGCTCGAGATAGTCGTCCACCGACCATCCACCCGACGACAGGTAGACCGCGCGCATCTGCTCAATGGCGTCGATCAGGGCCTTGGCGCGCTCGATCAGGTCGGTGACGGTCTTGTAGGCCGCGGCCCCGCTCGGGTCAGTGGTCTCGCTCTCGGGGCGAAGGTTCGCCAACAGGTTCTGGTTGCTGAAGGTCTCCTTCATGACCGCATTGATGTCCCTGCGGCGCAGCCCTGAGCGGACAAGGTCAGTCAGATTGTTCCATTTCGCCCGGTCGCCGGTGAGTCTGAGTCCGGCCAGCAGCGCATCCATCGACGCCTCGTAGATGATCCGCCGCTGTTCCCGGCTGAGCGGCGGCGCGGCGCCGGAGGCACCCAGCTCCAGACGCAGCAGTCCGAGGAGCGCTGGGCCATTGAGTTCGATCCAGGCCCGCAGTTCCCCCTTGCGCGATCTGCGGGCGTCCAACAAGGCGGCGATGCCGGCCTCGACCTGCGCTTGGGTCAGCAGGGCGAGCTCAGGCGCGACGAAGCCCTCGAAGAACTTCCTGGCCTCGCCGACCGCGAGGTCATCCTCCACGTGGGACAGGGCCAGGGAGAAAGTCATGCGGCGCGTGGCGCGGGCCGCGACCAGCGCGAATGCATTGACGATCTCGAACTGGTCGTAGGCGGCCAGGCGTGAGCGGGTGCGCCGCGACGTGGAGCGCGAGCGCACGCTGATGTTGCCGGCGGAGTCGGTCTCGACGGTGACATCCGCATCGAGGATGCTGGTACCTTGGAGGCTGAAATCGAGCAGTGCCAGCTCCAGCCCCGATTCCCTGTGCACCCCGGCGAACGCCTGCAGGGCGCCTGCGATCAGACTCACCGGCCGATTGGTGTCGTCGGCATCGCCCCCGGCCACTTCGTGAAAGACGTCGTCCAGCGAGCCCGTCAGTGCCCGTTGGAAGAGCGCGTCGGCACCCGCGATCCAGGGCCGAAACAGCAGCGACTGCTGCACGCTGCTACCGCGCGAACGGCGCTCCTCGCTACGCCAGCGGGCGTTGAGTTTGAACTCGCTGGTCTCGCGCAGCGCGGCCGTCAGCTTGGCGATGATACCTTGCAGTCGATCGAGTTCGCCGGCGGCACGCTCGGTGATGGCGTCCAGACTGGCCGCCGAGACCTCCATCGGTTCACCGATACCGCGCAGGGCGCTGCTCAGGTCCTTGATGGCGTCGCGGTCGTGCAGGTCCCGCGCGATGCGTTGGCGTAGATCGGTGCGCGATTGCGTCAGGCCCGCCGCGACCACGCCGCGGGCGAGCGGCACCAGCAACTGTTCCTGTTGCCGCGTGAGCGACAGTTGGTCGATGAGCGTGGAAACGGCCGCAGCGGCAACAGCGTCGATGTGGCCCCGCCAGATGTCGGCGCCCCGATCGACGACCTCGGCCAGGCGCTGGCCGAGCCGCGCCGTCGCCGGCGTCTCGGCGGAGGCGCCGAAGACCTCGGCGAGCATGGCCCGATGTTCCGCGGTGGCGTTTGCTGCAAGCCGCTCATCCAGTGTCTTCTCGATCGCCAGCGAGGGCGGGATAAACGCATCGAGTCGCCGCAGCAGAGCGCCGGCGCGCCCCGCATGATCGAGCAGATCGGTGCGCAGTTCCTTCAATACGGGTGTCAGGTCCAGGGTCAGGCCGACGACGGCGGACAACGACCGCTCTTGCCCGCGCCGGCGATGGATGTCGACCCGCAGCGCGCGCCCGCGCGGCGGTGTCGGCACCGCCGGATACAAGTTGATCAGGTACTCGCCGCGGCAGGCGGTATGAAAGCCCAGTGCAACGCCGAGCTGCGCATCGAGGTCGGCGATCCGGGGGATGGCGCCGGCGAAGATCCGCTCGCGCACGCCGATGTTGAGCGATCCGCCCAAGCCGATGGCACCGCCGGCCTCGAGGCGTACCGCCCGCAGACGTCCGCTGTCGAAGGCGCTCGCCAGCGCCTGCAGGTCAAACGGATTGGCCAGCGCACCGAAGGCGGCGGCAAACGATTGGGCCACATGGGTGTCATCTGCGCGGTCGACATAGAAGCTCAACCGCGCCGCTGCGCTGCTTTCACCGCTCAGGCCCAGGCTGCCGAATCGAATCGGGATTTGCAGTGCCGCGTCGGCCTCCAGGTGACCGGCAAGGCTCAACTGCAACGCAAGCGGCAGGCGCGCGCGCAATGCCTCATCGAGTTCCGCGGGCAGATCGGCGGCGGTAACGGGCTCGCAGACCAGCGCGCGGTCCGCACTGGCCGCAAAGTTCAGACGCAACGGGCGCAGGGCCGCGACGGCCGCATCCGTGCGCTTGAAGCGGTCGAGTCCATGCCAATAGATGCGCGGTTCCATTCGGCTGCCTGCTGCCCCGATCTGATCCCAACGGCAGGTTAGCAGCCGGAGCTCCGGCAGATGCCGTTGCATCTGCGGTGAGCGGATCAACAGCAACAGGTCAGCCACGGCCTGCTCCGGCGTCAGGCCACCGCGGTCCTCCGTAGCCCGCTGTGCAAGATGCTTGATCAGCGCGCGACGCACTTCGGAGTTGCGGTCGATGCCGGTCAGAAGGTCGACGAGATCCGAGATGCCGGCAATCGGCTCGCCGCGAGCGATTCGCTCGGCGAGCTGGGCCAACAGCCCGGCAACCCGTTGCTCGTCCGCGAGGCTGAAAACCTCATCCGTCGATCGCATGATCCAGTCCATGATGATCTCCAAGTCGTCGCTGGTGTACAGGGTGGACACTGCCGACGGCGGCCACCCGCATCTATCGCGTTCGCACGTGATATCCAGACAGACCTTCGTGTAGGGGCGGGTTTGAAACCCGCCCCTACGTCCGGTTATCACGTCCGAAGGCGATAGAACTGCCGCGCCGGAACAGGACCGCTTTTGGTTCCTGAACGCTGCGGTACTATAGTCGCGTCAAGACCACGCGGAAAGGCTGGGAGTCGCACACATGACGCAGAGATTGGACGACCTGATCGTGGTGCTGCCCGGAATCCTGGGGAGCACGCTCGCGAAAAGCGGTACTGAGCTTCAATGAGTTAGCGAACGTTTCGGACGGGGCAAATACCCAGTCCAGCCCAGGTACTCTGGCTCCCACGCTCCAGCGTGGGAGCAGGTGCGGGCGCTCTGCGTCCAGGATGCAGACCGGACGCGGAGCGCCCGCACGACACTCCCACGCTGGAGCGTGGGAGCGAACGTCACGCCCGTGGCGCCGACCCGCCGCCCGCGCTGTCCAACGCTCCATCAGCCTGCCTGAGGGGGACCGCTGAATTCGCCACCAGTGTCAGTACTCGAACCGCATCACAGACCCCCGCCCTGCCGTCCAGCGGCCACGCTCGCGCCCGCGCGCTGTTCATCCCCCAGTCACCGCCCGCTGGTAAGCTCTCTCCAGGCAACCGTCGGCCCTGCGCCGGCGGACCCCACCAAGCCAACCCGGAGCGCACTTGCCTGGACCTGGTCGCCAACTTCAGGAGCCGCCACATGCCGTTAACCCCGACTGCCGCCCCCGCGCAGACGCCGCCCCTGGTCTGGACCCGCTCACATCTGGGTGAACTCAGTGCCGCCAACCGGGTGGTCGTCGACGCGGCGGCGCAGCTCATCAAGGCCAGGGCACGCACGACCCTGATGCCGGCCTTGCAGGCCTGGCCGCCGACCCATGTGGTGGAGCTCTTCGTGCACCTGCCGCTCAAGCGCGCACGGGTGCTGTTTGGTTGGCTCGACCCCGAGCAGGCGCGCGTGATCGCCGAGTTGGACGACGCCTTTCGCGATGTGCTGCTCGCCGATGCCACCGTCGAACGGCTGGTACACGTGATCGACGCGCTGGAACCGGAAGAGGCGGCCGCCGCCCTGGCGCAACTGCCCAAGGCGCTACGCAAGCGGGTGCTGCCCCTGCTCCAGGGGCACAGGACCATCACTGAGTTGGCGTCCTTCGAGGCCGAGTCGGCCGCCAGCATCATGAGCCCCAAGTTCGTGGTCGTACCGCCGGATTGGACGGTCGGCCAGACCATCGAGGAGATCCGTGCCCACGCCCACACCATCGGGCGGCTGTATGCCGTCTATGTGGTCGACGCCGAGCGGCGGCCGCTCGGCTATCTGCGGCTGCGCGACCTCCTGTTGCAGCCCGACACCGAGCGCGTCGGCGACATGATGCACACCGACTTCATCGCCGTCGGGCCGGATACGGATCAGGAAGAGGTGGCGCGGATCGCCGAGCGCTACGAACTCTCAGTAGTCCCGGTGGTCGACCGCGGCGGGCGTCTCATCGGCCGGATCACACCGCAGCGCCTGGAACAGGTAATCCGCGACGAGGCCGCCGAGGACATGAAGCGGATGAGCGGTCTGCCGCGCGACGCCCGCCCGGACGAGTCGATCGGGCGCATCGTCCGCGGGCGGGTGCCCTGGCTGCTGCTGGGGCTCGCCGGGGCCACCCTGTCGGCGGCCGTGGTCGGCGCCTTCGAGGACCAGTTGGCGCGGGCGGCCATCCTCGCCACCTTCATTCCGATCGTCATGTCGAGCGCCGGCAATGCCGGCATCCAGGCCTCCACGGTGGCGGTGCAGGGTCTCTCGACCGGCACCGTCACCTTCGACGATCTGGGCTGGCGGCTGGGCAAGGAACTGCTCGCGGCCCTCGCCAACGGGGCCATCGCCGCCGGCGTGCTGATGGCCCTGGTGCTGTTCATGGCCCAGTGGGTGGACGTCGGCAACCCGGTGCGGCTGGCCCTGACGGCGGGTCTGGCGCTCACCACCGTCATTACACTGGCCGTCGCGGTGGGAGCGACCATCCCGCTGGTACTCGACCGGCTGGGGATCGACCCGGCGATGGCGACCGGGGTCTTCATCACCACCGGCAACGACATCATGGCGGTGGCGGTGTTTTTTCTGATGGTGAGTCTGATCTATCTGTAGCTGAGCTGGCCTTGGTGATATAGCCTTCGTAGCTGATATCAAGACAGACCTTTGGTGTAGGGGGCGGGTTTGAAACCCGCCCCAACGTCCGGTTATCACGTCCGAATGCTATAAACCTAGCCACCGCGCGGTCGGCACGGTTGTCGGTCCGCGCAGCGGACCCTACGGGTCAAGATCAATCGGCATGGCCGGAAATCGCCGTATGCAGACAACTCCCGGCTAGTTCCAGCGCTCGCCCAGAATGGCCCGAAAAGCGTCGCTGACCGCCTTTTCGTTGAGCCGCAGGCCGACATCCCGCAGGCTTTGGACCAACATCGCGGGAGAATCTACACGCCCCCGCCGTGCAGCATGCAGCACGATCCCAAGGGTCCCGACCATCGGCACCCCGAGCGCGTGCGCCACGCGCCGGGCCTCCCGGGGGCGAATGAGCCGTTGGTGAGTGCCGGAATTGTTATTCTAATCGGGCCGGTGTGATCAGGTTATCCCACTTGGGACGTGTCGGTCTCCGGTCCAGCCGCGCCCGCCGCTATCCCGGCGAGCCGTTCGAGACCGAGCGGGATCTTTTTCGGCAACTGCTCGGCGACCTGCACTTGATCGTCCCGATACTGGCGCCCGCACCCCGCTAACCCGACCATGACGCCGACTCGCTGACCCTGTTAGCCTGATGGCCGGTACACTGCCGACTGACGCACGAGTGGGGGCTCGATGGACACCGTAATCGACTGGCTTCGCTGGCTGGAGGCGTTTGCGACGGCGCACAAGGATCTGCTGGAGTTCCTGATCGCGGTAACCGTCATCGTCGGCGGCATCTTCGAGACGCTGAGGCGCTTCGGGGGCAGGCTGTGGAAACCCAGGCCTGCCGACACCATGCCCAGCGACGAAACCGCCGCGGAGCGAACCACCAGCCCCCGCGCCGTAGACGCACTCGGACTGGCCACCGTGGCCGCATCGCTGACGGAACCGACACCCGAGGCGTGGCGCGGTGCGGTCGATGCGGCCCCGCCCAGCGAGCAAGACTGGCGGAAGCTGACCCAGTGGCTGTTCACCCGAGTCAAGGCACTCGATCTGGGTCTCGGCAGCGACACCGTGCTGATCGATCTGGACGTCGAGATCGAACGTGCCGGGGGGCTGCGCCGGTCGCTGCACAGCCTGGGCAAGCGCTGGCGTCGCGGTCCGCGCGTGCAGCAGGTGATCGACGCCATGCTGAAGGCGTCGGCCAGACAGCCGCTCCTGCTCGAAGGCGAGCCCGGTGCCGGCAAGAGCGTCGCCCTGGCCCAACTCGCCCAGGCCGGGCTCGCTCCCGACCGGAAGGCGCGCCGCGACCAGGCGCCGATCCCGTTGTACATCAATCTCAACCGCTTGCCAGCCCCACCTGCAGGCGAGCCCATTGGCGCGCAGCACATCTTGGATTACGTCCTGCGCACCGGCGCCGGGCTCGCCGGTGCCGAGCAGGGCACCGGGGCCGCCGGGCTGTTCGACCGTTGTCTGCGCTGGGGGCTGCGCCAGGGTCGCTTTCGCATCCTGTTCGACTCGTTCGACGAGATCCCGGCCCTGCTGGCCGCGGCGGACTCGGGCCAGGCCGCCCGCGCCCATGGGCTGGCGATCCAGGCATTTGCCGCCAACCCGGACCTCGCCGAGTGCCAGACCGTCGTCGCCTCGCGGCCCTATCGCAGCCCGGACACCCTGAACTGGCCCAAGATTGCCCTCAAGCCCCTGGACGAGCGACGCATCCGCGAGGCCGTGGACGCGCGCTTCAAGCCCAAGGGGCTGGCGGACCGGGTGTTTCAGGAGTTGGCGGACCGCTGGGAGCTATTCGGCGAGCTACTCGCGAATCCGCTGTTCCTGGACCTCGTCTGTCGCTATCGCAAACGCAACGACCGGCCACCGGAATCCATGGGCGCGGCCTTCGAGGACTTCATCCGACGTCGCCTCACCGCCGACGCGGACCGGCTCGACGGCCTCGGTCTCAGCGCCGAGCTTGTCGAGCGCGGCGCGTGCGAGATCGCGTTTCGGATGACCGCGGACCCGGCGCTTGGCCTGGAACCGCCGCTGGACTCCCTGCTGGACGCCCTGCGCCAGGCCGGATGGCCGCTGGCGGCTCCCCCAGAGCGCATCATCGACATCCTGACCGAGGTCCATCTCGCAAAGGTGCAGCACCAGGACGGCGGGGCGCGCCTGCGCTTGGGGCCACACCGCCGCTTTCAGGAGTTCTTCGCGACCAGGGCCGTGCTCGCCGATCCGACCCGCGTTGATCTGGACGATCTGCTGTGGGCCGACGCCTGGCGCGATACCACCGTCACCCTGCTCGAAACTGCGAGTCCGCCGGCACAGCGCCCGATCCACGAACGGTTGTGCGCCATCACCGGCGCCTGGGCCGATGACCAGGGATTTCCGCCGAAATTGGAAGGCGTGCCGATTACCCGGCTGGAACCCGCGGAGTTGGTGGAGGCCATCGAGCGCACGGCCCAGGACCCCCGGCCTGCGCCCTTCGCCTGGCCCGATCGCTCGTTGCACCTGCTCGGCATCCTGCATAACGCCAACGTCCGCGGCGCGGCGGACGACCCGGTGCTTGGGCGCCAGGTGGACCGGCTCCTGCTCCGCGCCTTTCAGTCGGGCCAGCGTATGCACCAAAAGACCGCGCTGGAGGTCGCTCACGCCGGCACCCGCGACGGGGCACTCTGGCTGCTGAAGGCAGCGTTTGGTACCAACAGCGGCCTGTTGGCAGACGTCGCCCTGGTCCAGGCGAAGCTGATGCAGCCGTTGCCGGACGAACTGGTGCCGGAGATCAGGCAGTCGCTGGCGGCGCAGTGGGCGGTCGGGGCGCTCGATCCCAAGAGTACCGATCTGTTGCGGCGTCGGCTGACCCTTCTTGATCCTGGCAATACGCTTCGGCAGGCGCTGGATTTGCTGGATGCCATTCGCGGAATTTCAAGATTCCTGTGCCCAAACCTACTACTTGCTTGGCTGATATTTCTCTATTTGTTTACATTGGATGAGATATCCAGGTCTCCCCAAGTCAACGGGAGTTACGTATATTTTTTATGGTTCTTCGGGTGCCAATCGCTGTTCCTGCCAATCGGGATCAGCGTACTTCTGGAGCGGCGTCCGGCAGGCGCAATTGCCCACGCATGTATGAATCGTTCGCGGGTGGATTGCGTATGGGAAACCCGAATATTGCCGAGCATAGTCTTTCGGACCCTTGCGCTCGCAATGATTGCGGCTCAACTCCCGTTTCCCACAGGTCCCTGGTCTTTGCGCGATGAGTCAATGGCAATTAGATTTGAGCAGATTTGGAGAGTGGTATCCGACTATGGGGAATTCGGAATTGCTACTGTTTTTCTCTGGCTGGTGTGGGGCTCCGTCGCGCCTTTTGCCGTGCTAAACGGAAGCTTCCTGAAGCGTTGGCAATGGCCATTTATTGTGCTGCTTCCTATAATAAGGTTTCCCTCTTGGATCGGCGACCTAGCCCGCGCGCTTTGGGTAACAGTCAGGACATCCGCCACCCAAGGCAAGGTCTACTTTGGATCGCTCCTCGTGCTGCTATGGATTTTCTTTGGTTTAATTGGCAATTCGCAAGAAATACTCGGGGAAGAGCGGCTTTCTCATTCGTCGCTGGGTTACGCATTAATGCTGCTGTTCCCCTACATATTGATCTCGCTGGTTGGGGCTTTAGTCGGACTGGTCAGCCTGATGCTATTCAAAGCAGGAAGCGGCAAGGTCGATTTGCTGCGCCTGCTGAAAAGACACGCCCGGAGCACCCGTAGCGCTTACACATTCATCGCGCGCCTGCGCGCCGTGCGCAAGGCCAAACGACTCGCTGCCACCCAATGGACCGAGCGCATCCTGACCGAAACGACTGCCGCAATCGCCAGAGATACGGACGCCGCGAACCGGTTCGGCTGGCGCAAGCCAGAGCCGGACCCATCCTGGGACCCGGCCGTGCAGGCGTGGTACCGCAAGCGCGCCCGGCGCGGAATCGGTGTGGCGTTCCTGGATGGCCCCGTCCTCGACGAACTCCTGTTGCTGCTGGACGATGTGCAAAAGGCCCTGCGTTACCCCACCATGTCCTGACGGCCCCGAGTCTGCCACTTCGGGCTGACGCAACCGGGCAGATTACGGCGGGACCAAGCCCTGGCAGGCGGCCTCCATAGTCCGCACGGACAGGAACATAGGCAGCGGTTCGGGTCGGTCGCCAAGCTGTCCGTTGTGAGCGATCGTCCGCCTTCGACAGGCGTCTGACGCGCAGGTCAGTCGTCGCGGCCATCCATCAACTCGCGCAAGGCCTGGGTCGGCGGCTCATCGGCATCCAACCGACGCGCCAGGTCATCCAGACCAGCCGGCGTCAGGACCAGACGGGTTGGAATCAGGACATCCTCCGGAAGCTCGCGCAGTGCCGCCAGATGGTGCAACAAGGCGTCCTCCACCAGCCGCGCCTTGGTCCCACCCCGACGTTGCAGATAGGTCTCGACTTGCGCCTTGGTCTCGGCGGAAATCTGAGCGGAGATATGAACGCTCATCACGAATCGTCTCAGTCTTAAAGGATTCTGGGGATGCTAACACACCGGATTGCGGTCCGGGATCGCGACGCCGGGCGACCTTGATCATCCGGTGTCACCGTTCAGTCCGCTCGCCGCAACCCCCTTCCACCGCGGGTCCGCTCTCAAGCAACACTGCCAAAGGTCCGCCGCGTAGACCACTCGGCGGTCTCGCCGAGCAGTTCGGACAGCCATCGACCTGACCCCGGATCGCTCGACGCCAACGCAACGAAGCGTCCGGCAACGATCAATCCGATTCGGTGTGAAGCCCCACCGCGACGCGACGGGGCTCATGCCCGCGACTCGGCCTTGGTCATCAACCTGGCCACCGCGCGAGTTGCACGGTCGTCGGTCCGCGCAGCGGACCCTACGGGTCACGGTGTCCCCGTAGGGTCCGCTATGCGGACCGACGCGCCTCAGGAAAACAGGAACACCGCCGCGCTCACCGCGCACGTCCAGCGCCCCTGGGGGTCGCCTTCAGTGGCCGCGGTCGTCGACAGACTCTCGATCACCAGGTTGCTGTGCTCGTAGATGCTGCGGCGCTCGTTCCAGGCGACCTCCGGGTCCAGCTCGAGACCGAGCGTGCTGGCGAGCATGCTGGCGGCCAGGTCCTCGGCATGGTCGCCGCTCTGCACGGCCGTTTGGCCGAATCCGTGGTGTTCGGAGATGTAGCCATAGCCATCGGGGTCGGCGGGCCGGGCGAGTCCGATGCTGGCATGGATGCGGCGGCCGGGCTCGTTGGTCTCGATCCGCGCCATCACACAGAAGGTGATGTCGCCGGGCTTGAGGGCCTCCACGCCGACCTCGCGGGGGATCAGGGCGCAGTGGGGCGGGACGATCGACGAGACATAGACCAGGTTCTGCTGCTCGATGTCGGCATCGCGCAGCGCCAGCTCGAAGGCGGTCAGGGCGTGGCGGTGAACGCCGATGCCCTTGGTCAAGAACACGCGCACGGGTGTTGGAAACACGATCGATTCCTCTTGGCAGTCACGGCGAGCTGAGTCTAACGCCGGAGCGATTTGCGGGTCGGTGTCTTATGATGCGGTCCAGGCGATTTTAGCAACCGGCGTTTTCCGAATCATGACACCCACCTTTGCCATCCCGCCCACCTTTCTCGGCAGCACCCTGGATCCCGCGGCGGCGCGCATCTGCGTGGCCGGCGTACCCTTGGATCTGGGCACCACGAACCGCGCCGGGGCACGCGAGGGGCCGCCGGCGGTGCGCCGTGCCAGCCGCATGCTGGTGGACGGCGACAACCCGGCGAACTGGCGGGATCCGCGGACGCTGGGGCTGGCCGATGTCGGCGACTTTGCGATTGCCCTCGGCGACCTCCCCGGCTCCCTATCCCTGATCGCCGAACAGGCGGCGGCTTATGATCACCTGGTCACCATCGGCGGTGACCACAGTATCACCCTGGCGCTGCTGCGTGCGCTGGCGCGGCGCGGCGGGTCACTGGGGCCAATCGGCCTGGTGCATTTCGACGCCCATGTGGATACCTGGCCCGACAGCTTCGGCCAGCCGCTCGGCCACGGCTCGGTGTTCTACCGGGCGATCGTCGAGGGTCTGGTCGACCCGCGGCGGATGATCCAGATCGGCATCCGTTCGCCCTGCGAGCGCGCCGTTTACGACTGGACCCTGGCCCAGGGGGTGCGCATCGTCACGGCCGAGGAGGTCCACGAGACCGGACCGCGAGCCGTCGCCGATCTGGTACGTGCGGTGCTGGGGTCCGGCCCGGCCTACCTCTCGTTCGACATTGATGCCATCGACCCCGGCCAGGCGCCCGGCACCGGCACCCCCGAGGTCGGGGGACTGTTCACCTGGCAGGTGATGGCGATCCTCAAGCGGTTGCAGGGAATCGACTTCCGGGGCATGGATTTGGTCGAGGTCGCCCCCGCCTACGACCAGGCCGAGATCACCGCGTTGGCCGGGGCCGCGGTGATCTGGCAGTACCTTGGTCTGCAACCCTGAGTTAAGCAAGCGGTTGGGGGTTGGGTGATGCGGTTCGAGTACTCACCGCATCCTACGCGCTGACCCCAGGGACCGGGCACTCAGCCCCCGCAGCCGCCACACCCGCCGCCGCCCCCGCCGTCGTCCCTGTCGTCCCTGTCGTCCCTGTCGTCGCCATCACTCCCGGAGTCACTCGATCCGCTGGCGCCCGGGTTGACGCCGTGATAGTCCGCATAGAGTGTGCCGACGAGCACCGCGGTGCCCCCGAGGGCCACCGCCATCGGCAGCTCTTCGTTGGTCGGTGCGCGCACAACTCGGGCGAGGCGTCGGCGGGCGCCCGCGAGCGCGCGGTCACCGGCCCAGGTGCGCCGCGGAGCATTAAAGAGCAGATACAGGCCGACAGCCGCGAGGATCAGGGTCATGACAGCGAGATAGCCCACCGGACAGTCGCGCGTTAGACCGACCGCGATCTTGGCCGCTCCGAATAGGGCGACCGCTAGCGGGGGCAAAGCCCCGGCGACTTGGGCCAGGTGTGCCGCGGTCGATGCGGGCACCAGGTCTTGGGACTCCAGGCGCGCGCGCAGCGGGGCGGTCCAGCCCGTGGCGCGGCGGCGCAGCGTGGACAACCTGTCGCTAGTGTCCTGATCGCCACACCGAGACTGCGCAGCTCGCCCGGCAGCTCGGCGGCGGGCACCTTCAGGGCGATGCGCCGCGGTCGGTCACCCACCCGCACAGCGCGGCGCACGAGCAGCTCGGTGACCGCGGCGTCGATGGCGCGGTCGGGACCGCCGGCCAAATAGGCGAGATGATAGGGATCGAACGCGGCAGCCTGCCCGCTGCCGCTAGTCCGGGCGCGCCGCCGCAGGAGCTGCCGCAGGATGAACGCCAGGACCAGCGCGCCCGCGGCAAGCCCGACGTAGAGTGTCAGGAAGGGTTCGGCAGTCCAATCAAGCGGGTTGGCAGGCAACGCGTTGGCCGCTCCGGCCGCACCAATCGCGGCGAGCGATCCGAGTAAACCGAGCAACCCCCGCCAACCGGGCAGCCGAGGCCTGGGCAGTACCAGGCGACGCGCGCGATCGACGCGCCGGAGCGGTCCGCGGGAGGTGAACCGGGTGCTCGACCCGCGTCTGGCGACGGCGTGAATAGTCTATTCCAGGCCGCCAGTGCGCGGCCATCACGACGGTGGTCGACGCGTCGGTGCCGAAGCGGCGCGCGCGCTCCCGCCCGCGACTTGGCCGAGCGACCGGATCGTCATCATTCGGACACAATTTTCTGCCAGACTCCTCCCTAGTCTGCACGGACACCGCACGGCCCCTCCCGTCCATCCATCGACTTCGGAGGTCTCATGTTCTCGGACCTGTCGCGCATCCCCGTCGCCGCCGCCCTGGCGGTTTCATTCCTTGGTCTTGCTCCCGGCGCCGCCGCCGCGGCGGAGGTGGAGAACCGCTGTACCCCGACGCCGAACCAGGTCGTGGTGCGCTTCACCTACGGCTCCGAGAAGGCACCCTGGATCCACGAGGTCACCGAGGCCTTCAACCGGCAGGGCGAGCGGACCGCCTCCGGCAAGGCCATCTGCGTCCATGCCATCCCCAAGGGGTCCGGCGATGCGGTCAACGAGATCAAGGACGGTCAGGCCGGCCCCAATGAGGTCCACGCCACCAGTCCGGCCTCGGACCTCTATGTCAACCTGATCAATTACGAGACGACCGAGGCGCGGGGCCAGGACCTGCTGAAGGTCGAGGGCTTTCTGGTCTCCTCCCCGGTGGTGATCGCTATGTGGGAACCGGTGCTCGCCACGCTCGGCCCGGCCGATCAGGTGGGGTGGGCGGAGGTCTTCAAGCGCTCCGCCGCGGGCGGTTTCCGCTACGGTCAGACCAACCCGGAGAGTTCCAACAGCGGGCTGTCGGCCCTGGTCGCGCAGTTCTATGCGGGGGCCGAAGCGCAGGCCGGACGGCCGGTGCCGCGCCTGCCGCTCGCCAAGGTGGAAGACCCCAAGATTCGCGAATTCGTCGCCAAGGTCCATGAAAGCGTCATCCACTACGGCCGCTCCACCGGTTTCTATGCCGAGAAGATGCGCGCCGGCGGCCCCCAGTACGCGGATGCGGTGGTGCTCTATGAAAGCGACGTGATCCAGGCCAACCAATACATCCGCGACCAGGGACTCAAGTTCCCCAAACTGCTGGGGGTCTATCCCAAGGAGGGTACCTTCGCCACCAATCACCCCTTCGCCATCGTCAAGCGCGAGTGGGTGGACGCGGACGAGGAGGACGCCGCCAAACGCTACTTCGCGTTCCTGATGTCCCCCCAGACCCAGGCCAAGGCACTGCAATACGGGTTCCGTCCGAGCGTCGCCCTCGACATGGACCCGAAGATTTATGCGATGGTGTGGAACCCGGATAACGGGGTGCAGCCGTTCGCGACGGTGCACAACTTCCTCGCCACCCCGGGCGGCAACGTGGTCAAGGCCGCCCGCGATGCCTTCCGCGCGATCAAGAACAAGTCCCAGGTGGTACTGGTGATCGACCGCTCCGGCAGCATGGAGATCAAGGTGCACGACAACGAGCGCGGGGTGGAGCGCACCCGCATGGAGATGGCGGTGGAGAGCGCGAACCTGCTCGCCGGGACCCTCCAGGACAAAGACCGCCTCTCCCTGCTGCTCTATGATTATCAGGTTCAGTATTCCGAGCTGACGCCGAAAGGCCAGCTGATCGCCATGGATGCGGCCGGTAAGGCGCGTCTGACGGAGGCGCTCGCCAAGATTCGTCCGGCCGGCGGCACCGCCATGCGGGCGGCCGTCGCCACCGCCTGGACCGACCTCTGCCAGGCGATCAAGGCCAACCCGACGGACCGTTCGATCCGCGTGCTGGTGGTGCTGACCGATGGGATCGACAACGCCTCCAAAGTGTCGGATGCCGATCTGATCCGACAAATCGGCTTCGCCAAGTCCGATGGTCGCGGCGGTCAGCTCGGCGATCCCGCCTGCAAGATCCCGGTCTTCGGCGTCGCCTTCGGCAGCGAGGCCGACGACGCGCAGCTCCAGGCCATCAGTGCCGCCGCCGGCGGCGAGACGCGCCGCGGGGACTCCGCGGAGATCCGCGAGATCTTCAAGCGCTTCAGCGAGCTTCTGTGATCACTGCCAAGTCGAGGACGATCCCGATGTCACCATCCGCGAATCCCGCGCCGACCACAGACCGAGCCAACACCGCATTCGGTAGACTCGGCCACACGGCAGCCCGCACCGTGCTGGCGTTCGCCATCGCACTCGCCGCGCCCACGCTGCCGGCGGCCGAGAAGCTGTTCGACTTCGGCAGCCTCAACGTCGACCTGTCCAAGGTCCAGGCGAAACCCGGCGCGACCCCCGATCAGGCCGGGGCTCCAGCGGGCACGGCCGTGAAAGAGGCGCCGACCCAGCAGTTGCCGAGTACGCCGGAGAGTCCGGCCCCGGCCGTCTTGCCGCGCGACGGTCAGGAGTCCATCGGCGCCACGGTCAAGACCCAGGCGGTCACGGTCAAACCGGTCGAGGTGAGCGCGGCCAACACCGGGCAGCAGCAAGTGACCTATCCGGTACCGGAAGACCGGCCGGTCATCGAGGTCAAGATCGCCGCCGGCTCCGAAAAGAAGGACTGGTTCGAGGAGGCCGCCCGCCGCTTCATGGCCGACCCCAGCCTCAACAGCATCGACGGCAAGCCCATCCGCCTCACCGTCGACAAGATCGGCTCGACTGAGTCGGCGACCCTGCTGGCCGGCGGCAAGACCATGCACGGCGGGCGCAACGAGTATCAGGTGTGGGCACCCGCCTCCAGCATCTTCCGCAGCGTCGTGGAAGAAGCCTTCACCGGCGGCAAATTGTTTGAGACCGATGAATCGGTGGCGCGCAGCCCCATGGTCTTCGTCACCTGGGAGCCGGTGCAGCAGGCCATCGATCAGAAGATCGAGAAGTCGATGAGTTTCGATACCATGACCGAGATCTTCTCCCGCGAGTTGAGCGGCGAGAAAATCGATCCCAACGGGCGGAGCTTTCAGTTCGGCTTTACCCGCCCTCAAGACTCCAACAGCGGCGCCGTCGCCCTGATCACCATGGCCTACGAGTTCTTCGCCAAGGACCGCGGGCGCTATCGAATCCGCTTAGAGGACCTGAAGAACCCGGACTTCCAGGCCTATCTGGCCTTCATTAAGTATATGGCCGACCAGACCAAGGACAGCACCGGCAAGCTCGCCGAGCCGCTGATGCAGGCCGGTTACGGAGGCCAGCCGCTGTCCAGCGTCTATGTCTATGAGAACCTGGGCGTGAAAGTCGCGTTCATCCGTAAGGCCAATGATCCGACCGGAGCCAAGCCGGTGATCCGCTATCCCAAGTACAATCTGATCTCGGACCACCCCTACTACACCCTGCGCCACGGCAATTCGCAGGCGCAGGTAGAGGCCGCGCGGCGCTTCAAAGACTTCCTGCTGACGCGCGACATCCAACTGCTTGCCCTGCAAAAGGAAGGCTTCCGCCCGGTCAGTCCCCAAGTCTCCAACCAGGAGATGAACGACGTCCTGGGCGATTTCGTCACCGAGAACGGACTGGTGCCGGACCTGATCAAGGCCTCCCAAATCCTCATCCCGGCGCAGAGCGGCGAGGTCATTATGGCCTTGATCCGCACTTACCAGGGGCTTGGCGACCCGGTCGGACCCAATCTCTGAATCATCGAGGATCAACCAGATGAGGACAAGACGGCTGACTCCCGCCACGCGGCGGCCCGCGCTTTTACTCGGCACACTGATGGCGACCACCGCTGTCCAGGCGGCCAGCTTCGGCGATTACCTGAAGCAGTTGGGCGGCTTCTCCTTCGGCGGGAGCGAATTCAACCCGGCGGATATGGCCGGCAACCAGAAGCAATGGGAAGATCGCGAGCGCTGGGTCAAGGAGGCCCTGGACCAAGCCTATCTGGCCCTGGCGCGCTCCGATAAGGAGGTGAGCCTGTTCGACTTCCAGAACTATTACAATGTACTGTCCATCCAGTGGACCCCCGAGTACCTGACCGACCCGGCCCAGATCGGCAATCTCAACGCTTATGCCACCTTCACCGAGTACCTGTCGCGCTATCTCAAGGTGAAGCAGGAGTTGATTGCCAAGATCGCTGAACTCAACCGTCACTATGCAGTCTTGAAACAGATCGACCCGCGCCGGCTCACCGGTCCGTTCCAACTGGACACCGGCGGCCAGGCGCAGTCCTACACGCAACAGGCCGCCGGCTCGGTGGACGCCACCGCCCACCAGGCGGCCCTGGCCACTTCCGCCGGGGCGGTGGAAAAATACACCGCGGAATTGAATCGCGCCATCGACTATGGGCTCGAGCTGGAAGGCCACTTCAAGCAGGCGGCGGGGCTTCAGTGACCTGACTCGGTACTTACCGCCCCCGACCCGCGAAGGTCTCGCCAAGCACCCGCTCCAACACCGCGATCAAGTCCTCCCAACGGGAAACGAACTCGGCGGCGCCGAGGTCCAGGGCGCAGCGGCGATTCACCGACTCATACTCGGAGCGCAGTTCGTTGAGGTAAGCGTCGTTCAGTGAATAGCCCAGGAACAGGACGGTGGAGGTGGCGAACAGCGACCGCAACACCGTGAGGTACGCGGGGTCGGCATAGAGGCGCCGCTGGTGTTGGGCGCGTGTCAGCACCAGCGATTGGGCGACATCCAACCGGCCATGGAGGATGGTCGCCATGAGCCGCGGATCGATGGCCAGCATCGCGAATCGCCGCGGCCGGCGTGGCCGGCCGCCGCCGCTTCCCCCGGCTTACTTCTTGATCATTTCGTCGTTCATGCCGGCGTCGAAGAACTCCTTATGCGCCTTCTCGAAGTCGGCACAGGCCGCCCCACCCTTGGCCACATTCATCCGCGTGCACTTTCTGGTCCCCTTGGCCAAGTCGGCACAGGCGCCGCCCGGCGCAAACAGCGCAGCGCAATCCTTATGCATTTGCGCCTTCAAGGTCGCCTCGTCCTCGGCGGCCATCGCCACTGCACCAAACAGAAATAACATGCAGAACACTGGAAGTTTCATCTCTTATCTCCTGATCAGCAAAGGTGTTTCGATACTGCTTGTCGGCACGATCGCCTTGTTGAGGCCTTGATCGTCGTTCCGGTCACGAGAAGACCGGAGGTCGAGACTCTAGCCGGTCGACATCGCCTATCGGCGACCCTGGTCCGGCGAAAGCCTCGACCTCCAGTGGGTAACGCCCCGGCGCCGGCCGGAACGCGACCCGCTACCCGCTAGCGGATGTTGGGGATCTCCGCCTGAACGCGCTCCACGACGGCCTTCGGCATCGGGATGTAGCCGAGGTCGGCCGCCATCGCCTGACCATCCGCCAGCGCCCAGGTGACGAAGTCGCGCAGGGCGGCACTGATCCGTTCGTTGCCGTGCTCGCGGAAGAACAGCATCCAGGTAAAGGTGACGATCGGGTAGGCCGCCGGGTCAGCGGGGTCCGTCACCCAGATGCGCAGGTCCTTGCCCGTGAGGTCCGCGCCGGCCAAGGCCGCCTGTCCGGACTCGTCGCTGGGCGCGACGAATTGACCGGCGGCATTCTCCAGCATCGCCACCTGGGCGTTGGTCGAGGTGGCGAAGAAATACTCGATGTAACCGATCGAACCAACGGTCTGGTTGACCGTGGCGGTGACGCCATCGTTGCGCGGTGCGCCGATGATATTCGGCTGGTTCGGCCAGGACACCGAGGTGCCGGTCCCCACCCGCGTGCGGAAGGACTCGTTGATAGCGCTCAGGTGTTGAGTGAAGACAAAGGTGGTACCCGAGGAATCGGACCGCCGCACGACCCGGATCGTCCGGTCCGGGAGGGTCACCCCTGGATTGGCCGCGACGATCCGCGGATCGCTCCAGTTGGTGATCTCACCGGAGAAGATCAGCGGGTAGACGGCACGCGGCAGCCGCACATTGTCGACGCCCGGCAGGTTGTAGGCGAGCACGATCTCACCGGCCGTCATGGGCAGCACCAGCACCCCGCCGCGCACCTGGGCCATCTCCTCGTCGGTCATGGCCGCGTCGCTGGCGCCAAAATCGAAAGTGCGATTGATGACGTTGCGCACGCCGGTGCCGCTGCCGACCGACTGGTAGTTGATCCTTATGCCCCGGTTGTCCCGGTTGAAGTGACGAAACCACGCCGAGTAAAGCGGGAACGGGAAGCTCGCCCCGCCGCCGTTGATCCGGACCTGCTGCGCCTGCGCCGGCACGCTGAGCAGTAAGCTGAGGGCCAAGGCGAGCGCGGCGGCGCCAATACGATGCAGATGCATGCGGAGTGCTCCTGACTTGAGGGGTTGCGACGGGGTCTCACGCGGCGTCCCAGGCGCCGCGTGAGGATCATCCCACCGCGATGTTACGGAGCCGTGAACCGAACGCGTGGTCAGTACCTGAGCCCGTTCCCGTCAGCGGGCGGCAGCGGAAGTCGCTGGAGCCTCGGGTGGGCCTCAACTTCAGCCGGTACCCTCAATCCGTAACGCGACAGCCGCGACAACACTTTCGGAGAGAGCCAGCGCGCACCGAATCTGACTCGGACTTGGATCTGTATTCTCACTCGGGTAGCGGAATTCAGTCGAATAAGGCGTCAACTCGTCGCAGGCATCGTAGAATTGGTCGAGTGACTGATCGATGGCGACACAGCGCCCGAGCAGTACGCGCAGGTCATGCGTTTTGGGGATCGCGTCACCGGTAACAGCGATTACCGCCTTGAGCGCCTTCTCTGCGGCTTGCTGGCAATGGTAGGAAGCGGTAGCCGGATATGGGTCGGTCCCGGACAGTAGCTTGGCAGCAGCACCCAGGTCATCGCGGGCGCGACGCAGCCAGGCCAGTGCCTCGAGGCGCTGCAGATCAGCCATTCAATCGCCGCCCTTCAGTCAAGGCACGAAACAGCAGTGACGAACGCACCGGATTGGTTTGCTGGATCTCCGCCCGCGTGCGAACGATGATATCACACGGCACGGGAACTCCTCGCAAAGCGCGGTGCGCGCGCACGGCTCGACGGTGGGGCGGCTCGTCGGAGTCGGCCAGAATAACCAGCAGGTCGACGTCGCTATCCTCGGTCGGGCTGCCCCACGCGTGGGACCCGAACAGGATGATCTGCTCCGGGTGCAGGTCGGCAGCGATACGCTTTGCGATGTCTGCCAGGATGTCCCGCGTCAAGGAAGATGCCATCATGTACTCCGACTGTTGCCTGGTCAGTGTAACACCGGACCCGGAAGGGACACGATAGCGGCTCGGCAACTGCCGCGTCTTTGTAGGTCGGTGAGGTCACCTGCGCGGTGATCGGCCCAATGCCTTCAATGCGGCGGGGACCGACCGCGCGACCGGGCTCAATCCTCCAGATCAGCCACCGCCAGGCGCCGCAGCGTGGCGCGCTGTTTGCTGTAATGCTCATCCATGCGGTCGATGATGTCGGCCAGAAAGCGCACGGTCTCGACGATCTTGGGTCCTTTGTTGAGCATGGCGCACTCGGCCATGACGCTCATGCCGGCGTCCGACACCTCGGCGCGCGAGGGGGCGCCGGTCTTGGCCATGCCCTCCAGAATTTGGGTCGCCCAGATCACCGGCACATGGGCCGCTTCGCACAGCCACAGGATCTCCTGCTGGACCTCCGATAACCGCTCGAACCCCACCTCCACCGCCAGATCGCCGCGCGCGATCATCACCCCGACCGGAGGACGGTGCAGACTCGCCAGCAACAGGCGCGGCAGGTTCTCGAAGGCCCGCCGGTTCTCGATCTTCAGCACCACCCCCAGCCGCTGCGCGCCCAAACGGTCGAGCTCGGCATGCAATTGGGCGATGTCCTGCGGCTCGCGCACGAACGACAGTTGGACCATGTCCGCCAGCCGCACGATCGCGGGCAGGTCGGCCAAATCCTTGGCGGTGAGCGCGCTCATGGCGAGCGGTGTGTCGGGGAAGTTGATGCCCTTCTCGGCACGCAGCTTGGCCCCTTTGGGTCCGGTCTGGGTGATGGTGACGGTGATCCGCTCGCCATCGTTGGCGGCGACCACCCCGCCGATCTTGCCATCGTCGAACCAGACCGCGTGTCCGGGACGGGCGCACTCAAAGGCGGCCGCAAGGGTGCAATGGACCTGGGCAGGGGTCACAATGGTGCCGTCCGCGGCGCGCTCGGCACCCTGGCCGGGCACATCAACGCGGGTCAGGACGAGGGAATCACCGACCGCCAGTGCAATTGGCGGGATGACTTCCGGCACATTGCTGAAGGCGCCGGTGCCGACGGAGTCGCCGCCGCGGCGGGCGGTGACGCTGGTGGATTCTTCCACGTAGGCGGTCTGCTCGATCTCGGCCACCCAGGAGGCACCCTGCGCCTCGCGCACCTGCAGGCAATGCGCCTGACCGCGGGCGTCGGTGAAGTCGAGCTGGTCGCCCACTGCGATGTGACCGAGCAGCCCGCCGCTGACCTCGAGGCGCAGGCGCAGGTCCGAGGGCGTCGGCTCGGCCGCCTCGGCGGGGGTCAGCCACACCCGTCCCGGCCGCGCCAGCCGACCGAAGCAATCGCGCTGCGGGGCGAGCCGCTGCACCCGGCCGCTCGCCCGCAAGGTTCCGGTGCGCAGCTTGGGACCGGCCAGGTCCATGGCGACCCGGCAACTCCACCCCAACGTCTGTTCGGCGCGGCGCAGATTGTCGACCATCGCCGCCCACTCCGCGGGGCCATCGTGGGCGCAGTTGATGCGCATCACGTCCATGCCGGCCTCGACCAGGTTCTGCACGAGTTGGGCATCGGTCGCCGCCTCACTCGGCATGGTGACCATGATGCGCACGAGGCGGCCCTGGGGATCAGGCCCCAGCAGGGCCTGGGTGTGCTCACGCAGCCGCTGGGGGCCGGACTTGAAGTCCACCGGGGGCGTGGGCGGCGGGAGCGGGTGCCCGCCGCCGGGCGCGGGGTCTTGAATCTGCTCCAGGACCTCGATCACGGCGTTGAGGCTCGCCAGGGCATGCGGCTCCAGCACCCCGAGCGACGACAACCCGAGCGCGCTGAGATCCTGTTGCAGGGCGCGGATGTCGTGATGTCGCACGCTGAGATAATGCAGCAGGTTGCGCGCGCTGTCGCGCCGCTGCGGCGCGATGGCGGCGAGCTCGCCGGCAAAACGTTGTTCCAGCGCCAGGGCACCGTCCCGCAGGGCGACGAGCTGGGCGGCGAGAGCGGATAGTTGGGCGGGTGTGGCAGGCATAATCGCGGTCGGTCTCAGTATCTCGGTGGTGGACGGGGCGGTGCGCGGTCGGGATAAGATACGAGTTGTTCATTACCGTTCGACGACGGCTCAAGGCCCCCTGCGTAGGCGGGTGATGCCCTCTCATCGTGGCGGAACGCGCGCCTGGCGGCAACTGCCGCGCGCCGGGAGCGACTGGGGCATGAACAGCGTAGCGTGTCGGTCATTTCCGTATGGAAATAGATGCCATGACCGCACGCGAACAGCAACGCGATCAATAGCGGCAACAACGACGAACAAGCTACCCGGCGCCGGCCTTGGTCATAAACCCGGCCATCGCGCGATCTGCACGGTCGTCGGTCCGCACA
>JACDZG010000298.1 GCA_013426805.1 Chromatiaceae bacterium
CGGGTGCGCAATGACTCAGGTCGGCGCTTGTTTCTATTACTATTTAGTCCAACGTTCAGCTTAAAGCGGCGCGCGCCCGCATGAAGCCGGCAAACGGAACGAACCCCGAGGCGCGCGCTCGCTTTTGAAGCGAAGGTTAGGCTTTCTATGCTGCCGCCTTCGGAAAATCGACAACTTCAACGCAGAGAGTTTCTTTAACCGCGTGTTGTTTCAATAAGAGCGCATCCACGGCGTCCAATGTCTTAGCATGAAAATACCGCTCTCCGCACTCAGTACAAACCTCAGCTTCTACGTTTTCAACGATGTAAAGTTGCCGTTGGAACCAGTGTTGCCGCCTGACGTTCTTTTTCTTAGTGTCGCCACCACAAAATTCACATTGCATGACGGTACCTATAACGCATACACAGTGATAACCAGCATGTTTGATTCCTCTCGGAACCGGCAAATAACGTGAATTATGCGCCCGTCTAAGCACGGCCCTTCAATGCGATATCTTGTGCCCCTAGAATCATGCATAAGCTGTTTCTCAACTCTTCCCTTCAGGATCGCGTTCTCTACATCAATCCTGTCAAGGTCGTCATCAAGCATCTCTTCTTCCGCGTGCGACGAAAGGAAGTAATCGCGATCAATGACACACTGTCGAATTTTCTGAAGGGTAGACATTTTCCTTCACGCCCTTCTTTTGCCTAACGTCCGGGCTAAAGCGGCGCGCGCCACTGATGACTTCGCGAGCTAGCACGATGCCCGTGGCGCGCGCTCGCTTTTGAGCCCGCATGTTAGGCTCTTCATTCTTTGGGCAAAAGGAAAGACCTGACCCCATTCCCTTCCTTTCCTTGTCCGGAGCGGCGGTGGCTGGGGAAAGACGCCGCGCGCTTATCGGTTACTCTGCAATTCCAGGGTAACTGTCTCGGATGGGGTTGTGATCAACTCAATCTTATCGCCATGCTTCATAACGATAGCACTTCGCACACCAAAAGTCTTATACAGATAGTGGTTAACGGACGGGCAACCCTCTTTCGTTGCGGGGCAGCTCGCAAGGGTGGGCTTCTCCACCGCGTAGGTATAAGTGACAGCGAGCCTGGAGTCGTCCAAGTACTTAACCTTAGCCGTGAATTTCACGTAGGCCGGTATGTGGTTGTCGTCCGTGTCGACGATGCCGGCTGCTTCACTATTCATGTCTATTTCCGCCCCGCCGCTCATTATCGAGAAGGATTGACGCGATTTCTCCGGTCTAGTGATTTCCAACACAAAGCGAACATTGGTATCAAAGGATTCCGGCACCTCCCGCATCCTAATCGCAGGCGGCGCCTCAGCATGTTGTTCTGCCCCATCCGCAGCTTTCGGGCCGGGTGCATAGAGTGTCAAGACAAGCAGTAGTCCGGTGACACTATTTTTCATTGGCTCAACCTCCTTCTGAATCGGAAAAAAAGCGTTGGTTTAGGGCTGAAGTTTCCCCGTTCTGAAACCTTGATGCGGGGATCGTGACCACTAATACAATTCTTTGAAGTTCGCAGAGTGTCATGTCTTTGCTGCCCATTGTCTAACGTATAGCGTTAACCGGCGCCCGGCCGCAACACCCGCAGCAACCCAGACGCTCGAGTCAAAGCACGAAGCAGGCCGCCGCCGCCGACCGTTCGGGCGCCGTGTTGAACGCGCGGTTGGACGGGGGGCATCACCGAAGTCTAAGT
>JACDZG010000131.1 GCA_013426805.1 Chromatiaceae bacterium
ACGCTATCTTATTGATAATGTTAATGTAAAGCTCCACGGGAAATCCCGGAGAGCCGGAATAGCAGCCTATTGCGATTACATTTCAGCGACTTAAAGGTGAATGCGGACTCCATTCAGCGTATAATCGAGGGTGACTAAACCATTGATTAAAAACTAAACGAGCCCGCATTCCATGTCGATCTTACCCGCTCTCGCCGTGCAGTTCCAAGCCCTCTTTCCGGCGACCGCGCATGGCCGGCAGCGCAGTCGCTGGTTCATCCTGACGCTCCAGGCGATCCTGGTCCCGATCACCGCCTCGCGCACCTCCAACCTGCTGCGGGCGATTGCCACCTTGTTTGGCGTGGTGATCGCCCAGTCGCGGTACTACACCTTCATGGCGTCGGTGAAATTGCCCTGGATGCGGGTCTGGGAAACGCTGTGGCGGGCCATCCCCGACCCGCTGACGGCGGGACGCTTGCTGCTGGCGCTGGATGATTCGCTCAACCCGAAGACGGGGCGTAAGGTGTTTGGCTGCCAGACCACCTTTGACCACGCGGCCAAGGCCAACCAGAGTCGCTATCCCTGGGCGCAGACCATGGTGACGGTGGTCCTGCTGAAGGTGATTCACGGCCGGTGGAGTGGCGTGCCGTTGGCCTTCGCGTTCTATTTGCGCCGGATCACGTTGCGCGATCATTGCATTCGCGTCCGCGGCGAGGCCCAGCGTTTTCAGACCAAGTTGGCCCAGGCGGTCGCGTTGATCGCGCGGATCGGGGCGGTCTTCCCCACCGTCCCGGTGCTGGTGGTGTGCGACAGTTGGTTCGGGAACAAGGGGTTGCTCACGCCGTTACGGCAGGCGCTGGGGCCGCGCGCGCAGTTGCTGTCGCGCCTGCGCACCAATGCCGCACTCTATGATCTGCCGACCCCCACGCCCGGACGCGCCGGGCGTCCGCGTACGTATGGCGAGCGCTTGGGCAACGCGGAGTCGTTGGCGGCCACGCTGAAGCCGAGTGCACAGGCGTATACCGTGAACCTGTATGGCAAGCTGCGCACAGTCATGGCGGCCGACCGCGTCGTGATGCTCAAGACCCTGCGCTGCCGGGTGCGCGTGGTGTGGGTCTTCCGCACCACCCAATGGGTCGCCGTGGTCACCACGGACCTGGACCTCTCCGTCGCACAAATTATTGAATATTATGGCGCGCGTTGGAAGATTGAAGCCGGATTTCGAGAAATCAAGCAGGAGATCGGCAGTGCCGAGACGCAAACCCGCAACCCCGATGCCGTGACCAATCATCTGAATTTCTGCATGGCGGCGACCGCCATCACCTGGATCTACGGCGCGCATCTGGAGCACGCGCCGCCGCGCCGGTATTCGACCACCAAGCGCACCGAATATGCCTTCGCCGACCTGCGGCGTCGGCTCGCACAGGACCTCGGCGGGGAGGGTTTTGGTAGCGATTGCGGGGGGGCTAACAAACCGACGCAAAATCCCCTGATCGCGGCGGTTATGCGGCTCGTGGCTTAATTGAAAACAGGAAACTTCAGAATTAAATTTGAAGGCGTAAGAGAATTTAATTGAGCCTAGTCCATTATCTTCTTTCACAACCTCTCAGACCACTTGCTCGCTCAGTCGAGCACCTGCGCAATGCTGTCCGCCGTCAGGATGCGCTCCGACCAGATCCGCAGGTCGTCGCTGTCGGCGGTCTCCACCCGGCCGCGACAGCGCTGCGCGACGTCCGCGCCGAACTTTTTCTCGATCAGCCACAGGAGCAATGCGGCCTCGCCTTGCTGGACCCCCTGCTGGACCCCCTGCTGGACCCCCTGGCGGACCCCTTGCTGGCGCCCCCGCTGGAGCCCCCGCCGAAGGCCTTTCTTGATTCCCGCACGTTCGACAGTTGTGATATAGGGCATCTGCTTGCTCGCCTCGAAGTTGTAGAGGTCTTTGCGAAAGGCGGCCTCGGCCTCCGCGGGTAGCCGGATCATCCAGTCGATGATCCGAAACAGCTCCAGGATCGTGCCGCGGTCATAGCCGCGATCATACATCAGCCGGATCAACCGCAGCTTCCAGGCCCAGCGCTGGTCGGCATCGCCCCGGTCCTTGGCGCGAAGCTATGCCCGCGCGTCCAGTCGATCTCGGCATGGATGTGCGGGAACAAGAGCGCCAGGAAGTCGGGGAAATAGCGCTCCAGCGCCTCCTTCCAGGGGCTGTCGTGGTCGCTGGATGCTGCGGCCTGGTTGCGGTCGGTCATCGGCGGCTCGGGGTCCGATCTGTCTGGGCCGCAGTTTAGCAGTCTGTCGGACTGAACCCGAGCGCAGAGTTTCGCGACACCGATCCTTAGGGTCACGCAGGCGCGATGTCGACCGGCTAAAGCCTCGGTCTCCAGTCTTCCGGCGGCCGGAACGACGATCTGGCGCCCACGCTCCAATTCGGGAGCACGTCGCGACGCGGATACCGTCGCGTGGTGCCACCGGACGCAAGAAACGTCGGGTGACGCTACGCTGACCCGACCTACGAGGAATGCTTGCCCAATAGGCGCGCGTGTCGCGCGGCGGGCGCGTCCGGGGCGCCCATCGCTTAAAGGTGAAGTCAGCGGACTCATCACGCGCCGCCGCGGCCCTGTGCTGGCCGGCCGAGCGCGCCGATCAAGCCGCCGAGCGCCAGGCAGACCGCGGCTAGCGCCGGCCCGAAAGGCTGGTCGAGCCCCAGGGCGAGGACGAAGGCCGCGAGATAGGCCGCGACACCGATAAGCCCGGCGATCCAAAGTGTCCAGGCCCATCCGGGTGCGATGCGAAAGGCCGCCCAGGCGGGGACCAGGACCAAGGCGAAGGCGCCCAGCAAGCCCAGGGTCGCCGTCCCGACCGCCACGCCGAAGGCCGCCAGGAGATCGAACCCCAGGTGCCAGCGCCAGCCCGGCAGTCGGTTGGCGGCGTCGTGGCGCGGAAAAAAGCGGGCGCGCAGCAGTTGCGGCATGAGCCGGGGCAGGGCGGTCACGGCCAACCCGGTCAGCAGCACGGCGGCGGCCAGTTCAGTCCAGCCGGCGAAATAGAGTTGACCGTCCATCACCGCCTGTCCCACGGCATCGCCCGCGGAGGTATTGGCCGCCGCCAGCAGCAGCGCCGACCAGCCGATCAGGATCATGAAGCCGTAGGCCGTGTTCCCGCGCGCCCCGCCGAGCGACTTCACCGCCCCGCCGCCGAGCGCCCCCAGACTCGCACCGAGCATGGCGGGGGCGCCGGCCGCGATCCCCAGCAGGGCGCCGGCAGCGGCCAGATGCGCCAGTCCCAAGGCGGCCAGCCATTCCTCGCGCAGCATCAGCAGTGCGCCGAGGATCGGCAGTACCCCGGCGATCAGCAAGCCGGCCGCGAAGGGCAGCAGGAATAGTGGGTCCGCATAGATTTCCCAATTCATTGGAGCAGCCTGAACAGAGTCGTTTACACGTAAACAGTCATAGGCATGAAATGACCCACCTCGTGAGGTGCCGGTCTCCCGTGGGAGCGGCCTCCGGCCGCGATGGAGCCGCGCGGGATAGCGAACGTTGGCGTTGACCGCGGTATCGCGTCGCGGCCGGAGGTCGCTCCCACGGGGTCGCTGTGCGATTTGTACGGTCAGGCATCCGGGGCAAGCTCCAGAACCCCCGTACAGACGCTCTCCAGAAAGGCGCGTTCGTGGCTGACCAGCAGGACCGCGCGCCGGTCGTCGCGGTGCGCCGGCGGTTGCGCCAGCAGCTCCGCCAGCAGACGTTCGTGTTCGGGGTCCAGGTTGTTCGTGGGCTCGTCGAGCAACACCAGCTCCGCCGATCCGGCGAGCGCCGCCCAGACGCATAGCAGTTGGTACTGGCCGCCGCTCAGCCGGTCGATGCGCCGATCGAGGTGTTGGCTCAAGGGCCCCGGCGGCGGTCGGTGGGTCGGGACGGCGGCACACCGCAGCAGGTCACGCCCGGTCAGCGGCATGGCCGGGAGGCGCACCGGCCGCTGCTCCTGGTAGAACAGGGTGAGACCCGGTGCGCGCTCGATCCGCCCGGAGAACATCCGGGCGGCATCGGCGATGGCGTTGAGCAGGGTGGACTTGCCGCTCCCGTTGGTGCCCCACAACCCCAGGACGTCCCCCGCCTGGATGCTGCACGAGACCGGCCCCACCACCGGCGCTGCATAGCCCGCCACCACCTGCTCCAGACGCAGCAGGGGCGCCGCCGGGTTGCCGCTCACCGGGCACTCGCGAGCGCCGCGACCCAGCGCCCGATATGATCCAGATAGCCCGTGCCGTCCGCGTCCGCCGGCGGCTCCAGCGGCAGTTGGATGGCCGTCCAACCCAGGTCGCGCGCCAGCGCCTGAGGCGCCTGGGATGACTGATACGGGGTATAGAGGATGACTCCCCGGCCGCCCTTGAGTGCGGCGGTCAGCGCGCTCAACTGGCGCCCGGTCGGCGGTACGCCGGGGATCGGCTCGATGGTGCCGAGCAAGGGGAGGTCGAAACGGTCCAGCAGATAGAGGGCATCCCGGTGATAGAGTACGGCGCCGGGCGCCCCGGCCAACTGCTCCTGCCAACCGGCCGTGCGGGCCGCCGCCTGGGTGGCGAAGGCTTCCGCGCGGGCGCGGTAGGTCGCGGCAGCGGCCGGGTCGAGCTGCGCCAGCCGTCCCGCCAGGGCCTGGCCGACGGCCGCCATGCGCACCGGGTCCAAATCGATGTGTGGATTGCCCACTGGGTGCACGTCACCCTGAGCACGGTCCGCCGACCCGCCCTTATCCAGCAGATCCACCTGCGCGGCCGCCTCGAAATAGCCTGGGCGGCCCGGCTGGATGCGGGGATTGGCCGCACTGCTGATCGCCACCGGGAGCCAGCCGACTTCGAGTTCGGCCCCGATGGCGACCAGCAGGTCAGCGTCCCGCAGGCTGCGCATCATGCTGGGTTTTGCCTGGAGCCGGTGCAGGTCCTGCTGCGGCCCCGCCAGCACCGTCACCTGGGCGCCGGGGCCGGCGATTTCGCGCGCCAGCGCGCCCATGCTGGGCGCGGTGGCGACGATTTCGAGCGCCGCGGCCGGGACCGCGGCCAGGGCTATGAGCCCGATCAGGGCTCTACAAAAAGGTTGAATCATCATATTTTTCTCGGGGATTAGGAGTGTCGGGGGCCATCATCGCCGTATTGGTCAAAGCGGCCACTCGGATTTATCCACAGATGTCACAGATGTTCACAGATGAAGAAAAACATCTGTGTTCATCTGTGTTCATCTGTGAACATCTGTGGATCAGACGTCCGCCACAGGGTCTCGGCGGCAGGTCCGGCCGGAACGCTGATCAAGGCCGGGTCGGGGTGGCCGGCCGCTAGAACACATGGGCACCATGGCTCCCCATGCTCATCAGGAACTGAAGATAGAAGGCGTCGAAGCGTTCGCGCTGACCTGGTTCCACCAGGATGTCGTTCTTCGCGTACTGGGCGCGCAGGCGCGAGAATTCCGAGAGATTCCAGGTGATGTCCAGGGTCCAGCGGTCCGATGAGCCGAAGTCCTGGGCGGTCGGGCCGCCGGTCACCTCGTTGGTCATCCCGAAGATGTCGTAGCGCAGGCCCGCGGTCCACTTGGGCGCAAAGCCGTAAACCGCCTGCGCATAGAGTCCGTCGCTGGTGAAGTCGCGGGATGCGCCAAGCGCCTCCGGATGGGGGCTGGAGCGGATCGACAGGTCTTTGGTGGAGCGCAGGTATTCAGTCTGGAACTTGAATCCCTTATGGCCCTCGGCGCCGCCGCCGTCGTACTTGTACACGAGATCCAGGCCCCAGATGTCCGCGTAGCCCGCCAGGGCGTTGTAGTGCACGACCTCTTCATCTTCATGTTCATGTTCGTCAGCGTGTTCGGCCGCGACTTCATGGCTGTGACCCTGAACCTCCTGATGTTGATTGTTGCGGGCATAGGAGGCGCCGAACTGGAGCGCATGCCGCTCCGGAAGGTTCGGGGCGACCTTGGCGAACGCTGTCCACAGGCGGGGTCCCTCGTTCTCCTCGCCCAGATAGCCCGCGTTATCCGCCAGCAGCGCCCGCTGATCCGCATCGACTACGGCGCCGAAACGCTCCTGGTCGCCCTGGGCCAGCTCGGCCCCGAGCAAGGTGTAGAACGGCAGCGGCGGCAACCAGGTCAGTTGCGCGCCCGTGTCCTGGAGCCCATGCGCGCCGAGCAGGTTGAGATACGGCAGGTTCTGATCCACGAAGTCCCACTGGTGGGGGTGCTGCTTGTTGATATAGCCGAAGTCACTCAGGAACTTACCGCCCTTTATCCGCAGTCCGTACGGCAGACCGCGGGTGTGGAACCAGCCCTCTTCCAGTTCCACCTCGCCATCCCCGTCGATAGCGACAAAGAGCGCCGCATCGAGATAGGGGTCCACTGTGGCGGTGAAGGACAACTCGGCCTCGCGGAAGTTGAAACCGTTTTCCGCGGCCCCGTGGCTGTGCGCCGCCGCCTCGCCCGCGGCCTCTTCGCCGTGGGTGTGAGGGGCCAACTGGGAGGGCTGGTAGGCCGCGCCCACCAGCGCCGAGCCCTCCCCGCCGATTCCGTCGTGATAGTAGTTACCGTCCAGGATCACGGCGATTTGTGGATTGAAGGCGCTGCCCGAGGTCAGGGCACCGAGGACGCCGCCGCTCGGCGCGGCGGGGGATGGTGCCGCCGGGCCGACGGTCGGCGCGGTCATCGGTTGGGACTCGGCGGCAGCCGCCTGTGCCTGTTTGGCCGCGGCCGCGGCCTCGGACTCCCGCGCCGCGCGGGCGGCTTGGCGCTCGGCCGTGGCGAGGCGTGATTCCAGGTCGGCAATCCGTCGCTCATATTGATTCTTGATCTGATTGAGCGAGGCGCGCAGCTCGGCGATCTCCGGATCGCTCGCCGCCGCGGCCGGGAGTGGCGCAAGCAATGGGGTCAGCAGGGCGGCGCACAGGGCACCCTGCGGTAATGAATGACGCATGATGGAAGACTCCGATCGGCAAGGAGATTGGCCGCATCCTGCCCGTGGAGCGGGGCGGCCGTTGGGCGGATCGGAATCAGCCGGGTGGTGCGCGGGCCTGGCGGCCGCGCCGGCTGCGGACGGCGGGATCGGCAACGGTCAGGACCGCAGTTTCGGTCCGGCCCAGCGGGATCAGCGGTGCGAGGGTCAGCGGCAGGGCCGGCAGCGCCGGAGTGGCCGCGGCGTGGCAGATGGGGCAGTGGTCGGCCTCGCCCTGGATCAGGTGCTCCACCTCGTGAGCGCCGGCCAGCACCTGATAAATCACCAGGATCAGGGCGAACAACAGCCCCAGACGCCCAAGCGGAATCCGTGGCGGTCGTTCCAGGGTCCGGCGCTGCCTGTTCAGCATCGGGTGAACCCGGCGGGCGTGCGGCCCGGGTCGAGCGGGTCGGCCGCCTGACCGTGCCGCATCCGGCACGGGGCCATCAAGCGGCACCTAAAGTCGCGTTCATTAGCGGACGATCAGCCCAGGTCGAGTCAAAAGACGATCCGCGGCTGCGCCTTGGTCAACTCGGCGCCGCCCTGACCGCGCGCGGTCACATACTGAACCTTCAGCCGCTCGGTGGCCGGGAAGGCGGCGAACAGACCCACCTCGACCTGATCGATCTTCTCGGGATGGGTGCACTCGAAGTCGTAGTCGGCGTCCAGGTCCGCATGGCTTTCGTGTTCGACCGCCGCGGTCGGAGCCTCCGCATGGGCTTGGTGATCCTCGTGGTCTGCTTGTTCCGCCGGTTCATGCCCCAGGAGCGACGAGCTCACCGATGCCGCGGTGAGCCGGCAGCCTGCCGCCTTGGGGAAGCTGAAGAGCCGCTCACCGTCCTTGAGCAGAGCGACCGCCCGTTCCAGCGCGGCACGCTGGGCGTCATCTTGCGGGGCATGCTCGAAGCCCACCAGATTGGCGGCGGGGCTTTCGAGTTCGATCTCCATCTCGTTACCGTCCAGGGCCAGCGTGAGCGATCCGACCCCGTGTTCATGGGCACCATGCTCCCGGTGCGCGTCCTCCGCCGGCGCGGCGGGCAGGTTCAAGATCAAGGCGGCGGTCAGGGCGTGGAGCGCGATACGGACGTTCATCTGGACCTCGGCGCGTGAGTTTGGTTGAGAAGAAGCTGCGTGGAAACCGACGTCGTTCCGGCCGGATGCCGGAATCCAGCGCCATGGATGGTACCGCTCAGCGCGCGCGGACACCCAAGGTGACACGGCGCGCCCCGCCGGCTCTCCTCTCGAACGGATGCGCCGCTGCCGGCATGACCGTAGCGACGCCAAGGGTGGCGGATCGGGGTGCTGCGCCCCCGCGGGTTGCGGTGACCGATGCACTGCACTGCGTCAAACACTGCCTAACCATCGGGACTCCGTCAGCCGCGCCCAGCTTGGGCGATCAGGAGTGCGATACGTTATTACATTCTTGACGTGTGTCAAGTGTCAGGCTGTCTTTATCCGGATACAGCGTCTCGCCGCCCTCCATGGCGGCCAGCTTCAGGTCAGCGAATGGTCGCCCGGCAGCCCGAAGTGCGTCAGCACCTGGCCGACTGGCTGCCGCGGTCGCAGGTACAGTCCTTGTCACGACACGCGCGGTCACGGCGCACACGGCAGCGTCCAGCTTGGAGTTGGTATGATCCCCCCGGGCCGAGGCTTTACCGTGAAAGTCGCGCGGGGACCCCTGTCGGAGCGGCCTTGGTCCGGTTGAAGCCTCGACTCCAGTGTGCGTGTCCGGGCGCGCGGCAGCGTAGGGTGGACAAGCGCAACGTGGTCTACCGGCGGCGGTGTGAGATTTGGTGGACAACGCTCGCGCTTGTCCACCTAAAGGCCGGAAGATTGCCGCTGATCAATTGCGAGAGAAAGACAGTGGCCAGGCGGGTCTGCTGGGACTTGCTCAACGGCGCGCAGCGGACCCTACGGTAACACCTTGACCTGTAGGGTCCGCTGTGCGGACCGACGACCGTGCCGATCGTACGGTGGCCGGGTTTATGACCAAGGCCGGCACGTCAAGGCTGAAGCCTTAACATCCGCCCAGGTCGCCGGCCGGGTATAGATCCCGTTATCCGGATCCAACAGTGGGTTCGTCCTGGGTTCCGTCGTCAACAGTCGCCGCAACCAGTTCAGCATGCCAGCGCTCCCAATCCGCATTCGCCTCCGCCTGCGAGTGATACCGAAACACACCTTTCGGCACCCTGGTGCGGTACTGTCCCATCTGCTGCGACCAGGCGATTTCCTCCGGCGTGGGCGGGCGCAGCGGACCGATGGGCCGCTGACCGCGGCGGCCGACTTTTCGGGATTGGCTCATATCAGGTCTTTGCTCACCAGATCGGTGCATTCGGCACCGGACAGCGGGTCTCCACCGGCGTTGCGAGGGGAGTGCAGGGGTGCGGTCCAAAGCGTGTAGGATGGGCAGAGCGAGAGCGATGCCCGTCCGGCCACCGCGACGCTTGGTTTGACCGTTCAAGCTCGCAAAGGCGCGTTGAGCGCGGCCTAAGGCGATTCCGGCCATCCTCTGAGTCGCCATGACCTGGACTTTACTCCGCCGCCCGGTTCGCTGCCACTGCGATGCGATTGTCGGCGCGATGCGGAAGGCGGGCGAAAAGACGCGCGAGTTGGTATAGGATTTGACCGAGATCGCCCAGGCCCTCCACGCAACGAGCCGACGCCCGCAATGAAGCACTACCGCAACGACACCTGGACCCTGGACGACGGCCTCGGACTCGGGCGCGCCGGGGACCAGGTGGCGCGCATGGTCCTGGAGGTAGAGCCGCCCTTCACCGTCGGCGTCACCGGCAAATGGGGCTCCGGCAAGACCAGCGTGATGCGCCGGGCCTTCGCCACCCTGGGCGGCCGGCCCATCGAGCAGCCGTTGATGCTCGCCAAGGACTCCGGGCTGGAGGTCGGCTCGGAGGGCTGGGAGACCTGGGTCCACAGCAATCCCAATCGCATCAAGACGCTGGCCTGGGACCCTTGGGTCCGGGACGCGGCCGAGGGGTCCCTGTGTGTCTGGTACTCCCCCTGGCAGCATCAGAACGAACTCAACCCGCTGGTCCCGCTGATCGGGGAGATCCGCGCCCAGTTCACCGCCTGGCTCAAGCTCCAGCAAGTGCTCTCCGGCTTCAACCGCCGCGCCGGCCTTGCCGTCGGCACCCTGTTGGAGCGGATGGTGGACGTGGCGCTCAGCCTCAAACTCGGCCAGCCTGGGCAAGTGGTCTCCGGTACCCTGGGGGAGATGCGCAAGGCTTGGCGCGCCGGGGCGGACGACGACGGGCTCACCGCCGCCAGCGACGGTCAGCGCTTCCATCTGCTCTTCGAGGACGCGGTCACCGAACTGCTCAAGGCCCGCGCCGGCGGCGCCGACCTGAACGCGGGCGCCCGGCTGGTCATCTTCGTCGACGACCTGGACCGCTGCGACGGCAGTGTGGCGGTGCGCCTGCTGGAGATCGTCAAGCTCTATCTCGGCACCCGCCGCTGCGTCTTCGTCCTGGGGCTGGACGGCAGCGCCGTCCTGGACGTTCTGCGCACGCACCGCAGCCACTCGGAGGAGAGCAACCGGGAGTACCTGGAAAAGCTCTTCCAGGCCACGGTCTCGGTCCCGCTGCCGGCGCAGCCGCAGGTCCGGGACGCGGTGGCCGGGCAGTTGCGGCTGCACGGCATCCCCAGGGGGTTGAGCGGCGACCTGGATATCCAGACTAAGACCAACCAGGCCCGTGCCGACCTGGCAGCGGACATCGAGCAGCTTTTGGAGCCCAACCCGCGCAAGATCAAGAACTTCGTCAACAGCCTCTGCGCCGCTTGGGGAATGCATGACTGCTCCCGTTGGATCGCCACGTCTGAACACTACTATGCGGAAACCACGCGCTTCGTTCTCATTCAGTACTTAAAGCAGTTCCATCGCCCAGTATGGCGGCTCATCGAGCGCCAACCGAACGCCATCGAGATCCTACGGAGCGAGCTAACGGTCGAACATGTCGGCACCGAACCTAAGCGCCGCTCCCGCGAACGCGGTTTATTGGGAGAGATCTTCTTTCGCGCTTTCTGCCACGTACTCGAAGGCGGCAGCAACAGCGACGACCCAACCGCCCCGCTGCGCCACGGCCGCCAAACCTTGGATGAGGCGGTCACCGTTACACTGGAGCGGCGTGATCGCAACCGCTCGGACACGATTTTTCGGAAGATCTTCCTAGCGTCTTTCGATGGCGACCATTCCATCGATCTCAGGCACATCTATCTGGTTGCTCCCGAGGAGCCGCTGCCGCCCCTACCGGACTCGCCCGTGAGTGACCCGACTCCATGAACGAGTTCGAGCGCATCGCCGAAAAGAACGCCCGTGCCGGGGAACGTGGGGTCTACATCCGCTGGCTTGCCGAGCGCTTCGGCACCCTGGACCTGATGCTCACCCAGAGGGGCGAGGACCGGGTGAGCCTGCGGCGCATCTATGTCCCGGTCCGCGTGGACACCGAGGACAGGGCGGACGAGTCCCTGGGCGGGCCGGAACAGGCCCAGAAGGAACAATTGCCTGGTCAGGACGCACTGGAGTTGATCGCCGACAGCCGCTTTGTCGCCATCTCCGGACGGCCGGGTAGCGGCAAGACTACCTTGGTGCAGGCGCTCATTGGCGAGCTGACCCGGGACGGTCCGAGCCTGGTGCGGGAGAAGCTGGTGGGCGAGCGGGGCATCCTGCCCGTACCGCTGATCCTGCGGGACTACCAGGACCGGTTGGACGACGTTGACGGTCTAGATGACATACTAAAGCTCTGGTGGTCGCACGCATCAGAGGAAGCAGCGGCTACGGGTCACAACCTGGATTTGCCGCGGCTCAGGGCTAGTTACGGGTACCCAGGGCGCGGGGACGCAATTCCACTCCTACTAATCTTCGACGGACTCGACGAGGTGGGTGGTACACGGACCCGCCAGCGCATCATGAACCTCGCCTCCCGGCCGGACTCCAGAATTCGCTGCGCCTTGGTGACCAGTCGACCCGCAGGTTTCGCCGACCTGAAGCACTCGTACTTTGCCCCGACGAAAGACGTACGAGCGTCCTCGCCCTCTGTGCACGATGGCCTTACGGTGCATCATCTCCAACCCTTCGCCTTCCCCCAAATCAGCGATTTCATCACCCGCTTCCTGCGCCTGCGCCAGGAATGGCAAGTCGAGGCCCGTCGGCTCCTCACGGAGTTTGAGTCGGCACTTCAGGACCCACGCCGCCCGCATCTGCTCAACCTCGCCCGCCGGCCCATCTTCCTCACCCTCATGGCCCTGGTGCATGTGAACGAGCGCCGTATGCCCCACGGGCGGGCGGATCTCTACGAGCGCATCGTCGACCTCTATCTCAACCGCCAGATGCAGGCCAAGCGACTCCAGCACATGCTGGACGACCAGCCCATGCCCCACTGGGACCAGCGGGAGGTCCGCCGCGCACTGGGCTACCTGGCCTGGCGCAGCCAGCACCGGGAGCTGGAGGGTGGCAAAGAGAAGATTGGCGAGCGCCGTCAGGTGATCTGGTCCAGGGCCGAGCTGGAAAGCGAGCTGCGCACCTTGCTCGCGGGCGAGACCGAGGACCGGCGCCCCTTCTCCGACCTGACCCCGGGGGACGCCCCCCAGCTCCTGGACTATTACCTGCACCCCGCCGGACTCCTGGTAGATCCCGCCGTGGGCCGCTACCAGTTCGCGCATCTGAGCTTTCAGGAATTCCTCTGCGCCGAGTACATCCACGGCCGGGCCAAGGCCCGGGGCAGTCGGCGCTTCTTGGAGGAACTCAAGGCCCTGCTGCACCCCCACCTGGCCCGCCCCGGCTGGGACGAGGTGGGTTTACTGCTCCTGTGCATCCATGCAGCGGAGGGCGCCCAGACCGACCCCGAGGCCCACCTGGAGATCCTCGCCGAACTGGACCTTGCCGCAGAGCCCCAGGCGCGTCTGCTGGTGGAGGCGCTCACCGGCCGCGAACTGGACTATGCGGAAGACGAACTGGTGCGCTGGCTGCCCTTGGCGGTGGCCGCTGCCCTGGTGCACCCGGACGCTGCGTTGGCCGAGCGATTTGGCCGAGTGCCCGCCTGGGCTGGGCCGGGGCTCGACCTGCTGCGTCGACTCTTCGCGTGTGACCGGCCTTTCGATCTGCTCGCGGATCGGCTGCGCCAGGCACCGCCAGGGGAGCGGCTCGGGCTCGCCGGAGAAGACGTCGCCGCACTGCTCCAATCGGTGGAAGGCCGCTGGGCAGCCTTGGCAGAGGCACTGCGCTTCGCGCCGCCCTTCGACAGCGACTCGGCGCGGGACTATGCCCTGCTGCGACTCGCCAACGACTGCGGTTGGATCCCCAAGGACCCGGAACGCCCGGACTGGCTGCCCATCGCCGACCCCGGACTGGAGCGGGCGCTGGCGGATTGGCTGGTCCGAATACCGGCTGACGGGGAGCGCGGCCGACTCTATCGCCGCTGGCGCGATCCGAAAGGATCGCCTCGGCTGCCCATTCCAACCCCCGCTGCATTCGAGCTGGACGCACTGGCGATGCCGCGGGGACCGCTATGGGAGTCGCTCGCACCGCGTATCCCGCTGGACCTGTGGCTGCTTCAGGGAGTGTCGCTGGATGACTTCATGGGGTGGTTATGGTCCCAACCGGCCGTGCTCTTCTCCCTTTATCCCGTTCCGCTTTCCCCCGCGATTCAGGCTCCTCTAGTGGCCGTGCTGACCCTTTATCAATCCAAGCTTCTTGCCGAGTCCCTGTCTAACGAACGGGGACTCACGGAATACTCGGGGTCACTGGGGCGGTCGCTGTCTTTCCCGCCATCGTCGCGTTCGTCGTCGCGGTCACGGTCGCGGTCGCTATCGCTGTCATGGCCGCGGTCTCGGTCTCGGTCGCTGTCACAGTTGTTGTCGGAGGGCTTTCTGGGGTTTTTCTCGCCGTTCCTCCCGGAGTTGCTATCGGAATTTCTTTTGTTGAAGATGCCGGCCCTTACAGTACCCGCGCTTAGGCGCATCAAAGAGGGCATCAAGGGTTTGCAGGAGGAGCACGAGCTTCGCGTTGCGAAGGCGTTGGAGATCTTCGGATACCGCTTGTCCGCCCAAGACTGGTTCGCCGAGCAAGCCGTGGACCCCGACCTGATGCGCCGCCGCGGCCTGCGCCCCGGCGAGCCCCTGCCGCGCGAATTCGCCCTCTTCGAGCCGGACGGCCGTCTGCCCGACACCCTACCCCGGGCGGGTCTGATTCAACTGCGGGACTGGCTCGCGAACGACGACGCCATCCTCACCTGGACCTTCCCCGAGGGCCTCTCCGCGGCCGACGAGCAGCACCTGCGCGCGGAACTCCACACCCTGCACCACTACGAACGCCCGGACGGCGGCCACGGCCAGCCCTGGTCGCCGCTGGCCGCCATCGAAGCCGCGCTTGCCGACTGGCCCGAGACCGAGTCCACCCGCGATGTCAGCCTCGCCGCCGCCGAGCGGGACCTGCTGGTGGTCCTGGACGCGCTCTTTCCCGCGGATGCCGATCCCGAGCCGGACTGACCGTCCCCGCGCGTCGGTGCCATCGGGCCGGCAGCCGCGGGAATGTGCCGCCTGATCGGATGCGGTCTTTCCAGGGCTAGTGCCTGCCGGTCGAACAGCGGCGGCCACCGCTGGGCCAGCCAGTTCGGCCAGTGGTGCGGCTCGGCGCATCGTTGCGGGTCGTCGATCCGCGCGATGCCGAATCGGGTCGCGGCGCAGGCCCCATTGCTCAAATACGAATTGCTCAACGGCTGCTCGGCGACGAATCGCGCGACCGTAGGCTCAGGTTGTCTGCGCCGGCCTTGATCAGGGTTCCGGTCACGCGGCATCGTGGACAAGCGCGAGTGCAGCCCACCGAACCGCAGCTACAACAGCTCCGCAACCCACGCGGCGCTCTGCGCGATGCCTTCCGCCAGGGTGTAGACCTCACCCTTGGCGCGCGGGCTGTGTATTGCATTGGGCCTGGCCCCTAATTCGGTTTAGTCGTGGGGCGGCCGGGGCGCGGGGGCGATGGCGCCCTGATATGATCCGCACCGTCTACACTCTAGGCTACTCCAACCATAGCCTCGCCGCCTTCATCGCGTTGCTCAAGCGCCACGGCATCAATGCCATCGCGGACGTCCGCTCCCGGCCTTACAGTCGATGACCTTGACCCTGGATGGACGGATGGACGAAGGACAGCCCATCCCCGCGCCCTCGCTCGCCCCCGACGCACTGTTGATTGCCCCCAGCGCCCGCATCCAGGCCGCACTGCTGGTGCGCCGGGCACGCGCGGATCGCCCCTTTGCCGAACTGGCCCGCGCTCTGGATACCTCCTGGCCAGCGGCCAAGCGACTGGAGGACCCGCACCATTCCCCAACCCTCAGACAACTGGAGCGGGCCGCCGCCGCGTTGGGCAAGCGACTCGTTCTCGCCTTTGAGTAGAGCCTCTAGCGGTGTCCTCAACCGACAACCCTTGACCTGGAAAGCATCGTCCTCACTGGCCGAATTGTCGAACGAAAACATGACGGAGAAACAGATGAAACGAAGCACGTCGTCAACGGAAGAAGGGCCTTGATCATTGTTCCGGTCGGCGGCCGCCTTCTGGAGCCCAAGGCTTCAGCCTTGGTCTTGTATAGCCTTCGGACGTGATAACCGGACGTAGGGGCGGGTTTCAAACCCGCCCCTACACGAAGGTCTGTCTGGATATCAGGCCTTGATCATGAACCCGGCCACCGCGCGATCTGCACGGTCGCCGGTCCGCACAGCGGACCCTACAGGTCACGGTGTTACCGTAGGGTCCGCTGTGCGGACCGTCCGCGGCCGGCCGGAACGATGATCAAAGCCACAACGGGCCCCGCGGCACCGGCTCTCAGGCACTGGGCCGCGGTCCTCGCGGGGGCGCCACCCAACGCACCACGGCCTTCTCCATTTCGACCACCAGGAAGATGACGACCCCGATGCCGACCGGCAACAGCCAGTCGCTTGCGGCCAGGGGCGCCGTGTGGAACCAGCGATTCAGGCGCGGGGCATAGACGAACAGGAGTTGCAATAGGACCAGCACCCCGACGGCTATCCAGACCACGCGGTTGGTGAACCACAGACCGACCCGCAGGCCCGAGGGCGCTGGCGGTGCCGGCGTGGTCGCCATCATCAGCTCCTCGACGCCGAAGCTGTGCAGGAACCAGCCGATCAGGACCATCGCCACGGCCATCCCCAGGATAATCACCGAGAGCACCCGACCGAAGGCGGTCATCTGCCGCGTCAGCGGGGTTTCCAGGGTCTCCACCCCGCCGGATTGAGGGTTGGCGCAGTGATGACCTCAGCGCACACTCTTGCGGGCAGATTTGGGGCCACGGAGGTCCTTGGCAAGGGGGTTGCCAAGGTTTTACCCGAGCGGTAAAGTTAGATGATAACCGGCCGTCATGGGGTCGGTTTGACGAGGTATTTCAATGGCAAATCGAGAGGTTATTTGATGAAGATTTCATTGTTTGCGCTCGCCGGGATGCTCGTCGCCGCGCCCGCCTTTGCCTGGCGCGACGTGACGCCGCAAGAACGCACGTCAATCGAGAGTACCCTCACCGCTCAGGGTTGCTCCGGCGGCGTCATGAAGTTCGATGATGACGACAAGACATTTGAGGTCGACGACGCCCGTTGCAACGGCAGAAAGACCGACATCTATCTCAATCAGTCATTCCAAGTTGTCAGGATGACGCCGGACCGCTAAACCGCGCCCAGCGCGGTATCGGGTGTTGTTGGATGGGATCGGCCCCGGCAGACTCGACGATTGCTGCAGCCGGCGCGGTTTAAAGTTCTATAAAATATAAACTTTAAACCGCATCTCCACTGCTGGTGGGGCCCCGATCGTAGGGTCCGCTATGCGGACCGGCACCCCCACCGATCGCGCGGTGGCCGGGCTTTGGAACAACACCCGACGCACGAGGCCCCTCAATCCTCTTTCACGCTCGCTTCCGGCTCCGCTGCCGGGGCGGCGCCCGCCGGCTCCTCGGTAATCGCCGGCCCCATCAGGATGGCGAGCGGGCGGG
>JACDZG010000132.1 GCA_013426805.1 Chromatiaceae bacterium
CAACCGCGCTGGTTGAGATTTCCTAGCACACTGCCGCGATTCAATCACAGCAAGCCGATCATTATACATCCGTTCGGCGACCTGTCAAACGCCATTTTCGTGCATCCTGCGGCATCTTGCCGTTTTGTTCCGTCCGCTTCTCCCTAGCGAGCCGCCCATTCTACATCGTGCGATTGGTCTGTCAAGTGATCCGACACAGAACCGACATAAAATCGTCAACCGGGCGCTCTTGAACACTCCGGACGACCTCGCCAAGCCGCGCGTAACCTTCCCTTGCAGAACGCGGAATCTCTGATGCCTGGGGCGCGGGGCAGGCCCCGCCGACCGCTCGGAGTGGCCGGGTGCGCCCAACCAGCGCCCGACGGGTCGCGGCGGTTGGGCTCAGCGCATTATTGGCGGGGTAGACTCGTCAGGATTTAGCGCGCGCCCTGGTCCGGGCTGAGGAGGGCTGCGAGGCAACACCACGCCAGGCTTGGCGTCCGGCACTGCGCTCCGCGGCGAAGTCACCGACCAGCGCAACCGTCTGGCGCTGGAGGTCGGCGACGGTCCCCCCGAGTTGGTTCAGGAACGCGTTGCGCTCGGCACGCCCCGCCTCGGCCATGTCGATATGATTCTCACGGAAATCGGCCTGCAGGGTTTCCACGCTGGTCTTCAGACGACTGATGAAGGCGTGCGCTGCGTCCGTGACTTCCTGGCGGGTGTCGGCGATCAGGTTTAGGCGGGTCATGCGCTCCGACACGATCTCGTCGCGCAACCGCCCCATATCTTCGGTAAAACGGCCCATTGTCTGCACCTCGTTACACGTTGCAAGAGTGCACCGGGAACGGGTGAGTCCGCGCGGCCGTCGATGCGGGTTCAGCGCGGCTTGCCACCTGACCCGACGCAAGATGCCGCTCGGGATCGATGCCGAGGCATCGGAGCGGCACCCATCTGAAGTACGAGGCGGGATCAGGCCGGAGCAGCCGCCGGCGCGGTGAGGCCGATCGCTTCGGCATACTTCAGGTAGGTCTCGACCGACGCGATGACCACACGGGCTTCAACGGCGAGCAGCTCGATACCAACCAGGGAGACCTTCAACCACGCATCGATCACGATGCCCTTGTCCAGAATGCGGTCAACGACTTCGGCGAGACTGGAGGAATCTGTGGAGTTGGCGACTTTTGCCATTTTATTTACCCTCTGAACGTCGGAACGAATGCACATGATGTGCGTTTGAAGCAAACCTGCCGGGCCTGCATGGCCTGAGTGAGATCGCAAATCGATTCACACCCTACCCCGCCGATCTTGGCACCGGAACCGCTCGCTACAACTGGCGGGTCCAGTGCTTTCCGGTGTGGCGTCCTGCCGACTCGGTTGCTTGATCAACATTAAGCATGAGGCGTGCCAGTTTCGATTTTCGCCCGGCATCACTTCGATCTTAAGATAAATCAGTTACGTAGATCTTTCCCTACCGATCCGCCGACAGACACTCAGGAGGGTAGTGGCTATGCTGGGCTATGGAATGCTTTCCATGCTTATGGTATGGACACCCTAGAACAGCCGGTCCGGACGCGGGCAATCCGCCGGGCAGGGATTTTCACGCCAGTGGAAAGCGCACGATGGACTGCTTGGCTGCTTGCACCTCTTGGGGTGGTTGGCGCCCAGGCATCCAGGCCGCGGTCGAGCAGGAGTTTCACGTCGTCGCCGTCGCCCCGTGCGGCGGCGGCGTAGAGCGCGTTCGTCGCGTCGGTGGTGTCGACCTCGGCGCCCTGGTCGAGCAGTGCCCGCAACAGAGCGTGCTGGCCAGTCTCCGCGGCGAGTTCGAGTGCGCCGCGGGTGCCGAAGGGCATGATCCGGGCCAGCACCCTAGTGTCGGCGCCATGCTCCAGCAGCAGCGGTACGGCCTCGGGGTGCGCGTGTTCGACCGCGAAGGTCAGGGCGGTCCAGCCGTTGGCGTTGCGGGCCTCGACCCGCGCGCCCCGGGCCAGCAGCAGATCCACCAGTTCGCGCTGGCCCAGGGCGGCGGCGATACTCAAGACCCCGGAGGCGCCGTCCGCTTCCTGTTCGTTCCATTGCCGATCGAGATTGGTAGTGACACTCCGCGGGATCTGCGCCCTTGACCAGCAGAGCCTGCACGACCCAAATCTGGGAATTGGCCGCGGCACCCCGTAGGCCGGCGGCGCCCTCGGGGGTATCGGCGGCGACGCCGTGCTCCAACAGCGTCCTGACCATCCGCTTTTGCTCACCCATCTCGTAGGGGTCGCGCGCCGCGGCGTCCCGCAGCGCGGCCCGGGCGTCGGCGGCTGAGACGCCATGGTCAAGCAGCACCGGCAGCACCGCGGTCCGACCGAAGGCGACCGCCACGGCGAGCGGGGTGCGGCCGGACACCATCGTCAGGGACAGCGCGGTGCGGCCGGTCTGGTCCGCGGCATTGACATCGGCCCCCTGGTCGAGCAGCACCGCCACCACGGCGGTCCGGCCGTAGCGGGCCGCGAGCAAGAGCGGGGTGCGGCCGACGGCATCCCGAGCGTCGACCGCGGCACCGCGGGCAAGCAGGAGCGGCACCAGGTCGGTGAGGCCGTAGACGACCGCCAGGTGCAGCGGGGTTCGCCCCGCCGCGTCCGCGCCATTGACCGCGGCACCGTGCTTGAGCAAAGCGCGTACGGCCGCCGGCCGGCGGTAGGCGATGCTGAGCGACAGGGCGGTCTGACCGTCGGCGGTGGTGGCCTCGAGCGGGGCGCCGCGCGCGAACAGGGCGTCGATCACCGCGGGCTCGCACTGGGTCGCGGCGGCCATCAGGGCGGTCCAGCCGGGGTCGTCCGGGGCGCGCGGCGGCAGGGCTGGATCGGGGACCTCGGGCGGGATCGAGGGGTGGGACTGGGCATAGAGGGGCTCCACCGGCGGCCGACCACAGCAGGACCCCGACGACCCGGACCCAGCCGCCGCAGACCCGGCACCGCCGCGCCGGTGGCATCCGCGACGGGCCGGTGCGCGTGGCCGCGGCCTCAGCGGGGACTGGGGCGTCGAATCGCGCCGGGACGCCGCTCCCACGGGGCGCTTGCGTGGTCCGGGGTGGCAGATCGCCCACGCCATCGCCGTTCGTGCTGGTCATCGTGAGGCTCCCGTCGGTCATGGTTGGACGCCCTACTCCTTGGCCCCGGCCTGCCTCAGCAGGTCGGCGATGGAACGGGAGGACCGGGCGCTGGCCAGGGACAAGGCGGTCGTGCCGTGGTCGGCCGCCTTGACATCGACCGCGGCGCCCCGCGCGAGCAGCGCCTTCACCAGTGTCGCGTCGCCCCGCTCGACAGCCAACATGAGCGCGGTCCAGCCGCCGTGGCCCCCGGCACCGCGCCGGTCCGCGCCCGGCGCGACGGTGACCTTGGCATCCACATCGGCCCCGTGGTCGAGGAGCGCCGCCGCCGCCTGCCCCCGCTCGACGGCGATCATCAGGGCCGTCCGGCCGTCCCGGTTCCTGACCTCGACCGCGGCCCCCTGTTTGATCAAGACCTGCACGCCCGACGCACTGCCCCGTAGGGCCCCAATCAGGGCCGTCTCACCGGCCTGGTTCCTGGCATCGACCGCGGCCCCCCGGGCAAGCAGCAGCCGCACGACCTCCGGGTGCCCGTAGGTCGCGGCCAGACGCAGGGGCGACTCCTCGATGTCCGGCCGTGCTTCTGCCTCGGCGCCATGGTCGAGCAGGAGCCGCACACTCTCGACATCACCGCGCTGCGCGGCCTCGAACAAGGCGGCGGCACCGGCCGGCCCGGCGGCCACCCCGGCGGTCACCCCGGTACCTCGCCCGGCCCCCCCGGCAATGGGGGTGCCCTGGTCGAGCAGGGCCTTGAGCCAGTCGGGTCGGCCCTCCCGGACGGCGGCCGACAGCGCCGCACCGGCGTCCGCCGGGAGGACCTCGGCGCCCTGGGCCAAGAGCAGCGGCACGACCCCGATCTCGCCGCCGGTCTGATCGAAGGCAATGGCGAACGACAGGGCGTTGCGGCCGGCGGCGTCCCTGGCGTCGACCCGCACACCGGCGTCCAGCAGGACCTGCACCAGGTCCCGATCCCCCTGCGCCGCGGCGATGCTCAAAACCGGGGGCATGTCCGTGAGGGGCAGGCTCTCGCCGCACTGGATCCGCAGGATCCCGTCCGGGGTGTATTTGCCCCGGGGGAGGTCCTCGCCGGTCGGGGACGAGCCCTCCCGGCCGCACCGATTGCGAGCCTTGAGGCGGGCCAGCAGGTTCCCGTGGTCCTCGATGATCCGGGCATTGACGTTGGCGCCGCGGGCGATCAGTCGCTTCACCAGGTCGACATGGCCGCCGATGACGGCCGCCGCCAGGGCCTCCGGGGTGATCCGCGCACCCCGGTCGAGCAGGTCTTCGACGACCGCGGACTGCCCCATCTCCGCGGCCAGCCGCAGCGGGGTCTGAAAACCGTCGCTCAGGGGCTCGGGCTCGGCGCCCTGGGCGAGCAGCAGGCGGGCGATGTCCACCTGACCGCGTTGGAGCGCGCGGATCAGCGCCGTAGAGTTATTGATGTCCTTGGCGTTGACGTCCGCACCCCGGGCGAGGAGCGCCTGCACCAGATCCAGATCACCCCGCTCCACGGCGGCCATCAGGGGGCGCTTGCCGCCGTGCGACCCGGCATTGGGGTCGGCCCCCTGGGCGAGCAGCATCCGCACGATGTCACGGTCTTGGGCGAGGGTGTCCGCCGCCGCCTCCCGCAGGGCGAGCAACAAGGCGGTCTCGCCCTGCGACGCGCCGGCATTGACATCGGCACCATGGGCGATGAGGGTGCGCACCGACTCGCGGTCATGGCTCAGTACCGCGGCGATCAGCGTGCTATGCGCGCCCGGACCCCGCGAGTTCTGGATCGCGTCGCGCGGATCGGCGCCCGCCGCGAGCAGGGCCGCGACCAGCGCGCTGTCGCCGCGCGCCCCGGCCGTCCACAGGGCCGTCTGCCCTCCCCTGCCGCGGGCCTCCACCGCGCCGCCCCGCGCGAGCAGCAGCCGCACCAGTGTCAGGTCGCCCTGCCGCGCCGCGACGGTCAAAGCGGTCCCGCCGTCCGGCGGACCCTGGGGATGCCCGAATTGGGGCAGCGCGTCGAACCTGGCGTTGACATCGGCGCCATGATCGAGCAGCGTCTTGACGATCGCGAGTTGACCCGCGTCCGCGGCCCCGATCAGGGCGGTCCGGCCGGTGCCGGTCTTGGCATCGACGGCGGCGCCGCGCGCGAGCAGCAGGTCCAGAATCTCGCGGCGACCGCGCTCCGCGGCCACCATCAGCGCGGTGCGCCCCGCGATCCCTGAGCCCTGCGGCGCGACGGCATTGCTATCGGCACCCTGGTCGAGCAGCCAGCGAAGCGTCTCGCGGTCGTCGTCCCGCGCGGCCGCCGCCAGGGCCTCGCCCCCGCCATTGATATCGGCGCCCCATGCAAGCAGGGTTGCGGCGAGGTCGAAGCGACGCCAGCGCCGTGCGGTGAGGAGCGCGGTTTCGCCGCGCTCGGACCGGGCATTCATCTGGGCGCCCCGATCGAGCAGGGTTTTCACGATCGCAGCATCACCGCCCGCGGCCGCCACGTGCAAGGCGGTTGCGCCGTTATGCTTCCTGACATTCACCCCGGCGCCCGCCGCGAGCAGGGCCTCCACCCGGTCGCGGTCACCGGCGTCGGCCGCGGACATCAAGGCGGTTCGGCCCGTAGAGTCGGCGGTATCGACAGCGGCGCCCCGCTCCAGCAAGACCTTTACCATCGGCGCATCACCCTTGCCCGCGGCGAGCGCGAGAGGGGTGTGCCCGAAGCGGTCCTGAACGTTTACATCGGCGCCCCGGGCGATCAGGAGCCGCGCGAGCTGCGGGTGCTGGTGCTCAAGGGCGGCGACCAGCGCGGTCGCGCCCTGGCGGTCCTTGGCATTGACCGCCGCCCCCAGGTCCAACAGCCAGGTGACGAGTTCGCGGTCATCCTGCGTGGCCGCGCGGATCAACAGGGTCCCGCCGCCGTACTGCAGACCGCTCGCGTGCCCCTCGCGATCGATCTCGACCCCTGGGCGGCCGAGCGCCTCGACCAGGGCCTCATGGCCCTGCACCGCCGCCAGGACCAGGGTATTCCACGGGTCCTTGGGCACGGCCGTGGCATCGGCCCCCTTGGCGAGCAGCGCCCGAATGACCGCGCGGTTGCCGGTGCGCACGGCTGCGGTCAGGGCCTTCCCGTCCGCTTGCGCGCCCCGCCCGAGCAGCACCGCGACCGTTTCCCCCCGGTCGCAGTCGATCGCACGCAGCAGGGCGCAGGCGGCGGAAAGCGGCACGGTCTTGGGGGCGGCGCCCTGGTCGAGCAGGACCCGGACCAGTTCGGGCTCGTTGCAAGCGGCGGCGCACAAGGCGGTTTGGCCCAGGGCGTCGCTGGCATTGGGATCGGCGCCCCCGTTGAGCAGCAGGCGCGCGAGCGGGATGGCGTCCGCAGCGCTCCCGCGGTACAACAGGATGGGTTCACCTTGCTTGTTCTTGATATTGGGATCGGCCCCGCGCTCCAGCAGGAGGCGCACGGCCTCGAGGTCACGCTGGAAGACCGCGCGCATCAGGGCCGTCTCGCCCTCGCTGGTCCGCGCATCGACCGCGGCACCCCGCTCGAGCAGGGCGCGCGCGAGGTCGCGCCGGGTGCGCGGGGCGGCCGTGCCTTGCCCCTTGTCAGCCCCCGGCAAGTCGGACTTCATGGCCAGGAGCAAAGCGGACTCGCCCGCGCTGTCCTGGGCCTTGGCATCGGCCCCCTGGACGAGCAGCAACTCCAGAACCGCCTGGTGGCCGTCCTGCGCGGCGTTGCGCAAGGCCATGGCACCGGCCGGGCCGTCCGCCTTGACACCCCGGGCGAGCATGGCCTGCACCAGCGCCAGGTGGCCGTTACCGGCCGCACTGGTCAGGGCTTGCTGCTCCAGCCGGTTCCGGGACGCCGGATCGGTGGTCTCATCAAGTAGGGCCGTGACCTCCGCCGGATCGCCGCGCCGCAGGGCGATCCGCCAGGTGTCGGCGCTGGGCGCGGCAGGCGCGGTCCGGCCGACGTCCGCCCGGGCGGGCCGCGGGTCCGCACCGCCCGGCCCGGCCGCCCCGACCGCGGGGGCGCCGCCGTCCGCCCCGAGACCGGCACCCGCCCACAGCAGCACGCCGGCTGCCAGCACCCGGATCCGTAGAGGCGGCGTCGGTGTCACGTCAGCCATCGTCATGCTCCTGTCGGTCGCTGCGGAAATGATCGGTGCCGGCGCGCGCCCCGCGCTAGGGCGTCGCCCCGGCCTGGCGCAGCCGCTCTGCGATCTTGGAACCGCCGCGCTCGACGGCGAAGGACAGGGCCGTGTGGCCCTCGGCATCCCGCGCATCGACCTCGGCGCCCTTGGCGAGCAGCACCTGCACGACGGCCAAACGGTCTTCCTCGTTGCGGCGGCGCCCGCTGCTTCCGGCGGCGGCCATCAGGGCAGTCCGGCCGTGGGGCGTCAGCAATGTCTTGTTGGGCACCGCGAGGGCCTCGGCGGTACCACCCGCGGCGACCAGCTCTTTCACCGCGGGTGTCCGGGCATTGACCGCGGCCCCCTTAGCCAACATCGCCGTAACCAGCTCCAGGTCGCCCTCCGCCGCCACCTGCATCAAGGGGGTCAAACCGGAGTAGCAGCCGCCCTCCTTGCCCTCGACATCGGCCCCCTTGTCGATCAGCACCAGTGCCAGTGCCCGGTTGTGGACCATGGCGTCGCACAGCGCGATCCCGCCCGCGGTCCGGTCGATCACCGCGCCCTGTTCGAGCAGCAGTCTGGCCGTCCCCAGGTGTTTGCCTTCCAGGGCGGCCGTCAGGGCCGTGACCCCATCCGTACCCGTGGCATTGACATCGACCCCATGGGCGGCCAGGACGCGCACCACCCCGATGTGGCCCAGGTACGCGGCGGCACGCAGAGGGGTCCAATCCGGGCCCGGCGCACAGCGATCGGACGACGAGACGCGGCGCGGCGGATCAGTGGCCCGATCGCAGGACGCGGGCGCGTCTCCCCGGGTGCGGCAATGGGCGTTCGCGCCCTTGGCAAGCAGGGCCGCCACGATGACCTCCCGGCCCTGAACCGCGGCGGCACAGACCGCGTCGGCATCCTCGGGGGTCGTGGCCGGGACCCCGTGGTCGAGCAGCGTCTGCACTACCGCGGCCTGGCCGCGCCCGAGCGCATCGCGCAGCGCCGCCCCGGCCTCGCGAAGGTCCGCGGCGCCGCCGTGGTCGAGCAGCGCGGCCACCAGCGCCGCCTCGCCCTTGGCGGTGGCGAGCGACAGGACGGTGCGGCCGGCCGCGTCCCGGGTATCGGCGGCGGCCCCGTGGTCGAGCAGCATGGCCGCGAGCGCGCCGTCGCCCTGGTCGATGGCGAGCAACAAGGGGGTCCAGCCGACGGCGTCCTTGGCGTTCGCGTCGGCGCCACGCGCGAGCAATACCGGCACCATCGAGCGCTGTCCGGCCGCGACCGCCACGAGCAGGGGGGTCCGACCGATCGCGTCCCGGACCTCGACCGTGGCGCCGCGGGCGAGCAGCACCGGCGCCAGGGCACCGGGGCCGAAGGCGGCCGCCAGGGCCAGCGGGGTCCGGCCGGCCTGATCCCTGGCTTCGACCGCCGCCCTCTTAGCGAGCAACACCGGCACCAGCGCGGTACGGCCGTAGACCACCGCCAGCGACAGGGGGGTGCGGCCGGCGGCATCCTTGGCATTGACGGCGGCGCCGCGGGCGAGCAGGAGCCGCACGGCCTCCGCACGGCCGTAGGCGACCGCCAGCGACAGGGCGGTCTGGCCGTGGGCGGTGGCCGTGGCGACCTTGGCGCCCTTGGCGAGCATGGCCTCGATCACCGCGGCGTCGCAGCAGGTTGCGGCGGCCATCAGCGGGGTCCAGGCGGTCGCCGTGACCGTCATCGGCAAGTCCGGGACGGGCAGGTTCCGGACACTCGGCGGCCGAACGACCGGGGCGCCGGGCGGCGACGGGGGCCGCAGCGGCAAGCGCTCGACCTCGGCCCCCGGCGGCACGGGCAGTACCCGTGCGGTCCAGGCGGTATCCCGCTCCGGCGTGAGACCGGCGCCCCGCTTCAACCGGGCCAGGGCCATGGCACTGTCGCCGTGCGCCAGGGCGGCGGCCAGGATCGGGGGGTCCCCGGCGCGGAGGGTCTTGACCGCGGCGCCGTGCGCGAGCAGCGCCTCGGCCAGCGCGACATCACCATTGTCCACGGCGATGCGCAGCACCGGGCGGCCGACGGCCGGCAGCTGGGGACCCGCGGTGCCCCCGGCCGCGCGCGGCGCGGCGGCAGCGGTCGTACCAGTGGCAGCAGGAACCGGACCGGGAGGGAGAGCGGGAGGGAGAGGGAGAGGGAGAGGGAGAGGGAGAGGGAGAGCGGCACCCGTGGCTGGCGCCGACACCGAACGCCCCCGGAGGTCCGTGGTCAGGTCCACGGCATTGGCGTCTGCGCCGCGGGCGAGCAGGACCTGGGTGGCCTCGCGGTGCCCGCCGCGCACGGCGAAGAGCAGGGCGGTCTCCCCACGCTCCGTCTTGGCCTCCACCCGCGCGCCGCCGGCGAGCAGCAAATCCACGAGGTCGCGGCGACCGCGCTCCGCGGCGATCATCAGGGCGGTGCGCCCGCCGAGCCGGCCGTCGGTGTCGGCGCCCCGCTTGAGCAGGGCCGCCGTCTCCTCCAGGTTGCCGCGCGCCACGGCGCGGGGCAGCGCGTCCGGGTCGGGGACGCCCCGCGAGGCCGTCGGTGCGCCGACCATTGCGGCCGGCGCCGTCGGAACCGCACGGGGGGCGGGATCAGCGTGTCCGAAGGCTTCCATCTGCCGCTGGAGGTCGGCCGGCACCGCATCCGTCGCCCCCGCCGAACCCTCGCGCCCGGCCGCCGCGGCCCCATCCGCCGCGAGGGCCGCGGCCGGCCACAGCAGGACGGCCGCGACCCAGAGCCCCCGGTGAGAGAGACGGCCCCGCAGGCCGCCGATCCTGTTCGCCATCGCGATCCTCCTGCCAGTCGTTACGGTCGTGATCGACGCCCGGACCGCCTCGCGACCCGTTTCAGTCCCAGCCGGATCGGCGCCCGGTGAACAGATCTCTAGTTTACATCGAGTAACGCGTCAGGACACCCGCCCGGCCCCCGGCTAGCGGAGATCCCAAGCGCCCCGATCGCCACCCACCGCAGCCGCGTCGGCACCTGCGGCAAACGGTGTTTCATGAAGTGGATGCAGGTATCTGCGTTCATCTGCGCATCCTCGTCTCAGGCTCATCCCTCCCGCCGCAAGAAGGCCCCGAGCACGGGAATCCCCAAGCCCCCCTCCTCCGTAACCAGCCCCCGGCGGCGCAGATAGCGGCGCGTCGCGCCGTCCTGGGCGGCGAGGTCCACCGCCTGTCCCTGCGCCAGTGCCTCCAGCACCGCGAGCGCCGCGGCCGGGGCCGCCTGCACCAGGTTGGTCAGATAGGTGTTGGCCTGGTCCAGCACCGCTGGGTCGAGCGCCGCGCAATCCGCGGGCGTCGCCGCGCGGCGGTCGGCATCGTTCAGGCGCTTCACCAAGAGCGAGCCATAGAGTTGGGTCAAATAGGGCTGGCCCAGGGTGCGGGACCAAACCGCCTCGGCCACCGCGGGCGGGATGGCGTCGGGCGGGAAGTCGTCGCTCGGGCACATCAGCAGGTCCAGCGTCACCGGCCGGGCCAGCGGCCCGATGGTCAGGGTGCGCAGGTTCACCAGGTGATCGGCCCACATCGGGTCCAACTCGTCCACCTGGGCGGCCCCGGCGATCAGCACCCGCAGCCGGCGGCGGTGCTGAATGGTGGCGCGCAACAGCCCCAGCAATTGCAGCAGCGCCCGCCGGTCGCCGGGGAAGAGTCCCTCCCAGCGCTCGAACTCGTCGATGCAGAGCAATATCCGCCCGACGGCCGTCACCTGCTCCAACTGCTCGAACCAGGCCCCCAGTGCCTCCATCGGCGGCCCCGGCGGGGCGTCCGGCAGAGTCAGCCGGCGCTCGCGCCGCGCCTGCCTCTGCGCCTGCCCGACCAGCGCCTTGACCAGCGACCCGGTGGAGTCGATGGGATTGTTCTGGGTGTCGAAGAAGACCACCAGCGCATCCGGCAGCTTCAGCGGCAGCATGTTGAGCAACGAGGTCTTGCCGCAGCGCCGCGGCCCGATCAGGGCGAGCGCCGCCCCCTGGCCCGGATCGCCCAGGATGGACTCGATCTCCGCCACCAGCGGCTCGCGCCCGCGGAACACCTCGCGGCCGAACTCGGGCTCCAGCGGCACCAGCGGGCGGAAGGGGTTCGGCACCTCCAGCGCCGCCGCGGTTTCGGTCGCGGCGAGCCAGTCGGCGACCAGGCGCTGCCAGCCGGGGAGGGCGGCGCGATAGATCGGGGCCTGATCAGATCCAGGCAGGTCGCGGCTGCCGAGCAGTGCGTTGTCGAGCCCGCGCAGGCGGTCCGCGGCAGCGGTCAATAGCTCCTGGCGCTGGCGGGCGATCAGGGTCAGCTCGGCGGCGCGCAGATAGCGGCCGACCTGTTGCAGGGCAGCGAAGGTGCCGTCGGCACTGGCTGGGTCCGGGAGCCATGCGCCGTGCAGGTCGCGCAGGGCCTGGAAGCGGCGGGCGCGGGCCAGGGTCGCCAGCTCGTCGGCGCGCAGCAGGGCCAGCGCCCGTCGGCCGGCGCGGCGCTGACCGGGGGCGATGGCGCAGGCGGCCAGGGCGCGGCGGGCCAGGGCCGGGTCGCGGGTGGCGGTGTCGCGGATGTGTTCGGCCAGGGTCGGCAGTGGCAGATAGCTCAGCTCGTGGTGCAGGACCGGGCTGGAAGCGAGGGTGATGCGGCCGGTGGTGCGTTGGAGGGTGAAGGCGATGAGTTGCCAGGGTAGCTCAAGCAGGTATAGCGGCAGCCTGAAGAACCCCACGCCGACGGCCACGCCGCTGGCCACGCCGACGACCACGCCGACGGCCACGCCGCTGGCCACGCCGCCGGCCACGCCGCCGGCCACGCCGACGGCCATGCCGACGGCCACGCCGACGGCCACGCCGAAGGCCACGCCGCCGGCCACGCCGAAGGCCACGCCGAAGGCCACGCCGCCGGCCACGCCCACGCCGCCGGCCACGCCGAAGGCCGCGCCGCCGGCCACGCCGCCAGCCACGCCGACGACCACGCGCATCCAATCAACGTCAAGGCCGACCGTGGCGAACACCAACGCGGTTAGAAGCGCGAGTGCAGGCGCCCCCACCAGGAGCAACAGCGCCATTCGCGCTACATAGGCCCGCGCCACCGCATCACCCCGCCACAGTAGCCGCCAGCCGGGCGCATTGGGCTCGTCGATACCAAGCGCGCGCAACCGATGATGCAGGCTGATCGGCCGCATCAGCAGCCACCAGCCCAGTTCCCAGACACCGGGCAGTTGAGCCAGCCGCTCCGCCACGGACAGCGGTGCCGGGTCCTGCCCTGGGCCAGGCGTGCCGCCCATCAATCCTTCCGGTTCAGCCATTCGCTCAGCACCCGCGCAAAGGGTTGGTGGTCGACGGTGAGCAATCCGCGTCGGCACAGGGTGTCATCGCCGTTGTCCGCGTCGGTCGCCGTCCCCGCAGCGGCTGCGCGGCGCAGCCGTTGACGGTCGCGCTCGGCGAGCCCCGGCCACCAGAGTGCGAACTGCTGCGCGGCCTCGTCGCGAAACCGCGCAAGCGCCTGGGCGCGGGGGTCGCCGCCGCCCGGGTCCGCCCCGTCCGCGCGGGCATCGAACAGCCGCCGCGCGAGCAGGGTGAGGTAAAACGGGTGCCGGCCGGCCCAGTCGAGCAACCAGGCCGGGTCTTCCGGCGCAAGCCCCGCCGCGCCGCGGGCGAGCAGGGTCGCCGCTGCGCCGGGCTCCAGCAGCCCGATCCGTACCGCCTCCAGCATGTTCGCGAAGGGCGAGACGCGGCCCAGGTCGGCGTAGACCTCGGGCAGGGTGCGGCGGGTGGCGAAAACCAGCGACAGCCGCCGCTTGGTCAGCAAGCCCCGTAGTCGTTCCAGAAAGCCCGGCTCGCAAAGCCCGAGAAAGCCCTCGGCCTCGTCGAGCAGCAAGAGCGGCGGCAATCCGCCGCTCGCCTGCTGCTGCACACTGCACCAGTTGCCGAGCCGGTCCGCGGCGGCGTCGGGGGACTGCGGCCGCGCCTGCTCGCAGGCCGCATCCGTCGCGGCCCCGGTCACCGCCGTTCGGGGGTCCGTCGGCACCTCATCGACCACTGCGTCGACAAAGGCCTGATGCCCCTGCCGCTCCGGCCCCTGACCGGACAGCAGCCGCACCGCAAACCCGAGTTCTTGTGCCCGCGCCGCCCAGGTGTGCAGGAGCGAGGTCTTGCCGATCCGCCACTCGCCGAGCAGCGACACCCCACGCCCGTCGCGAGCTGCCCGCTCCAGGTCGCGTAGGATGGCTCTGCGACCGACGAAGGCCGGTGGTCGAGCGATGCCCCATGGCTCGAACGGGTGTGACGGGGGCGGGGTACTCGCCGATGTCACTATGGGCTGGGCAGTCGACCGCGCAGGTCGGTCCGGGAAGATCCAGAGGTTGTCGATCTGAACTCCTTCAATGCCCAGAGCGTCAACGAGTCGCTTCACAGTTTTGAGGCTTGGTTGCTGCTCGCCGGCCAATAGTCGGTCGATATTTCGCCTGTCAAGGCCGGACGTCTTGGACAAATCGTAAGTTGACCAACCCTTGCGCACCAGCAGATGCTCAAAATAGGCAACGTTGAAACGCCGCTGGTCAGTCATCTGTAATCCTCGCTCGACCTTAAAACCGATGTTAACCCCGATCCTACGCCGTCTGTCTTGGCAAACCGAACACTCTCAAGCGCCTGCAGCGTACGGGTCAGTCCGCCGCCAACGGTAGTACGCGTCCCCATGAGACACGAACGCATCTGAGGGTCTCGCGCCAGGCCCCTAGATGCCCTAACGTACCACTCACTGCTCCGATTGACCGGTTGACAGGCTAGGATTCAAGGTAGCGGCGCTGTGCCAAGCCGATAGCCCTTATGCTAATTGTAGCCTACAGCCTCTAAAAAAACAAAAAGCCCTTTCTTGACAAAAAACTTTAAATCGACTAAGTTTGAGGTAACTACTCAGGTAGGCGATTTCGTGAAAACGTCAATTAGTACAGTTTGTTAGCGAGTTTCGACTTTCGCACACTCATCGCAACAACTTTGTAACGTATTGATGTTCATAGCGTCGCCCTGTTGCCGTAGTCCGTCGAGAGTCCGTCGCGCCAAGTCAATATCTCGATATTTCATGCGCTTGGATAGACCTGAGTAGTTACAGTTTGAGATCATTATACGCCCTACTCCGCCACTCTATCTTCGGAACGAGACCCCATAGAAGCCCTGATGTAGCGGCCGCAGTTCAACTCTTGCGAGAACGTCAACCCCAGCCGCCGAGGTCTACCATGCTGTCGCTGACCCTTAGTCTGATCGCCTTCGAGGTCCTCTGTCACGCCGCACTGGCCCTGCTGCACCTGTGGCACCGGCTGGGGCTGCCGTCCCTGTCGCACGAGGCGCGGGAGACCCTGGTCGGCCTGCTCTACGCCGGCATGGCCGGCGGGTTGGTGGTTGGAGCCCTCATTTATGCGCACTGAGCGCCCCTCGGCCCGGGCTGCACTGCCTGCCGACGGCCACGCTTGCGGGCTCCGCCAGGCCGCCTCCGGATCGCCTGCCTGAGCCGTCAGCCGTCTTGCCCGGCACCTGCCGTGCGGCTAAGATCGAGACCACACCCGGTCTCGGATGGCTCAATTTCGTATCCGTTAAACCGCGCCGAGCGCGGTATGCGGTGTTTTTTGGATGACATCGGGCGCGGCAGACTCGACGATTGCCGGAGCTGGCGCGGCCCGTTCGATTGAGTCTGCCCCCGCTGATTCCCACCGCCCGAGCGGCGGCGTTCCTCGTGCTTCCGGACACCAGGTGACCCATGACGCCAACGACCCGTCGAGTCACCGCCCTGCTGGTCGCCGCCGTGCTCCGGCCCACCCAGGCGGTGGACCTGTTGCCGACGGACGTGATCGCACCCCCGCCCGGCATCACCACGGTCCAACTGTCCTATCTGTCGAGCCGGCGCGGCGACCTGTACCGAGGCGGGGGTACGCCAACCTCTCGACACCCGACTGACGGTCGATCAACTGCTACAATTGGCAAGTCGCGCTCAGCTACACTCCGGCCGCACCCCTCACTTTGGGCCTCAGCTATTTCTACAGTCAGGGCGGGGCCTCGCGCATCGACGACACGCCCTGGGACAACGCGCTGCGGGTGCAGCGCTATACCCTGTCCGCCCTGATCAAACTACCGTTCGGACGCTTGGTCCTGCAATACGGCGGCGACCTCGAGACCGACAACGGCCTGTTCGAAGACCAGCCCTTCGCCGTGCGCCTGCTCACCATCTTCTGAGGAGGAATGACATGCCGCTCTTGCATATCCCCTCGCTGTTCCTGACCATGGCACTGCTCTTCTTTATCATGCCGACGGTCACCTACCTGGTCTTGAACGGCCGCCGACAGCGGGCGGTGACGCTGTGGTGCGGGGGCGACCTGCTGCTGGGCTTGACCTTGATCTTGTTCGCACTGCGCGGCCGGGTTCCGGACTGGGCGAGCTTTCCGCTCGCCAATTTTCTGATGTTCGTTGGCGTCATGATGCGTATCAAATCGCTGCGCCGCGACCTGGGCAAACCATTGCCGCTGATCCCGATGGCCGCCGCCGCATCCTTGTTCATGCTCGGGTTTGAAGGCATCCGTCTGGGGTTGCGCGATGAGTTGCTGCGCATGCAATACCATCAGGCCGTCTTTGCCGTTCTGCCGACCTGGTTGGCCGCAGCGGCCTGGCGCATCGCGCAGCAGGAGCAAAGCCGCGCTGCCCGCTGGATTGGCGGGGTCTACCTACTCTCGGCCATGTCGTTTCTCAACGGTCTGATCGGCCTGTCGCTGGGGCGAGACCTCCCCGCGTTGATGGACGCGAACGCGGCCCGCATCCTTGGCATGCTGGCCGCCATCTTAACCGCCGTGATCGCTAATCTCGGGTATGTCGGACTCGCGTTCGAGCGCTCCCGCCGCCAGGCGCTACAGGCCGACCAGGAGTACCGCGCCATCATCGCCACCAGCCTGGACGGGTTTTTCCTGTGCGACCCGGACGGGCGCTTTCTCGACGTCAACCAAGCCTACTGTGACCTGATCGGTTACCGCCGCGAGGAATTGCTGACCATGGGTGTCGCCGATATCGACGTCGATGACGCCGGGGGCGGGAGCGCTGCCGATCGCGGGCGCCGGTGGGCGATCGAGCCTACCTGTTTCGAGGCCCGACAGCGCCGCAAGGACGGGCGGCTATTGGAGGTCGAGGCGAGCACCCAGGTCCTGCCGTATAACCCCGGCAAGATCGTCGCCTTCATCCGCGACATCTCGGCGCGCAAACGCGCCGAGGCAGAGATCAAGGCCCTGGCCTTTTATGACCCATTGACGCACCTGCCCAACCGGCGTTTGCTCAATGACCGTCTGGCTCAGGTACGGGCCGCCGCCCAGCACGGCCGTTGCTATGGTGCATTGCTATTGTTGGATTTGGACAACATGCCTATCCGGTTGTCTCAGGTAACCCCAAGGGGTAGTGGTGCGGCCTTTTCGCCGCGCCCCCCAGTCTTCGGATATCGGGCCTCGATCATCGGTTTGCCTTCGTCTCGGGTGTCGATATTTAATTTGTTATGAAACAAAGCGTTAAATGCTTTCGTCCCCGCGTCATCTCGCGTCTCGGGCCAGGGCGACGACCAAACGTGGACGCTTCGGGGCAGGGGAACGCCGGGGCCGCCGCATACTACCCATGGTGTCTTCCTGAGTTATACCCTAAATAGGAATAATTTGCGATTTTCTAATACGTTGAAATTTTAATGTA
>JACDZG010000133.1 GCA_013426805.1 Chromatiaceae bacterium
GAGCACCACCTTGACATGGTGGGGGTCGTTGGTTCGAGTCCAATCGCGCCTACCAATATTCCAGCCGCACGCGGCCAGTCGCAAGCGTCCAGCCCGGTGTTGCCCGTCGTGGTGATTGCCAGGGTGTCGGGTGCTCGTGACCGGCCGCTGGCGGCTGTTTCGTTTGGTTCCCGCCTGAAGTTCGCGTCAGGTGATCCGTCATGTGATCCTTGGTATCGATCACCACTGCATCAAAGGATTCGCCCATGCCCCAGATAACACTTCCCGACGGTTCGCTCCGCCAGTTCGACGCCCCGGTGTCCGTGCATCAGGTGGCCGCGTCCATTGGTCCGGGTCTCGCGAAGGCGGCGCTGGCCGGGCGGGTGGACGGCCGGCTGGTCGATACGTCCTTCGTGATCGACGCCGACGCCGCGCTCGCCATCGTCACCGCCAAGGATGAAACCGACGCGCTGGAACTACTGCGCCACGATGCCGCCCATGTGATGGCGCAGGCGGTGCAGGAACTCTATCCCGGCACCCAGGTGACGATCGGCCCCGCGATCGAAAACGGCTTCTATTACGACTTCGCCCGCGCCGAGCCCTTCACCCCGGACGATCTGGTGCTGATCGAAGCGCGCATGCACGAGATCGTCAAGCGCGATCTGCCGATCGTGCGCGAGGTCATGGATCGGGAGCAGGCCAAAGGGGTCTTCGCCGCGCTCGGCGAGACCTACAAGGTGGAGATCATCAAGGACATCATCCCGGTGGGGGAGGAGGTCTCGATCTACCGTCAGGGCGACTGGTTCGATGTCTGCCGCGGGCCGCATCTGCCGAGCACCGGCCGCCTGGGCGAGGGCTTCAAGCTGACCAAGGTGGCCGGCGCCTACTGGCGCGGCGACTCGAAGAACGCCCAGTTGCAGCGCATCTACGGCACCGCCTGGCGCGACAAGAAAGAACTCAAAGCCTATCTGACCCGATTGGAAGAGGCCGAGAAGCGCGATCACCGCAAACTCGGCAAGCAGCTTGATCTCTTCCATTTCCAGGACGAGGCGCCCGGCATGGCCTTCTGGCACGCCAAGGGCCGCATCATCTATCGTCTGGCCGAACAGTACATGCGCGAGAAGCTCATGGAATACGGCTACGACGAGGTGGAGACGCCGCAGATCCTGGACCGCTCGCTGTGGGAGCGCTCGGGTCACTGGGACAAGTTTGCCGGCGGCATGTACACCACCCATATCGACGAGCACGACTTCGCGATCAAGCCGATGAACTGCCCGGGGCACATCCAGCTCTACAACCAGGGGCTGAAGAGCTACCGCGATCTGCCCCTGCGCATCGCCGAGTTCGGGGTCGTGCACCGCAACGAGCCCTCCGGCACCCTGCACGGGCTGATGCGGGCGCGGCGCTTCACGCAGGACGATGCCCACGTCTTCTGCACCGAGAACCAGCTCCAGACCGAGGTCGCCACCCTCATCGATATGGTCTTCGAGACCTATCGTGACTTCGGTTTCGATCAGATCGCGCTGGCCCTGTCGCTGCGCCCGGAGAAGCGGGTCGGCAGCGACGACCTGTGGGACAAGGGCGAGGCGGCCCTGGATCTGGCGCTCAAGGCCAAGGGCCTGGAGTTCAAGGTCCAGCCGGGCGAGGGCGCCTTCTATGGCCCCAAGATCGAGTTCACCCTGCACGACAGCATCGGCCGTGCCTGGCAATGCGGGACCATCCAAGTGGATTTCTCCATGCCCGGACGCCTGGGCGCGCACTATATCGCCGAGGACAACAGCAAGCAGACTCCGGTGATGATTCACCGGGCGATTCTGGGCTCGGTGGAGCGCTTCATCGGGATTCTGATCGAACATTACGCCGGTTTGCTGCCGGTCTGGCTCGCGCCGGTGCAGGCGGTGGTCCTGAATATCACCGATCGGCAGGCCCCTTATGCGACCGAAGTGGCTAAAGCCTTGCGCAAAAAGGGCTTCCGTGTGGATTCGGACTTGAGAAACGAGAAGATCGGCTTTAAGATTCGCGAGTACACCCTGCAACGGGTTCCCTATCTGCTGGTGGTCGGTGATCGCGAGGTCGAAACCGGGCAGTTGACGGTCCGTGATCGCAAGGGCCAGGATCTCGGGTCATTCGACCTCACCAGTTTTGCTGCCCGCTTGACTGAGGACGTCACGACGCGGGCGCACTGAGCCCGTAGGGTCCGCTGCGCGGACCAGCACACGCGCGGACCAGCCCGTAGGGTCCGCTGCGCGGACCAGCACACGCGCGGACCAGCACGACGGGGGCGATAGTTCATCGCTGCCCGGCGTCTAACCCGGTGCACCTGATGCGCCAGGGTTCGACGGCCGAAGAACAGGCCGGGGTCGTACCCGGCACTCGGACATGGACGGCCTTTTTTCAATCCTTGTGGAGGAACCGGCAATCGCTGCACCAAAGAGAAACCGCGTCAATCGCGAGATCAACATTCCGGAAGTACGGTTGATCGGCGCGGACGGCAACCAGGTCGGAGTCGTCAGGGTCCGTGAGGCCCTGGAAATGGCGGAAGAGGCGGGCATGGATCTCGTGGAGATCGTCCCGACCGCTGAGCCCCCGGTATGCCGCCTCATGGACTATGGCAAGTTTCGCTTCGATCAGAAAAAGAAGCAGAACGAAGCCAAGAAGAAGCAGAAGCAGGTCCAGATCAAGGAGATCAAGTTTCGCCCAGGGACGGACGAGGGAGACTATCAGGTCAAACTACGCAACCTGATGCGTTTCCTCCAAGAAGGGGACAAGGCGAAGGTCACCATGCGGTTTCGTGGTCGCGAACATGCGCACCGCGAACTTGGGCTGGAGTTGCTCAAGCGCATCGAGACTGACCTCACCGAGTTGAGCATCGTGGAGTCCCAACCCCAGATGGAAGGACGCCAGATGGTGATGGTGCTCGGCCCCAAGAAGAAATAACAGTTCGCCAATAGCGGAGTTGAGCAATATGCCCAAGATCAAGACCAATCGCGGGGCGGCCAAGCGTCTGAAGCGCACCGCCACCGGCGTCAAGTGTTATTCGGCTTTCCGGCGTCACATCCTGACCAAGAAGTCGACCAAGCGGAAGCGTCATCTGCGCGCGGCCCGGCTGGTCCATTCCTCGGACCTGAAGTCTGCCCTGCGGATGATTCCTTACTGCTGATCGCTGATCGCACCTGATACCGGAGAGAGAAGATGCCACGCGTCAAACGGGGCGTAACCGCGCACGCCCGTCACAAGAAGATCATGAAGTTGGCGAAAGGCTACTACGGTGCACGTAGTCGTGTCTTTCGCGTCGCCAAGCAGGCCGTCATCAAGGCCGGCCAGTACGCCTATCGCGACCGCCGCCAGAAGAAGCGCCAGTTCCGCGCCCTGTGGATCGCCCGTATCAACGCGGCCGCCCGCCAGAACGGCTTGTCCTACAGCCGCCTGATCAACGGGCTCAAGCAGGCCGGGATCGAGGTCGACCGCAAGATGCTGGCGGATATCGCCTACCACGACAGCGTCGCCTTCGCCGCCATCGCCGAACAGGCCAAGGGCGCCCTGGCGGCCTGACGCCGCAGGCTTTGGTCATTGTCGGATGGTCTGGAGTGTAGGGTGCGGTGAGGAGCGAACCGCACCGCGGGTGGGGTGGTTCGCAAGCTCACCGCAGCGTAAATCGAGATCCGGTGGTCGGGACGATGATCAACGCCGCGCCGCACGCGCGCCAGGACGCGGCGACAATCGCAAAGCGATTGTCCGGATTTATCCACAGATGTCACAGATGAACACAGATGTTTTTCTTCATCTGTGTTCATCTGTGTTCATCTGTGACATCTGTGGATGAAAGTTCCGCGCTGGAGGGCGCCTCGGCGAAGGTTGGCCGGAACACCACTGGTCGACCCGTATTCATTGCCGTGGGATTCGCTGCGAATCCGACCAGGCATTTTTTCTGAATTCGCGTTCATTCGCGGACAATCTATTTCAACGGCAGGTTGGACTATGCCCGAACAAACCGGACTCGGAATCGATGCGTTGCGTGCGGCCGCGCTGGCGGCGATCGACGGCGCCGCGGACCCGGCCCAACTCGATCAGGTGCGGGTGCGTTTTCTGGGCAAGAGTGGTGAGTTGACCGCCCTGCTCAAACAACTCGGCACCCTGCCGAAAGAAGAACGCCCGGCCGCCGGTCAGTGGATCAACCAGGCCAAGGACGCGCTTCAGCAGGCGCTGGATGCGCGTAAAGCGGTGCTGGATCAGGCGGCACTGGCGGCCCGACTGGGTGCGGAATGCATCGACGTGACGCTGCCGGGGCGCGGCCGGCAGTCCGGCGGACTGCACCCGGTCACGCGGACTCTGCGGCGCATCGAGCGCCTGTTTGCCAATGCCGGTTTCGCGATGGTTGAAGGCCCGGAAGTCGAGAGCACCTACCACAACTTCGAGGCGCTCAATATCCCGGAGCATCATCCCGCGCGGGCGATGCACGACACCTTCTATTTCGACGCCGACCGGTTGCTGCGCACCCATACCTCGCCGGTGCAGATCCGGGTCATGACCGAGCAGGCGCCGCCGCTCAAGGTGATCGCCCCCGGACGCGTCTATCGGTGCGACTCGGACCTGACGCACACCCCGATGTTCCACCAGGTGGAGGGGCTGCTGGTCGACGAGCAGGTGAGCTTTGCGGACCTCAAGGGCGTGCTCTATGACTTTCTGTCGAGCTTTTTCGAGCGCGATCTGAAGCTGCGCTTCCGGCCGTCGTATTTCCCGTTCACCGAGCCGTCCGCGGAAGTGGACATCCAGTGCGTGATGTGCGGCGGGGCGGGTTGCCGGGTCTGCAAGCACACCGGCTGGCTCGAAGTCCTGGGTTGCGGCATGGTCTACCCCGAGGTCTTCCGGCATGTCGGCATCGATCCGGACCGCTATCTGGGATACGCCTTCGGCATGGGAGTGGAGCGGCTGGCGATGCTGCGTTACGGTATCGACGACATCCGCCTGTACTTCGAGAACGACTTGCGGTTCTTGCGCCAATTTGCCTGATCCTAGGAAGAGCGCCTTTTCCGGTTCACAGATTTTCAGGTTCACAGATCATAGGAATCCTTCCAGATGCGTTTCAGTGAATCCTGGCTGCGGGAGTGGGTGAACCCACCGGTCGACAGCCGCACTCTGGCCGATCAGCTCAGCATGGCGGGGCTCGAGGTCGACTCCGCAACGGCCGCCGCGCCGGCGTTCCACGGTGTGCTCGTGGGCCTGGTCACCCAGGTCGAGCCCCACCCTGACGCCGCCAAACTGCGGGTGTGCACGGTCGAGGTGGCCGCGGCCGCGCCCTTGCAGGTCATCTGCGGCGCGGCGAATGTGGCCGCCGGCCAGCGGGTGCCGGTGGCGACTATCGGCGCCGTCCTGCCCGGCGACGTGAAGATCAAGCGTGCCAAGTTACGCGGTGTCGAGTCGTTCGGCATGATCTGCTCGGCGGTCGAACTGGGGCTGGCCGAGACCTCCAGCGGCATTTTGCCATTGCCGATGGAGGCCCCGATCGGCGCGGATTTTCGCGCGTGGCTCGGTCTCGACGACCTCTGTATCGAGGTCGATCTGACACCGGACCGCGGCGACTGTCTGTCTATCGCCGGACTGGCACGGGAGGTGGCGGCGATCAACCGGACCGACTTGACGCCGCTTGCAGCGGCTGCGGTCGCGCCCGCGATCGACGCGCACTTCCCGGTCCGGTTGGAGGCGCCCGCGGCCTGCCCGCGCTATGCCTGCCGCATCATTCGCGGGATCGACCCCAGCGCCGAGACGCCCTTGTGGATGCGCGAACGCCTGCGTCGCGGCGGGGTGCGCTCCATCAGTCCGGTGGTCGACGTGACCAACTATGTCATGCTGGAACTGGGTCAGCCCATGCACGGCTTCGATCTGGGCCGGCTGGATCGGGAGATCCGGGTGCGGCTCGCGGAGGCCGGCGAACAACTGACCCTGCTGAACGGCGACGCCATCGTGCTGCGCCCCGATACGCTGGTCATCGCCGACGCCGCCGGGCCGGTGGCGCTCGCCGGGATCATGGGCGGCTCCCGCACCGCGGTGGCGGACGAAACCCGCGATATCCTGCTGGAGAGCGCGTATTTCGCACCGGCGCAGATTGCCGGCAAGGCCCGCGCTTACGGATTGCATACCGACTCATCCCACCGCTTCGAGCGCGGTGTCGACCCGGGCTTGCAGGTCCAGGCAATTGAGCGGGCGACCCGGCTTCTGCTCGATTGCGTGGGCGGTCAGCCCGGGCCGGTGGTGAACGTGTTGGCCCCGGATCACTTGCCGCAGCGCGCCCCGCTGACGTTGCGCACGGCCCGCTGCACCCAGATCCTGGGGTTGGAGATCCCCGCCGAGACCATTGTCGACGTGCTGGCGCGCCTGGGGATGGATCTGGAGGCGGTCGCCGGCGGTTGGCGGGTGACGCCGCCCACCGCGCGCTTCGATCTGATTCATGAGGTGGACCTGATCGCCGATGTGGGGCGTATCCACGGTTACGAACGCATTCCGGTCAGCCATACCAGCTCCGCGGCCGTCACCAAGGGCACCCCGGAGGCGGCCTTCGAGCTGGACCGTGCGCGCCTGCTCCTGGTGGATCGTGGATTTCAGGAAGTCATCACCTACAGCTTCGTCAGCCCGGAGCTGCAGGCGCGGATCGAGCCGGGGCTCGAACCGCTGGTGTTGGCTAATCCGATCAGTGCCGATCTGTCCGTCATGCGCCTGTCACTGTGGACCGGCTTGCTGCACACCGCGCGCTACAATCAGGCCCGGCAGCAGGAGCGGGTGCGTATCTTCGAGACCGGCCTGCGGTTTCGCCCAGGGCTCGATGGACTGCGCCAGGAGGCGGTCATCGGCGGACTGGTCATCGGCAGCGTGGATGCCGAGCAATGGGGGCAGCCCACCTGTCCGGCGGATTTCTTCACCCTCAAGGCCGATGTCGAGGCCCTGTTGGCGCTGGGGACGGTCGGCGGCGTCGCGGGATCCAGCTTCCGCTTCGTTCCGGCCAGCCATCCCGCGCTTCATCCGGGTCAGAGTGCGCTGATCGAGCGCGACGGGCACCCGGTGGGACTCATGGGGATGCTTCATCCGAGCTTGGCCGCGGGGCTGGATCTGCATGGCGATGCCTTCTTGTTCGAGGTCGAGCAGGCCGCGCTCGGCGTCGGCATATTGCCCCGATTTACCCCGATTTCCCGCTTTCCGGCCATCCGCCGTGACCTGGCCATCGTGGTCGATGCCGCCGTTGCCTTTGGCGATGTCGCAGCCTGCATTCGCGCCGCCGCATCCGAGTTGCTGCGCGATCTGGTACTGTTTGATGTCTATGCCGGGGGAAATATCGATTCCGGCAGAAAAAGTCTGGCTTTGGGATTGATTTTACAAGCATCTTCTCAGACACTTACCGACCAGACAGTCGATGAAGCGCTAGCGCGGGTACTCGACCGTCTGGTGTCCGAGTTTGGTGCACGATTGAGGGATTGAAGCGATGGCGTTGACTAAGGCCGATATGGCAGAACATCTGTTCGAAGAACTCGGGCTGAACAAGCGCGAGGCCAAAGATATTGTCGAGCAGTTTTTCGAAGAGATCCGGGCGGCACTGGAGCGCGGCGATCAGGTCAAGCTCTCCGGCTTCGGAAACTTCGATCTGCGTGAGAAAAAAGAGCGTCCCGGTCGTAATCCGAAGACCGGCGAAGAGATACCGATCACTGCCCGCCGTGTCGTGACCTTTCGTCCCGGTCAAAAGCTGAAAGCGCGCGTGGAGGCCTATGCTGGAACCGAGCAATAGCGAGGCCGAGGTCGTCGGATCGGGCGAACTGCCGCCGATCCCCGGCAAACGCTATTTCACCATCGGGGAGGTGAGCGAACTGTGCGGCGTGAAGCCGCACGTTTTGCGCTACTGGGAACAGGAGTTTACCCAGCTCAATCCGGTCAAGCGGCGGGGCAACCGCCGCTATTACCAGCGCCACGATGTCCTGATGGTGCGTCAAATCCGGTCGTTGCTCTATGACCAGGGCTTCACCATCGGCGGCGCCCGCCTGCAACTCAGCGGCGAAGGGGCCAAGCATGACCTGAGCCAAACCCACCAGGTGCTGCGGCAGATGCGCATGGAGCTCGAAGAGATTCTTCACGTTTTACGCCGTTGATTAGCCATGAGTCCATGGCTGATCTTCTTCGTGTTTGTTGTGCGCTTGGTTCCGCGGCTTGACACGGTTGGCCTAAGAACGTAATCTTACGCGTCCACCCGGGGCGTAGCGCAGCCTGGTAGCGCACCTGAATGGGGTTCAGGTGGTCGGAGGTTCAAATCCTCTCGCCCCGACCAAGTGACTGGGCGGCAGCAGATGACTCTGTTGCCGCCCTTTTCGTTTGTGGGCCGCAGGCACGACGCACCGCACCGTGAACGGCTCAGCGTGTCCCTGGTCCAAGCCCTGGTCTAAGCCCTGGTCTAAGCCCTGGTCTAAGCAATAAGTCCCTCCCATGCCGCTAAATTGCACCGAAGAAATCATCGCCGAGCTGCGCGCCGGGCGGATGGTCGTCATCATGGACGACGAAGACCGCGAGAACGAGGGCGACCTCCTGATGGCCGCCGACCAGGTGACCCCTGAAGCGATCAACTTCATGGCCAAGTTCGGCCGCGGCCTGATTTGTCTGACCTTGACCAAGGAGCGCTGCCAGCAGTTGCGCCTGCCGTTGATGGTGACCGACGGTCACGCCCCGCACGGCACCGCCTTCACCGTCTCGATCGAGGCCGCCGAGGGTGTGACGACCGGCATCTCGGCGGCAGACCGCGCGGCGACTGTGCTCGCCGCGATTGCGCCGGATGCTCAGCCGCGCGATCTGGTGCAGCCCGGCCACATCTTTCCGGTGATGGCGCAACCCGGCGGGGTGCTGGTCCGTGCCGGTCACACTGAGGCGGGCTGTGACCTGGTCCGGCTGGCCGGGCTGGAACCCGCCGCCGTGATCGTCGAGATCCTGAACGAGGACGGCAGCATGGCGCGCCGGGCCGACCTGGAAGCCTTCGCGCAGACCCATGGACTGAAAATCGGCACCATTGCCGATCTGATCCATTACCGGGTTCGCCACGAGAAGGCCGTCATCCAGGAGTGTGAGTGTGAAATGCCCACTGAATTTGGGGCGTTCCGGGTGCTGGCCTACCGCGACAGCATCGACAACGATCTGCATCTGGCGCTGACCATGGGCGAGATCGATCCGGAACGGCCAATCCTGGTGCGCGTCCACTTGCAGAACACCCTGTGCGACCTGTTCGCCCCGCGGCACCCGGCCTGCGGCTGGCCGCTGCAGGCCGTGATGCGCCAGATCGCGGAGGCCGGCGAGGGCGTCATCGTGGTCCTGCGCAATCGCGACAATGCCGCGGATTTGCTGGCGCGCCTGAAGGATCTCCAGTTGCATGACGGCGACGACACGGTCCCGTCGCGGCGTCATAAGGAACGCAGCGAACTGCGTACCTACGGCATCGGCGCCCAAATCCTGGCCGATCTGGGCGTGCGTAAGATGCGCGTGATGAGCGCCCCCAAAGCCATGCACGCCATCTCGGGGTTCGACCTGGAGGTCGTCGAGTATGTCAGCGGCGGGCGCTGAGGCGCCGTTCACTCATAAGCGAAACAAGTCCGCTAGGGAACGCCTGTGGCGTCTCGGTCGTTGTCATTGTTTCACTTAATTTCTGACCCAGATCATCAGGAGTCCCCAGCATGAGCATCAAGACGATCGAGGGCGTCCTGCACGCCGATCAGGCCCGTTTCTGTCTGGTGGTATCCCGTTGGAACGCCTTCATCGTGGAAAGCCTGGAGAAGGGCGCCGTCGATGCACTGCTGCGCCACGGTGTGGCGGAGGAGCAGCTGACCATCGTCCGCGTCCCCGGTGCCTTCGAGATGCCCGTCGCCTGCGAGCACATCGCCAAGCGGGGCGGTGTCGATGCCATCGTCGCCTTGGGCGCGGTGATCCGCGGCGGTACCCCGCATTTCGAGTACGTGGCCGGTGAATGTGTGAAAGGCATGGCCCAAGTCAGCTTGAAATACGGCATTCCGGTCGCATTTGGCGTGCTGACTGTCGACAGCATCGAGCAGGCGATTGAGCGGGCCGGCACTAAGGCCGGCAACAAGGGCGCCGAGGCGGCCTTGTCCGCCCTGGAGATGGTCGATCTGCTGCGGCGGCTGGAGTGACCCGGATGGCCAAGTCGCCCGACCGCGGCGGGGTCAGCCCGCGCAGCCAGGCACGGCGCTATGCCGCGCTCGCGCTCTACCAATGGCAGCTGACGCGGGAGGAACCGGCCACCATCCGGCAGCACATGCTCGACGATCCGGAATGGCTGGACGCCCTGGTGAACTCACTCAATGGCGCCGAGGATGACACCCCGGTCGATCCCAAGGACCGCTTCAACTTCAACCTGGAGTTGTTCGAGAGCCTGGTGAAAGGCGTCCCCGCCGAGGTCAACGCGATCGATGCGGCACTCGACGGGGTCCTCGATCGGCCGATCAGTCAGGTCGACCCGGTGGAACTCGCCATCCTGCGGATCGGCGCCTACGAGATCCTCTTTTCCCCCGCCATCCCCGCCGGCGTGGCCATCAACGAGGCGGTCGAGCTCACCAAGCTCCTGGGCGCTCATGAGGGTCACCGTTACGTCAACGGCGTTCTGGACAAGGTGGCCCGCCGCGCCGCGGCAGCCAGTCGCGCGGGCGATTGATCCGCCAACCGCGGCCCGCCCTGGGTTATCCTGCGCACTCGTCGTCGGCGTGCGGCCCGACTCTCCCGCCTGTCAGGATTTCCCGTGTCCGAATTCGATCTGATCCGTACCTATTTCGCTGCGCTCGGGACGCCCCGGGCGGATGTCCTCCTGGGCGTGGGCGACGATTGCGCCGTGCTGGCCGTACCGGCCGGGCAGCGCTTGGCCGTGAGTATCGACACCCTGGCGAGCGGGGTGCATTTCCTCGCCGACTGCGATGCCGAGGCGATCGGTCACAAATCACTCGCGGTGGGTCTGAGCGATCTGGCGGCGATGGGGGCGGAGCCGGCTTGGGCGACCCTCGCGCTGACTCTGCCGGCCGGGTTACCCGCCGCCGCACCGCACTGGCTCGCCGATTTCGCCCGCGGCTTCGGGCGACTGGCGCAGGTGCACGGGGTGAGTCTGGTGGGCGGCGATACGACGCGCGGTCCGCTCTCGATCACGGTTCAGGTGCACGGGTTCATCCCCGCGGGTGCCGAGGTGCGGCGCGGCGGCGCGCGGCCGGGAGATCTGATCTGTGTGAGCGGAACCCTGGGCGATGCGGGGCTCGCCCTGCGCGCATTGCTGGCCGGTCGGCTGCCGCCGCCGACCTTGCGGGGACGACTCGAACGGCCGACCCCGCGGGTTGCACTGGGGCTTGCCCTGCGCGGACTCGCCGACGCCATGATCGATGTCTCGGATGGTCTGGCGGCGGATCTGGGGCATATTCTCACGGCGAGCGGTCTGGCCGGCGCGCTCGATCTGGCGGCGCTGCCCTTGAGCGACGCGGTTGCAGCGGCCGTGCGAACGACCGGTGACTGGAGTCTGCCGCTGGCCTGCGGTGACGACTATGAACTGTGTTTCTGCCTGCCGTCGGTCGACCGCGATCGGCTCGCCGACCTCGGCGCGCGCTGCGGCTGCCCGTTGACCGTCATCGGGCGGGTCGACCGCGGGGCCGGGCTGATCTGTACGACACCCGCGGGTGCTCCGTTCGCGCTTGCCCATGCGGGCTTCGACCATTTTGCGTCGCCGGGCGCGTACGATGCCTCCTGAGATCGCTCCCGCGGTGCCCGGCGGGATCAGGGCGGGATTCGACCCGCGCCGCCCGCACCACTGGATCGCCTGCGGATTCGGTTCCGGTCTGGCCCCTTGGGCGCCCGGCACCTTTGGAACCCTGGCGGCACTGCCGCTTTACCTGATCCTGGCGCCATTGCCGCTCGGCGCCTACCTGGCGGTGCTGGCGGTGGTGATCCTCGTCGGCGTCTGGGCCTGTGACCGCACCGCCCGCGATCTGGGCAGCGCCGACCCCGGCGCCATCGTCTGGGATGAATTCGCCGGTCTGCTGCTCACCCTTACCGCGGCGCCGCCCGGTTGGGGGTGGGTGCTCGCCGGATTCCTGCTGTTCCGCGGCTTCGATATCCTCAAGCCCTGGCCCATCAATTGGTTGGAGCGGCGGGTGCGCGGCGGTCTGGGCATCATGGTCGACGATCTGGCCGCCGGGCTGGCGGCCTGGGGCTGTCTACACTTGATCCATCGAGCGGCGGTTTAGCCAAAGTTCAACACCTCAGATTATTTGTTCTCTTGAGATCATTCGCTTACAGCGAAACAATCGGTCAGTGGCGCTACCGCCGTGAAATTTTGTGAAACGGGACGACTCAAACTGACAGCGGGCGATAATGGGGCTCTGAGGGGGCGACCACGATGACACCGTTTCGAGCGGCGCCGAGTGTCCTGATCACCATCCTGCTGTCGACCAGCCTGATGGTCGCCTTTGCGCTGGACGCGTGCGCGGCGTCCGTCCTCCTGGTCGTAGGCTCGGGCCTGCTCATCCTGCTTTGGCGGACTCACGCCGCAGTGCGGGAGCATCTCGGGGCCTCTGCTGCGGAGGTTCGCGCGCGGATCGCCACGCTGGGCAGCGGGGACTTCGGGGTGGATTCCCCGGTCCCGGGAGCTCGCAAGGAGACCGTAATGGGCTGGCTGGAGGACGCCCAAGGCGCGCTGGTCGCGATCCAACAGGCGCGTCGGCAGACCGAGGAGCGGCTGCAGGTCAGCGCGGCACGATATCGTCTGCTGGCTGAGAACGCATCGGATGTCATCTGGACCATGTCCCTGGATGGCCGGATCACCGACGTCAGTCCGTCGGGAGAACGACTGCGCGGCTTCACCCCAACGGAGGCCATGCAGCAGCGGCTCGAGGAAATCCTCACGCCGGAGTCTCAGGCGATCACGCTGGACTATTTCTCGCGTTTGGCGTTTCTCCTCCACGCTGGACTCCCGCTGGAGCGGGCTCGCAACGAGCTCGAATATCGCTGCAAGGACGGTTCGACCATCTGGTGCGACGTCTACGTGTTGCCGGTTTACACCGCGGACGGGATCCCGGTGGAATTGCTCGGGATGTCGCGGGACATCACCGCCCTGAAGAGGGCCGAGAGCGCGGCGAAGCAGAGCGAGCGTCATCTCCGCACAATGCTGGAGCAGTTGCCGGTCGGTATTGCGGTGACGCGCTTGCAGCCGGACCAGCAAATACTCTACCGCAACACCAAATTCGATCAGACCTTTGGCTGGACACCGGAGGAAATCCCGACCCACGACGCGTGGTTCGTGCGGGCCTATCCGGACGAAGACTATCGCCGTGAGGTGTTCGATCAATGGAGCGCGGCGATCACACGAGCAGCCGCGCAACAGGGACAGGTGACGCCGCACGAGTTTCGCGTGACGAGCCGGGACGGGACGGTCAAGGATATCGTCATCGGCGGCACCGTCCTTGACGACCGATTGGTCTGCTCCTTCGCCGACATCAGTGAGCGCAAGCGGTTCGAGGGGGAGCTGGTCCAGGCGCGGGACGCGGCGGAAACGGCGAATCGGGCGCTCCAGAAAACCAATGCGGAGCTCCAACGACTCGCCGTCACGGACCACCTCACCGGCGTTTGGAACCGGGCCTATTTCGAGAACGCGGTCTCGGCCGAGATCGCGCGCGCCGCGCGGTACGGCACGACTCGCGGCTGCGGACTTGTGTGGCCGGGACATTCACCGGGAGCCGTTGCGGGCACAGATGCGCGGCTGGCTTGCCGACCTGCTGCTGAAGCCGCTGGCGCTCCAAATCGAAAAGCATTTCACGGCACTGCACACCGCCCGCCCCGGCGCGCGGCCGATCCTCTACCTGCGTCTGGAGTTCCGCCCCGGCCGCGACCTGCCGCTGCTGCGCCTGCCCTGGGAACTGCTGCACCAGCACCGCCTGACCAATGGCGACGTGCACGTCGGCCGCTATCTGCGCTACGAGGCGGCGCCGGGGCGGCTCGATCCGGCCCCCAAGCTGCACCTGTTGGTCCTGGAGAGCGATCCGGCCGACGACGCCCTCCCGCGCTTACATCCGAACGAGCGCGAACGGATCGCCGCTGGACTCAAGGGGACCAAGCTTGCAGGCCGATTCCAGGTCAGCCCCGTCGTTCCCGGCTATCGAGCGGCGCAGAAGGCACTCCATGCCCGGCGCGGCCAGCCCGCGATCTTTCATTTTGCCGGCCACGGGGATTTCGGCTGGCGCTGCGAGCACTGCCGCAAGCTCGCCAACACGCGTGACGGCAATCCCTGCGGCGCGCCGGACTGCGGCTTTCAACGCCACGGGGTACCGATGGGATTCCTCGCCTTCACCGACCCTGACACGGGCCGCGCCGATTGGGTGAGTAGTGATGGCCTGCGCAACCTACTCAAACAGGCCGATGTGCGCCTCGTGGTGCTCAACGCCTGCAAATCGGCCGCCGGCCGGGGCGGGGCCGACGTGTTCAACGGGCTGGCCCAGCAGTTGATGGACCTGGTCCCGGCCGTGATCGCCACCCCCTTTCCGCTGGAAACCCAAGCGGCCGAAGAGTTCGCCGGCCTGCTCTACCAAGGTCTGGGCGAGGGGCTGCCGCTGGTGGAAGCCCTGCATCAGGTGCAGCAGGCCATGGCCGAGCCCTGCCCGGACGAATGGTATCGGCCCGTGCTCTACCTGCGCTCAAGGCAAGGGGACGGGGAGCGGCTGCTGGAGACCGCAGCGGCTGAGCCGGTTCCGGCGGCGACCGGTCATGCGACAGATCGCGCACTACGTGTGTCGCCCGAGCAGGCGGCCGTCGGCAGCAGCGCCGGGATCCCGGTCCCCAACGCACCGACCGGCTCCGACCAGGGCGAAGACCGGGCCGGGCCTACGCCCCTGCGCCCCGGCAGCCGCTGTCCGGACCCCGCAACCCAGTCGCTCGCGGATGCACTGGACGCCGCCTATCTGGAAGAAGAGCAACTCGCCTGCACGGGGGCGGACACCGTCGAGGTCCGCGCCCGGATCCTGACGTTGAAGCGGCGCATCCGCGAGGGCGGCCGGCTGCGGATCGGCGACTTCCTGCTGCACGGGCGCTACAAGCTCGTCACCGCGCTCGGCCGCGGCGGCTTCGCGACCATCTACCAGGCCTTCGACACCCGTGCGCGCCGGCTGGTCGCGGTCAAGGTCCTGCACGGCCAGTACGGCGACGATAAGAGTCGGGTGCAGCGCTTCTTTCGGGGCGCCCGCAAGATGGCTGAGTTGCAGCACCAGGGCATCGTCCAGGTCATCGAGCCCGAGCTGGTGGACGAGGGGCACCACTTTTTCGTGATGGAGTTCCTCCCTGGCGGGGACCTGCGTCAGTGCGTACTCAACGGCGGGATCGATGCCGAGCGCGCATTGGATCTGACCCTGGAGGTCGGCGCCGCGCTCGCTTTCGCCCACGGACACGCCATCATCCACCGCGACATCAAGCCTGCCAACATCGTGCTCGACCGCGCCGGCAGCCCCAAGCTCACCGACTTCGACCTGGTTCATGCCGGCGACACCACCGGCGGCACGCGGACCGGCGTGCTTGGGACTTTTGGCTATGCCGCGCCCGAGCAGATGCAGCGGCCCCAGGATGTCGACGCCCGGGCCGATGTCTATGGACTCGGCATGACCGCCGTCTTCGCGCTGCACGGCGCGGACCCGTCCCTGTACGAGATCCTACGCAACGCCAACGGCTTTATTGACAGCCTGGCGGTCTTCGACCGCGTCAAGCCCGTATTGAGCCGCTCGATCGCCTGGGAGGTTGGGGAGCGGTATCCGTCCGTCGCGGACTTCTGTGCGGCGCTGCGGGAGGCGCGGCAGGTCAAGCCGCTGGTCGTGGTCTTCGGGATGCCGCCGCTTGCGATCTCGGTGCCGGCCGCCGAGGACCCGCCGGGAACCGATCCGGATGCCCGGCCGCCACTGGGACCCACCCCCTTTCGCGACCAGCTCGTGAGCGACGTCGGCTTTGGTCCCGAGATGATCTGGCTCCCCGGCAGTACCTTCCGCATGGGCAGCCCCGCGGGCGTCGGTGCCGACGACGAGCGGCCGGCCCATGACGTGACCTTAAGAGGATATCCGGAACGGAATATGCTTAAACTGAGAAACCCTATAATCTACAACGCTTAATCTATCAAGCGCCAAAAGCGTCATATTGTCCGAGTTCAGTGACATATCAATAAATTTCAACCGGTTGTCTTTCATATGCAATTTCTGAACCGGATTTCCTCTAAGCCACTACGCGGTCGGTAAGTACCCGGTCACGGTCGGCGAGTTTCGCCGGTTCTGCGAGTCGACCGGTTACCGCACCGAGGCGGAGCGGAGGGGTGGTGCCTATGTGCGGGCAAAAGGGAACTGGGGCGAATGGCACTAATTTAGTCTAACAGACTGAAAATAATAGGGGCCAACCCGCAAGAGTGGTAGGCTGAAGGTTGCAACACCCAACCCATCACCCTGCGAGCCAGCCCCCATGCATCCTAACCAGCGCGCCGCGACGCAGCAACGTGTCCTTAATTCTACTTCGTCACATTGGCAGTGTTTAGCCCGATCGCTCACGCCGTTGTTTTTCATAGGCATAGTCGATGGCCGCCGGCTCTTCGGGATCTCAGTAGGTTGTGATATACTTATATTTCAGCATCTTG
>JACDZG010000299.1 GCA_013426805.1 Chromatiaceae bacterium
GTCCGGGTCTGTGGCGGGGGCTCCGGGCAACCGGAGTCCCTACGCCGGAGGCATTCTTTTCTCTTCTTCGGTGCGGCTCCAGGGGGTTCACTGGTAAACCATGGTCTGCCCCTGAGGTTATTCCCCCTATGACGCGGAACTCCCGCGCTATCGCCTTGGAAACTCAATGCCAAGCCCCCCGCGCGTAAGGTGGTTTTCTACGAATGCATCAATAAATTCGTCGGTAGCCATAAATTTATTGTCACGTATAGCTCGGAACCAGTCATTGATAAGCGGATAGTGCTTTGAATCTTGATTTACAGCAAGGAAGTTCAAGTACGAAGTACGCACCTCATGTCGTAATGGTCTTGGAGTATTATGTTTTTCTGGAGTAGTGGCTTGCTCATAAATACGGGAATTGTCTGTCCCCGATAGATACACAGCCATATAGTTAACGATCATGTACTCGACTTGGTCCCGCAACGGGAAAAGTGGGTTTCGCTTTAAAAATTCCTCCCAATATATAATTCTCTTTCGAATATCGTCAAACGGGATAAGAATAAATGCGTCATGCGTAAACTCATCTGCAAGTTCTTTCGATCTCTGAAGGAAATATTCGCGCCAGTCGTTCGGCATTATTGCGCCGAAAGTTGTCCGCATCCAATTTTCATCGGTTTGCGCATAGAATGATCCTTCGCTTGCGCCTAACTCCCAGCCCGCCACTTGGAGTATTTTAAAATGGCGATCAGCGGTGTCCTCAACAGAAATGCTCGCCATTTGACTTTCATGAATTTTGTTGTAGGCAGCGACAGAAGCTTCGCTAAAGTTAAAGAATGTGCGGAGTGCTGAAGAGCGGCAAGCGTCTGACGTACCCAAAACGGCGTTCAGAATGTACTTCGAGAAATCTGCGACTGCAGCGGGGTCCCCTTTTGGCGTGCGCGACGCGTGACTGTCAATATCAGTGTATGGGCAATCCTTGAATCCCTTGATACTTTCGGCTTGCTCATAATGAATAGTTACATTTCCATGTGTATTAGAAATATTGGGGCTTTGCTCGCCGGCTGTTTGCGCTTCGGCTGGGCTGACGTAACCCAGAAGAAAAAGATATGGTGTCACTTTCCGCAAATGCTGCGTAAAGTACATCCCAAGATTAGTCACGATGAGACGCCGGATAAGTAATGGAGACGTTGCCAACAGTATTAGATACTGCCGGGCTTTGACTACCAGTGGTTACCGAAGTACCAGTCTGGCCAGTGCGCGTATTGATTTCATGCGTTGGTTGATTATTTTGCTTTCTTGAGGGAGGGTCTTTTTCACTTGGCGCTAGGGTAACTAATGAAATTCCCAGCCCGATGATGGAGGCCACAGAACCGAATATTGCAAGGGATCGCATATATTTCATTGTTTTAGACCAAATGTTGAGGCACCGAATAGAAAACCCCAAAAAGTTACCTGGCGTAAGAGCCTAACGTGCAGCCTAAAGCGGCGCGCGCCCCTGATGACGCTGAGAGTTAGCACGACGCCTGTGGCGCGCGCTCGCTTTTGAGGCAAAAGTTAGGATTTCTTTTCTCTTCTTCGGTGCGGCTCCAGGGATTCACAGGTAAACCGTGGTCTGTCCCTGAAGTATCCCCTAGAAAAAATCAATAAAAACAAAGGTCAAGAAAAGATTTT
>JACDZG010000134.1 GCA_013426805.1 Chromatiaceae bacterium
ACACGGAAACTGCATGAAAGGGAATTGCGATATATCTGGCAGATTGAACACCCTAACCCGACGGTCAGTCCGCGTGAGCCAGACCCCTTGCTGACCCTGTGCCCTGCTTGCGATACTCGCACCCATGCCAGCCGAGCGTTTATTGCGATACCGGAAGGTCTACGACGACGGGGCGATCCTCGACGCCGTTGTCTGGCGTGTGCCCGAACCGGTGCCGGGTTGCGGCCACAGCTACAAGTACCGCCTTTACTATGGTTATCCTGGCAAGCGGGTGGTGGGATTCGACAACGAGCGCGGCAAGGGAGACCATCTCCACCTTGACGGAACCGAGCATCCGTATGGCTTCACCACCGCCGAGCGGCTGATCGACGACTTTCTTGCAGAGGTCCGGAGGCGACGCCCATGACCAGAACGGCGGTGATTCGCGTGCAGCGGGAGACCGACGCAGCCTTGGCCGATCTGCGCGGACGCTTCCTGGCGGCCTGGCATCACGGGGACTATCAGGGTGAGGTCTTTGTCTTCGAGTCGCCGGGCGCACTGTTTAGGCTGCTGACACCCAATCGCTGGGAACTGATTGAGCGGCTTCAGTCGATCGGTGCTCTGGAGTTGCGTGCCCTGGCCCGCGCCTTGGGTCGGGATGCAAAACGTGTCGACGCGGACTGCCAGGCGCTCTTGGAGACCGGGCTGATCGAGACCGACGCGGACGGCCGGCTGTGCGTTCCGTTTGCGGAGATCCGCGCGGATTTTGCCCTGCGCGGGGCGGCGTAGCGCAACCCGACAGAGCCGCCCTGAGTGCGCCCACACGCCAGTAAATGGCCTACAATCAAACCGCGAGTGCCCTCTTGTCAGCCCCCGCCCCTCGGATGCTCACTTTGCGCCGCTCCGACCGTTGCCTAAGTGCTGAGGTGCTGCCCGGCACCGGCCGGTGACACCGAACTCAGGGATATAATACCCTCTTTCTAAAGAAGGCTGTACCAGCAGTGGACACCGTACCAGGATCGGATGAGTCCGACAAACGTTTATTCGTTAGGGTTCACAAGAAATAGGCTGAGTCACAATGAACGAAAAGCCCTCAAATGGACTAACTCTCTACGGTTTACATATTCCTGCGAATGTTCTGACAGTTGCTATGATTGTTCTGGGAATTGCTGGGATTGCTCTGGTAGCTTTTATTCACGGCCAGACTGAGCCCGGGCAGCCGGTGCGAATTCTCGACCGATCTCTCTATACTAAGAAATCAACCAACCCGGAATCAACCGTAGACACTATCCCGCAAGTATCTGTGCCTTCCGAGACGGCGAAAAGGGATCAGGCACCCACTGAGCCAAATGAGAGGGCGACTAAAGCGATTACCCAAACACCAAACACTTCAGGCTCGCAAAGCCCGGCAGTTGCGACCCTCGGTAACGTGGAAATCAACTATGGCGACAGCAAAGCCATTGCCGAAATCCGCTCACGCCTAGATCTGCAGGGCCTTACTAAACATGAGGTCGAGAAGCTTAGGAAAAGCCTTGACGAGCTTACGAGACGTCAAACCACTTTGAACGAACGAAGTGATCCGGCACACGAAGAAGCGCGTCGCTCTTTGAATGAACGGCGCTTAGAAGACGCTCGCAGGGATTTATCGGGTTTGACCCAAGACGCCGAAACGAAAAATAGTCCGGAAGAACCGATTAGACCGAAAGACGCAATTAATAATAACGACGCGATTAAGGTCACTTCTCCGCGTGCTAGAACTGAGCATCCGTCGTCGGCGACGCTGGTTGGCAGAGCCTCCATGTCGACAATAGCTCAGTCGACAGACTATCCTTCCATAATGTTCTCAAACCCTAGGAGCTTCAAGTGTGGCGACAGCATCCCGTGGACCTCCCTAAGTGACTGGACAGGCGTAGCTGGGGTATGCGGCCAGGGATTACTTTATACGGTTGCCGGCACAGTTCCTCATGTCAGGGAGGGATTCGTAAAGGCATGGATTGTAGTTCCAGAAGATAACAACAAAAAGTGGTCCGCCTACAACGGCGAACGTCACGCTATCGTAAATAGCAGGTTCGAGGTTCAGTTCTGCATTACCACCAAGCAAGCAACGCGCCCCATTCTGATTCAAGCGCATACCAGGGAAGGCCAGGTATCTGGAAACGAATGTAGTATTACTCTGGTGGGGTTGTAACAATAGGTAGAAAGCGACCAAGCTCGCGTACCTCCCCCGGACACTACGAGAGTTTCAGGGGAGTAGGTCACACGAGAGGATGGAGTCAAATATTGCCTTTTGCCTCGTGTCAGGCAATGGGTAAGACCTGACACCTTGACCACGCTGTGACCCCTTGACCACGTGAACCCGAAAAGTGTTTATTCGTTCGGCGAAGACGCCGCAGCCTTGGTCATGGTTCCGGCCAGCCGAGGCACCGGCCGACTTGAGTCCAAGGCTTCAGCTTGGATCGGCGAGCCAAGACTGAAGCCTTGGACTCCAAATGCGCATCGCTGACCGGAACGATGATCAAGGCCAAAATGCCTAACCGGCTTAAGGAGCGAGCGCGCACCATCAGGGTTGGGGTTAGCTGGCCGGGTTCGTGCGAACGCGCGCCGCTTTGGCCACACAGTAGGCAGACGCAACGCTGTTCACCTAGACTGCACAAAGCTGGCTAGCATGGGAAACTTTGGAAATGTTATGACAGTTCCTGACTATTTCCGGCGCGACCAAGCCGATGGGGTAACGCCTCCTGACTTGTCCAAAGACAGTTCTCCTGTTGACCATATTGTTCGAGCACGAGGCAAACGCACGAATTTCACGAGTGTCTCTCTTGATCCAACGAAAATTTCCATATTTGGGCCGACCCTCTATCGCCTTGCTACCGCAAAGGTCTTGGAAGACGGGCATGTTGTGATTGGGCACGAGAATCTCATGGATGAGCTTAGAAAAGTAGCCTAGCAAGCTACCAGAGGAGAGAAGACAAAGGCTGTCCAGGCTCAACGCTATGCGCGAATGCGCCAGGAATGTCTTGTGAACTGGAATTTCGACATCAGCAGGGTCGACCGCAAGAATCTCCTTACTTGGGCGTGGCAAGCAATTCAGCAGTATTTTTCCAAGGACTAGCCATGGACGAACTTTTCAGTTGCCGCAACTGCATCCACAATTGCGGACAATCACTACTCATTGGCAGGGGCGCAGGTTTTTGTGTGCGGCATGATTCTGTTCTGTTCCGCCCCGAGCGATATACCTGCAAGTATCTACATCGCAAAGATCTGCCGATATTCACAGTTGATGAAGGTCTTCGCGAGCATGCCGGGGAATTTGCCGGATTCTCCGGAATTGTTGATTTTATTGAAAATCAACCAGTGCGCAGGCTCCCGTATAGCGAAAAGTTTGCCTGGGAACGAAATCAGTTCGATCCCATTACTCAGAGCCTCGCTCAATATCATAAGACGAAGCCAAGCTGGATTTTCCTGCAGACAATGACCGGCGGGATTGACGGGCGTCGTTCGCTAACGCAGGCGTCCTTGTTTCGTAGATACATGGACAACTGTGGAACCTGGAGGAGTTCCTATCGATTTGCGCTTGAACTCGTCCAAGAACTCTCAAGCGACGTTTACTTTGCGGATCGCGACATGAACAGTGATGCTGAAGGGTCGCTTTCCGACATTAAGGCCGAGGCGGTGTGGGATGTTTTCTTTACTCGCCTTAGCGGCATTCAAGAGTATGGATATCACGCCGGCATCGAAGACCTCATGTGGGCGACGGATCAACTCAATGGCGCCTTGCTTGTCTTTGACTGGGAATCACTCAGGTATGAACTGGAAAGTAAGGTTTCGGAATGGACCGAGGTCATCATTCGCCACGCCAAGAGTGAAGATGCATTTTTTCCTTCATTTCAGGAGTCGGTGGACCCGGAGGAAGAAGCTTACACACAGTTCCGGGAACGGTTAACTTAACTCGATGTGGATAAATCCGGGTGAGCGCTTTGGCCAAAGCGGCGATCATGACCCAAGCTTCATGTGCGTCGCCGACGGTTTACCCATGCGGGGAGGACTGTCGTTCGGCGACGGTCGCGGTCAAACGACGCTAGAAGAACGCCTTAATGACGAGCGAGGCGACCCCCGCCAGCAGCAGCCCGAGCATCCATTGCAGCAGGGTGAACTTGCCCGTGAGGTCGCTGCGCAACAAGTCGATCTGCGCCTTGAGGCGCTGCTCGGTCTCCTGCAAAGCGTACCGCAGGTCGGTGTCATGGGCGCGCAGGTCAGTCTTGGTGACCGGATCGGCCTCGACCTGCGCCGCCCGGAAAGCCTCGGCAATCGCCTCTGCCTGGTTTTCCGGCAGACCGGACTCCTTGATGGTGCGGACAAACTTGTGGGTGTCGAAGGCAATGGTGGCCATGGGGTGCTCCTGAAGAGGCTGCGCTTTACACGCTAGACCAGGATACAACTATGGTCAAGGCCCCGCCGATCGATCATGGTCTTGCAAGTCTTCGCTTCGTTCGTAGGTGCCCGGCACAAAAGATTGAGGCGCAATACGCTGCACTATTGCGCCCTACAGGCTACGCGCGGCTGGGCCTTGGTCATAAAGCCGGCCACCGCGCGATCCGCACGGTCGTCGGTCCGCACAGCGGACCCTACAGGTCACGGTGTTACCGTAGGGTCCGCTGTGCGGACCGTCCGCGGCCGCCCGGAACGATGATCAAGGTCCGCGGCTGCGACCCCGGTCTTCCGCCCCCTCCCCGGTCGGCTTGGCACTGGATGCACTCAGGGTCCGGCGCAAATCCGCCTCCAGCCGCTCCAACTCCTGACTAGCCTGGGCGCGGGCGCGCTTGCCGGCATCGGCGATCTGCAGGCTCTCCTCGATGGTGGCGATCAACGTCTGGTTGGCGTGGCGCACGACATCAATGTCGAAGACGCCGCGCTCGATCTCGCGCCGGGCCTGGGCATTCGCGGTTTTCAGGTTCTCCGCGTTGGCACGCAGCAGATCGTTGGTCAGATCGGTGGCCGCGCGGATGGTGCCGGCCGCTTCACTGGAGCGGAAGATGGTGACCGCCTGAGCCAACTGCTGGCGCCACAGGGGCACGGTGTTGACCAGGGTGGAACTGATTTTGTTGATCAGGCCCTTGTCGTTCTCTTGGACGAGCCGGATGCTCGGCAGTCCCTGCATGGCGACCTGGCGGGTCAGTTTCAGATCATGGACGCGCCGCTCCAGATCGTCCCGCGCGGCACGCAGATCCCGCAGTTGTTGCGCCTGGACCATGTCGTCGCTCGCCGCGACTTGCGCGGCCTGGGCCGGGATGACGGTGTCGTCGAGTTCGCGCAGCTTGGCCTCACCGGCATCGATGTACTGTTCCAGGGCGCGGAAATAGTCGAGGTTGGCCTGGTAGAGCCGGTCGAGCGCGGTGACATCGGTCAGGAGCTTGGTCTTGTGGCGTTCCAGGTCGCGACTGATCGCCTCGATCTGGTCGCGCACCATCTCGTATTCCTCGAGAAACCGGGCGATCGGGCGCGTCTTGCCCATCAGCTTGTCAAAGAACCCCGGCTTGCGGTTGGGGTTCAGGGCGTCCACGTCGAAGCCTTTGAGGGTGGTGACCATCTCGCTCAATGAGGCACCGGCGGGGCCGACGTCCTTGGCGCGCACCCCCTCCAGCATCTGATCCGAAACCTCGGTCAATTGCTCCTGGGCTTTGGCGCCGAAGAACAGGACGGACTGGCTGTCGGTCAGGTCGATCTCGCGCAGCAGGGCGGCGACCTGGGGCGCCAGTTCGGTACGGGCGGCCGGGGTCGTGGTCTGCAGCGCACCAGCCTCCGGACGCTGGGCGATGGCCCGTTCAAGGGTGTCTGGACGCGGGTCCAACTGGGTGGTTTGTTCAGTCATTGAGGGCACTCCTGAATAACGATCTGGCAAGTGAAAAGCGATGTGTCCGCAAGCGGGGGCAAAACAGCTGGGCTTGGGCGATTGTTCAATCGCTCGCAAGCGCAGACGCTGGGCGGCCCCGCTGCGAAGCCAGGGCGGAAACCTTAGACGCCTGACCTCAGGTGATTTCCGGGAAAGGTTTTGTCGAGGTGGAGGGGCGACTAAAGTCGCCCCGACAGTCGCCCCGACAGTCGCGCGGTCGGGGAGTCTATTCCCGTGAACTGCCTCAGGCGATTGCTGTCATGCGATCCCCTCACGATCAAGCTGCTTCTTGAGCACTTCGATCTGCACGTCGAGGTCCAGCACGTCGGTGCGCAAGAGCTTCTGGCGCTGCTCCTCGAAGACCTGCTCGACGGTGACCAGCACGTTGCGGAAATTCTGCTCCAGCTCGCGCGAATCGGCCAGGCGATGGGTGCGGGCATAGCCCTCGGCCACCTGCTGGACACCCTCCAGATAGACGTTGAGAAACTTACGCGCCCGGTAGAGATCGGTCGGCCGGTCCGCGATCTGCTCCAGGATGCCGCGGCCCTGGGCGCTGATCCGCAGGACGCGCGCCTTCAGCTCCGGATTGGCCATCGCCGCCGCCGTCTGCTCCAGATCCAAGAGCCGCCCCTCGGCCTCGGCCAGCGCGTCGGCCACCTTGCGCAACCGCTCATCGCCGCTCCAGAAGGCGCGCGGCCGCCCCAGCGACTCGAAGCCATAGGTCAGATGGAAACCCAGGGCGGCGACCGCCGCGAAGGCGAGGCTGATCGCCGGCCCCTGACCGACACTGAAAGCGGCGGTGACACCGACCCCCAGCGCGGTCGCCAGCCCACCCAGGGTCTTGAGCGGCCAACGCCACAAGCGCGCGAAACGCGGCTGCTGCCGGACATAGGCGGCGCGGATGCCGCGCCGCGTCAGCCAGGCGCCGGCCATGAACAGACCCAAACCCGCGGCGTCGGCCAGGAAGCGGTCCAGATGGCCGGTCCCCAGGGCGATCATCGCGGCGAACAGCAGCGGCGTCGGCAGCACCCACAGCAGGGCGCCCGCCAGCAACGGCGGCGGTTGGACGCGCGGCTGGGTCTCCTGCGCACCCTGCACCAGCGCACGCAGCGCGGTGTGCGGAATTTTCATCAGGGGTGCGTAAGCGCTGGTGCCGGCAACCATGGACCGCACCAGCGGCAAGAGCTCGTTCAGACGCACGTCTCGGGGCGGCTTGGGGGGCATCGTCACCGCGGGGTCCTCGGCAGGTCAGACAGGGAAGAACAGGGCCTGGCACGACACCAGGTAAACGCTCGACACCAGGAGCGCGCTGCCGAGCAGACGCAGCATCAGCGCAGGACGCGGCGGCTGGGCGGGGGGGCGTTGCAGGTCGGACATAGTGGATCAGCCTGGAGAGAGGACGGGTTAGCCGTCGATGGAGGCGAACAAGCGCAGTGCCTGGTGCTGGTCATACAGCGCGCGGGGCGCGCGGAGGGAATCACTTTTCCTCCCCATTATTATGGAGACGATCACAACCAAGCCAATGCCCGCCGGCCGCGCGATCCGCGGCTCAGTCGGTCGCCGTCGAGTCGACCAAGTTCGTCGATCCCGGCCGGGAGGCCGAACCGCAGACGCATGAAGTCACCCTGCAGCAGCGAACGCGGGTCCACCGGCGCCAGTGCTACAAATACCGGCCGGCCCGCGGCGATCAGCGACTCCTTCTGCCGGATCTGCCGCCCCCCGCGGCAGCCACCGGTCGAGCCCGGCCGGCTCGGCATCGAGCCCGGCGAGTTGCAGCAGACGCCGGGCCGCCGGGCCATCGAGCCGATAGCGGATCGCCAGGTCGAAGAGCGCGGGGCGAAGGTTCATCGTCGGAAACCCGTGTTGCAAACAGCATGGACTGGGCGGAACCGCAGCAAAGTGTAGCGCAGTCGTGCGCCCGCGATCAGGCTGGCCTCATCCACCGTCCGCAGCGCTTGCTTGGGACACCTTGGGCTGAATAAAGCACGGCACAACGCTTAACTGAGGCGATCCTGACCGCATGGCCTGTTGAAGCGGCGCGGACGATGGTATAACCGCGGGCGTCAGACTCGATGACTCCCGAGGGGGTGGTTCCGCTTTGAGGCGCAGGCAGCACCGCGCCCCGGATCGGCAGCCTCACCCCAGGGCCGCACCGTCACAACCGTATCTGTCGAGGCTATCGATGCATGTCAAGCCCCATTCCGCCCGCCCCTGGTCCCTGGTGCTGCTGATCCTCGTGATCGGCCTGATCGCGGGTGCTGCCGGCGCCGCGACCGCCGAGACGGACGAGGCGCCGTCACCGGCCGCCAAGCTCCCGAGCTCGACCGAATTGCTCAAGCTCCCGAAAATCCCGAATGAACGCTGCATGAAGTGTCATAACGACGAGGATGAGAAAACCTCCGAGCGCGAGGACGGCACCGAGGTCAACATCTTCATCGACCGCGAGCGCTTCGAGCACAGCGTCCACGGCAAACAGCCTTGCGTCGGCTGCCACAACAGCATCAAGAAAGCCAACCACGAGATGCCGCTACCCAAGAGTATCGGCTGCGTGCAATGCCACATGATGACGGCCGAGGCTCAGCGCGGCAGTGACGACCCCAAATACAAGCGTCTGGACGTGGTCCTGGCGCAGATCGACGGCTACATGAATTCGGTCCATGCCCGGCCGAGCCTGCTGGACCAATCGCGCACCAATGCCACCTGCTATGACTGCCACGAGGCCCATGCGATCGGCACCCTGGGCAGCACGGCGCGGGCCGAGCATCGCCAACAGAACCCCGAGGTGTGCGGCCGCTGCCATGAGAAGCAGGAAGAAGCCTACGCGGAGTCGGTCCATGGCAAGGCGGTGATCGAGGGACACAACGCCGGCGCGGCGGTCTGTTCCGACTGCCATACCCCGCACAACATCGACTCACCCGAGCAGACCAAAGTCAAGCTTACCATCACCGGCAATTGCGGCAGCTGCCATGAAAAGCAGTTGAAGACCTATCAGGCGTCCTACCACGGCCAGGTCATCCGTCTGGGCTACACCCACACCGCCAAATGCTATGACTGCCACGGTAACCACGGCATCATGAAGGTCGATGACCCGGCGTCGAAAGTCCACCCCGACAACCGGCTGGAGACCTGCCGTCAATGCCATAAGGATGCCCCGATCGGCTTCCTGGGCTTCCATGCCCATGGCGATGCCAACGATTTCGAGCACTATCCGGAGATGTGGATCGCCGCCCGCTTCATGGATGCCTTGATCATCGGCGTCTTCCTGTTCTTCTGGACCCATATGCTGCTGTGGATCTATCGCGAGTGGCGCGAGCGCAAGGAAGGTAAAGGCTATCGGCCGGACCCGGCGAATCCGCCTCAGGTGTATTTCCGCCGCTTCGGCACGGGCTGGCGGCTCGCCCACGGCATCCTGGCCATTGCCGTCATGACCCTGGTGCTGACCGGCACCGCGGTCCTCTTCGGCGACCAGCCCTGGGCGCAGTACATCATGAACGTTCTGGGCGGACCCAAGATCGCGGCCATCATTCACCGGGCCGCCGCCCTGACCTTTATCGCCGTCTTCTTCGGCCATCTGGTCGTCGTCATCTGGAACATCGCGCGCGCCGGCCGGCAGTTCCGCTGGTTCGGACCGACCTCCATGATCCCCAACCTGCAGGACCTTCGCGACATCGGTGCCATGTTCAAATGGTTCTTCGGGTTCGCCCCGCGGCCCAAATTCGACCGCTGGTCCTATTGGGAGAAGTTCGACTACTGGGCGCCCTTCTGGGGTATGGCGATCATCGGCCTGAGCGGCCTGATGCTCTGGTTCCCGACCGTCACCGCCTCGTTCCTGCCGGGCTGGGTGTTCAACATCGCCACCATCGTGCATGCCGAGGAGGCGATCCTGGCCGCGGTCTTCCTGTTCACGGTGCACTACTTCAATGTCCACTTCCGTCCGGAGAAATGGCCCATGGACATCGTCATGGCGACCGGTGCCGTGCCGCTGGAAGAGTTCAAGCACGAACATGCCCTGGAATATGAACGCCTCAAGGCCAGCGGCGATCTGGAGAAGTACCTGATCAAGCCGCCGACCGAGAAAGCCGTGCGCACCGGCCGCAAGGTCACCGGTTGGCTGATCATCATCGGTCTGGTCCTGGCCGCCCTGGTCCTGAACGGCTACGTGCAGAAACTGTCGGGGCACTGAGGACGCCCCGTCCGGCGACGCGCCGGTGCGAGGCTGCGTAGTCAGGGCTTCCAGCCCTGACTGTTCCAGCCCCGACGCCGCCGGGCCAGGATGGCCTGACTACGCACTTTCACGGTAAGACTCGACCCTCGGTCATCGTGCGGCTGGACCGATGATCAAGATGGTCGCATCGGCCGGAACGGCGACCATGGCCCCGGACCACGCAGTCTGCGTTGCGCAATCAACCATCGACTGAAGGATGCAGATTCATGAAGACGACGGGTCTCCGGGCGCCCGCTTTCCTGACCCGCCTGCGGGCCCCGATACTGCCGGCCGTCTTCCTCCTGCTGCAAGGATGCGCAACCACCTGGGGGGTTCCAGGAGCAATCACGACCACGGAGGAAGGGCCTTTTTACCTGTCCAGTGCCGGCCAAGGGCTCTTGATCGAACCCGGCCGCATGAAGCTCACGATCGTCGAGGGGCAGCTGCCGTTCGCCTCATCACGCCTCGAGATCGAGACCGGTCGCGGCAAGCTCGTCATCAAACTTCCGCAAGGCGCCCTGGCGTACAACACCTTGCAAATCTTCGGCGCGACGCACGGGTTGTCCGCGGATATTGCCGGGACCTGGGCCGATCTCCCCGAGGGCCAATACCAAGGCAGCACGACCCAATCCTGCACCTATTCCGGCTATTGCACCCAGAACGTCGCGGTGCGCAAGTGCTTCGGTGAAACCTTCACCAGCGAGGACAAGGCCTTTCGCAAGGCGCAGCAGCATCCCGAATGCAAGGCGACATACGAGGCCCACTACGGGTATTTCAGCAACTGCAGCGGGCTGCAGCACTTTCGGACGACGATGGAGCGTTATCGGCGCACCTACAGCGTCGAATTTCTGGACCCGCGGCACAAATCGAAGCCCCTGGGACGCTTCGAGGGCACGGTTGGCGGACTGGTGCGCGAGCTGAGTCGGGAGGCGACCAGCGACTGCCGGGGGTCGTGAAGGCCTTTGTATATCAAGACTTCACCGTGAAAGTCCCCCGGCGATCCTGATCTTGTGGGAGCAGCCTCCGGCCGCGATGGGGACTCGCCGGAGGTCGTAGGGTGGACAAGCGATAGCGCAAGTCCACCGAATCCTGCGCCGCCGCTGGTGGACTGCGCGACGCCTGTCCACCCTACAACAGCGCCTTTCTTGGGGTGGATAAGCGTCTAGCGTTCGCACCTGATATCCAGACAGACCTTCGTGTAGGGGCGGGTTTGAAACCCGCCCCGACGTCCGGTTATCACGTCCGAAGGCTATAGCGCATCCACCATCAACCCCGCCGACGGCTCCATGCTGGCTGCTGCCCGGATTTGGAACTGCTGCCGCGCTCGCCGCGAGGTCGTTGGTCTGGTCCGCACAGCGGACCCTACGGAAGCTGACAGGCTCAGGGAATCGTCGTCCGGGCCAACCGGAAGCCCAGGCTGCGATGGGCGAAAGCAGGCGCGGAGCGACAGCGGTAGGCGGAACGGGTGTCGCCGACATAGCCGCGCCAGGAACCGCCGCGCACGACCCGGCGCGCGCAATTGCCTTCCAGCCAGGCACTGCCGTCGTTGGGTGCGCCCTCGTAGCCGTCGTTCCAGCAATCCTGAGTCAGTTCGTTCGCATTGCCGTGGATGTCGTAGAGGCCCCAGGGATTCGGTGCATAGCTGCCGACCTCGACTGTCTTGTCCAGATTGACGCCGGTATGCGCACCGCATCGCGCATAGTCGAAGGTGCCGTCATAGTTGGCCTGATCCGTGCTGATGCACTCTCCGGTGCTGAACGGTGTGGTCGTGCCGGCGCGCGCGGCGTACTCCCATTCCGCTTCGGACGGCAGCCGATAGCCCGGTCCGCTGATCCGATTGATCCACCGGACGAAGTCCTGCATATCGTTCCAGGTGACATTGATGACCGGCCGCTTACCCCGCCCCCAACCCTCGTCGCTCGGTTTGCGGACGCAGGCGCCGTCGGTGACACAGGCATCCCAGTCATCAAAGGTCGTCTCGTACTTGGCAAGCTCGAACGGCAGGACGCAAACCTCGTGCTGCGGCCCCTCATCGGGGTCCCGCTCGGGTTCGGTCTCGGGGCTGCCCATCATGAAACAGCCGCCGGGAATCGCGACCATGACGATCTCGGGTGCCAGATCGAGTTTGATGGTCTGTTCCGTGCCGGCCGTGACCAGGACCTTGCGCTCCACCGGGTCGAAGCCCTGCTTGGCGGCGCTGATACGGTGCTCGCCGGGCGCCAGATTGATCAGAAAAGTCTCTTGGGCAGTGGCCGGCGAATTTCCCTTCCGCTCGCCGTCGACCGACAGCTCCGCATCGCCCGGAACGGTGAAGATGCGCACCGCACCGGTGCCGCCGGCCAGCGTCAGTGAGCCCGGCAGAAAGAAAGCAAAGCCCAGTAGTAAGATCGTTGAGTAGCGCACGGAATCGGTTCCTCGTGGTGGAGGGGCGGAAGCGGCGTCGGGTGCGGCCTTGAATCCCCGTCATCGGGTCAGCCGTCTCGTGATTCTAGACGAAAACATGACGCCGGGATGCACTGAAGGACCGCGCATCAGCCGTCGGCCAGGATGCGCCGGATCAGGACCCCCGCCAGCATCAGCCCGAACAGGGCCGGCATATAGCTGATGGTCCCATTGACCGCGCGCGCTCGGCCATGGCCGGTCGGCTCGGGCGGCAGCGGCGGCAGATAGGTCTCGTCGGACCAGACGACGGTAACCCCGCGCGCGATGCCGGCCTTGCGCAGACGCGAACGCACCGCCCGCGCCAACGGACAGACGCTGGTATCCATCAGATCGCCGACCCGGATACGGGTGGGGTCCAGACGCCCACCGGCGCCCATGCTGCTGACGATCGGAGTGCCGGTGCGCATGGCGGTCTCGATCAGTGCGACCTTGCTCGCCAGGCTGTCGATGGCATCGGCGACCTGATCATAGCCGGCGCCCAGCAGTTCCGGCATCCCTTCAGGTTCCAGAAAGCGTTCGATCAGGGTCAGGCGGCAATCGGGGTTGATGTCGCGGATGCGCGCGGCCATGACCTGCGACTTGAGTTCACCCAGGCAGGAGTGCAGCGCCGGCAGTTGGCGATTGAGGTTGGATGGCGCCACCCGATCGAAGTCGGCCAGCGTCAGGTCACCCACCCCGGCCCGCGCCAGGGCCTCGGCGACGAACGCGCCCACCCCGCCCAAACCGGCCACCAACACCCGGGCGGTGCGCAGCCGCGCAACACCCGCATCGCCGACCAGGATGTGGGTCCGCTGGAACAACGCGGGGATGACCGACGCAGCGGCACCCGGAGCAGCGCTTGCGAGGGCGTGGGACGTGCCCGGCTCAGCCTGATTCATTTTGCTTTATATTCACTCCGGCGGCGTTCCGGCCGGGACCAGCGCCCCGGCCGGAAGCGCTAACGATTACTCCAACGAGTCTGTGGGCCATCGCCCCGGTGCCGGTCAGGGCCGTGGGGATGGCGGGCAATGGCCGGGTCGGTCGGGACCGAACCCCGGCGCCAGGCCTTCCCAGCCGCGGGCCAGCGACCGTGAAGCCACAGTATATTAGTGGTTTCTAGTCGACGCAGTCAAAGTCACGCCGGGCCAACGTGACGACACCAAGTGTACAAACCCTGGTGATCAGGATTCCGGGGAGCGCGATCAACACCAGTTGTTTGACCATAAACCAGTCGGCCAGCCCGATCGGCAGATACGCGGGCAACGAAAAGCGAAGGATCAGGTACAACACGACAACAACGATCAGTAAGTGATCGAATGCCAGTGCCAAGACCAACGGGAAAAGACTCAGGCCGGCGGTCAGCCCGATGAAGAGCCCCGTGACCGCCATGCCCAGCCCCATGCCGGAGATCGCCACAAGCGTTTGGCCCTGGTACCAGTAGTACCAAGGACTCTTGAGGTTTCTGAGAACACAAGTTATATATTTCAAATATGTATAAGAGAATCGCTCAATAACACTTCGTGTGAAATCAGTATCCGGACGTAATAGGGACGCATGCTGACCGGAACGACGATCAAGGCCATAAAGCAAACCGCGCCGCCTTCAGGAACCGCTCCCCGGCGGATAAACTAACCGTGTCCCCGCAAATCCCCAACGGATGCCCGGGACCGCGGCCGAGCGATAACTGGCGTGACGCAGGCAGCGCTGCGTGTGGCGTGAGGCCCCGCGCAACACGCCGTCGCCGCGGTTGAAAGCGGCGTCCGCGCGCTGTGCCTCGGGAAAGGGCGCGCCTCATGCCGGTTGATTCCGTTCACCGGCTGGTCCGGCAACAGGTCGGCGGGGCCGTTGAGGTGCTGCTCATACCAGCAGCCGCGCGCATCCTGCCGCCAACCCAGCGGGGCCGTCGGCCGCGGGGCGGCAGCCTCCAGCCAGGCGCCGCCGTCGGCATCCCACAGCTCCCGGCGCTGGTATCCGCCGTCGCTGACAAAGGCGAGGTACTCGGCGTTGCCGACCGGCCGGGCACTGATCCGGAAGGAGGCGAGTTGCTCAACCGAACTCTTCGACCCCCGCGGTCCCGAGCTGATGCTCCAGCACCCGGATGCGCGCCCGCAAGGTTTCGACCTCGTCCAGCAGGTCCAGCGCCAGGGCGGTACCGGACAGGTTCAGCTCGAGGTCACGGCGCAGGCGCTGGGCGCGCCGCGCCCGCCGCACTTGCACACCATCGAAGCGCCACTCGGCCGGCGCCTGACCCTGCCGCGGGCGCAACAAGCCCTCGGTCACCATCAGTTGCAGAGACCGCGCGCTGGAGCCGCACAGTTGGGTCAGCTCGGCCAGGGTGACGGCCATCCCCTCGTCCAAGACAATCCCCTCGAGGCGAATCTCAGTTTTTACCATGGTCTTCAGACCCCCAATTCAGCGCGCGGATTGAAGCGCAACTGCTCGGCCATGTGTTCATAGACCCGCCTCGCCTCGGCCGTGTCGGCCGGCGGCACAACGATCTCCAGGAGCACCATTTCGTCTCCAGGCGGGTCACCGGGCAAGCCGCGTCCCTTCAGACGCAACCGTTGACCAGTCTGAGACCCCGGCGCGATCTTGAGGTTCACCGGACCACCCAGGGTCGGCACCGGCACCGTCGCACCCAGGGCCGCCTCCCAGGGGGCGATGGGCAGACGCAACGCGATGTCCTTGCCGTCCGGGGTGAAATGCCGGTGCGGCTTGATTTCGACCTCCAGATAGAGGTCTCCGGCCGGACCGCCGTGGGCGCCCGGACCGCCTTGACCGCTCAGACGGATCTGCTGGCCCTGGGTCACCCCCGCCGGAATACGGACGCTGAGCGTGCGTGCATGGGTGCTCATGCGCCCGTCCGGCCCCGCTTCCGGAACCTCCAGCTTGAGTTGCCGGGTGGCGCCCTGAAAGGCATCTTCGAGTTCGATCTGAATCCGCACCGTCTGGTCCTGTCCCCGCCGTTTGCGCGGCGTGCCGGCGCCGCCCGGGCCACCTCTGAAGTCACGCCCGAAGAGGCTCGAAAAGAAATCGCTGAAATCGGCCGCCTCGTCCTGGCTGAAGCGAAAGTCGTGCGCACCGCCGCCGGGCGGCGGGCGAAAGTCCTGACCGGCACGCCAGTTCTTGCCGAGTGCATCATAAGCGGCACGCTTCTCCGGGTCGTGGAGGACCTCGTTGGCCTCGTTCACCGCCTTGAAACGGGCTTCAGCGTCAGGCTCCTTGCTCACGTCCGGATGGAACTTGCGCGCCAGCTTGCGATACGCGCGCTTGATCTCGTCTTGGGAGGCATCCCGGGCCACCCCCAGAGTCTGATAATAATCCTTGTATTCCATCGATGAGCCTCGGAGCAGGGTCTTTAGTATTCGCGGATGAGCGCCAGCCGGCGACGGACAAAATGGGGGTTCATGTGGGCCATTACACCAGAGCACCGCGAGGCCGTCATCCCGGCGCCATCAAGACGCGTCGTCCGATGCGGCGAGCACCGGTCCGTGAGCCGGCACTGTACGCTCGCGCGCCCAGGCGCGCAGCGCGGCGATCTGCTCGAACATGACCACCGACAGCGGCTGGGTCCGCGCGAGTTCATCGACCAGTGCCTGAGTATCAGGCACCCGGCTGGAGACGTCCAGCGCGTAGAGCGCGGAGACCACGGCCTGCTCGATCCCGGCCCCGGTGAACCCCTCGCTCGCCTGCGCCAGGCGTTCCAGATCAACGTGCGCCGGGTCGAGCCCGCGGTTGCGCAGATGGATGGCGAAGCAGTCGGCGCGCATCGGACTCGGTGACCCCGAGCAGATTCTGCGAGAGTTGGTCGACCGCCTCGCGGGCCGCGCGCACCCCCGGTGCACCGGTCTGCCGCCACGTCTGGGCCTCCTCGCGGATCAGCGCGAGGATGCGGTTGCGGTCCGGCAGGCGCAAATCGAAACGCACGCACAGGTGCCGAATATCCGGCGGAACCTCCAGGGAATGACTCACCAGCACCAGGGTCCGCGCCCGCTCGCCATAGCCCTGGGAGATCTCCTTGACCAGCCGAACATGCAGCGGCTCGGTCAGATAGCAGCCTGTCGGACTTAGCCCCTAGGATTAGGGTATGAGTCAACATCAAGGCT
>JACDZG010000300.1 GCA_013426805.1 Chromatiaceae bacterium
CTATTATGAAGAAGCGACTCAATCTTCAAGAAAGTCTTTACACAATTCTACAGATTATAAGCGTCTCGGTATTCGAAAAAATCTCGATTTATCAGCTAATTACGGATCGAGATTGCAGCAACACTACTGAACCTGCATGTAAGCAACTGAAATTATTTGATTAGCAACCGGACACTAGTGCGCCAATCTAACTACCTACGTCATAGATTTGAGTATAACGCCGCGCTCTGCGGCAATTTAAGAGCGTAACGGAAAGATTGCCCGATAGCAGCACTTTGTTAGCCCTAGCTGCATCGCTGTAAAATTTCATCTAGCCAACCTAACAGCTCACCATTTGGATCACGTTCATCAAGCCTTGCTTTCGTCATTTTCTTTACAGCAATTCGGTTTAACTTTCTCTTAGCAGTTCGTCATTTACGCCAAGCGCCTCCCCCACAATTGTTGGCACATCGCAGTTATCTGTATAGGTGACTTGAATATACAGCACCTCTGAAATCGCGTCAGGATGCAGATAGTTCTCAGCCTCTCGTTTACCAGTAATAAATGCAATTGACCCACCCGCTCTCGCGTTTACCGCGTCACACGTAGGTTGATACTTAGGTGGATTTGATCATCACGATCATAAATATGGACTTCTGGTTTTCCTATGTTTTTTAAATAGTAGCTGTTTACCCAGTCTCGTAATGTGTCGCCACCTAAAGGCAGAAGTACAATTCTCGGATCATTCTCGAAATCCGGGGCTACATGTCTTTCACTTATCCGGATAGATGACAAATTTTTGAAAAAGGCGATATCATTTGGCCCTTCAACACAAACAATTACTTGAGCCCTGCTATCTGGAAGCACGCCTAGGTCTTTGGCTATTAGCTTGTAAACATCCTCTTGGTCGGAGCTAACTTCGATTACACCATCTTGATTTCGCAAGACAAAAAAGAGAAGGATTCAGGCACCAGCTCGTTTTATTGCCACACGCCACACCAGAAAACAGCCGAACTGATGCTGTTTTCTGGATGCGGCATAAGAGTCCGTAAGCCCTCCAAGCAAGAAAGAGACCTTGCTCGGAGAGCAACGGTCTCTAAAATCCCATTTCCGCAAGCTCCACCGCCCGGCGCAACCCCATGGATTTATTAACAGTCTCTTCCAGTTCCTTGTCCGGATCGGAATCATAGACGATTCCCGCTCCGGCCTGAATCCACAGATCCTGCCCCTGCATGACAAAGGTCCGGATGGTGATACAGAAATCCATATTGCCGGAAAAACCGAAATAGCCCACAGCCCCGGCATAGGGCCCGCGCCGCTCGGGTTCCAGCTCTTCAATGATCTCCATGGCCCGGATCTTGGGGGCCCCGCTCACCGTACCCGCCGGGAAACAGGCATCCATCACATCGAATTGATCCTTGCCCTCGGCAATAAGGCCGTGCACCCCGGACACCAGATGCATCACATGGCTGTATTTTTCCACCACCAGCAGATCCTTAACCTCAACACTGCCGTCACGGGCCACCCGCCCCACATCGTTGCGGCCAAGATCAACAAGCATCAGATGCTCGGCCCGCTCTTTGGGGTCGGCCAGTAATTCCAGGCGCAGGGCCTCGTCCTCTTCCGGGCTTGCCCCCCTCTTCCGGGTGCCG
>JACDZG010000301.1 GCA_013426805.1 Chromatiaceae bacterium
CGAGCCTAAATATAAGCAGCTGTTATTGTTTGATTAAACGTTGGGACACTAGTGCTTTCTGATTTTTTTCAAATTGGGCGGCTGTGCTCTTGGGGATGTCTTCAATGTACACATCCTGTACCGACGCGGAACCTGGCGGATCCATGTCGATGAGAATTTAAAAGCCACCGCCAGGAAACTGCTCCTTTACATCTGAGACCCACCCAGACCAAGCCACTCGCTGGCCCTTGATACTCTTCGTGGAGTCATCCCACGCGACGCTGGTCATCCCCTTTATATCCGAACGAATCGCCTCAAACTCGACCGCATCTGCCCGTGAGGCAATACCGAACATGACAGCCGAACTAACCAGAAATCCCTAAAAAAACCTGCCTAAGCCCACCATTTGTCATTATTACTCACCCTATTGTTGTGTAAAAAAAACATCATCGATGGCAGATAATGATGCCTTACGTGGAGTTGAGCGGCGAGCTTAAGCGAGTCCGCTCGAACGACTGGTATCCGGAATTTCAATTTAAAGTGAATCTGACCCCTTTTACTCCCTTGAGTGATATTGTGGCAAATGTGAACCGCAGTCTGCGAGGCTGGGCGAACTATTTCCACTTTCGTAACTCAAGCAAGATGATGAGTAAGGTCAGGTATCATGCGGAAGAGCGGTTGCGAACGCACTTGATGAAGCGTCACAAGGTTAAGGACAGGAAATCAGCACACCGTCGATTTCCGGCCCACGATCTCTATGAACGCTACGGGCTGTACAAGGTTTCCGGGAAAGCTGGTTGGAACTCGGCGCATGCTTTGGTGTGAAGAACATCGGAAAGCGGGATGCGGGAAAACCGCAAGTCCGGTTTGATGAGGGGAGGCTGATGAACGATCAGGCCGGTAGACACGTAGTAGTCGCGTGCGATAAGGCGTCAATACAAGTCCTGGCTATGCTCGGTAAATCAGCTTCCTACTCTACCCTTTTACTCTTCTTCGGCTCGGCACCTTCCTGAAATCGGCAATTGATGTTGCCATAAGTAGAAAGGGGCCTTGGAGGCTGTCACGAACGTTGGCGACACAGAGTGGGATGACCAATGAATGGCTTGAGAAACAGGGTCTGTTGTCAATCAAAGATCTTTGGGTGCGCATTCACTACCCGGCCACGGCCCGGTAATCTCTTTGAACCGCCCGGTGCGGACCCGCACGCCGGGTGGTGTGGGGAGGGCGGGAGAAAGAAAAACCCGCCCTTACCCGATTAGGGTTTTGGTTTGTTCTTTTCTGCCCATAATTTGTTTTGGAGCAATGCCAATAATACAAAAATACTGTTACATTGCCAGCCAATAAAGCTTGCTTTGGCGTCTAGTGTTTCTTTGTGATTAGCAATTTTAGGCGTGATGGACTCGTCATCAGTTAGAAAAAAATTTGAAAATGTTGAACCGTGCATATACATTGAACCAAGTTTGTATAATGTGTAACCAAATTTCATACCAATTCTATCTAATTTCTTGCATATTGAATTCTCTGATTCATTAAATAGTTCATAGAAGCTTACGCTTGAAAAACCATTATTCTTCTTTCTGTTATGTATTTTAATAATTTGGTAGCGTTGTCAATAGGAGACCTGAGGAAAAGCCCTCCCGATTACATTT
>JACDZG010000135.1 GCA_013426805.1 Chromatiaceae bacterium
GCCGGACGCGGAGCGCCCGCACGCGCTCCCACGCAGGAGCGTGGGAGCCAGAATGCGCTATCCAACGCGCCATCAGCCTGCCTGAGGGGACCGGTGAATTCGCCACCAGTGTCAGGGACGAACCGCGCCGATCCGCGGTCGCCATCGGTGCGGTTCGCGCGCGCTCACCGCACCCTACCCGCTGCTGCGCCGATCCTACTCGACCTCCGGCACTTTGACTGCCTCCCGCTCCAGCCGGAACAACTGGTTGATCAGGAGCAGCTCCGAGAGCAGCGCGTCGGGCCGATGGGCAAGCTCCCGGTGGAAGCGGGGGTTGCGGAAGGCGCCGAAGACGGATTTGAACAGATCGGTGCGTGCGGCCGTCTCGGCCTGAAGCAACCCGGGCCAAGCAAGCCGGGTGGGTCTGTTGCGAAAGGCTTTCTCGAAGAGATTGGCCCCGTGCTCTTCGCTGCCGATCCGCGCCCGGACCATGTCCTCCAGCCGGCGATAGGCGTCCGTGAGCCGCGCATCCGGGTCCTCCCAGAATCCGAGTGCCAGATCCATCAGCCGCGGATCGACGATGGCGAAGGGCACCACCGGCGGAAACTCGGACCAGAGGGTCTTGGTCCGACCCGCCGCGCGGTGAGCATCCAGGATGTAGTCGAACCAGCGCATGGGTCGCACCGGCGTGGCCCCGTCGATCATGCTCAGATCGGATTCCCGCAGCGCCGAGCGGTCCAACCGGTCCAGCAACGCGGGCTCCACGCGATATTCGTCGATCTCGGCCCCGTGCTCCCGCAGCAGTTGAAGGACGTAGGAAAAAGTCCGGGGGGCTTCTCCGACGTAGCCGGAGGCGAACCCGGACTTGACCGCGACCTTGTCGTCCGCCTCCAGCGCCAACAGCAGGCCGTGGCGGTCGGTTGCAGTCAGGATGTCCGCCCTGCGGATCGCCAAACCGCCCTGAAGCAGGGTGACTACCGCATCCAGGCAGGGCTTGGTGTAGGGGCTGCCCAGGTACGAGAGGGGCGCGTTATCATTCCGGCTGATTCGCATACTCGTCCGCTGCCCTCAAGCGCTTGGCCTCGCCCGACTGGCGCAGGCGCAACACGTTTCCCAGGCGGTCAGGTCCGCACAAGTGAAGCAGTCGTCGATGCGCGCCCTATCGACCACGAGGCGGCGCAGACGCCCCAGCAGGTCGAAGAGCCTGGACTTGCCGGCGCCATTTGGCCCCAGCAGCAGGACGATCCGCCCCAAGGTCAACTCGAAATAGACCAGCCGGCGGAAGTTATCGGCGTAAAGGCGGCTCAGCATCGTCAGGATATCCGAATGAATCGGCGGGACATGGCAGCACGGCGGCAGGCGCCGCCGCTGGTCCTGCTATAGTCGCACGAAGGGTGAGATCCGGGTGCGATCGGACGTGATGTGGTTTGTTTGGGCCGAGCCTGTCGGTAGGATGGGCATCGCTCTCGCTCTGCCCATCCTACGGGCGTCTGCGACGACAGCACTTTGGACCGCACTCTAAGTTGGGCGAGATCTTGCCCAAGCGTACTGGCCGCGGCGGCTGACGGTCGCCCGTCCCCTTCAGTGCTGAACCGACGGGATCGATGGTGGGGCGTCCCGCGGCCTGAAAGTGATGCCAACCGCCGCGGCCACGCCCAAGCACGGTGGGCCGATCGGGTCGGCAGTTGCCTTGGCTGGGGTGCACGTCGATGGTTATCCTCTGTTCGATCTCTTCGCTGCCGTGCTGATCTCGCGCGGTCCAGGTCTCCGGCACGATAGACGCGGGCTTTTTGCCCTGCTCAGTCCGGATGCACGGCTGGACCCCGCTGCGGCGGGCGGGTGGCGCGGGGATCTTGGGCGGCGAGGTGGTCCCAGAGCAGGCCGTGGATGAAGCGCCAGCCGCCGCCAACCCACTGGAGGCATGGGGTCTTCCTGCTTGGCCGGAGCGATTGCTGGATGGGCCGCAGCGGTTCAGCTTGCCGCGGAACCGATAGCCGATGCGAGCGTGGCATGATGGTGAGGCCGCAGCGCCGGCCCCGGCGCCGAGCCGCCGCCCGCAGGGCACCGTCGAGGAATAGACCACCGCCAGACACCGGATTCGCGATCCCTCCACCAGGTACCCTCCATAGAACACCGCCATCTGCACCACCAGCGCCTGACCCTGGCCGCTATCGGCGACCTGATCGCCCGCAGGCACTGGGATGACTGGGTAGCGTTGCGTCGGGCGATGCCCGCGGACCCCGCGCTGTTCGACAAGGTGGAGCAGGTCTACCGGGCGCAGGTGTCGGACCCCGATGCCCAGCGCCATCATTTCTGTGCGGAGTGCGCAAGCTCAATATCGATGGTCCGCTCGCGGGTCATCTCGGCGCCGTAGGCGATGCACGCGAGGATGTCCACGTCGCCGAGACCCGGATCGTGATCGAGGATCGCGCGATGACTCCAGCCCGCGGCGGCTGGTGCTGGAAGCGTGGGATAATCTGTGCCAACCTTAGAAGAGAGTCGCGAGATTACCGTGCTGACTGAGCTACGCCTGAAGAACTTCAAGACTTGGCTGGATACCGGTCCGATCCCGCTACGCCCGTTGACTATGTTGCTGGGAACCAACTCGTCGGGAAAATCGTCCCTGATCCAGAGCATGTTGTTGCTGAAGCAAACGGCACAATCGCCGGACCGGTTGATCCATCTCAATCTGGGGGGCGACGAGGCGAGCGATCTTTTTAATTTCGGTGACTTCGACAGCGTCCTCTGTGCCGAGGCCCGCGGTCTGCGGCGGTTCGACATCGCCTTCGGGTTCCGGCGACCGGCATATGAGCGTGTGCACGATGGCCATTTCGCTTGCAGCTACGGGCAAGCCTCGAATGGTGCAGCGGTGGTCCAAGAATTGGAGATTGGGACCGGCGAACGTCGTCTGCGTGTGGTACGCCGGGAAAAAGGTGCCTTCTCCCTATTCGTTGATGACGAAACCCAGCCGCGCGGTAAGGGCCGCGATTTCGCTCCCGAGCGATCGATCGCGCTCTCACCCGAATCGCTGGCATTGCTCGGTGAGGACGCCGCCCTGGCGCAGGACCTCAGCCTCGCCATCCGCCGCGAGCTTGAAGGGATACGCTACTTAGGCCCGATACGGCGCCGACCGGAGCGCGACTATTTGTGGAACAAGTCGAGTCCCGGTGACATTGGCAGCGACGGTAGCCGGGCCACGGATGCCTTGCTGGCCAGTGCATTGCTGCGCGATGGCTGGGAATCCGGCGTGCTGTCGGGTGTTTCGGAGTGGCTGAAGAAGATGCAGATCGCCGATAAGCTGGAGCTGCGCCAGGTCGGCCGCTCCTCGCGTTACGAGTTGGTGATTCACCGCGACAACGTATCGGCGAACCTCGTTGATGTCGGCATCGGCGTGTCGCAGGTGCTTCCGGTGTTGACCTTGGCGTATTTCGCGCCCAACGGCAGCACCGTCGTACTGGAGGAGCCGGAAATCCATTTGCACCCACTGGCGCAGGCGGCGCTCGCCGAACTGTTCGTCCAAGTGAGCCGCAATCGCCATCGCAATATTCAGTTCATCGTCGAGACGCACTCGGAGCATTTGTTCAGACGGATGCAGACGCTGATAGCGCAGAAGCAGACAAGTCCGGATCAATGCGCAATGTACTTTGTCGAGCGCGAAGGCCGACATGCTTCTCTGCGCTCACTGGAAGTCGACGAATTCGGTGCGGTGAACAATTGGCCGCCTTACTTTTTCGGCGACAGTGTGGGCGAGGCGCGCGCCCAGGCTCAGGCCCGTGCGGAGCGCATGAGGGAGCGGCTCAGTGGCTGAGGCCCAGGTCGTCGACACCAATGTCCTGATCGTTGCGAGCGCGGCCGACGATGGTTCGCTCTTTCGACCGGACGCCACCCCCGTTCAAGAGGCGGCACTGCGTGGGCAGGTTCTCTCCTGGGTGGTCGACTTTGAGGCCGACAGTTCGCGTCATGCCGTACTGGATTGGGATTGGCATCTGTGCGGTGAATATCGGAACAAACTCTCGGAACAGGATTATGGTTGGCTGGCCCTGATGGCCAAGCGGGATCGCAACGAAGTCATCTGGGTAGGACTGGCGACCGATACGAATGGGCACGCCGTGCTGCCGCAAGTCCTGGCTGACGCTGTGACCGATCTCGATGATCGTAAGATGGTGGCTGCGGTGCTGGCGGCCGGCGCAGAAGGACACGGCTGTCAGTTGGTGAATGCCTGCGATACCGATTGGCTCGACTGTGGGGACGTGCTGGCGGCCAACGGCGTGACGGTCAATCACCTTTTGTACGAGTGGCTAATCGAAAAATGGAACGCGAAGCACCCCCCGAAGCAATGACCGACTTCTTCCGCTTCCCCCACACCCCGCATTTCGCCTGGCTGGGCAAGGGCGAACCGCGTGATGATAAGGTGTTATCATTGACCGAGGCGGGCGCACTGCTGGCTGCCGAAGTTGTGGTGGAGGAAAAGCTCGATGGCGCCAACCTGGGGTTTTCGGTCGGAATCGATGGGGTCGTACGTGTGCAGAACCGGGGCCAGTATCTGACGCCACCCTTCGGTGGCCAATTCGCCCGCTTGGTGCCCTGGCTGGCAGCCCATGAGGACGCCCTGTTCGATGCCCTGGATATACATCTGATTGTCTTTGGTGAGTGGTGCGCGGCACGGCATTCGCTCGACTATACGGCACTGCCCGACTGGTGGCTGGTGTTCGACATCTACGATCGGCACGAGGCCCGATTTTGGATCACCTGGTAAGGATGGCATAAGGTAATGGGTGGGGCCGACCTTGAGGGTGTTGCGCCCCCGAAAATTCGCGTTGGAGAGCGTCGACGGCCGGTGAAAACAGATGGCGTAATGGCCAAGTCCCGATTAGCCGCGAGCAATGCCCGATAGATCCCGGTCAGGGTGTCGTCCGTCATGCGCACCTGTTGGTTACGATATCGGTCCGGCAACTTTGCGGTCACTACGTCGTCGTGGGAGACTTTAGTGGTCGGTCCGCACAGCGGACCCTACAGGTCACGGTGTTACCGCAGTGTCCGCTGTGCGGACCGTCCGCGGCTCATCGAGGACCCATCCCCGCTCGACCAGTTGATCCATCGAAACCCCGGCGGCGCCGGTGCCCGGTTCGATTCGGCGTACCCGCGTCGGTGCCGGCGGGCCGTCGCGGTCGATCCAGTACCCGGCGTCGCGGGCGAGCAGGTTGATCGGCCGGGGATGGTGAGAGATCAGGATGCCCTGCTGGGGTGGCTCGGCGCAGCGTTCGTCAAAGCGGTCCAACCATGGGCCGATCTCAGGCAGCGCCAGGAAGTTCTCGGGCTCATCGACGCACAGGGTGGCGCCGCCGTCCGGCAGGCAGTGGATCAGTGTGTAAAGTGCGATCAAGGCCCGCTCGCCATCGGAACAGCGGGGCGCGCGCCTCAGTTCCATTCACCGCGAACTCGAACAGGGCTTGCCCGTCGCGATGCAGGGTTTCCCGTTCGATGCGTACCCGCCGACGGTCCGGGTCGTGGGAGAGCGTCAGCGCATAACGGAAGAGGTGGGCGTCGTCCCGCACCATGTCGAGTTCGAAGCGCTGCTCGAATCGTGTTTCTCAGGCGGTCAGGTCGGCGGAGCTGAAGCCGTCGTCGATGCGCGCCCCATCGACCACCAGGCGGCGCAGACGCTCCAGCAGGTCGAATAGCGTGGACTTGCCGACGCCATTTGGCCCCAGTAGCAGGACGATTCGCCCCAAGGTCCACTCGAAATTGACCAGACAGCGGAAGTTATCGGCGTAAAGGTGGCTCAGCATGGTCAGGATATCCGAATGAATCGGCGGGACATGGCAGCGCGGCGGCAGGCGCCGCCGCTGGCCCTGCTAAAGTCGTACGAAGGGCGATATCCTGCCCGGGTGCCGCGAGGAGCGATCTCGACATCGGCGGATGAGTCGTTGATGTTATTCCCGTTGTTCGCTCTTGCCCACACCGCCATCTGCACCACCAGCACCTGACCCTGGCCGCCATCGACGACCTGATCGCCCGCGGGCGCTGGGATGACTGGGCAGCGTTGCGTCGGGCGGTGCTCGCGGACCCCGCGCTGCTCGACAAGGTGGAGCAGGTCTGCCGGGCGCAAGTGTCGGACCCCTAAGCCGCGCTATCATTTCCGGTTGCACTATGCCCAAGCCTACCGCGTCGCCGTCTGACGGTGAGCGGGTGCTCGCCGCCGCGCACTGGCAGGTCATCCTGCCGGGGGCGGTGCTGGTCGGTGGTACGGCCGCTCGGTGTCATCCAGGTCCAGGACGGCGGGCGGTACCACGCCGTAGCGACCCTCTAAACACTCGATGAAGGCAAGCGCCTCGCGGGCTGCCTGCTCCGACAGGCGCAGGCTGTGCTCGTAGATGACCTCGGCGATCGACATGGTTGGTGCTCCGCGGGTGTTGGGGCCTTGGTGTCGTCGAATGTTTCCCCCGGCCGGGGCGGCGGCGGGGGTCGATGCATGTTAGCCTTACCAAGGATTGCCAAACTGCGGAGCGCCGACTATGGCCACCATGAACATCTCCCTGCCGGAAGACTTGCGCGACTTCGTGAATCGAAAGGTCGCCGCGCAACGCTACTCCAGCACGAGCGAGTATCTCGGCGCGCTCATTCGGCGCGAGCGCGATATCGAAATGCTTCGCGAGAAGTTGCTGGCGGGGCGCGACTCCGGACCAGCGGAACCGATTGACGACGCCTGGCTTGCCGGATTGCGGGCGCGAGCCGTCGGCGAGATCGCCGAATGAGCGGCAAGCCCCTGGTTCTCCGACCGCTCGCACAAGCCGACATCGACGCGGTCTTTGCGTACTGCCGTGCCGAAGGCGGACCAAGCCCGGCCAGACAGCTTGCCGACCAACTCGAAGATGCGCTGCGTACCCGCGCCACCCATCCAGCCATCGGCTCTCGCCGCTACGCGGATCTGCTGGGGATCCCTGGCCTGCGCAGTTGGCCGATCAAGAAATCGCCGTACCTGATCTTCTACATCGACGATGCCGGACAGGTCGACATAGGCCGATGCTTCGGCCGATAGCTCCAGGAATTCATCGGCGCAGCCGATGTGCCGGCCCCGTTCGGTAAGACGCCGTTGCTTCGCTTCATCGATCATCGTCTGCGAACCGTCGTTTGCAGATATCGATCGCTCGAATGGGGGTGGATCGGGTCTTCTTGCGGAAGACCTCGCTGATAATCACCGCGTCTTGGTCCAGCCGCTATACGATGCGCCAGGTCGCGTCAGCGTCGTTGATGCGCAGTTCGTGGCAACGGTGGCCCGATTGTCGGCATCGGTCGCGAGTGGGGCATCGGGAGTGTCTCGCCGCGCTGGAGTCGGCGCAGCGACACGCCTGCCTCGATCCGGGCGGCGGCGGAGAACGGTTGGATCTTGACCTCGCCGTGCAGCCACACAGCGGTTTGTCGCGGTCGCTCATCGGGTGGAAGGGTATGTCGGAGTCGACATATTTACAACTGGAGTGCCGACGCCGGGGCGGTCAAACGTTGCCTAGCTTCGATCTGTCGGCCGGGGTCGGCGGCGGATCGATCGGCGGCAGGCGGATGGGACCCCAATGCGGTATCTTGGTCGGCCCCTAGTTTCCCGCCCGGTTTCCGCGTGTCCCTGGTTTCCGGGCCGGTATTCCGCATCAGCTCGCGTCCGATACCCCAAAATAACGTTTCGCCTCCGCCAAGAGGGTGCTGGCATGCTCGATCATCTCTCGAACTTCGTCCTCTATGAGCACCGCATCCAATCCGTAATCCCCCAGTTGACGCTTGTCGAAGGCATCCAAGAGCCAGCGGTGATATTGCGAGTCCAACTCCCCGGTCTTGGCGAAATGGGCTCCAAAGGCGCCGATTGCTCCGCTGTGCTTGGAGAAACGCAGTCCTTTCTCGGCCAGTAATGCCTGCACGCAGTAGAACATCGCGTAATAGGCGCGGCTGGCGGCGAAATCTATATCGGCATCCGCCAGCAGTCGAGTCGCGGCACGGATGGCGCGACCGGCCTTTTCCAATAGCTTGGCGCTATCTTCGGTCATGCCGCGACGGCCTCGGCGCGCGCATTGGCCAAGAATGGGGTTGTCCGCTCCTTCCAATCCAGCGCAGAGACGAAGACCCGGCTGATCGTAATCCCGTACTCCAACGACAAGCGCGAGGCCAAATGACCGGTGCGGTCGATCTCCGCACCGTAGCGGTCGATCCGATCCAGTACCACCAGCAGGTCCAGGTCGGATTCCGGCTGGGCCTGGCCCCGAGCATAGGAACCGAACAAAAACAGCCCCTTGAGTCGGGAGCCGTAGATCTCCGACAGGCCGGTCCTCAGGTCCAGACGCAGTGTGTCGATCGGCGCGTTCATGGGCGACGGGCTCGTTAAGTGGTATTGCCGCGGGTCATTCTGCCTGCTCGCGTGGCCGGAGGCTTCTGCCGCTGCCGAAGGAGGTCGGCTAGTCGTGCTTGTTAGCGGCTTCGGGGGAAGCGATACGGTTGGGTGTCCGCATTCTTTTTCAATCCTTTTCAAGTCTCTAAAGATTGCCGCGAGGTCGTGTCCGGATTCTACCGCATGGGCTTCGCGTGCCTTTCGCACAGGCGAATTGCACTGCGCGAGAGCCGGACTCGGGTTGTCGGCCCGGTTTTCCAGCCGGATCAGGTTAACCCGCTACTGGTTCCGAGTCGAGCGCGCCGGAGCGGTCTGGAATCCGGACGCGAGTGCGGTCGCACGCTGCCTCGCGTCGATCCCTCGGCCGGGCGGATCGACCGGCGGCAGGCGGATGGGACCCGCGACGAGGTATCCGTGGTCCGTCCCAGGTTTGCGCGCTGGATGGACCATCGTCTCGTACCCCTGTGGCAACCGGCTTCCCGGGCGTTGCGAGCATGGAGTCTCCCGGTTTCTCGCAGAGAACAACTCGAGCCTGGCCCCTTTGTCCCCTGGCTCACATGTCCAGGTGCCGCTCAAGCAGCTCGCGTTCGTGAGCGACGGCAGCGATGATGACATCGCCCATCGCATCGACCGAAAAGACGAGCAAAATGCCGCGGTCGCCCCACCGAGGCACCGCCGACTCACGGCTTGCTCCACTTGAGGTGATAGACGAAGTATCCGGGTCTCACATCGGCGATCGGTCTAACCCCAATGCGGCCCTGGTCCTCGGCGAGATCGCGAAGCGCCTAGTCGAGCAGTATCCGGTAACGGGTGCGCGCGGCACCGCCGAATTCCGCCTCGCTGCGCCTCAAGACCCGCCGAATGTCGTCGAGTGCGCCCCGGGTCAGGCGCACCTGCGTCATGCTGGTCTCGCATCCAGCGACTCGCCCAGGTCATCCGCATCAAGGGCCTGCAGCAGACCGGGCGTGAACGCCACCAATCGGCCTGCGGCGACATCGCCTTCGGCCTCGTCCAATCTGGCCCGCAGCTCATCGAGCTTCGCTGTCTCCAGGGACTCGCGGCGCTCCATCAGGCGCAGGCTTTCGCGCAGGACTTCGCTGGCGTTCCGATACCGGCCAGACCCCACCAATTGGCCGATGAAGGCCTCTTGATGTTCGGTCAGAACGACGTTTCGGGTTGGCATGAGCTGGCACCTCCAGGTTGGCAGGCGGCAATTATGGCAGAGTCTGTCACGCGTGACCGAAGGGGCGCGCGGGCGGTACGGCGGCCGGGCCGCCGCTTCACTTCGATCGGCGCTTGGCGCAGGGCTTCGAGCCGTTGCGCGCGCTCGTCGAGCAGTCAGCAGGCTGGCGCGCACGATTTCGCTGGCGCGGAAACCGTGGTCTGTCACCGGCATTCACTCGGTATTCCTCCAGGTATTCCTCGGCGTTCGGGACTTGCCCCTTGTCCGCGCTGGTGTTAGCGTCAGCCGAGCGTCTTGCGGCCCCATCGGCAGGTTCTAGCTCCATGAAAGTCGATATCATCTTGAGCAAACAGGGCAACGGTTACCTGGCACAGGTCAGTACGCTTCCGGACATTCGCGTCAGGGAGGCGACTCGCGAGGCCGCGTTGCGCGGAGTCGAGCGGCGGCTTCGAGCCTATTTCGACAGGGTAGAGCTAGTCCGTCTGGAACTCGACGAAGTCAACGACGATCGATCCTTGTCTCTGCTCGAGCATTTCGGCAGTTTTGCCGCCGACCCGACCTTTGACGATTGGCAGGAAGAAATCGCCGCCTACCGCCAGGCGCAAAACCAACCGCCCGAGTAGTCCGGCAGTGGCGCTTCGAGTCCTCGATACCGACCATCTAAGTCTGTTCCAGCGCGGTCACTCTGCGATTTTGCCCCGCATCCAGGCGTTACCGGCAACTCGGATTGCGATCGGCATCGTCAGCGTCGAGGAGATGCTGCAAGGTCGATTGGCTCAGGTCCGTCGCGCCAGTACCGGCAAAGCCCGCAATGTCGATCACTGTCGCGATCAGATCGCTGGAAAGGTAAAGCTCGGAAGCGGATAGCTGCATGACGTAAGGCTTGACAGCGTCGATCAGACCCGCCTATTTTGCAGCCAACAATACACCCAATGATCCAATGATCTCAATGCCGTTTATTGCCGCCACCCGCCGCCCACGCCGGTCATCGATCAGCAGCCGGTCCGCGGCCAACTGTCGATACCGTATCATCGCCTCCGTTTCGCCACGATCCGAAACACCGTCCAGCAGAATCGGATAAGATGGGTCGATCGCTTTTACTCGGCCTTGGAGATACTCCTTTAACTGCCTGGCTTGGGGCTTATCGCCGATCACGGCTTCAAGATAAACCGCCGCGGGGACGACGACCGACCCGAACAGCCGATCTAAGAGATGCAGCCCATGGCATGTCGCTAAGGCGATCAGGGTAGAGCAATCCGCGACCAGGATCATTGGGGTCGTCCGATTGACTGCATTTCCTGGACGAGCTCATCACGGGAGATGTCGATAACGGGAATCCGCTGTGCCTTGCAGACGGCAATGAACTCATAGCTATTCATTCCCGCCAGTTCTGCGGCCTTGGCGAGCGTGACCCGAGCATCCTTGAACAAGGCCAGCGCGTAGCTCATCCGCATTTCCCGCGCGACGACATCCTGCGTCAACATCCCGACAAAATCATTGGGAAGATCCACAGCTACTTGCATGATTTGACCTCGCTTGTGGTTATGCAAAATAATCGCCGGTACCGGGCGTCGCGGCGGGCGCCGACGCTTGGGCCAGGCGGGTAATCTCGGGCCAGGTCTGTACCAGACCGTTGTAGGCCATGGCCTCGTTCACGCGCTTCTTGATTAACCTGCCCCCGCGGTCTCGGCCGGCGCCGCCGGTCAGATGACACCTCGCCCTGCGATGGTCGCGACCGCGGTCTCGCCGGTCAGTGCTTGCACCTCGGGGCGGGGCCTCGGGGCGGCCGTAGGCCCCGTCCACGAGCCGTTAGACCATCAGCGTCTGGTCGGTGGGGTGGGCCAGCCATTATTCTCGCACGCCGACCCGTTCCAAATGGGAACCTTAACCGGGGTCTTTCGGTCTATTTGTGGTCTGCACCTGATTATCCTGATTATCTCAGGTTACCCCATCTGTCAATGTCGACTAATGCCCCTACTGCCCCTACTGCTCCGGCCGATATTCGCGGATAATGCCGCGGTGAATGATCCATAGCCTGCCCTCGAGCGGTGCGATCCGCAGCCCCCTGACCAAGACCTCGCAGGCGGCCCATAAATCGTTATCCGTCGCGCGGTGCGGTAGCCGCAGTACCGCGATTCCGGCATAGTCCGAAGGTCTGAACACCAGCGGATTGCTGAAATCCAGATCCAGTGTGACCAGGCAACGGTCCTCTCGGCGACATACGTCAATCAGCTCCCGATCGGTCGCACCGGATAGACGCTCGCTCGCCACTGTCTCGACATCATGTCCGGCGGTGCGGAAGATCTTGGCCCCGCGTCGGCCAAGATTCTCGTCCAGTTTGATCTTCATGCGGAGTGCGCAAGCTCGATGTCGATATACCGTTCGCGGGTCATCTCCGCGCCGTAGGCGATGCACGCGAGGATATCCGCATCGTGGAGACCCGGATAATTATCGAGGATCTCGCGATGACTCCAGCCCCCGGCGAGCAGATCGAGGACCAAAGACACCCAAATCCTATGCCCCTTGATACAAGGCTTGCCGAAGCAGACGCCGGGATCGACCGAAATTCGTGCCAACAACTCGTCTTTGGACATCGTTTTACCCTCAAGTCGGGATCGTTCAGGGGCCAGGGTCGAAAGGCTTCGGTCATGCCGGGGCGGCCTCGGCGCGCGCATTGACCAAGAATGGGGTTGTCCGCTCCTGCCAATCCAGCGCAGAGACGAAGACCCGGCTGATCGTAGTCCCGTACTCCAACGACAAGCGCGAGGCCAGATGACCGGTGCGGTCGATCTCCGCACCGTAGCGGTCGATCCGATCCAGTACCATCAGCAGGTCCAGGTCGGATTCCGGCTGGGCCTGGCCCCGAGCGTAGGAACCGAACAGAAATAGCCCCTTGAGCCGGGGGCCGTAGATCTCCGACAGGCCGGTCCTCAGGTCCAGACGCAGTGTGTCGATCGGCGCGTTCATGGGCGGTGGGTTCGTTCAGTGGTTTTGCCGCGGGTCATTCTGCCTGCTCGCGTGGCTGGAGGCTTCTGCCACTGCCAGGAGGTCGGCTAGTCACGCTTGTTAGCGGCTTCGGGGTAAGCGAAACGGTTTGGTGTCCGCATTCTTTTTCAATCCTTTTCAGGTCTCTAAAGGGTCATGATGGTCTTGACAACGATCGCCTGACCGGCAATCGCCGCGGCACAGACCAGATTGTCGTCCCTGCCGGGTATTTCTTGGAAGATCCAACAGTGCCGCGCGTCCTTCCACTTGACCGTTCCGGTCTCGATCAGGTCTGCGACGGCGCCCAGGTCCAGCCCCCGACTGGCCATGCGCCGTGCCGCATGGTGCGTCAGATGCACGGACTTCGCGAACCGGGCGCTGTGCCAGGTGCTCATCTTGCCGAACCCGCTGACTTTTCCTGGTGGTGACGTTCGTCCTCCGGATCGGCGAGCGGGACCGGTTCCTCGGTCCGATCGGCGAAGCGGTTCGGTTGGGACCTGGTGTCGCTCAGGTCATATTCCGGAAGCAGGTCGTCATCTGCTGGATGGACCATCTCTCGTACCCCTGTGGCAACCGGTTTTCCGGGCGTTGCGAGCGTGGAGTCTCTCCCGGTTTCTCGCTGAGAACAACTCGATCCTGGCCCCTTTGTCCGTATTCCTCCAGGTATTCCTCGGCGTTCGGGACTTGCCCCTTGTCCGCGCTGGTGTTAGCGTCAGCCGAGCGTCTTGCGGCCCCATCGGCAGGTTCTAGCTCCATGAAAGTCGATATCATCTTGAGCAAACAGGGCAACGGTTACCTGGCACAGGTCAGTACGCTTCCGGACATTCGCGTCAGGGAGGCGACTCGCGAGGCCGCGTTGCGCGGAGTCGAGCGGCGGCTTCGAGCCTATTTCGACAGGGTAGAGCTAGTCCGTCTGGAACTCGACGAAGTCAACGACGATCGATCCTTGTCGCTGCTCGAGCATTTCGGCAGTCTTGCCGCCGACCCGACCTTTGACGATTGGCAGGAGGAAATCGCCGCCTACCGCCAGGCGCAAAACCAACCGCCCGAGTAGTCCGGCTGCATTCGCTGTAATCCGTAATCCCGGTCTGTCCCCGATGACCCAATCAGTTCGTCCAATCCTCCCACCGCAGATTCGGCACACGTTTGAATTCGTCGACATTGTTCGTCACCAAGGTCAGGTCGTGCGCAAGCGCAATGGCGGCGATCTGCGTGTCGTAGGGACCGATTGGGGTGCCCAGGCGGGCAAGATGAGCGCGGATCTTGCCGAACTGTCTGGTCGCCTCGCCACTAAAGGGGAGACTCGGCAGCCAGCCAAGCAGCGTCAGCAGCCGCGTGCGGTTCTCCTCGACCTTCAAGCTCTTCGCTACCCCGAACCACAGCTCGCCCTCAACCGGCGCGCACAGCCGCAACTGCGAGCGCCCGACGCGCTGCACCTGCCGCAGCAGCGCCGGGTGCCCCTTCATCAACGCAATCGCGGCGTTGGTATCGAGCAGGTACGGCATCAATCCAGGGCCTGGCGCGGCGCGTCGAGACCTAAGTCGTCGTCTGCGATGTCGTCGGGAAAGTCGTCGCCGAGCCCGCCGACAACCGCCGCGAGAAAGCGCTCGGTGTCATCCGGGTTCGGGACGGCGGGCGGCACCACGCCGTAGCGATACTCTAAATGCTCGATGTAGGCAAGCGCCTCGCGGGCGGCCTGCTCCGGCAGGCGCAGGCTGTGCTCGTAGATGGCCTCGGCGATCGACATGGTTGGTGCTCCGCGGATGTTGGGGCCTTGGTGTCGTCGAATGGTGAGAGTATAGGGCTTGTGCGCGTGCCGCGGCTGCGCCCCGGCATGCCGTCAAGACCCGGTGCCCAGGAGGACCCTCGGCGCCAGCGAACTGGAATCCGGGCGCGAGGGCGGTCGAACGCTGCCTCGCATCGATCCGTCAGCCGGGATCGACGGCGGATCGACCGGCGGCAGGCGGATGGGACCCTCGACTCGACACGAGGTTTCCCGTGTCGCGTCAAGCTGTCCGATGGCGCTCGTCCTGGTCCTGGCCCGCCAGACGCTTCGGATCGAGCGAGGCGACCGGTCTGCCTTGATCGGCCTGCTTGCGCGAACCGGTATCCGTGGTCTGTCCCTGGTTCTTGCTGCGTGGTCTGTCCCTGGTTCTTGCTGCTGGTTCTTGCTGTATCCGTGGTCTGTCCCTGGTTCTTCCCCGTGGTCTGTCCCTGGTTCTTCCCCGCGGGCGGCCTGGAGACCTTCTGCACCATCCGCTCCTATCTCGCGACCCTCCACAAACAGGGCACGAATCTCGACCTCGCCCTCACGCTGACCTTCCAGGGATCCCCGCCTCAGCCGCGCTTCGAGTAGCCGGAGGCTGGGGGCTGGGCGGGGGTACCTGAGTAGTTACTGCGCTTTATCCTCTTTACGGACGAGACTTCGGCTTCCGAGCAAGATCGAAGGCCATGTAGACCGCGTAACATATCAGTGAAGATAGTGCGACACATACAAAAAAAGCGCGCCAGGACCAGAAATGCAGTAATTTGTGGCAGGCTGATACCGAACTATCTCTGAAATTATTCTCTATTATTGCTTTTACATCTACCGCTGGGACGCCCGACCAGTCGTTAACAGCCGCAATCTCCATGGGAATTACAATATGCTCATACCCGGGATCGTGTCCCGTCGGACTCTCAAGAATATTCTCGTAAATCGCCTCTTGGTAGTCGTCCGCATACCGATATGCAAGAGCAAGAGATAGTACCAGAAAAATAGGCAGCAGCACGGAGCCGATGCGGCGATACCCGCTTGACCATGCGGGCAACGTTCTTGCAATAAATGTTATTACTACTGCTCCCACGATCCATCCGAAAAGTTTATACAACGAGTTTGGCGTGCAATCAACTGATGGGGCCCAGCCTATTCTCTCGTCCGGCAACCATTTTTCAGAAACGAAGTACGCAGCGACACTAACAATCCCGACTATAACAACGAATTGAGGTAAAAAATTGAGCGACTCAACGGCGCGTTCCGTCCGGCCTTGGTCACAGTTCCTGTCAGCAGGTTTGGGTGGCTGGGATGCTCCACCGGGACCTTCGCCGGTGATGCCCCAGATCAGCCGATCAAGTGGGGTCAGGTTGCCCGAATCTGCCTGCGGGCGCAGATCGACCCAGATACGTCCAGACAGAAACAGCGGCAGTTCAGGCTCGGAAGGAGCATCGGCCAACAGCACCGGAATCACGGGTCGTCCGTCCTTGACCGCGAGCGACAGTGCGGCTTGCATCTCGACATCTTCCCAAGGGCCCAATCCGTCCGCGCCGACCAGAACGGCGACGCTGCGGGAGGCGCGGATGCCGGATTCGAGCAGCCGTTGCCAGAGCGCGCCGGGGCGCAGCATGTCTTCGTCCAGCCAAACGGAGATCCCCTGGGCGCGCAAGCCTTTGGCAAGGGCGCGCACCGCTTCCTTGTCTCGGCTGTTATGGCTCAAGAAACAGTCGAAGGTTTCGGATTCGGGCATGTTCGGATGGCCGGAACGATGATCGAGGCCCTCCGTTTCAAGAACAGCGCACTTCTCTCTCCCTATCTCCCTTGCATCTTGCGTCATGACAGGCCCTCAAGCTTAGCATTTACTATCAGCCGCTTAGACCCGGCAGGCAGATGCCCGAGTGGGCGATCAGCCACGGAGGTTGATGGTAGTATACTTGCTATAGGCATAAATTGCGGTATTATGGATAGCAGATTTCGTGCGACC
>JACDZG010000136.1 GCA_013426805.1 Chromatiaceae bacterium
TTCGGGCATCTTTTCCATCCCTCGGTGAGTTTGCACCTCCAAGGGTATGAAAATCGCAAGGTCCTGCCAACTTCCCTCTGCCCTATCGCCAAGCACCGCACTCGGTCTTGGGCGGATTTATGACCAAGGCCGATCGCGCCGATACTGCAGGCACCTGGAGTGAAACCGTGAATTGTCATGTGAACGCCATCGCCGGCCGTCCGCCCCAGCGCCGGTCGCTGGAGGTCCTGCACCGGATCATGGAGATAACGCCACCCGGCAAGGGCGCGGATGTCGCTGCGAAGCTTGCGACGATTCGCGGCGAGTTTCCATCGGTCACCGACTTTGAGCGGGATTTTCCCTCGTTATGCTTTGCGCTCGCCACGGGCGTAGGCAAAACCCGGCTCATGGGCGCATTCATCAGCTATCTGCACCAAGCCCACGGGACCGACAATTTCTTCGTCCTGGCGCCCAATCTCACGATTTACAACAAGCTGATCACCGATTTCACACCGAATACGCCCAAGTATGTCTTCCGCGGGATCGCGGAGTTTGCCACCGAACCGCCAATGGTCATCACCGGCGACAACTACGAGCAGCAGAACGTCACCGGCGGTCGGCTGTTCGGCGCGGTGCGGATCAACATCTTCAACATTTCCAAGATCAACTCCGAGGTGCGCGGCGGCAAGGCGCCGCGCATCAAGCGGTTGTCCGAATACATCGGCGCGAGCTATTTCGACTATCTGGCGGGGCTGCCGGACCTGGTGCTCCTGATGGACGAGTCGCATCGCTACCGGGCGAGTGCGGGAATACGGGCGATCAATGAACTCAAGCCGATCCTGGGGCTGGAGTTGACGGCGACGCCGTTCGTGGAGACGAGCAAGGGCACCCTGCCCTTCAAGAACGTGATCGTCGACTATCCGCTGGGCCGGGCGATGGCCGATGGCTTCGTCAAGGAGCCCGCGGTGGTGACGCGCAAGGATTTCGACCCCAGCGGGATGTCGGCGCAGGAGATCGAGCGACTCAAGCTGGAGGACGGAGTCCGGCTGCACGAGGGTGTCAAGGTGGAGTTGGAGACCTACGCGCGGGAGTCCGACAAGCCCATCGTCAAGCCCTTCGTCTTGGTCATCGCACGCGATACCACGCACGCAAGTCAGTTGAAGGCGCTGATCCAGTCCGATGCATTTTTCGAGGGACGCTACCGCGATAAGGTCCTTCAGGTTGATTCGAGTAAGACCGGGGTTGACGAGGAACGCATGATCGCCGATCTGCTTAAGGTCGAGCACGCGGACGATCCCACCGAGATCGTCATCCACGTCAATATGCTCAAGGAGGGCTGGGACGTGACCAATCTCTACACCATCGTGCCCCTGCGTGCCGCCAATGCCCGCGTACTGATCGAACAGTCCATCGGCCGCGGGCTGCGTCTACCTTATGGGGTGCGCACCGGCGTGACCACGGTGGACCGGCTGAACATCGTCGCCCATGACCGGTTTCAGGAGATTGTAGACGAGGCCAAGCGGCCGGGATCGACGATTCGGCTCCAGACAGTGGTGCTGGACATGGATCAGGTGGGTCAGAAAACGGCTACGATGGTCTCCCAGTCCCAGTTGGCGACCCAGCTTGGATTCAAACCCGCGACACCCACCAGCAGCACCCAGGTGGCAGGCCGGGACCAGCCCGCCGCCTTCGATAAACCTCAGGAACAAGCCCTTGCGCAACTGGCCTACGCGGCGATCCAGAAACTGAGCGGCGACCCCCAGACAGTGCCGACGGTAGAGCATCTGAGGGCACCTGAGGTTCAGGCGGCCATTGTCGCGGCGGTTGAGGAGAGCCGCACCCCGGCGCAGTTGGAACTCGTGGGCCTCGCGGAAGAACCGGACATCGCCGCCTTCATTCATGCGCAGATGCAGCAGCACTGGTTCGAGGAGGCCGCGGGTTACGAGGTGAAGATCAGCAAGGGCTTCACGGAATTGAAGCCCAGTGCATACAGCTATGCGGTAGCGGAGCCGCCCGCGGACTACTGGATCAGCCCCCAGGACAAGAGCAACATGGGCAGGTACCTGTTTGGCGGTTTCCAGCGCTACCTTTATCCGGTGCAGAAGTTCGAGTCCGACGCCGAGCGCAAGCTCGCGGTGATCCTGGAGCGAGAGGCCCAGAAGTGGTTTCGACCCGCCAAAGGGCAGTTCCAGATTTACTACCGCGACGGCGCGAATCATCGGGAGTACCAGCCGGATTTCGTGGCTGAGACTGACACGACGATCTATATGCTCGAACCCAAGATGCGCAAGGAGATGGCGGACGCGGTGGTGCTGACGAAGAAAGCGGTCGCAGTCAGTTGGTGCGCCAACGCCTCCACACATGCGCTCGCCCATGGCGGCAAGCCCTGGCGATATCTACTGATACCCCACGACGCCATTGCGGAGAATATGACCCTGGTTGGCCTTGCCAAGCAGTTCTGGACCCTGCCGTGAACGCTGGCGCTTGCCCCGCTCAGGGCGCGTCGCCCTTCGCCTCGAACGGAAAAGCGGCGGCCCGGGCGGCGCCCCGCATGACGGGGTCGAGACCCCAGAGGACGTGGTCGAGCGGATAGGTCGAACGGACGCCGAGATCCTCCCAATGTTCGCTGATCCAACGGTCCGCGGCGCGCTGGCCGATGTCGTGAAGGTGTTCGAGAAAAGCCCACTCGGCGTTCATCTTCGAGGACACGCCAAGATCGGCCAAGTCGTGCTCCGCGTGAATCCGGTGGATCGCCAGATCGCGCAGGCGTTCGTCCTGATGCTCCGGGGCGGCACCCAGCAGCTTGAGCATGAGAATGGCACGAATGTCTTTCAGCAGACTGGAATTGAAGTCGATTTCATTGATGCGATTGAGGATGTCACGGGCGGTCCGCGGCACGCCCTCGCGAATCAGCGGGTTGATCTGCACGATCACCAGATCGCGCGCGGTGGTCTCGTCGACCAGCGGATAGAGGACGGGGTTGCCCATGAAACCGCCGTCCCAGTACGCCTCGCCGTCGATTTCGACCGCCTGGAAGACGAACGGCAGGCAGGCCGAGGCCATGACCGTGTCGACCGTGATGTCCGGTGACTTGAAGACATGCGGCCGGCCGGTGCGGACATTGGTTGCGCTGATGAACAGTTTCACGGACTCGCAGTGGTTGACCCGATCGAAATCCACCAGACTTGCCACCAGGTCGCGCAGCGGATTGAGGTTCAGCGGGTTCATCTCATAGGTCGACACCAACCGGCTCATCAGGTCCATCGCGATATAGCCGGGCGAGTAGTCGAGCGACCAGCGCCCGAGCATCTGGTCGACCCAGGTGCGCTGGATCGGGCTGGTTTTCCCGGCCTCGCTGACCGCGCGCCAGAACCGCTTCAGTGCGTCGCGCGCGCCTTCGCGCCCACCCTGCGCGAGACCATCGGCGACGACCACCGCGTTCATCGCCCCGGCCGAGGTGCCGCTGATCCCCTCGATCTGAATCCGCTCTTCGCTCAACAGACGGTCGAGTACGCCCCAGGTGAATGCGCCATGGGCGCCGCCGCCCTGGAGGCCGAGGTCGATCTTCTTGACTGCGGTGGTCATGGCGGCCGGGGTGTAGTCAGCCCCCGCGGGCTCTGTGAAGGTTGTCATGCGGCAAAGGTTACTCGACCCTCACGCCATGTGGCAATCTTGCAAGTGTGACAGCGCCCGGTCCGCGGGACAGGGCTTTCTGGCGACGTCCGCCAACCGATGTTAGAGTTCCGGCCCGTCGCGGCGAGACCATCGTCGCCCCGGTGGGGATCGCCGCGGTCGTCCGGCGCATCGTCACGTTATGGGTGCCTTGCAACCGGGCGCCTGATCTGGAGTATGCACAGAGGGGGGATCTACACCATGGGCCTGATCGGTATTCTGCTGGGACTCGCGCTCCTCATCTGGCTCGCTTATCGCGGCTGGAGCGTGCTGCTGCTGACCCCGGTCGCGGCCCTGATCGCCGCCCTGTTCGCGGGCGAACCGCTGCTGGCGCATTGGACTCAGACCTTCATGGGTGGTGCCGCCGGGTTTCTGGCGCAGTTCTTTCCCATCTTTCTGCTCGGTGCGCTGTTCGGCAAATTGATGGAGGATAGTGGCTCGGTGCAGGCGGTGGCCCGCTTCATCGGCAACAGCCTGGGGCCGCGGCACGCCATCCTCGCGGTGGTGCTGGCCGGGGCCATGGTCACCTACGGCGGTGTCAGTCTGTTCGTGGCGTTTTTCGTGCTGGCACCCATGGCGCAGACACTGTTTCGGGATGCCAATATCCCGAGTCGGCTGATGCCGGCGGCCATCGCACTCGGCACCTCGACCTTCACCATGTCCGCCCTGCCGGGCACCCCGGCCGTCCAGAATGCCATCCCCATGCCCTTCTTCGGCACCACGCCTTTTGCCGCGCCCGGTCTCGGCCTGATCGCCGCGGCCATCATGCTGCTGTTCGGGCTCTGGTGGCTGGGCCGGGCGGAAGCCTCGGCCCGGCGTAAAGGCATCGGGTACGGCGGCAACCTGGGTGTCTCACTCGCTCCCGATCAGGCCGCGAATGACCCGCTGGTGCGGTCGCGCGCCACCACGGCGAGCGCGTTCGATCCGGCCGAGGTGCAGCGGGGCCAGGCCTGCCCCGCGCTGCCTCCGGCTTTCATCGCCTTCCTGCCGCTGCTGGTGGTGGTGGCGGTCAATCTGGTGATGAGCCTGCTGATCCTGCCGCACCTGGACCTGAGCTACCTGGCCGAAGACCGCTGGGGTCCCACCTCGCCGGCCGCGGTGAGCGGCATCTGGTCGGTGATCGTGGCGCTCATCGCCGCCATCCTGACCTTGCTCGCATTGAACTGGAAGCGCCTGCCCAAACTGCGCGAGAGCGTGGACGCCGGCCTGAACGCCTCGGTGCTGCCGGTGATCAGCGTGGCCAGCCTGGTCGGCTTCGGCACCGTGGTGGCAGCACTTCCCGCCTTTGAACTGGTGCGCGCCTGGGTGCTCGGGATCGAGGGCGGCCCGCTGGTCTCGCTGGCGGTCTCCACCAACGTGCTGGCCGCGCTCACCGGCTCGGCTTCGGGCGGACTCACCATCGCCTTGGAGGCACTCGGCTCGACCTACATGCAGCTTGCAGCCGAACTGGGCATCGACCCCGCGCTCATGCACCGGGTGGCGGTGATCGGCGCCGGCACCCTGGACAGCCTCCCGCACAACGGCGCCGTCGTCACCTTGCTGGCGGTCTGCGGCTCGACCCACAAGGAAAGCTATTTTGATATGGTGATGGTCGCCATCGTGGGCGCCATCATCGCGCTGGCGGCAATCATTGTGCTCGGCACGCTGTTCGGCTCGTTTTGAGCGGTTGATGGCGATTCCCTGGAATCAACATCCCGACGGCGCATGGAAGGTCGCGGCTTTACCGTGAAAGTCGCGCAGCGACCCTGTGGGAGCGGCGTCCCGCCGCGATGGGGTCGGGCGTGGCACCGCAGCGTTCGCGATCACCGCGGCACCGCATCGCGGCGGGACGCCGCTCCCACGGGGGACTTTCATCTTCCGGGGTGGCTTGATGTTCCTTCCATAGTCATTAGCCGGATCAGGCCCGCGCAGGAATCTTATCCACCCATGAACTCTAGTAACCCTGAAGCATGAACTCTTGCTCCCAGCAAAACCGCCCAGCCGCACTGCTCGCCCTGATCGGACTCGGCGCGGCCTGCTGCGCTCCGGCCGGCGCGCGGTCCCTGCCGGCCGACCTCGCCGGCTGCGCCGCCGTGACCGCCGATCGGGAGCGGCTGGCCTGTTACGATCGTGCCAGCGGACGCCCCGCTGCTCCAGCCCTGGACACGGTGCCGGCGAGCACACCCATGACGGCGCCGCCCGCTCCGATCACCGCCGCGACCACCGGTACCATCCCGACCGCGACGCCGGCGCCACCGTCAATGATCGACAGCGCCTGGGGCTTCACTCCCGACTCCAGCCGCTACACCGTTGCCTTCTATCGACCCAATTATCTCCAGGTTGCGCGTTACTCCAGCCAGCCGAACAATACGCCGTTCAAACAACTGTTCGATGCGGCGCAGGCCCCGGACGCCGAACTGGACGCAACCGAAGCGCGCTTTCAGATCAGTTTCAAAGCGCGGCTATGGAGCACCGAGGATCGCCGGTTCGGCCTCTGGGCGGCTTATACGCAGCAGAGCCAGTGGCAGGTCTATAATGGCGAACTCTCGCGCCCCTTTCGCGAGAACAACTATATGCCTGAGCTGATCGGCAGCTTCCGGCCGGCGATCGCCTTGTGGGGCTGGCGTTGGCAGTTGTTCAATCTTGGCTACACCCACCAATCCAACGGCCGGGCCGACCCGATCTCGCGCAGTTGGGACCGTCTGATCGCCGAGTTCGGTGTCGAGCGCGACAACCTCGCACTCCTGCTGCGAACCTGGTATCGCCTTCCGGAGGACGACCAGGACGATGACAACCCGGACATCGAGGACTATTTCGGTTACGGCGATATCACGGCGGTCTATAAATGGCGCGGTCACAGCTTTGCCTTCACCGGCCGCGGTAATCTCGACACCGGCAAGGGTGCCGCCCAGTTCTCCTGGACCTCGCCGCCGCTCTTCGGCCCCCTGCGCGGCTATCTCCAGGCCTTCACCGGTTACGGCGACAGCATGATCGATTACAACTGGAATCAGAATTCGGTGGGCATCGGCATCGCGCTGAACGACCTGCTCGATGGCCCGCAACCACAGGAATGAAGGCAGCCGCCAAGGGTTCACCCTAATGCACGCAAATCAACACCCCACTCGGTCCCCCGGTCGCCTGAAGTTCACCGATGCGGAGCCAACGGCCGCCGCGCCGTCCGTACTTGCCGCACTCGCGCGCGGTGCCGGATTCTTCGGCTTCTGGCTGCTGCTGGCCCGCCCCGGCACGGACGCCCCGAGCACGCCGGATCTGGCCGCCGATCTGGTGGTCGGACTCCTGGCCGCCGCCGCGGCCGCCTGGGTCAGCCTGCGCCTCCTGCCGCCCGCCCGGAAAAGGCTGCACGTCGGCGCGCTCGCGCGGCTCGCCGTCCATTTCGTTTGGCAGTCCATGGTCGCCGGGGTGGATGTGGCACGCCGCGCCTTCGACCCGCGCCTGCCGCTGAACCCCGGCTATCTGGCCTACCCGGTGCGTCTCGCGCCGGGTACCGGGCGGGCGGCCTTCGGTGCGGTCACCAGTCTGCTGCCGGGCACCTTGCCGGTCGGCACCGGGGCCGACGACGCGCTGGTCTATCATTGCCTGGATCTCGATCAACCCGTCGCGGCCGGGCTCGCCCGCGACGAGGCGCTGCTCGCGCGGGTGCGGGGCGGCGGAGGGAGCTGTCGATGACCACGTTTCTGCTCGGCGCCGCGGCCTTTATCCTGGGGACGGTCACCTTGGGGTTGGTCCGGATCCTGCGCGGCCCCGGCAATGCGGACCGGATGTTGGCCGCCCAACTCCTCGGCACCGGCGGCGTCGCGGCCTTGCTGCTGCTGGGTGTGGCCACCGGGGTCGGTGCGGTCTCCGAGGTGGGTCTCCTGCTGGCCTTGCTCGCCGCCTTCGGGTCGGTCGCGTTCGTCACCGGCGGCGGCCGTTCGAGTGACGCGTCGGCCGCGGACACTCGGGGCGCGGCACGGAGTGAGCCCGAATGAGACTCGCGCTGGATCTCTTTACCATCGTCGCGGTCACCCTGGGAGCCATCTTCTTTCTGGCCGGTACGGTCGGACTGCTGCGCTTCCCCGACACCCTGACCCGGCTCCATGCCCTGACCAAGGCGGACAACCTGGGCCTGGGACTGGTGGTACTGGGCCTGCTGCCCCAGGCCACGGCGCCCTTGGGCTGGATCGGCCTGATCGCGGTCTGGCTGCTGGCGCTGCTGTCCGGGGCCACGGTGGGCCAACTCCTGGCCGAGGCCGTGCGCCCGCCCGAGTGGGATCAGACCCGGACGCCGGATGCTCCGCCGGTTGGTCACCCGAATGCTCCTGAGGCGTCGTCCCATGACTAGCGCGCTGGTGGTGGATGCCGCCCTGGTCCTGCTGGTCCTGGGTCTCGCCCTGTGGATCACCGCCGCCCGCGCGGCCTATGGCGCCGCGGTCGGCTTCGTCGCCTACGGGCTCTTGCTCACCCTCGTCTGGGTACGGCTCGCCGCGGTGGACGTGGCCATGACGGAGGCCGCCCTGGGCAGCGGACTGACCGGCCTCCTGCTGCTCGGTGCGGCGGCCCGACTGGCTCCCTACGAGGCCGACGAGCACCGGCGCAGACCCGGCACAGTGCTGCGCGTCCTGGTCGGCGTTTTGTGCGCCGCCATTGCCGCAGGGCTCGCTGCCGTGGTCCTGCTGCTGCCCGATCCGGCCCCCAGCCAGGCGCTCGCGGTGGCGGCGCACCTGCCCGCGACCGGGCTGGGCAATCCGGTGACCGGCGTGCTGATGGCCTATCGCGCGGTCGACACCCTGTTGGAATCCGTGGTGCTGGTGCCGGCCCTGATCGGGGTCTGGTCCCTGTCGACCGAGATGGGCTGGGGCGGGCGGCCGGGGTTCCTGACCCCCTGCCGCTCGGGCAGCGCACTGCCCCTGCTGGCCAGGGTGCTGCCGCCCTTCGGCATCCTGGTCGGCATCCACCTCGTCTGGGCCGGCGCCGACGATCCCGGCGGTAAGTTCCAGGGTGCCGCCGTCCTGGCCGCCATGTGGATTCTGGTCATGGTGGCGGGACTGCGGGAACCGCCGCCGGTGAGCGATCGACTGATGCGCTTTCTGCTCGTCGTCGGCCCACTGTGCTTCATCGGCATCGGGGCGGCGGGCATCCGGCTGGCCGGCGCCTTCCTGGCCTATCCGGAGGCTTACGCCAAACCCCTGATCCTCGCCATCGAGGCCGGCCTGACCATCTCGGTCACCGCGGTGCTCGGCTTGCTGCTTGCGGGACCGCCGGTGCCTGAGCCCCAGTACCAGCGCCAATCACGGAGGCGGTCATGAGCGGTACGACCCTGTTCGGTCTCTGCGCCGCCGCCCTGGTCGGATTGGGCCTCTACGGGCTGATCTGCCAGCCCGGCGCACTGCGCAAGATCCTCGCCTTCAACCTGATCGGCAGCGGTGTCTTCCTGCTGTTCGGCGTGATCGCCCAACGCGGCGGCGGCGTCCTGGCCTTGGCCGGGACCGGCGCCGACGGCGACCCCGTCCCCCAGGCGCTGGTCATCACCGGACTGGTGGTCGCCTTCGCGGCCACCGCCATCGCCGTCACCCTGCTGGTGCGCCTCGCCGAGACCAGCGCGCGCGGGACACTGGAGGGCGACGAGCCGCCGGCGCCGGAGTCCTCCGACGCGCGGCGAACATGATGGAGACCCAACCGATGCTCGCCGCGCTGTTTGCGGACCTGATGGACCTGGGCGGTCTCCTGCTGGTGATCCCGCTGATGCTGCCGGTCGTCGGCCTGCTGCTGGCGCTGCTGGTGCGCGGGCGGACCCTGGGCCGCTTCGCCCTGGCGCTGCTGCTGCTGGGGCTCGCCGCCGCGGCGGTCATCGCCGCCGCCGTCGCGACCGGCGACCAGGCCCTGCATTACCAGTTGGGCGGTTGGGCGCCGCCCCTGGGGGTGGCCCTGAAGGCCGATGGGCTCTCGGCCGTCATGCTCCTCACCACCGCGGTGGTGCTGCTGGGCGTCGGGATCTATGCCCAACGGGGCTTCCAGGTCCCGGCCGGCCTGCCCGAGACCCGCCGATCGCTCGCCTTCTGGACCCTGCTGTGCGGAATTTGGGGAGGCATCAACACCGTCTTTCTGGGCCAGGACCTGTTCACCCTGTTCGTCGCGCTGGAACTCCTGACCTTCTCCGCGGTGCCCCTAGTGGCCCTCGACGGCCGGTCCGAGACCCTGGCGGCGGCGCTGCGTTATCTGCTGTTCGCGCTCCTGGGCTCGGTGCTCTATCTGCTGGGCGCGGTGCTCTTCTACGGCACCTACGGCACCCTGGATATCGCCCTGCTGGCGGACCTGATCGCGGGGGCGGACACCTTGCCGCCCGCCGTGCCCGTCGCCGCCGCCCTGATGACCGTCGGCCTGCTCGCCAAGACCACGCTCTTCCCATTGCATCTGTGGCTGCCGCCCGCCCATGCGGGCGCACCGCCGGCGGCCAGCGCGGTGCTCTCGGCGCTGGTGGTCAAGGGGTCATTCTTTCTGATCCTGCGGATCTGGTTCGATCTGATGCCCGCACTGCTGACCCTGACGGCGGCCCAGGTGCTCGGTGCCCTGGGCGCCGCGGCCATCCTGTTCGGCAATCTGGTCGCCTTGCGGCAGACGCGGCTCAAGCTGCTCATCGCCTATTCGACCTTGGCGCAGATCGGGTACCTGTTCCTGATCTTCCCGCTGGCGGCGGGCAGCAGTTCGGTGGCCCTGACCGCCGGCGCGCTTCAGGTGGTCGCCCACGCCTGCGCCAAGGCCGCGATGTTCATGGCCGCCGGCCTGATCGCCGCGTCCCTGGGTCATGATCAGATTCGCGAGCTGCGCGGCAGCGGCCGCACGCTGCCGCTCACCGTCCTCGCCTTCGGGCTCGGCGGACTGTCGCTGATCGGCCTGCCGCCAAGCGGCGGCTATCTGGTCAAGACCCTGATCTCCGCGGCGGCGGTCGACACCGGACAGTGGTGGTTGTATCTGGTCGTGCAGGCCGGTGGCCTGCTCACCGCCGCTTATCTGTTCTTCGTCTTGAGCCAGGCCGTGCCCGGACCGCGGCAACCGACGCCCCCGCACGAGCGCCCCCGGCTGGCGCAGCAACTGATCGTCCTCGCCCTGGCCCTGTGCGCCCTGCTGCTCGGATTGCTGCCGCTATCCGCCGTCGACCTGCTCGAAATCGGCCGCCCGGCCGCTGCCGACAGCGGCGCCGTCTCCGCCCTGCTGGCCGACGCCTGGACCCTGGACAAGCTCTGGGCAAGTCTCTGGCCCGTACTGATCGTCGCGGCCCTAGTCCTGGCAGTGCGCTACCGGCAACAGCGCAAACCGCCGCGGCCGGAGGGAACCAGCGCAACGCTCTCGCCGGGACGCGCGCTCGATCAACTGGACCACCTGTTGCGGCAATGGCCGGTCGCCGGGCTCTTGCTGTTGGTGCTGGTCGCCGCGCTGGTGCAGACCATGTTGGTTGGGGGATAAAGAACCCTTTACTCATCAGCAAGACAAGTGTGTAGGGGCGACTTTAGTCGCCCCTACAGCCCCTCCGGATCTTGCAGGCGCGCGCAGTTGAGATGTTTATTGCTGAGAATCGCCTATAGCCTCGACCTCCAGTGCGCGAGGCTTAGGCACTGGCCGAAACGCGGGCCGGCCCTCGTGACACCGCCCAAGAGATCGGGCAAGTATTCCGCCCGGGCGCGAAATCAACGCGATCCCGTAGGTTGGGGTGAGGAACGAACCCCAACATTTCAGCGCCTTGCGTTCGCGCGCGTGTTGGGCTTCGTTCCTAAGCACAACCTACAACGAATACTTTCCTAATCTCCCAAACGGTGTCACGCCTGTCCTGGGCGCGCTGCGCTCCGAGAACCGCTGGCAGCGTTACGATCAAGGCCGATCACGCCAAAATTGAATCGCTTCTCCGATTACGACAACGACAACGACAACGACAACGATTGTTCATGACAACAGACATCCATCATGAATGACTATGCGCAATACGAAAAGGACTGTGAGGCGATCAGGAAAGCGAACAAGCAACTGCTCACCGAGTTCAGCGCCTGGCTGCAAACCGCCGGTCTTTCCGCCGGCACCATCAAGAATCACCACTTGAACATCGATTTTTACATCAACGAGTTCCTGCTTTACGAAAGCGCCATTGAAGCAAAAAATGGGGCCGCCGAGGTCGACTCGTTTCTCGGCTACTGGTTCATCAAAAAGGCCATGTGGTCGAGCGAGGCAAGCATCAAGAGCAACGCCGCCAGCCTCAAGAAGTTCTATACCTTCATGCAGGAGAAGGGCCTGATCGACAAACAGGCACTGGCCGACCTGAAAGAAGACATCAAAGATGGCATGCCCGAATGGCTGGCAACCCTGGCGCGCTATGACGATCCGGACGAAGACGAGGTGTGGTGATGCGCTCGCCGTAATGATCAACGACCTCAGTCAATCATCTTCGTAGGATGGGTAGAGCGCAGCGAAACCCATCCTGTGTCCGACTCCGCCAGCAAGTGGTCGATGGAGTAATCGTGTACAAAGTCGCCCTGGAGCGCCTGCGTCTCGCCCTGCGCCAGATGTGCGCGAAGCGCCGTCAGCTTGCTGTTACGTTCCTCCATGTAACGTAGCGCGTCCTGCACGACCTCGCTGGCAGAACCGTAACGCCCACTGACGACTTGGTTCCTGATGAATACCTCCCAGTGTTCTTCCAAGCTGAGACTCGTAGTTGCCACGACGCACCTCGACGATTCGACTTTGAGAACGATGAATAGACCAAGCCCGGAATGAGATCAAGCAAGACCCGCCGGATACCGATAAGAATAGCCCCCAACCAACCGCAAAACCAGAGACCAACCCCCAAGCCCCCATGGACGACGACACGACCGCCTACTACCGAGCCAACGCCGGAAACTTCTTCGCGGACACCCTCACGGTGGACATGGCGCCGCTCTATGCCCGCTTTCTGCCGCACCTGCCCGTCGGCGGCCGGATTCTGGACGCCGGCTGCGGCTCCGGCCGCGATGCGCGCGCCTTCCGTGATCGCGGCTATGCGGTCACCGCCTTCGATGCCTCGGCCGAACTGGCCGCGCTGGCCGCCGTCCATCTCGGCCAGCCGGTCCAGGTCCTGCGCTTTCAGGACCTGGAATGGACTCAGGCCTTCGACGGCATCTGGGCCTGTGCCAGCCTGCTGCATGTGCCCGGTACCGAGTTGCCGGAGGTCTTGCGCCGACTGGTCAGGGCGCTGCGCCCCGGCGGCGTCCTCTATGCCTCGTTCAAATACGGCGGCGGCGAACGCGAGCACCATGGCCGCCGCTTCACCGACCTCAATGAAGCCGGCCTGGCGATCCTGCTCACCCAGGTTCAGGGATTGACCGAACTGGAAACCTGGACGACCGGCGACCGCCGCCCCGGCCGCGAATCGGAGCGCTGGCTCAATGCCCTGCTGACCACGACGGCGGATGCATGGCCCAACAGCTGACCACGGGCGGCGTCCGCGATCCCTTTCTGCCCCGACTGCTGGCCGCCATCCGCCGCGCCAACCAGATCGACCTGGCGGTCGCCTTCATCAAGTCCAGCGGGCTCGCCCTGCTCTTCAATGCGCTGAGCGATGCAGTCGAGACCCGCGGCGCCCGCCTGCGCGTCCTGACCAGCGACTATCTGGATGTCACCGACCCCCAGGCCCTGCGCCGGCTGATGCTGCTCGCCGAGCGCGGCGCCGACGCGCGAATCTTTCAGTCGGACGATCAGAGCTTTCACCTCAAGGCCTACATCTGTGTCCATGGCGACGGGGTACGCGAGGTCTGGGGCGCGGCCTTCGTCGGCTCCAGCAACATCAGCCGCACCGCCCTCACCGATGGACTGGAGTGGAACTACCGGATCGACCGGACGACCGATCCCGCCGACCCCGCCGACAGCCGTTTCCGCGAGATTCGCGACGCCTTTCAGACCCTGTTCGATCACCCGTCCGTCTACCCGCTGGACCACGACTGGATCGAAGCCTACGAACAGCGCCGCAAGGTGCAGCGCCTGCCGATCGCGCCCGGCAGCGATGACCCGGAGGACGCCGCGCCCTGGCCCACGGAGGTCCAGCGGGAGGCCCTGACCGCCCTGGCGGATTCACGGACGGCCGGGTTCCGCCGCGGCCTGGTGGTCATGGCGACCGGACTGGGCAAGACCTTCCTTGCCGCCTTCGACAGCGAGCAGATGCAAGCCGGGCGGGTCCTGTTCGTCGCCCATCGCGAAGAGATCCTGCTCCAGGCCGAGACCAGCTTTCTGCGTGTCCGCCCCCGCGCCCGGGTCGGGCGCTATACGGGCGCCCGCAGGGACACGGACGTGGACCTGCTGTTCGCCTCCATTCAGACCTTGGGACAGACGTCGCACCTGCGGCTCTTCGACGCCGGACAGTTCGATTATGTCGTGGTCGATGAATTCCATCACGCCGCCGCGCCCATCTATCGGCGCCTTCTGCAGCACTTCCAGCCGCGCTTTCTGCTTGGCCTGACCGCCACCCCGGAGCGCACCGATCAATCCGACATCCTGAGCCTCTGCGACGACAACCTGGTTTATACCCGCCCGCTGTTCGATGGAATCGAACTGGGCCTGCTGTGTCCATTTCATTACTTCGGCATCTATGACGAAACGGTGGACTACCAGGAAATCCCCTGGCGCAACGGCCGCTTCGATCCGACCGCCCTGTCGAACAAGCTCGCCACCCTGGGCCGCGCCCGCCACACTCTGCGGCACTGGCGGGACAAGGCACAGGAACGCACCCTCGCATTCTGCGTCTCCACCGCCCACGCCGACTTCATGGCCGAGCGCTTTCTCCGCGAAGGCATCCGCGCCGCCGCCGTCTATCGGGGATCGGCACTCGACCGCAGCGCCGCGCTGGAACTCCTTGAGTGCGGCGACCTGCAAGTCATCTTCTCGGTGGACCTGTTCAGCGAAGGCGTGGACTTGCCGGCCATCGATACCGTCATGATGCTGCGGCCCACCGAGTCCAAGATCCTCTTCCTCCAGCAACTCGGCCGCGGCCTGCGCCGCCATGCGGGCAAGGAGCGCCTGGTCGTGCTGGACTTCATCGGTAACCATCAGGGCTTTCTCAACAAGCCGCAGGCACTCTTCGATGTGGGTTCGCGCTACCGTGACCTGGCCGACTTTGCACGCCAAGCACGCGACGGACAACTCAAACTCCCGCCGGGCTGCTACGCCAACTACGATCTGACGATCATCGACTTCCTGATCCGCCTCCAGGGTCGGGGGCCGGAAACCGACTATCAGGCGCTCAAGGAATCATTGGGCCGCCGCCCGACGCTGGCTGAGTTCTATCGCAGCGGGTCGAACGTATCGGATCTGCGTCGCCGCCATCGGCACTGGTGGGCGCTCGTCGACAGCCAGGCGGACCTGACAACCACTGAGACCGATTGCCTGACGCACCACGCGGACTTTCTGTGCGAGGTGGAAACCACGGCCATGGTCAAATCATTCAAGGTCATCCTGTTGGAATCCCTGCTCGAACTCGACGGCTTCCGGAACCCGCCGCGCATCGAAGACCTCGCCGCCAAAGCGCTGGAAGTCTTCCGGCGCCGCCGCCGATTCATCGCGGACATCCGTGCCGATTTGCAAGAGCTCGATGAAATCCCACCCGGAAAATGGCTTGCGTATTGGAAGGGCAACCCGATCACTGCCTGGACCGGCGGCAATCGGGGTGCGGAAGCCAAGCGCTGGTTCGAGAGCCGCGAGGGCCGATTCCAGCCAAGATTTCAGGTGGCCGATGATGAGCACGATGCTTTTCAGAGCATGGTTCAGGAGTTGGTCGATTATCGCCTGGCAGCCTATGAGCCCCGCCTGTCCACCCCGGAGCCATCGACTAAAGAAGAGCCCGTTGAGCAGTCCGCCGCGATCCTCCCCTTTCGCACGCGGGCCGCCGAACCGGCAGCGGTCGATGAAATCCCGTATTTCCCCGATCTCCGAATTGCCTGCGGCCACTTCCGCAGCGGCCGGACCGACGCTGATGCATCCTGCCGAATAGGTCCAGGCTTCGGCCGCCTCGACCCCGCCCGTCATTTCGTCGCCCGTGCAGTCGGCAACTCAATGAACGGCGGCAAGCAGCCGGTGCAGGACGGGGACTATCTGCTGCTGGAGCTGATCGATCCATCCAAGGCCGGTTCGATTACCGGGAACATCATGGTCATCGAGCGTCAAGGGATGGACGGCGAGGATCAATATCTGCTGCGGGTCGTTCACAAGAACCCCGATGGCCGCTATATCCTCAAGGCAACCAACCCGGATTATCCGGACTATGAGGCAGATGAGGGGATGCGGACATTGGCGCGGCTGAGGGATGTACTGCCAGTTGAAGACATCGTAGTGCTCTCAGAATAGCCGGCGATGCATGCGAGGCGGGGGCCTGATCAGACGCAGCTTCAGAAAGGGCTCATCGAGACTCATTCGCGCCGCGGGAGCATGTCGACCTTTCAGGTGCGCTTAGTAACGAGGCATAAATTATTTATACATGTTTATTAAGAGAAACCGTTGGGA
>JACDZG010000023.1 GCA_013426805.1 Chromatiaceae bacterium
TACTCAAATTATGTATATCTTTCATGACTTTAAATTTAACGAAGTAGAACTAACCAACCGCAGTGGGGAACGCCAGTGCCGGGGCCGGGCCGCACGCTCTATGCCGGTGTGACCATCACATTCTAGCGATGGTGCCACGCCTGCTGTCGCAGTCGGCCGGGCTGGACGACCGCCGGCGGCAGCGGTCAGGTTGTGGTTACCAAGGGGTCCGCCTGAGGGTCCTCGCGGGACGCGCAACAAGACAGACAGCGGATCAGATGCCGCTCAGTCCTCCCCTAAGGCCCCGCGGATCAGCGCCGCGTCCAGCCCGTTTCTGGACGAGATCCGCAGGCCGCCGCTCTCGCCCCCGCAACGGATGCCATCCTGCGCCTCGCGGACGAAGCCGGCGGCCACGACCGGCATGGGGGCGAACAGGTCCGCCATGTAGCGATGCGAGAACTCCCTGGGGAAGAGTATCGGGCATTCGCGGTCACTGGTCTGCAGGACGATATATTTCACGAGGCGGCTCTCTGCGGGGGGTCAAGCATACTTTTCGGCGAGTATGGGTTCTCGTCAGGGTCCGCTGTTATGCTAGACGCGCCTGTTTGCGACCCGATTTTAACCTGACTGGAGCCAAATCATGAAACTCCCCCGTCTTTCGTCCCTTGTGTTCGGTTGTACGCTGCTGGCCGGTGCCGCCCAGGCGCCCGCCGACACGCTGGAGAAGATCAAGGATGCGGGTTCGATCACTTTGGGTCACCGCGAATCCTCGATCCCGTTCTCTTACTACGATGATCAGCAGCGGGTGATCGGTTACTCGCAGGACATTGCTTTGCGGGTCGTGGATGCAATCAAGCGCGAACTGCAACTGCCGGACCTTCAGGTCAGACTCAACCCGGTCACCTCGCAAAATCGGATTCCGCTGATTCAGAACGGGACCGTCGATCTGGAGTGCGGATCGACGACCAATAACACCGAGCGGCAGAAGCAAGTCGGCTTCTCCACCACGATCTTTGTCGTCGGCACGCGCCTGTTGACCAAGAAAGCGTCCGGCATCCAGGACTTCAGTGACCTCGCCGGCAAGAATGTCGTGACCACCGCCGGTACCACGTCCGAGCGGCTGCTGCGCAAGCTCAACGAAGACAAACAGTTGAACATGAAGATCATCTCGGCCAAGGATCACGGCGAGTCGTTCCTGACGCTGGAAACCGGCCGCGCTGCTGCCTTCATGATGGATGACGCGCTCCTCTATGGCGAATTAGCCAAGGCCAAGCGCCCCGGCGATTGGGTGGTGGTCGGCACCCCGCAATCCTTGGAAGCCTATGGGTGCGTCCTGCGCAAGGATGATCCCGTGTTCAAGACACTGGTGGATACGACCATTGCCGGACTCATGACCAGCGGCGAGGCCCAGAAGCTCTACGCCAAGTGGTTTGAAAGCCCGATTCCACCCAAGGGCTTGAACCTGAATTTCCCGCTCTCGGCGGAGATGGTCGAGTTGTATCGCAACCCCAACGACCGGGCGCTGCAGTAAGATTCTTTCTCGTTCCCACGCTCCAGCGTGGGAATGCCGTCCGGCCGCTCCAGCGGCCGGTGACGCGACGCTGGAGCGGGGGGATCCAGATCATTTCCAATTAGAATCGCTTTTCCGATTACGACAACGACAACGACAACGACAACGATTGAATTCGTTGTTTAACCGATTTTTGACTCCTTACAGCGTCTGGGTTTTCCATGAGCTATAATTGGAATTGGGATATCTTTCTCAGCCCGACGCCATCGGGTGAGTCGACCTATCTCGGCTGGCTGCTCAATGGGCTGCAGTGGACCCTGACGCTGTCACTCGGGGCCTGGATCATGGCGCTGGTGCTTGGCATCGGGCTGGGGGTGCTGCGCACTGTGCCCAACCGTCTGCTAGCCGGCAGTGCCGCGGCCTACGTCGAGGTCTTTCGTAATGTGCCACTGCTGGTGCAGTTGTTCATCTGGTATTTCGTGCTGCCCGAACTGCTGCCGACAACCTTAGGCGATGCGCTCAAGCAGACCGACCCGCTGGCGCAGCAATTCTTCGCGGCCTTGCTGTGTCTGGGTTGCTTTACCGCGGCGCGGGTCTGCGAGCAGGTGCGCGCGGGGATCGCGTCGCTGCCGCGCGGGCAGCGCAACGCCGGGCTGGCGCTCGGTCTGACGCTGCCCCAGACCTACCGCTATGTCCTGTTGCCGATGGCGCTGCGTCTGATCCTGCCGCCGCTCACCTCGGAGTTTCTCAACGTTTTCAAGAATTCGGCGGTGGCGTCGACGATCGGGCTGATCGAGTTGTCGCGGCAGAGTCAGCAACTGGTCGATTACACCGCGCAGGCGTATGAGGCCTTCATCGCGGTCACCGTGCTCTATGTGCTCATCAATGTGCTGGTGATGTTCGGGATGCGCGTGCTGGAACGGCGGACTCGCGTACCGGGCTATATCGGGGGAAAATGATGGACACATTCGACTGGACGTCTATTCCCGGTGCGCTGCCGATCCTTGCCGACGGGATGTTGATCACCCTGGAGATCACCGCGACCGCGATGCTGGTCGGCATCCTGTGGGGTACCGTGCTGGCCCTGGCGCGTTTGTCGGGTAACCGCCCGCTGGCGTGGCTGGCCGCCGCCTATGTGAATCTGTTCCGCGCGGTGCCGCTGGTCATGGTGATCCTGTGGTTCTATCTGATCGTCCCGACGCTGTTGCAACGCTGGCTTGGTGTTTCTCAAAGCAGCGATATCCGCATGATCTCGGCCCTGGTCGCCTTCGCCCTGTTCGAGTCCGCCTATTATGCCGAGATCATTCGCGCCGGCGTACAGAGTGTGCCCAAGGGTCAGGTCGACGCGGCGTTTGCGCTCGGGATGCCCTACCCTCTGACCATGCGCCTGGTGGTGCTGCCGCAGGCGTTTCGCAATATGCTGCCGCTGTTGCTGACCCAGGCGATCATTCTGTTCCAGGATACCTCGCTCGTTTATGTGATCGGACTGGCGGATTTCTTCGGTGCCGCCTACAAGGTCGGTGATCGCGATGGCCGACTGGTGGAACTGCTGTTGTTTGCCGGCGCGGTCTATTTCATTCTCTGTTTCGGCGCCTCGCTGCTGGTGCGGCAATTGCAGAAGAAGTACTCCACATGAGCATGATCCAGATCGAAAACGTGTCGAAGTGGTATGGAGACTTTCAGGTCCTGACCGACTGCGGCACGCACGTGAATGCGGGCGAGGTGGTGGTGGTGTGCGGTCCTTCGGGGTCAGGCAAGAGCACGCTGATCCGCTGCGTCAATGGCCTCGAAGCGATCCAGCAGGGCCGGATCGTCGTCAACGGTACCGCGCTCGCCGAGCCGACGACCAATCTGTCCAAACTGCGGGCGCAGGTCGGTATGGTCTTCCAGAACTTCGAGCTGTTTCCGCACATGAGCGTCACCGATAATTTGACCATCGCCCAGGTCAAGGTGCTCGGCCGCTCGACCGAGGAGGCACTGGCGCGCGGGCTGACGATGCTCGACCGGGTCGGGCTCAAAGCGCAAGCGACCAAATTTCCGGGTGCGCTCTCCGGCGGGCAGCAGCAGCGCGTGGCGATTGCCCGCGCCCTGGCGATGGACCCGATCTGCATGCTGTTCGACGAACCGACGTCCGCGCTCGATCCGGAGATGGTCAACGAGGTGTTGGATGTCATGGTCGAACTGGCGACCGAGGGCATGACGATGATGTGTGTGACCCATGAAATGGGGTTCGCCCGCAAGGTGGCGGATCGGGTGATCTTCATGGACCACGGCCGGATCGTCGAGGACGCATCCAAGGACGACTTTTTCGGGACGCCGCGTGCGGAACGCGCCCAGTTGTTCCTGTCCAAGATCCTTCAGCACTGAGCCGATCGGGCCGTCTCCGCGGCCTGTCACGAAGCAGTGGTTCACAAGTGTCGCTATCCTTCGTATCCTCTGCGTCACCAAGTCAGTAAACCGAAGCGGGGCTCAAGCTCATGTCATCCTTACCTGTGCATTATCGGGTCGTCGGTGACGACGACTATATGCTGGAGATCACGGTCGGCAGCGACGGTGCTTTCGTGGTCAACAGCGGTGACCACACCAGTCATAAGCCTCGCCACGGCATGTTGGACCAGGTTCAACGGGAGCGTCTGACGGCGGTACTGGCCGGTCTGGGCCCGTCACGGGACCATCCGGCCCCAGCGGGCGCCCCCGGTTTCATGGCCGCATTGACCCTGGGGGAAGGCGCCGATGCGCGCGTCTTCCGATTCTGGGAGGGTGCGCTGGACGAGGAGCCGCAGCTGCGGGCCGCGGTCCGGGAGTTGGATGTCATCTGACCCACGGGCGCCGCCCGGCGGCCGTCATGCGCCGCGCCGGTTCGGCAGTGGGGTTGGTGCGCCCGGCCTTGATGCGATCATTCCATGCGGGATGATAAACTTGAGAAAATAGGTCTGATGTTGCGTTGATCCATGCAGAAATCTCTCAAGCCTTTCCCGCCCAAGGATGCGCCCGGTCTGATCGGGGCTTTGCGGTCGGCGACGGCCGACCTCCATCAGGCGGTGGAGCGGTTACCGGTCATGACCCGACTGACCGCGGCGGCCGCCGACCCGGCGGATTATCGCCGCTATCTCAATGCGATGGCGTTGGTCTATGGCGGGCTGGAGCCCGGCTTGTTCGCCGCCCTGACGGCTGGTCTTTCGCGACAGTGGGTTGCAGCACTCGGCGTGCGACCCAAGTATCCGGCACTGTGCGCGGATCTCGAGTTGAACGGACTGCGTGTGCCTGCCCAGGTGCCCGTCGTGAGCGTGACCCCTGCCGATGGCACACCCGCCTCGCTGGGCATCGCTTTAGGTGGGCTCTATGTACTGGAGGGAGCGACGCTGGGCGGTCGCCTGATCGTTCGCCAATTGCGTCGTCAGTTGGGTGGGCAGTTGATCGGCGCGTCTTTTCTGGACTTTCACGGGGATCAGGCGGCCGCTGCCTGGAAGGGTTTCAGTCGTGCGTTGGAGGGTCTGGCGATGGCGCAAATTGTCATGTCCGAGCAGACGATCGCCGGTGCCCGCGCGGTCTTCGGTCAGGTGTATCGCATCCTCGCTGAGGTCGACATGAGCCCTTGTGAGGCATGATGGACGCCGACGCAGCGCCGACCCACGACGCCGACGAGGTCCCCGCCCAACCGGAGCAGAAACCGCACTATATTGCCGGGATCGGTGCGTCGGCCGGCGGGCTGGAGGCCCTGACCTTACTGGTCGGAGCCTTGCCGGCGGGGCTCAACTGCACCTTTGCCATCGTCCAGCACCTCTCGCCGCATTACCGCAGCATGATGGTGGAGTTGATCGGGCGCGAGACCGCGATGCGGGTCAAGGCCGTGGAGGACGGAGAGGTGCCGTTGCCCGGGGTCATCTACATCGGCCCGCCCAAGTGGAATCTGTTGCTGCGCAACGGGGTCTTCGCGCTGGTCGAGCCCCGTCCCGATGTGGCTCCCAAGCCGTCGGCCAATTTGTTCCTGAAGTCACTGGCGGACGAGAAGGGGGAATACGCCATCGGCGTGGTCCTGTCCGGCACCGGCAGCGATGGCGCGGTGGGCATTCGCGCGATCAAGGCCAATGGGGGCATGACCTTTGCCCAGTCGCCGGACACCGCCAAGTACGCGAGCATGCCGCAGGCGGCGATCAACACGGTGGCGGTGGACTATATTCTGCCGCCCCATACGATCGCTCACGAGATCGCTCAGTTTGTGCAGCGTGCGCCGGCGGCGCCGGCGACCCCGCCGGACGTGACCGACACCCAGCGTTTCGGCCGATTGCTGTTGGAGGTGAGGCGCTTCACCAAGATCGATTTCAGCGGCTACAAAGAAACGACCCTGTGGCGGCGGGTGCGGCGGCGCATGGCGACCAACCGCGTGGATACGCTGGAGGAATATCTGGATCTGGCGGTGGCGCGCCCGGAGGAGTTGGAGAGCCTGGCCAAGGATATCCTGATCTCGGTCACCTCCTTTTTCCGCGACGCGGAGGCTTTCGGGCGCCTGGAGGCGCATCTCAAGAGCATCCTCGAGGAAAAACCCCAGGGCTCGGAGTTGCGGGTCTGGGTGCCGGGCTGTGCCACCGGCGAGGAAGCCTACACCATCGCCATCATCCTGGCCGAGTTGCTGGGTGAGGGGCTGCGCCACCTCAATATCCAGATCTTCGCGACCGACATCGATGTGGACGCGCTCAACATGGCGCGCCGCGCCACCTTTCCGTCCGCCGCGCTGGGTGAGTTGTCGGCTGAGTTGGTCGCGCGCTATTTCATGCCGGTGGGCGATCAGTACGAGATCGTCAAGCAGGTGCGCGATCTGGTGGTGTTTGCCCGTCAGGATTTGGTGCTGGACCCGCCGTTCCTGCGTCTTGATCTCATTTCCTGCCGCAACCTGCTGATCTATTTTTCATCGGAGCTACAGGCCAAGGTGTTGTCCGTGATGAACTACGCCTTGGCCGACCATGGGCTCTTGTTCCTTGGCCGCTCGGAGAACATTTCCCAACAGGAGACCCTGTTCGAGCCGGTGGATCCCAAGGCGCGCTTGTTCCGTCCGCGCGGACGCGGCGCGCGGACCCATGTCGCGCGGGCCCTGAACACCCGGCTGGCAGCGATCAGTGGCCGCCAGTTGACTGAACCGCGGGTGACGATCAACGCCATCTTCAATCAGCTCGCCTTCGCGGCCTATCTGCCGCCCTCGGTGCTGCTGGACACCCGGCTGTACGTGATTCACACGTTCGGCGATCTCAAGACCTACATCCAACTGCCCGAGGGCACGCCTCAGCTCGAATTTCCCAACATGCTCGGCAAGGAGTTGCGCATGGAGCTCCTGACCCTGGTTCATTATTCCCGGACCAAGCGCAAGTTGGCCAAGGGCCGCCAGCGCCGGGTGGCGCCCGGCCGCGCCGGATTGGTGCGGTTGGCGGTCTATCCGCATCGGCCACATGAACCGGAGGAAATGTTCCTGGTCAGCTTCGAGCCCGGCGAGGCGACGCGGCGTCCGGGGACGCGCGGTAATGCCTCCACTTCCAGCGAACGGGTGCTGGAGGACGAACTGATCGCGACCCGCGAGCACCTGCAGACGGTGATCGAGGAGCTGGAAACCAGCAACGAGGAAATGCAGGCGCTGAACGAGGAGGTCCAGGCCGCGAATGAGGAGTTGCAGGCCAGCAACGAGGAGCTGGAAGCGTCCAACGAGGAGCTGCAGGCCAGCAACGAAGAGCTGGTGACCGTCAATCAAGAAATGCTGGTCAAGTCGGCCGAGCTCTCGAGTCTCAACTCGGATTTCGAGAGTGTTCAGAACGCGGTGGAGTTCCCGCTGCTGGTGCTGGACCCGCAGCTCCAGGTCACCCGCTTCAATGTCGCCGCCCAGCGGGTCCTGGGTCTGAGTCCCGCCAGCCGCGGGCGGCCCTTCGCCAACCTCAAGCTGCCGCCGGTCTTTGCCGGGCTCCCGGCAGCGACCGAGCAGGTGCTGCATGACGGTGAACCGCTCAACCGCCCGCTGACCGACGGTGCCACCGATTATCTGCTGCACATCGTCACCTACAGCGACCACCTGGGCGCCTTGCGCGGGGTGGTCGTGGGGCTGGCGGACCAGACCGAGACCGCGCGTGCCGAACGCCAGGCGCGCGAGTTGCAGGGCCGACTCCTGGAAGTCATGGACAACGCGACCTCGCTGTTTGCGGTCAAGGACGCGGCCGGGCGTTACGAGTTCGCCAACAACCGGTTTCTGAGCTTTTTCGGTCTGACGCTGGAGCAGGTGCGCGGGCGCACCGATTACCAGTTGTTCGACGCGGAACTGGCCGACCGCCTGCGCGAGGGCGACTTCGAGGTGATGCGGCGCCGCTGTCCGGTCGATCGCGACGAGACCCTGGCGCGCGGTGAGCGTCTCTATTATTTGCGGGTCACCCGTTTCCCGTTGAAGGATCCCGATGGCAACGTGACCGCCGTTTGTACCCAGGCCGCGGACATCAGCGAACAGCGTGCCGCGCAAGAGGGCCTGCGGCTCGCCGCCAATGTCTTCCATTCGGCGGGCGAGGGTATCTGTGTCACCGATGCCGAGGGCATTCTGATTTCGGTCAATGAGTCATTCACCCGCATCACCGGGTATAGCGCTGACGAGGTCCTCGGCAGCACCTGCGCCATCCTCAAGTCCGGCCGCCATTCCGCCGAGTTTTACGCCGCGATGTGGGCTGACTTGCGCGGGTGCGGGACCTGGCAGGGCGAGATCTGGAACCATCGCAAAGACGGCCAACTGATCCCGGAGTGGCTGACCATCAGCGCGGTTCGTGACGAACAGGGGGCGGTGCGCAACTATGTCGGCATCTTCAGCGATATCAGTGCGATCAAGGCCTCTCATGAACGGATCGAGCACCTGGCGACCCACGACGAGCTGACGGGTCTGCCCAACCGTAACCTGTTCAACGACCGGGTCAAGCACGCCATCGCCCGCGCCGCCCACCGCGGCGAGCAACTGCACGTCGTCTTCGTGGACCTGGACAACTTCAAAGTCATCAACGACAACCTGGGACACGCCGCCGGCGACGAGCTGCTGCGCGAGGCGGCGCAACGCATCGGTTCCTGCGTGCGTGGCGAGGATACGGTGGCGCGGCTGGGCGGCGACGAGTTCATCCTGATGCTGGAGGACGCCGACACGGAGCTGGTCGCCGCCATGGGTAAGCGCATCCTCGACTTCCTGTCGGCGTCCTACCGGGTCCAGGGGCGTGATGTCTTCGTCACCGCCAGCCTGGGGGTCAGCAGCTTCCCGGACGACGGACAAGACAGCGAGACCCTGCTCAAGAACGCGGACACCGCCATGTACAAGGCCAAGGAGCGGGGAAAGAACCAGCTCCAGTTTTTCTCGGTGGAGATGAAGCTCCACGGCGAGCAGCGCATGGCGATCGAAACCGGGATTCGCCTGGCGTTGCAGGAGGACCAGTTCACGCTGTTGTTTCAACCGGAAGTGGACCTGGCGAGCGGCCGTATCGTCAGCGTCGAGGCGCTGATCCGCTGGACCGACGGACCGCTGGGTGAGGTTCCGCCGGCTCAGTTCATCGCGGTGGCGGAGCAGTCCGGGCTGATTATCAAAGTCACCGATTGGGTGGTGCGGCGCGCCTTCGCGACCCTGCGGCGCTGGGCGGATGCGGGCCTGACTGTCGTGCCCGTGTTCGTCAATATCTCCCCACTGCACTTTCGCAGTGCGGACCTGGCAGCCTGTCTCGGGACCCAGGCCGAGATTCATGGGGTGAGTCCAGGTTTGATCGGTATCGAAATCACCGAGGGCGCCATCATGGAAGGTAGCGAAAGTACCACCGCCGTCCTGCACAGTCTGCGTGCTCAGGGTGTCAAGATTTACGTGGATGACTTCGGCACCGGGTACTCGTCCTTGACTTATCTGAAACGTTACCCCATCGATGGATTAAAGATTGATCGCAGTTTCGTCGACGGCATCGCCGATGATCCCGACGATCAGGCCATTGCCACCGCGGTGATTGGTGTAGCGCGTGCACTTGGGGTCGCGGTGGTGGCGGAGGGCGTGGAGACCGAGGCGCAGCGGGTCGAACTGATGGCGCGCGGCTGCACCTTAGCTCAAGGGTTTCTGTTCCACCAGCCCATGACAGAGACGGCACTCGCCTTACTCCTGGAGCCTCGGTGCTGATGGTTGATCCTGAGACCCAGGTCCCGGCACCGGCACTGGAGCGCCTTGCGGGTCCAGGAGTCGCAGCGCCGGTCGCCCCCACGCAGTGGCGGTTTGCGCTTGGGACTGGGGCGCGCCGGGTCGCGGCCTGGCTGCTGTTTCTGGTGCCGCGGGTGCTGGGTGCCTTGGCCCTGCTCTCTGCACTGATCGTTGGGGCGCTGCGCTGGATCGACCCGCCGGTGTCCTCGTTCATGGTGCGTCAGGCCCTGGCCGCCTGGCGTACCGATCGGCAGACGCCTGCATATCACCATACCTGGGTCGACTGGCGGCAGATCCCGCCGGTGCTGCCGCTGGCCGTCATCGCCGGGGAGGATCAGCGCTTTGCCGATCACCACGGTTTCGATCCGGTCGAAATCCGTGCCTCGCTGGCGGTATGGCGCCAGGGGCGGGGGCTGCGGGGTGCCAGTACCATCACCCAGCAGACGGCCAAGAATCTGTTCCTGTGGCCGGGGCGCAGTTGGGTGCGCAAAGGACTGGAAGCCTGGTTCACGGCTCTGATCGAAGCCCTCTGGTCCAAGCAGCGCATCTTGGAGGTATATCTCAATATCGTCCAGTTCAGTCCCAGCACCTATGGGGTGGGTGCGGCCAGTACGCGCTATTTTAAGCGGCCGGTCCAGGCGATCACGCTGCACGAGGCGGCTCTGCTGGCTGCCGTATTGCCGGCGCCGTCGGCCTTCCGGTTGGAGCGGCCCTCGGTGCGCCTGCAACGCCGCGCGGCCTGGATCGCCGATCAGGTTCCGCGATTGGGTGGCCGCCGCTATTTGGGGCGCTTGTGATCCGACGGTCCGCCGCGGACGGCAGGCGAAAAGACTAGCGCGCTGGACGCAAAGATGATCAAGGCTATCGCAATGATCCGCATCAACCGCTGCTCCGATTACGATTACAACAACGACCAGGGTACGAAAGGCATTCCATAGCGAACCTATTTCACTCACCAATAATCCTTATACTGATCGGGACAGCGACGGCGGCTGATAGCGCCACGACGCGATGGAGGACTCTGCCGTGAAAACTCCTGAGACCTGGACCTCAACGACTCATCCCCATGCTGATCCAGTTTGGCCCAGTCCGGCGGACTTGACGACCTGTGATCGCGAACCGGTGCAATACCCTGGCGCGATCATGCCGCATGGCATGCTGCTCGTCCTGGCGCCTGATGACTATCGCATCATCGGGGCCAGCGCGAATGTTTGCTCTTGGTGCGGCAGCGGTCTCCAGGAGCTAGCGGGTGCATCGCTCGACCGGATCCTCAAGGCCGAAGTCCGGTCGAGCATTGAGCAGGGACTTGCGCAGATCGCGCAAGCCCGGGCGCCCCGTTACCTGGGTTGCTTTCAAACGCTGCATGAGGCGACGCGCTTCGATGTATTTGCCCATCGTTCCGGCGCCCTCTGCTTGCTGGAGTTTGAAGCCATCCCCGCCGATATCCAGCACTGCTGTCTGACCGAACGTTTTGCCCAGGTGACCGACAGCATCGCCGCGCTGCAATCTGCGGCGACCTGGCAGGAGGGAATGCACATCGCGGTGGGGGAGCTGAAACGGCTTATCGGTTGCGATTCCGTGATCGGGGTGCGCTTTCTCGCCGATGGTTCCGGCCACGCGGTCGCCGAGGCGCGCGAACCTGATTATCCCACCTATCTCGACAAGCGCTTTCCGCGTTCCGACATCCCGGAGCCCGGCCGCCGCCAGATGGTGCTGATGCCGCTGCACTATGCGCCTGAACTCGACTATGAGCCGGTGCCGCTCATGCTGTTCGATCCGGCACGCGATCCGCGGCAGATCGATCTTGGCTGGTCCGTGCTGCGCAGCATGTCGCGGATGTGCAGCCGCTACTATCTCAATATGGGTGCGCGCTCGCGCCTGCTCCTCACGTTGGTGAATCATGGGGCGCTCTGGGGCTTCTTCAGTTGCCAGAGCGCCGCACCGCGCCCGGTGATCTATTCCGACCGCCTTGCCTACCAGTCGTATGCCGCCATGGCCGCACTGCTGCTGGCGGAGAAAGCGCAGGCCGAACAGCAGCGTGATGCGCTGCGGGCCAAACGGCGTAGTGCGCAAGCGGCCGCGGTACTGGCTTCGACTGAATCCATTGTGGATGCCGTGCGTCTGCTGCCCGGGCGGCTGCTGGATACACTTCAAGTTTCCGGTGTTGCGCTGTATCTGGATAACCAACTCACCGGGGCCGGCGATCTGCCTGCCGCGGCCATGATCAAGGCTATGATTCCATGGCTGGATCGACAGGATTCGGTGGTTGCGACCGAGCAGCTTCCGACCCTGTTCGCACCGGCGGCCGACTATTCCGCGCTGGCCACCGGCCTGCTTTCCGTGCGGCTTGCGAAGCCCGGCCAGTATCTCCTTGGTTTCCGTCCGGAGTGGATCGACGAGGTGCGCTGGGCTGGCGATCCCCGGAAACCGGTGGAGATCGACGAGGTCACTGCCGAGCATCGTTTGACGCCGCGTGGTTCATTCGACGTTTGGAAGGAGGCAGTGCGCGGTACGGCGCGCCCCTGGCTGCCCCATGAGATCGAAGCCATGACCGACCTGCAGCAGGCGGTGATCCTGTCGCAGCACGCGGAGCAGCAGCGCAACCTGAAATTCCTCCTGCAGCAGAGCAATACCGAGCTGGAAGCCTTTGCCTTCATTGTCTCCCATGACCTGCAGGAGCCGCTGCACGGCATCCTCAACTTCTCCCAATTCTTGCGTGACCGCACCGGTGATCAGTTGGGGCCGCAGGAGCGAGCCTGGCTCGATACCATCATGAAGTTGGGTGCCAGGATGGGGACGCAGATCGAGGCCCTCCTGCAATACGCGCGCGCCGGTCAGGAAGGTCTCGAGATCCAGTCGGTCGATCTGCACCGACTGGTCCGCTCAGTGCTCGACGATCTGTCGGTGCGCATCGCCGAGACCGGGACCCGGGTGGTCATCACCGGCACCTTACCCTGCCTGGACTGCGACCCGATCCGCACCGCGGCCGTTCTGGAGAATCTGATCACCAATGCAATCAAATACAATGATCAGGAGGTCAGGCAGGTCGAGATCGGTTCGATCGATGGGCGGGTGCCGACCCTGTACGTCCGGGACAATGGCATCGGTATTGCCCAGCAGCATCAGCAAGCCATCTTCACGATCTTCCGTCGTCTGCACGGCCGCGACGACTTTGGCGGCGGGACCGGGGCCGGACTGACGATCGCGCGTAAGCACATTGAGCGACAGGGGGGGCGCCTGTGGTTGGAGTCCGCGCCCGGTCAAGGGTCGATCTTCTATTTCACGCTCGGTTCCGGCCCTGACGGGTCTGCCGACAACTGAGGCGAAATCCCATGCCCACGTCCATGTCCGCCGCCGCCGGATGCGTCACTTCCCGGAACGTCGATGTCAACAATTGCGATCTCGAACAGGTGCAACTGGTCGGAGCGATTCAGCCGCACGGCGCGCTCCTGGTGGTCGAAGAGCCGGCCTTGCGGATCGTGCGCGCCAGCGCGAACACTGACGGTTTCCTCGGCACGCCGACCGCGACAGTACTCGGCGGATCGCTCGACCGCGTGCTGGGTGATGACGCTGTGGCAGCCTTGCGCGTCCGGTTGGCCGGTACGAACTTGACCGGATGCAGCGCCCATCTGCTGACACTCGCGGCCCTGCCGCACCGGGATGGACGCTTTCACTTGTTCGGCAATCGCAGCGACGGCTTGCTGATTCTGGAGTTCGAGCGGTCCGATGCGGCCCATGCGCCAGTGGAAAGCGACCTGTTTGGCGCCTTGCGCAACACGCTCCAAGAGCTACAGCGCAGCGCGTCGCTGCGGACATTCCTGGAGGTGGCGGTCGATCGGGTGCGCGAGTTCACCGGCTTCGAGCGGGTCTTGGTCTATCGCTTCGATCCGGATGGCAGCGGTGAGGTGGTTGCCGAGGCCAAGGAGCCCGGACTCGATCCCTATCTGGGATTACACTATCCTGCGAGCGATATCCCCGCGCCGGCGCGCCGGCTCTTCGCGCTCAGTCCGTTGCGGCACCTTCCTGATGTGCATTACATCCCGGTGCCGCTCCTTCCCCCACCCCCGGCGAGCGTCGGCGACACCCTGGACTTGAGCTATGCGTTCCTGCGCAGCGTCTCTGAGATGTATTCCGGTTATCTGCGCAACATGGAAGTGCAGGCCACCTTGGTGGCGCCCTTGCTGAAAGCAGGCAAACTTTGGGGTTTGATCTCCTGCATGCAGCACAGTGCACCCAAATACCTGCCTTACGAACAGCGAAGTCCAATCGAATTCCTGGTACCAATGGTTTCGCTGTTGATGGGCGACCGCGAGGATCTGGATCACTATGCCTATCGCGTCGTGCTCGATCAGACGCTCGGGCAACTCATCGGCGCCATGAGTCGCATCGAAACGCTCCACGGGGCACTGACCGCGGGTGATCCGAACCTGCTCTCGGGGATCGATGCGGACGGCGCGGCATTGCTCGTCGATGGACAACTGACGCTGCTGGGTGATACGCCCACGCGGGATCAGGTTCGCCTGCTGGCGGACTGGCTGGCGCAACAGGACATTCCGGTGTTCTCCACCTACCGCTTGACCAACGACTTCCCCGCGGCCGAGTCCTTTTGTGCCGTGGCGGGCGGACTCTTGTCCATCCGCCTGTCGCGTACCACCGCGGACCAGGTGATCTGGTTTCGTTCCGAGGTTCTGCGGGAAGAACATTGGGCCGGAGATCCACGCAAGCCGGTCGAGATCAGCATGGATGAGCGCCAGGTGCGTCTGCTCCCGCGCACCTCGTTTGCCCTCTGGAAAGAAACCGTCCGCTGCCAGTCCCGTCCCTGGCTGGACTGCGAGCGCGACTATGCGGTGCGTTTGCGCCAAGCCATCTTTGACGTGATCGTCGAGCGTGCCAGACGGCTGGCGCTGATCAATGCGGAGCTTGAACGCAGCAATCGGGAGCTGGATTCATTCGCGTTTGCCGCGTCCCATGACTTGAAGGAGCCGCTGCGCGGTATCCATAATTTTGCCGAGTACCTACAACAGGAAGACGGCGCCCGCTTGTCCGAAAAAGGGCAAAAACGTCTGGAGACGATCCTGCGTCTGGCCGGCCGGATGGACGACTTGCTGGAGTCGCTGCTGCAATATTCGCGCGTATTCCGCAACGCGCTGGACCTGGACAGTTACCCGCTCAGTGCGCTTGTCGAGCAGGCGGTCGACTTTATTCGGCAGGTCATTCCCGACGAAGCGGTCGAGTTCCTGGTCAGTCCCGATCTGCCGGTGGTGCGTTGCGACCGGATGCGGGTGGAGATGATCTTTCATAATCTGATTCTCAATGCGGTGAAATACAACAGACAGCCCGTGAAAAGAGTCGAGATCGGATGTGATACAGCGGTCGATCCGCCGGTGTTTTTTGTCAAAGACAACGGTATCGGCATCGCGCCGGATCAGTGCGAACTGATCTTTCAGCTCTTTCGCCGTTTACATGGGCGAGATGAATATGGCGGCGGCACCGGGGCCGGATTGACGATTGCCAAGAAAGCGGTCAAACGACACGGTGGGCGCATCTGGGTCGAGTCCGCGGAGGGTCGGGGCTCAACTTTTCATTTCACGTTGGCTGCCGGGCCGACGGTCGCTGACGCAAGCTGATGAACGACATTCGCCCGCTGCTGATCGTCGAAGATTCCGACGAAGATTTCGAAGTCACCTGCTGGGCTCTACAGCAAGCGGGTCTGACGCGTCCGATTCTGCGGTCCGTGCGCGCAGAAGAGGCTTGGCAGCGGCTGTGTCCGGCGCTGCGGCCTCCGGATTGGGCCGAGCGGCTGCCGTGTCTGGTGTTACTGGATCTCAACCTGCCGGGAACCAACGGTCGGCAGTTGCTCGAGGACTGGCGGCGGATCGAGCAGCCGCCGCCGATTCCGATCGTGATCCTGTCGACGTCCAATAATCCGCGGGATGTGGCGGCCTGCTATCGTCTGGGCGCGGCGGGCTATCTCTGCAAGCCGCTGAGCCTCGATCGCTATGTCGAGAAAATGCGCGAGTTCACTCGGTATTGGTTCGATGCGATCACGTTGCCGGATGCGTGTTGATTACCGACCGAGCTTATTCTCGATCCCGGCCAGGTAGAGTTTCAGAAGTTCCGGGCTGCGCGCGGCCAGGACCTTGCGTTGGCGGATGTCGGCGTCGGCGTCGTCGCCGGTGACCAAGTGGTGTAGCGCACGGTAGGCGTCACCCGCGGGGTCGGCGGGAGCCAACTCGGGCGGGACCGCGGCGGCGGTGCCGGGGTCCGCGATCAGGAGCCAGGCGGGGAAGAGCGAGGTCGTCAAGTCCATATCCATATCGTTGAATTGGCGCCAGAACTGGACCACCAGGGGAACCGTCAGGTGCTTGGCGCTCAACGCCCGTGCGGCCTCCGTGGGGTGCTCCCAGCACAGGACAGCCCAGTCCCGGCAGGCGGCGGCCAGGTCGCCCGTGCGCCGACAGGCTTCCTCATGGTCGATGAGCTGTTGCGGCCGGCGCCCCCAGTCGGGACTCGCTTCCAGGGCTTGACGGGCCTGCGCGAAACGCCCGGCCCGCGCCCAGGCGGTGCTTGCGTGTAGCCGGGGTACGGCGGGGTCGAACGGATGCGCTGCCAAATCTTCCGCCAAGGTCACCCACAGCGGGGCCAGGAGATCGCGTGCGCGATGTCCAAGCAGGGCCTGGGCTTCGGGCTCCAAGGCCTCCAGTTCCGGCAATCGCTCCGCGGGAATACGGGAGGGGAGGTCCTCCACCGCCTGGATGAGGCGCAGATAGCGCGGCAGCTTGGCATGGCTCGGGTCCAGGACCATCAGCCGGGTCAGGGCGGTGTGGGCGGCGTCGATGCGGCGGCCGGCCAGTGCGGCGCGGACCGCATCCTCCAGGATCTGGAATTGATTGTCCTGGAACAGGTCCAGTTGAATACGGTTGGCCGGTCGGACGTAAGCGTACGCGCAGCCCTGTGCCAATGGGGTATGCTGGCCAATCGAGAGTATCCGCGGCGCCGCACCCCAGGCAAGATGCACCAGCGATTCGGCAACCAGGCGCTGGCCGCCGGCGTAGCGGCTCGCCTGTGCCAGCAGATCGCTGGCCGCGTTTGCCGGGACACGCAGTACGTCTTCCAGGTGGGGCGTCAGACCGAGCCGCCAGGCCTCGTAGTCGGCGTAGGCCAGCAGGTCGCAGGCGATCAGCAGCTCCAGCGGGTCGAGCCGGCCCTGTTCAAGGAGTAACCGGTCCACCATTGCGATCAGATCGTGTTTCGATAGCAAGTGGGTCATGATATCCGGAACCGTTTTCAGTTTTCGGTTTTTCTAGAGTTTACTGAGCATCAGGTTACGACAAACGAGAAACGAAGAACCAACAACGACGGGTATAAATGCGACCACCGCTGTCGGCGGGTGGAATCGGGTCCGGCTGTCATGTGCCGCCTCCCTGCTCAGGCGGAGAGGCTGACGTTGATGTCATCACGCGCCATTTGGATATAGTTGCCTTGGATGAAATCGGCACGGCAGCTCCAGACCTGGGTGACGGTGTGTTGGTCCTCGATCCCGGTCGCCACCACCAATGCCCTCTGTTCATGCAGCTGCTCGACCAGTGCGGTAAGGTCCTGGATATTGGTTTGGGCCAGGGTGTTGATCGACAGTTTAACCAGTGCTGCCCTCAGTTGTCCGACCAGTGCGATCTCCGAGGGTGAATTGGTGACATTACCCAGACAGATATAGATGCCCGCTTTGCGCAGTACCCTGAACAACACCTTGGCGATCTCGATCGACGTGCGCACATCGCGCAACTGAAACTGAAGGACCGGGCGAATCCGTTGCAAATCGCGGCTGATCAGTTGCTCGCGAAGCCAGGGTAGCCACGCTCTCGATCGTAACGTGTCCATGGTCTGATGGACGACGATCCGCAGCTCGGGGTGACGGATACGGTGGTCGCGAAGCGTATTCAAGGCGTATTCCATGACCCAGCGATCGATGGCCGTCATCAGGCCATGACGCTCGGCAATCGGGAAAAACTCGCGTGGCGGCAGCAGTTCCCCGTCGGGCGAGCGCAGACGCAGTTGAGCCTCGAAATAGGCACCTTTCACTTTGCCCAGGGCGACAATGGGCTGAAACAGGAGCGCGAAGCCCTCGGACGTGAGAGCGCGTTCGATCAAGGTCTTGATCCTGTCTTCGGAACGGCCTTCCTGGGGTGCCCAGATCTCCACGCGGGCGCCGCCGTTCTGGCGCGCCTTGGCGCACGCCCGCTCGGCGCGGGCGAGCAGTGCCAGGGCGTCCTCCGGGGGCGGTTGGAACAGGCCGATGCCGACGCTGGCCGTGGTCACGACGTTGGCCAGGCTCGGCGCCAGGCTGGAGTCGGCGGTGATCCGGCGCAGTTTATCGCCCAGCCCGACCAGTGCGGCTTGGTCTTTGCGTTGCGTCAGAACGCCGTAGCTGAACTCGCCATAGCGGGTCGCGACATCGCTCCCGGACAGTTGGCGACCGATGAGTTGCTCGATTTGCGCCAACAGCTTGTCGAACCCGGAGAGTCCCAGTCGATCGAGCAGTTGTTGGGGTGAGTCCAGTTCGATGATCAGGATCCCCGAGCCGGGTCCGTCGGCGGCGTTGTCGCGCACTGCACGCTCCAGGGTGCGAATGAAGAAATCCTTGTCCAGCAGGCGGGTGGGGGCGCCGCGTTTCGCAATGACCGCCCGGCGTTCGGGCAGCCAGCGGGCCATCCGGATACGGTGCTCGATGAACGCGATCAGGCGTTGACTGTTGACGGGTTTCGTAATGAACCCGTCGCTGCCGGACACCAAGGCGGCGATCTGTTTGTCGGCGTCGGTCTCATTGGAGACCATCAGGATCGGTGTGTCATAGAACTGGTCGTGGTCGCGGATAACCGCGGTTAGTTCTGCGCCGCTGGCGTGCGGCATATAGAGGTCCATGAGGATCAGATCCGGGCGAAACTCGGCCAGCACGCTCAGGATCGCCAGCGGTTCGCCGAGGGTGCGCACCGTCATCCCGGCCTTGGTCAGCAGCATGGCGACATAGGTCGCCTGGGACTGCTCGTCCTCGACGATCAAGATGCGCATGGGTTCGCGACCGCCGCTGCCGTAGGCTTGCAGCGTCTTGGCGGCCAACTCGGCGGGGTCCGGCGGCGCGACGAAGAACGCCTTGGCCCCGGCGCGCACCGACCGCAGCCGCGCGTCGATCCCATCGGATTCGGCAATACAGATCAGGGCCGGGCCAGGGGTCGCCGTGCCGAGCAGATTCGTCAAGAAGTCGGCGATGTCGCCGTCTTGGGGCAGCATTTCCAGCTCGATGATCAGCACCGCCGGCGGCCGCTCGAGTGCCGCCGCGGCCAACTCCGCGGGATGTTCGAATTGCGCAAGCGCTAACTGTTGTTCCTTGAGCCGCCGTCCCAAATCCTTGAGCGTGGAGGCATCGTGTCCGAGAAAATAGACGAGGTTGTTGACCGGTTTTGGATTGCCGTTGGTCATCGCGTGTCTGCCTTGGTGCCGCCGGACGGTGAGAATAGCGAAAAACGGCCAAGCGCGTTACGACGCTGTTGCATCGACCCGTTTCCACCTTCCGGCTGGTCGGTTATGCGATCATCCCGGAACCTGACACGCGAGTCACCGACATGCCTGATTTCCCCGTTACTCTTGCAGTTTACAACCTTCTCCCGGTCATGCTGACGGGGGTCGCCCTGTGGTATCTCGGCCGTTATGTGGCGTCGCAGGACGCGGCGAACCACCCCCTGGCACTCGCCGGCGGCGCGCTCATCCTGGCGGGCGGATTGGCGAAGGCGGCCTGGAAGTTGATTGCCGCCGTCAGCGGGATCGACCTCGTCTGGTTGTCCAATGCGCTCTTTCCGTTGATGGCTCCCGGTTTCACCCTTCTGGCCGCTGCCCTCTGGAGTGCGACCGGCCGTCGGCGAGACCGCCTGTGCGACGCTCAGGGTCGACGGGTCTGCCCGCGCGGGTTGTGGTCCGCGGCGCTGCTGATGATCGTCTTGGCATTCACCGCTGCCGCGCTCCGTCAATGGGTATTTGCGACCCCGCGGGGCTGGTTTCTGCCCTTGCTGCTGCTTGCGAGTCTGAGCAATCTGGCGGTGAGTGTCCTGCTGATCGGCACCTCCCTGCGACTGCGTCGGTGGTCGGTCGCGGCCTTGTTCGCCGTCAACCTGGCGATGATCTTCGCCCTGCAGCCGATCGCCATGGCCACCCCCAAAACCCTGGCACTGCATTGGCTGGAGCAGTCGCTCACGGCGCTTGGGACCGGTTGTTTTGCCTTGGCAGCGTTCCTCCTGAACCGCATCGCGCGGGGTGGCGGCAGGCGCCTGTCCAGCGAAACGCCCGTCGCAGGTCATGCTTCGGACTGAACCAAACAGCATTGCGTCGGCGGATCGCCCCGCCGGCATCCGCCCTACATCGTGCCCCGGCGTCGGGCCGCGGCCTCCGCCAGTTGTCGCAGCATCGGTTCGGTATCGGTCCAGCTCACGCAGGCATCGGTCACGCTCTGCCCATAGACCAGGCCGGTGACGGCATCGAGGTCCTGGCGTCCGCCGACCAGATGGCTCTCGATCATGGTGCCGATGATGCGGCGGTCGCCGCGCGCGATCTGGCCGGCGACATCCTGGCAGACCTGAATCTGCTTCTCCGGCTTCTTGCGGCTGTTGGCGTGGCTGAAATCGATCATGATCTTGGGGGTGAGACCCGCCTCGATGATCTGCTCAGCGGCGATGTTGACGCTTTCGGTATCGTAGTTGGGGCGGTGACCGCCGCGCAGGATGATGTGTGTGTCGGCGTTACCGCCGGTGGTGAAGATCGCCGATTGCCCTTCCTTGGTGACCGACATGAACACATGGGGCCGGGCCGCGGCGTGGATGGCGTCGATAGCGACCTTCACATCCCCGTCGGTGCCGTTCTTGAAGCCGACCGGGCAGGACAATCCGGAGGCCAGTTCACGGTGGCCTTGGCTCTCAGTCGTGCGCGCGCCGATCGCCCCCCAACTCACCAGATCCGCGATGTACTGGGGGCTGATCAGGTCCAGGTATTCCGTTCCCGCCGGCATCCCCGACTCGGCCAAATCGAGCAGCAGCTTGCGCGCCAGGCACAGACCCTTGTTGATCTCGAAGCTGCCGTCCAGGTTCGGATCATTGATCAACCCTTTCCACCCCACAGTGGTACGGGGTTTTTCGAAATAGACCCGCATGACGATCAGCAGGTCCGCGATGAGGGTTTCGCGGACCGGCAGGAGGCGCGCGGCGTATTCCCGCGCCGCTTGGGTATCGTGTACCGAGCAGGGCCCGACCACGACCAGCAGCCGGTCGTCCTCCCCATGCAGGATGCGCTGAATCGCCCGGCGCGTCTCAAAGACCGTGGTGGACGCTTGTTCCGATACCGGGTATTTCTCGTGAAGCTCCGCGGGAGGGCTCACCTGGGTGATTGCGCGAATGCGCAGGTCGTCTGTCTGGTGTCGCATGAGGGGGTAGACCGGAATCCCTGGAAAAAACGAAAGCGGATAAGTATAGACTAAGACCTTGGCGACGCGTTCCAGGTGACCGGATATTCTTGAGTTGATTGCGCTGGATCAAGGCCGATTGCACGGCAAACTGACCGGGATCATGAGCGCGCGGGTCGACTTGTCCCAGATCAAGAGCGCAACGGCGGACGCCTCACCCCGGCAGGGTGCGCGCATTGATGCACTCGATGGCGGGTCCGAAGCGCCCGTGGCGCACCCGCATGATGCCGGCGTAGTCGATCCGCATCCGGTACCAGCGCTCGGCATCGGCGCGCAGCAGATGGCCCACCAGCGCGCGCATGACCCCGGAGTGGCAGACGATCAGCAGGTGGCGTCCCGGATGGGTGGCGACCTGTCGGTCGTAGGCCGGAATGATGCGTGCCGCAAAGGCGTCGAGTGATTCACCGCCCGGCGGGCGGTGGGCGACCGGGTCCTGATACATCGCCGTGTAGGCCGCACCCTCGGTCGCCGCCACCTCGGCATGGGTGCGGCCCTCCCAGGTGCCCATGCCGATCTCGATCAGCGCCGGCTCGACGGCGAGCGGCCGCCCATGGCGCCCGGCCAGTTCCTGGGCGAACAGGTAGCAGCGCGCCATGGGCGAACTGATCACCTGGTCCCAGGGGTGGGCGTCGCCGAGGGCGGCGCGCAGTTGGGCCCAGCCGGTGGCGGACAGCGGGTCATTGGCGCCATTGCCGCGGAAGCGTGGGCCGCCCACCGGTTCACCGTGGCGGATCAGGTCGATGAGGGTCTCGGGCATGGGGTTTGAGTGCTGCTGGTGGGGGCAAGGTGCCTTGCGATCGGCCGCGCCGCCTGTTCATTGGGCTGGTGGTACCCTTGGCGGCCTTGATCATCGTTCCGGCCGGCCGCGGACGGTCCGCTGCAGGGTCCGCCGTGCGGACCGACGACCGTGCAGAGCGCGCGGTGGCCGGGTTTATGACAGGCGATGCGGTGTCGGCGCGACGCTGCTGTCAGGCCGGCAGGATACCGCAAGAGCGTCCATGTGTGATGATGAAAGCATGACCGGCGCGGCCTCATCGAGCTGCTGGGCGTGCGAAAGGAGCCTGAATGATGTGCCGTCGAATGTTCGTTGCCATCCTGCTCTGTGCTTGGTTGCTGACTGCCTGCGATCGGCTGCCAAAGCCGACGCCCATCCCGCCCGAGGCGATCGTGGTGGCGTTCGGCGACAGCGTCACCTCTGGGACCGGCGCCGCGGCGGGGGAGGACTGGCCCAGTCGGTTGGCCGGGCTCAGCGGCTGGACGGTCGTCAACGCCGGGGTCCCCGGCGATACAGCCGGGCGTGCACGAGACCGCATCGAAGCGGTGCTCACCCAATACCAACCGGCCTTGGTCGTCATCGAAATCGGCGGCAACGACTTCCTGCAACGGCGACCACAAGCCGCCGTCAAAGACGATGTGCGCCGCATCGTCCAGTCCGTGAGACAGAGCGGCGCGCAGGCCGTGCTCGTGGCGGTGCCGCAACTCTCGCTGCTTGGGATCCTGTCCGGCGCCAAGAGCGACGCGCCGCTCTACCGGGAGTTGGCCCGGGAAGAGGGTGTGCCGCTCGTCGAGGCGGTGTTTTCGGAGATCTTGAGCCGACCGGAGCTCTGTGCCGACCAGATCCACCCGAATGCCGAGGGCTATCGGAAGATGGCGGCGACGATCTATGCCTTTCTCGCCCAGACGCCCAAGGGCGCTGACTAATCGGTGGTTTTCTGCATCACCGCATGGACATCGCACCACGAAGGAACCAGCGCGCATCGGCCTTCCCATCCGTGATCGCGAACCGGATGGCGAGGATCGGCTGCGGGCCGGCGTCGCCGAGCATCAGGATGATGTTCGGATCGGCAAAGCCGGCGACCGCCTCGCGGGCGCTGATCACCGCGGTGAACGGCAGCCTCGTCAGCATATGCACCCGCCGGCCAAACATCATAGCCATTATTAGAAACGAAACCGAAGGTTGTCTCGTAAAATGATTGTTCGCCTCAAGTCATCGAGCCCGCACTATCCGGAGCTTTCGGCATCCCAGCCGTATTTCGTTATTGGAATCGAAGCAAACGACTTTAGAATCTTGAATGATAAAGGGAAGCCTTACCTCTATCCGCTTGAACTTTTCGATGTCATTGATGCGCAGCATCCCCCAGATTGGGTTACCGAGTTTGGCACCGACGGGGAACAGTATTCTTACCCGGCTTCCTTGAATGTCCCTGGATTTTTCGAGGACTTTTTTGATCAAAAACCTGAACAAACGTCAACATTCTGGCATGTCCTAAATCAAACGCGCTCAAAAGCCGCATGAACAGAAAATGGCTACCATACGCCTCAATAGCGAGCGCGCGCCATCAGGGTTCGATCTGGTTGCAGCGGATTCCGGGGACAGAATAGGGGATGTGGACGTCGCAGACGACGCGCATCAGGCAACGTGTGCGATGGTCTCGCCGGACACGACGAGCCGGGCGTATTGCAGGCAGGCGGACACGTCCTCGGGCTCAAGCTCGGGGTGGTCCGCTTGGATCTCGGTGGCGGACATTCCGGCAGACACCAAGTCGAGCACGGCTTCGACCGGCCACCGCATGTGCCGAACACAGGCTTGCCGTGGCAGATGCCGCTGTGCGAGCAGGACCAGGCCGACGTGGTGTTCGTGGGCGGCAACGCGGGCCGCGATCCCTTGTTGTTTAGCCGATTTCCGAGGCGTTACTTACACGCGACATCGCCCCATTTGGCCCGGTTGCGCAGTCGGCCAGGCCGCCGCGCAGCGCCGCACCGTCCGCTTCGACGCCGCGGATCACCACCTGCATCATCTCGCCGATTGCCGCGGCAGTCGGACGCGGGTCCACCAGGATCGGGAGATAATTCGGGGTGTAACCGAACAGGTCCCCAGGGTGCCCCAGGCGGGACGGCCCCTCGCGTAAGACCTGACTGGTCAGGCCCACCTGTGACAGCAGCAGCCGGTGCCGCAGTCCATCGGCCAGATCCTTGAGTTCACGGCAGCGCCGCCGCTTGGTCTCGGCATCCACCTGGTCCGGCAGCAAGGCGGCGCGGGTGCCGGCCCGCGGCGAGTAGGCAAAGCCATGGACCTGACCGAACGCCATGGCCGCGACGAATGCCAGCGTCTCTTGCCACTCGGCCTCGGTCTCCCCCGGAAAGCCGGCGATGATATCGGTGGTGAGGTTGAGTCCGGGTACCGCGGCCCGGCCGCGTGCTGCCAGGCGGACGAACTCGCCGGTTTTGCAGCGCCTGGTCATGCGCCGCAAGACTGAGTCGGCGCCGCTTTGCATCGGCAGGTGGAGATGGGGCAACAGCCGTGGGTTGGCGAACAGGTCCCAAAAGTCGTCCGGGAGGTCCCAGGGTTCCAGCGAGCCCAGGCGGATGCGCGGGATGCTGGTCTGGTCAAGTAGGGTCCGCACCAGGTGACTCAGGTCCGGTCCGATCTCGCTCCCATATCCACCGAGGTGGACGCCGGTGAGCAGCACCTCCCGTACGCCGCTCGCCGCCGCCCGCTGCACTGCCGCGACGATCTCCGGCACGGGGCGGCTGCGCTCCTCGCCCCGTGCCTGGGTGGTCACGCAGAAGGTGCAGGCATAGCGGCAGCCGTCCTGGACCTTGATGAAGGCGCGTTGACGTCCGCGGTCAAACCAGGGATTGGCCGTCTCACTGGTCACGTGGCCGCGGGCAAGCGGCAGGACCGGCAGGTCCAGGGCGGCGGTAGCGATCTCTACCAGCCGGTCTTTCGACTGGTTGTCCACCAGCAGGTCCACCCCGGTCTCTCCGGCCAGGGTCTGCGCTTCAAGGGATGCCAGGCAGCCGCTCACCACCAGGCGGGCGGTTGGGTTGTCGCGGTGCGCGCGCCGCACCAGTTGGCGGGATTTGCGGGTCGCCTCCTGGGTGACGGCGCAGGTGTTGATGATGATCAGATCCGCCGGTTCACCGTCCCCCGCGAGCGCGCATCCGCGCTCGCTCAGCGCATCGGCCCAGGCTTCCAGTTCGGCTTCGTTAAGTCGGCAGCCAAGTGACTGCAACCGGACCCGCGGGTGACTAGGCATCATGGGTCGGCCGGGCGGCACCTAACGCCAAGCACGCTGAAAACCGGCGGTGGAGCGCCGGGGGATGCTCAGCAGGATGGTCCCGTCAGCAACACTCCTGGTCATGCGTGCGACATCTGCATCGGGGGGCAGCGGCAGGCGCCGGCTCATGGAGCCCTGTGCGAAGCTATAACGACGCCGATAGCCGTGTCCGTCAGCCATCTCCTCCTCTTGGAGCGTGCGGGCGTCGGAGTGCATGGCAATGATCAGGTTGCGGCCCGCCAGGTTGATCTGGACGGCTTCAGGTTTCGCGTTGCCGATGCCGATGCGCACCAGATAGGCATCGGAGGTAGCCGCGCGTGCGATGCGCAGCCCGCGGGTCACTGTGGCCTGGTGCGGCGGGGGGAACGCGGTCGCGGACGGCTGGCGCGGCGCACCGGTGGTTGGCGCGGCCGGGGCGGGGCTGTTGCCGGCCGGTGTGGCGCTGTCTGGTGTGCCTGGTGCTGTCCAGGTAGCGGTCCGCCCCGGGAATGGGCCAGGGGCCGCAACGGGGGCAGGGGGTGCACCATAGCCGGGCGGCCCGTAGACCGGAGGCCCATAACCGGTCCAGGTCAGGGTGAGGGTGGGGATCGCGGCGGCGATCATCCCGGCGAGTGCGCTACAGTAATAACGGCAGGCGATGTGCATTGTGGGTGACTCCACGGTCCATTGGCGCCCGTGGTAACTGGACGCCCGATAGTGAAAGTATAGGGTTTCGCGTACTGGGCGATTGGCGGAAGACAATCTACCAGATGAGCGATGCTTTGACGGAAATCGCCTAACCGCGCAGTGTCCAGGTCGGCTGCTCACGATGGTCGATCAAACCATGGCACACCAGCCAGTCACGGGCGTCCCGCGCGTCCTGTTCGAACCAGGCCCGCGCCGACCCGAGCCTGAAGGTGTAGCCCCAGGCGTCCATATCGGCGAACATACGTATTCGTCCGCAGCCGGGAATCCAATCGGCGAGGAGGATTTGCAGGTAACACACGGCATCCTCCTCCGCGAAGTCGCCGCCCGCATCGGTGTGCAGGTCCCCCCGGCGCGCCTCATCCATGCAGATGTAGTGGCAAGCCTCGTGCAGTGCCGAGTGCAGCGGCGTGTCCGTGCGCAGGTACAATCGGTTGCCGACCAGTCCGGCCTCGGACTCGCCCCAGTAGCTGCCGGGGATTGGGGTCGCGTCGCCCCACTCGTGGACTTCGATCCGGTAGCGGGCGAGCAGGGAGGTCGCGTGCGCCCGGTCGATTTGAGACCAGCACAGCACCGCCTCCAGGACTGGCAAAAGAGCAATCGTATCGGCGTTTGCGGCAGGCGGGCAGTCTGGCATGGCGCAGCGTGGCGAGGTGGAAAACACTGCGCGCTATCCTAACTCCCCCGGCTGGCCGGAGCGACGATCAAAGCCCGGCAATCCCCCCTTTTTTTGAGGTGATCTTGACTCCGTCCCCCGAACTCTCAGTCGTCGTCCCGACCTTCAACGAGCGGGAGAATATCCAGGAACTGGTGAACCGGCTTGCGGAAACACTGCAGGCGATCCGCTGGGAGGTCATCTTCGTCGACGACGACTCACCGGATGGCACGGCCGCCCTGGTGCGGTCGCTTGCGCAGCGCGATCCACGGGTGCGGATCATTCATCGCATCGGTCGGCGGGGGCTCTCCACCGCGTGCGTGGAAGGGATGCTGGCCTCCTCCGCGCCCTTGCTCGCGGTGATGGACGCGGACCTCCAGCACGACGAACGCATCCTGCCCGCCATGCTGCGGGCGGTCAAAGACGACGGCTACGACATCGCGGTCGGCAGCCGCTACGTGGCCGGGGGCAGTCTGGGTGAATGGGGCGAGGAACGTCAGTTCGCCAGCCAGTTCGCGACCCGGCTGTCCCGGTTGGTGCTCAAGGCGGGGGTCAAGGACCCGATGAGCGGCTTCTTTCTGCTCAAACGGGAGGTCCTGGAAGGGGCGGTCGCCGAACTTTCGGGGATCGGGTTCAAGATCATGCTGGATATCTTCGCGTCCAGCACCAAGCCGCTGCGCTACATCGAGATCCCCTATGAGTTCCGCATCCGGCAGGCCGGCGAGAGCAAGCTCGACAGTGCCGCGGTTTGGGACTACCTGATGATGCTGCTGGACAAGCGTTTGGGGCGCTATGTTCCGATTCGCTTCATCCCCTTCGCGCTGGTCGGCGGCGCCGGAGTCTTCGTCCACCTCCTGGTTCTCTGGCTGGTCTACGACCTGGGTGGATTCGGTTTCACGGTGGGCCAAACCGCCGCCGCCGTCATCGCCATGACCTTCAACTTCTTCGTGAACAATGCCGTGACCTACCGCGACCGACAATTGCGCGGTTGGGGGATGCTGCGCGGCTGGCTGTCATTCACCCTCGCCTGCTCGCTGGGGGCGGTCGCGAACGTCGGGATTGCCACCTACGCCTTCGAGACGAAACTGGTCGGGGAGACCGCCTGGGTGTTCTCGGCTATCGCTGGAATCATTGTCGGGGCGGTGTGGAATTACGCGGTGACCTCGGTTTACACCTGGAACAAGGTCAAAGGAGCTTGAGCCGCAGAGCGCTCTGGCTTGAGCGCCACTCCGGCAACAGTGATTACCCGGATTTGTCCACAGATGCCACAGATGTTCACAGATGGTAACTACTCAGGTAGGCGATTTCGTGAAAACGTCAATTAGTACAGTTTGTTAGCGAGTTTCGACTTTCGCACACTCATCGCAACAACTTTGTAACGTATTGATGTTCATAGCGTCGCCCTGTTGCCGTAGTCCGTCGAGAGTCCGTCGCGCCAAGTCAATATCTCGATATTTCATGCGCTTGGATAGACCTGAGTAGTTACCACAGATGAAGAAAAACATTTGTGTTCATCTATGGATCAGACTTCCAAAGCAGGGCATCGGCGGAAGCTGACCGGACCGACGGGACTGGTGTCGATGCGACTTCAGTCGCACCGACATCCAAGCTTGCGCGAGCGACCGCCGGATGGCGGTTCAGGGCACGACGTTGTAGGGCTTCACCCATTGATTGTTGCCGTCGTAGGCCTCCGCGCTGACGCAGGTGTGGTCGATGAAGGCGCGCAGTGACTTGGCGGCGTCGGCCCCGGCGGGGAGACCGTCCAGCGTCAGGGTGCGGTTGGCTCCGGCGGCCAGGGTGCCGACGGGGACCGCGGCGCCGCCCGCGGCGTCGCAGGCGGGGACGCCCGGCTGATCGACCCAGAGCGCGAGCGTGCCGGCCTCACCCGCGGCGGTGCCGCGGTTCTTCACCGTCACGGCGGCGCTGAAGGTGCCGCCGGCGAGTCGGGCGCTCGGGTTCAGGGTGATGTTGGTGACGGTGAAGTCGGCGTCGGAGATGGGCGATCCCCCAAGCCCGGCCACCGGCACGGGACTCAGGTGGTTCGTGGTGGTGCCATCGCCGAGCTGGCCGTACCAGTTGGCGCCCCAGGCCCAGAGGCTGCCGTCGGTCTTGCGGGCCACGGTGTGGTCGGCGCCGGCTGACACGGCCGCGACCCCGGTCAGGACCCGGACCGGCGTCCAGCGATCGGTGGTGGTGCCGTCGCCGAGCTGGCCCCACGCGTTGTATCCCCAGGCCCAGAGACTGCCGTCGGTCTTGATGGCCAGGCTGTGATACCAGCCGACAGCCAGTCGCTGCATCTCCGAATTGTAGGCCGCGGCAACGCTCGCCGCTCAGGGCGAGCCCAGCAGCGCATCCAGCCTGACGGCATCGACCCGCACGGTCAGGCTGGCGGAACCGGCGGCGCGCGCGACGGTGTCATAGGACCCGGTCGGCAAGGCGAACAACAGGTCCTGCGCCGTCTGCTCCAAGTCCTCCGCCGCCGCTGGCGCACGCAGCGCCACCCGCAAGGTCACCCAGCCCGCGGCGGCCACGTGCGCGCGCTGCGCGTGCGGCGGCGGTTGAGGTCGGATCAGTTCGAAAAACTTGCGGATGTTCTCTGCGTGGGAATGATTAACTAGCAGCCTGTTGGACTTTAGGCGATTTCCGAATAAGACGCTATCAAGAATCAAGCTCCGTAGGAGCCCGCTTGCGGGCGACGTGACCTGCCGGAATCGCGTCATGTGCCCCACCCGTCGCCCGCAAGCGGGCTCCTACGGGTTGGATTTTTCGCGGAAATCACCTTACGTTAGATTGTGGAGCAACAAAAAGCCTTGATGTTGACTCATACCCTAATCCTAGGGGCTAAGTCCGACAGGCTGCTAGGCGAATGGGCCGTCTCGTGAGCCCGGCTGGCCGGTCACCGCGCGGGTGACCGGCGCGACCGACTCAGCGCCTTGAGGTCTGCGTGAGCAGCGTGTCGTGGTGCGAGCGACCGTCGACGGGCGGTTCAGGGCACGACGGTGTAGGGCTTCACCCGTTGGTTGTTGCCGTTGTGGGTCTCCGCATTGACGCAGGTATGATTGATGTAGGCGCGCAGTGACTTGGCGGCCGCCGTCCCGGCGGGGAGGCCGTCCAGTGTCAGGGTGCGGCTGGCTCCGGCGGCCAGGGTGCCCACGGGCAGCGCGGCGTCGCCCGCGGCGCCGCAGGCGGAGACGCCCGGCTGATCGACCCAGAGCGCGAGCGGGCCGGCTTCGCCCGCGGCGGTGCCGCGGTTCTGCACCGTTACGGCGGCGCTGAAGGTGCCGTCGGCGGTGGGACGGTTGGGCGTCAGGTCGATGGCGGTGACCGTGAAGTCCGGCAGTGCCTGGGCGAAGACCCGGTAGCCCTGGCTGAACTGGTTGTTGCTCTCATCGGGTTCCTGGGTCTCGCACTGGCTGTCGATGAAAGCCCACAGGGTCCGATACCCGGCGGTGCCGGCCGGCAGGGTGATGCGCACCGTCTGGGTGGCGCCCGCGGCCAGGGTTTCCAGGCTGATCTCAGCGTCTCCTGGAGCAGCGCAGCCTTGAGTCTCGTGCTGGTTGGCCCAGAAGCGCAGCAGCCTTGGGCTCCCGGCCTGGGTGCCGCCATTTTTCACGGTGATCGCGGCGTTGAAGGTGCCGTCGGCGAGTGGGGCGCTCGGGTTCAGGGTGACGTTGGTGACGGTGAAGTCGGCGTCGTAGGCGAATGATCCCCCGAACCCGGCCACCGGGACTGGACGCTGGCGACCGGTGGTGGTGCGGTCGCCGAGCTGGCCGTACCAGTTGGCGCCCCAGGCCCACAGGCTGCCGTCGGTTTTGATAGCCAGGGTGTGAAGAAACCCCCCCTGACACGGCCGCTACGTCGGTCAGGACCCGGACCGGCGTTGGGCGAGCGGTGATGGTGCCGTCGCCGAGCTGGCCATAATGGTTGAATCCCCAGGCCCAGAGGCTGCCGTCGGGCTTGATGGCCAGGCTGTACAGAAAACCAGCGCATCTCCGGAGTGCCAGCCGCCGCAACGCTCGCCGCCCAGGGAGAGCCCAGCAGTGCATCCAACCCGTCAGCATCGACCCGCAGCGTCAGGCTGGCGGAACCGGCGGCGCGCTCGACCGCGTCATAGGACCCGGCGGGCAAGGAAAACAGCAGGTCCTGCACCGTCTGCTCCAGGTCCTCCGCCGCTACGGCGCTCCCTGCCCCCGCGGCCGACTCCGGCGCACGGAGGTCCACCCGCACCGTCACCCAGCCCGTGGCGGCCACCTGCGCGCGCAGGGCGGCAGCGGTTGTCGGCGCCGCATCGCCGGCCGGCGTCAGCCTGGCCGCGGCCAGGCCTAGGGCCAGACTCAGTGTCAGTATGAAACAGAACAGAAAAAAAGCCGCACGTTGGCCGCGTGGTCTCGGGTGGCGTCGGAACAGTTTGAACAACAGGTCAGTTTCCTTCTGGTGGGGAGGGTTGCGAAAGCGCGGGCGGACCATAGCATAATGGTGCGTTCGTGTACTATCGCGTCCCGACGAATGGGCCGTCGGGTGCGGAACGGACCGCACCGCCCCAGCCGCGATGTGGTGCGGTTCGTGCCTCACCGCACCCTACGCATTGTTGTTCTTCCTGTTCTTTGTGTCGTGGTGTGAGCAATGACCGGATTGAGGGTGCACGGCCTCAGTCGGCCGACACCTGAGTCTCGCTGCCGGGGATCAGCACGCCACCGGTTTCGCCTCGACCTGCCAGATATGCTCCGCGTATTCGCGAATCGCCCGATCCGATGAGAATTTGCCCATCCGCGCGACATTGAGGATGGACATGCGGTCCCACTGGCCCTGATCTGCCCACGCCGTGCCGACACGCGCCTGGCAGTCGACGTAAGCGCGGTAGTCGGCCAGCACCATGAAGGGGTCCTGGTTGATCAGATGATCGGTCAGCGGGCGGAACAGGGTGGGGTCGCCATGCGAGAACAGTCCGGAGTTGATCAGGTCGATGACTGATTTGAGTTCAGCATCGCCTTGATAAATCTCCCAAGGACGATAGCCTCCGACTTGGCGCTGATGCACCTCATCGGCTGTCATGCCGAACAGGAAAAAGTTCTCCGGTCCCACTTCCTCGCGGATCTCCACATTGGCGCCGTCCAGGGTGCCGATGGTGAGTGCGCCGTTCATCGAGAATTTCATATTTCCGGTGCCGGAGGCCTCCTTGCCGGCGAGTGAGATTTGCTCCGAGAGGTCGGCGGCCGGATAGAGCCGCTGGCCGTTCTGCACGCTGAAATTGGGCATGAAGGCGACGCGCAGGGTGCCGTTGACCTGGGGGTCGTGATTGATCACCTCACCGACCGCGTTGATCAATTTGATCATCAACTTGGCCATGTAATAGCCGGGCGCGGCCTTGCCGCCGAAGATGCAGGTGCGTGGGACCACGCGCTGGTTGGGGTCCTGCTTGATGTGCTGATAGAGGCTGACGATGTGCAGCAGGTTCAGATGCTGGCGCTTGTACTCGTGCAGGCGCTTGGCCTGGACGTCGAACAGGCTCTGCGGATCCACCTTGACCCAGGCGTGCTGCTCCAGCCAGCGGGCCAGGTCGTGTTTGGCCGCGGTCTTCACCGCGCGCCAGCGCGCTCTGAATTCGGCATCGTCGGCATAGGGTTCCAATTGGCGCAGACAGCTCAGATCGCGCAGCCAGCGGTCGTCGCCGCAGGTCTCGGTGATGAGTTTAGCCAGGCGCGGGTTGCTCACCGCGATGAACCGGCGGGGGGTGACGCCATTGGTGACGTTATGGAAGCGCTCCGGCCAGAGTTCGTAGAAGTCCTTGAGGAGGGTGGTCTTGACCAGATTCGAATGGAGTTCAGCCACTCCATTGACGGCGCGCGCTCCCACCACCGCCAGATGCGCCATGCGCACCCGTCGTCCGCCATCCTCGCTGATCAGTGACATCCGGGTCACGCGGTCCTCGTCGCCGAGGAAGCGGATGCGCACCTCGTCCAGGAAGCGGCGATTGATTTCGTAGATGATCTCCAGATGGCGCGGCAGGATCTTCTCGAATAGCCGCACCGACCAGGTCTCCAGTGCTTCGGGCAGCAGGGTGTGGTTGGTGTAGCAGAAGGTCCGGTGAGTGATGTCCCAGGCCTGATCCCAACCCATGCCATGCTCGTCCACCAGGAGCCGCATGAGTTCCGCCACCGCGAGCGCCGGGTGGGTGTCATTGAGCTGGGCGACGAACTTCTCGGCAAAGCTGTCGAGGCTGCCGACCGTATGCAGATGCAGTCGTATCATGTCCTGGAGTGAACAGGAGACGAAAAAATATTGCTGCTTGAGGCGCAGTTCCTTGCCCGCCGCGGGCTCGTCATTCGGGTACAGGACCTTGGAGAGGGTTTCGGCCTCGATCTTGGCGTGGACCGCACCGTAATAATCACCGACGTTGAACGCCTGGAAATCGAACGACTCGGGGGCCTCGGATTTCCATAGACGCAGCAGGCTGACATTGCCCACCCCATAGCCGAGGATCGGGGTGTCATAGGCAACGCCATTGACTTCCAGGTCCGCGGCCCAGCGCACGCGCAGCGCGCCGTGCTCGTCGTGATACTGTTCGGTGTGGCCGCCGAATTTGACCGGGAAGCGCAGCTTGTAGCGCGGGATCTCCCAGGGGTTGCCGTTCTTGAGCCAGGTGTCGCTCTTCTCCACTTGCCAGCCGTTCTCGATTTCCTGATCGAAGATGCCGAACTCGTAACGGATGCCGTAGCCGATCGCCGGGATCTGGACCGTGCTCAAAGAGTCCATATAGCAGGCGGCGAGCCGCCCCAGACCGCCGTTCCCGAGTCCGGGTTCCTCCTCGGTCGCCATGATCTGCGCAAAATCCAGCTCCAGTTCCACCCCGGCGGCTTGCGCGGCCTCGGTGATGCCCAGGTTCAACAGGTTGTTGGCCAGGTGGGGACCCAGCAGGAACTCGGCAGACAGGTAACAGACGGTGCGTGCCGCGGTGTCCTTGTAGTCCTGCGCGCACTTGAGCCAACGCTCCAGCAGACGGTCGCGCACCGTGTAGGCGGCGGCCATGTAGAGGTCGTTGGGTGTGGCCACATCGCGGAAGCGCCCCTGCACATAGAACAGGTTGTCGATGAAGGCCTGCTTCAGTGCCTCCTTGGACATGCCGGTACGGGTGCGCTCGCGGGTCTGGGAGGCGACCGGAGCTGCGGGCGTCTGTGCGGTACTCATGGGTGTCTCGGCGGGGAATCGGGCGTGAATGGTGAGCGGAGCCGGTGCGGCTCCGCGCGGTGGACGGTTCAGGGTTTGGGTGTGATCAGAGCGGCCAGGTCCAGTCATCGAACTCCGGCTTGTCGATGCCGTGTTCAAAGGCGTAGGCGCGCGCTTCGATCTGCATGTCGCGGAAGCGCTCCTTGGCGTGGGCGCCGGTGGCCTGGAGTCGCGGCACCCGGTTGATGACATCGATGGCGAGGCTGAAGCGGTCGATCTCGTTGCTGATCGCCAGCTCCAGCGGGGTGTTGATATTGCCCTTCTCCTTGTAGCCGCGCACGTGCAGGTTGGCGTGATTGGTGCGCCGGTAGGCCAGGCGATGGATCAGCCAGGGATAGCCGTGGAAATTGAAGATGATCGGCTTGTCTTTGGTGAAGATAGAGTCGAAGTCGTTGTGTGAGAGCCCATGCGGGTGCTCGGTGTCGGGCTGGATGCGGAACAGGTCCACCACGTTGACGAAGCGGATCCTGATGTCGGCAAAGGCCTCGCGCAGCATCGCCGTGGCCGCCAGGGCTTCCTTGGTGGGGATGTCGCCGCAGCCGACCATCACCACGTCCGGCTCCACCCCTTCGTCATTGCTGGCCCAGTCCCAGATGCCCAGACCCTTGGTGCAGTGCTTGATGGCTTCATCCATGCTCAAGTACTGCAGATGGCTTTGCTTGTCGCACACGATCACATTGATGTTGTTCATGCTGCGCAGGCAGTGATCGGCGGTGGAGAGCAGGCAGTTGACGTCCGGCGGGAGATAGATGCGGGTGACCTTGGGACTCTTGTTGACCACCACGTCCAGGAAGCCCGGGTCCTGATGGGTGAAGCCGTTGTGGTCCTGGCGCCAGACGGTGGAGGTAATCAGCAGGTTGAGTGATGAGACCGGTGCCCGCCAGGGGATCTCGTTACAGATGGCCAGCCATTTGGCGTGCTGGTTGTACATGCTGTCGATGACATGGACAAAGGCTTCGTAGGTGGCGAAGAAGCCATGCCGCCCGGTCAGCAGATAGCCCTCGTACCAGCCTTCCAGGGTGTGCTCGGAGAGCATCTCCATGACCCGCCCGTCGGGGGACAGCTCGCTGCCGTCGGCATCTTCCGGAAGATAGTCGCAGAGCCAGGTTTTCTTGCTGACCTCATAGACGGCGTCGAGTTTGTTGGACGCGTTCTCGTCCGGGCCGAAGACGCGGAAGTTGCGCATATTCTCGGCCATGATGTCGCGCAGCATCGCGCCCAAGGGCTTGGTGTTGAATGCGCGGGTGGTGCCTGGGGTGCTCGGGTCCACGGCGTAGTCGCGAAAGTCCGGCATGCGCAGCGCCCGGCGCAGGATACCGCCATTGGCGTGCGGGTTGGCGCTCATGCGCCGGTTGCCCTTGGGGGCCAATTCCTTGAGTTCGGGGATGAGGCGGCCCGCGGCGTCGAACAGTTCCTCGGGCTGGTAGCTCTTCAGCCAGTCTTCGAGCTGTTTCAGGTGCTCCGGGTTGTTGTGCATCCCCGACAGGGGCACCTGATGGGAGCGCCAGAAGCCTTCCACTTTCTTGCCGTCCACCGTCTTGGGGCCGGTCCAGCCCTTGGGACTGCGCAGGACGATCATCGGCCAGTGGCCCCGCGTGGCCTCGCCGCTGGTGCGCGCGGTCTGCTGGATACGCTGGATCTCGGCCATACAGGCGTCCAGGGTGGCGGCCATTTTCTGGTGCATCTCCTGGGGGTCATCGCCTTCCACGAAATGCGGGACCCAACCGTAGCCGCGCATCAGGCTTTCAAGCTCGGCGTTGGGAATGCGTGCCAGCAGGGTCGGGTTATTGATCTTGTAGCCGTTCAAATGCAGGATCGGCAATACTGCCCCATCGCGGATGGGATTGAGGAACTTGCTGGAGTGCCAGGAAGTCGCCAGCGGCCCCGTCTCGGATTCGCCGTCGCCCACCGCCGCGACCACCAGCAGATTGGGATTATCGAATGCGGCGCCGAAGGCATGAGAGATGGAATAACCAAGCTCGCCGCCCTCGTGGATGGAGCCGGGGGTCTCCGGCGTGCAGTGCGAGCCGATGCCGCCCGGAAACGAGAACTGCTTGAAGAAGGCTTGCAGCCCCTCCTCATCCTCGCTCTTGTTGGGGTAGATCTCGGAGTAGGTTCCTTCCAGGTAGACCGGCGCCAGCACGCCGGGGGCGCCATGACCGGGCCCGGCCAGGAAGATCGCCTCCTGATCCTGTTCACGGATGATCCGATTGACATGGATATACATGAAGGACAGGCCCGGACTCGCGCCCCAGTGGCCCAACAATCGGCTCTTGATATGCGCTTCCTGCAGCGGCTCGCGCAGCAGGGCGTTGTCTTTCAGGTAGATCATCCCCGCGGCCAGGTAGTTGCAGGCACGCCAGTAGGCGTCGATCCGGCTCAGCATCGCGGCGGACAGGGGGGCTTGCTGCTGCGATACGACGGGCGGTTGAGCGGCCATGGAGGTGTCCTCTTTTGTGGTTTTGGGCCTGCGAATCGTAGCGCCGCGAGATTGCCGGAAGGTGACCCGGGGCGATTTTCTGTAAAATCCTATACCAACTCGCTCGTCTGTTCGCCCGCCTTTCGCGTCGCACCGACCGTAACATCGCCCTGCTATGCTTCCGTCCGCGCTCTTTGGAAGGCAGGCGAAAATTCTTCGCGATCCGTTATAGGATGTTACGGTGATCGCTCGAGGGATCCTCGGATCGGCTTCCACACAGTCAGGTGCCGATATTCGCCGAAGCGTCAGGATCGATGCAAGCGTACGCGATGGCGGGCACCCGTGCACAAGACCAGGTGCGGATTGCATATGCCCAGAATCCGCTCAACGCGCACCCCGCGGGCGGCGGACACTGTCCTAACCAGGCCCAGGCGCGCAACAGGGCGGGCAGGGGATCCGCCGGATCGACGGGCGCTGCTGCCAATGATTTGCTGAGTTTGCGGCCGGCGCGATCGACCGCCAGCGGGACATGGGCGTAGGTTGGATGCGGCAGGCCGAGCGACTGTTGCAGCAACAACTGCCGGGGCGTCGATGCCAGCAGATCCGCCCCGCGCACCACCTGATCGATGCCCTGCCAGGCATCGTCCACCACCACGGCCAGTTGGTAGGCGTGGATACCGTCGGCGCGGCGCAGCACGAAGTCACCGACGGCCGCGGCGACATCCTGACATTGATCGCCCTGGATGCGGTCATGGAACCGGATGTCGCCGGGGTAGGTCCGCAGCCGGATGGAACGAGCCAGGCGTCCCGGCGGGAGTCCGCCGCGGCAGGTACCGGGATAGATCGGACCCTCACTGCCGTCGCGCGCCAGCCGGGCAATCTCGGTGCGGGAGCAGGTGCAGGGATAGGTGAGTCCTCGCTCGGTCAGTTGGTCGAGTGCGGTGGCGTACGCGTGCGTGCGGCGGCTCTGGTAGACCGGCGGCCCATCCCAGCGGAATCCGCAGGCGGCCAAGGTGCGGAGGATGGCGTCGGCGGCCCCTGGGACCTCACGGGTCCGATCCAGGTCCTCTACGCGGACCAGCCATTCACCGGCGTGGGCGCGGGCGTCCGCGTAACCGGCGAGCGCGGCGATGAGTGAGCCGAAATGCAGTGCGCCGGTCGGCGAGGGCGCGAAGCGCCCCCGATAAGGCGGGTGGCCGACGCCCGCCGCCATCAAAGGATCGGGAGCCTTCAGCCGCGCTGCTTTTCCCGAATCTCGTCGAGCGTCTTGCAGTCGATGCAGAGCGTTGCCGTCGGGCGCGCTTCCAGGCGGCGCACTCCGATCTCGACTCCGCAGGCTTCGCAGTAGCCGTACTCGTGCTCGGTGATGCGCGCCATGGCCTCGTCGATCTTCTTGATCAGCTTGCGTTCGCGGTCGCGGGTACGCAGTTCGAGACTGAACTCGGACTCCTGGGTGGCGCGGTCGTTAGGATCGGGGAAGTTGGTCGCCTCGTCCTGCATGTGGTGGACGGTCCGGTCGACCTCCTCCATCAGAGACTGCTTCCACGCCAGCAGAATCAGGCGGAAGTGCTCCTCCTGCGCCGGGCTCATGTACTCCTCATCGCTGGCGGCGTTGTAAGGTTCGAAACCGAACGCTTTGGGCTCTTGGTTAGTGACTGTCTCGGCCATGAACGTGCTCCCGCAGGCTCGCAGTGGGGTGATCCGCGACCGTTTTCCCAGCCCCATCCTTGGACATGGTCACGAAAAACGCCCTTGAATACCAGATCGCGGCGTCCGGGGCAACCCATTTGGCATTTTCAGGCGGCGCAATCAGGCGGCATCTCATGCCGGACCCGACCGATGACATGGTGCATCAGGGGTGCGTGTCGTCGGTCGCTGGGGTACTCTTACTGCACTCAGATTGATGCGACAGCGCGAGGCAGGTGAGGCGTGTACCGATTCAAGGCAATCATTTTCGACGTGGATGGGACCCTGGCTGATACCGAGCGCGACGGTCACCGCCTCGCCTTCAACGCCGCCTTCGCCGAGGCCGGACTGGCCTGGCACTGGGATGTCGCGCGCTACGGGGCCTTGCTGGGGGTCACCGGCGGTAAGGAGCGGATCCGCTACTACATCGAACAGGAAGGGATCCGGCTGGAATCGTCGGTGAACCCGGACGCCTTTATCGCGGCCCTGCACAGTGCCAAGACGCGCCACTATCTGGCCTTGCTTGAAACGGGAGCCATCCCACTGCGCCCCGGCGTCCTGCGGTTGCTGCGCGAGGCCCGCGAGGCCGGCATCCGCTTGGCGATTGCGACCACCACGACCCCCGAAAACGTGATCGAGTTGCTCCGCCATTGCGGCGAGCCGGGGCTGCCCAACTGGTTTGAGGTCATCGCGGCGGGGGATGTGGTCCCGCACAAGAAGCCGGCGCCCGACATTTTTACGCTCGCCTTGGCGCAATTGGGTCTGGTGGCACGAGATTGTGTCGCGGTGGAGGACTCCGACAATGGCATGCGCGCTGCGCTGGCCGCAGGTCTGAAGGCCCTCCTGGTGACCCTTAACGCTTACACCGCGAATCAGTCTTTCGATGCCGCCCCGTTGGTGGTGGAGAGTCTCGGCGGGCCGGATGCCGCCACGGTCGTCCGGCGCGGCGACTTGGGTGGGGCGAACTATGTCGATCTCGCGGCACTGGACCACCTTCACGCGACGGTCTACAACGGCGCATGAGCGTCGGCGACGGTCGCGATCGAGAATTCGGTGTCGGACGGGTCACCCTGTGCGATAATCCGAGGAGGAATCACTGCAAGACAAGACAAGAACGATCAGTGCAGCTCGGCCGCGACGGGCGCCGCGTCCTGACGACCCGGCCGAGCGGACCGCCGCCGGCGGGTACACAAGGACCCGCCGATGTTCACGCCCAGTGACGAAGCGAAGCGATCGACGACGTGCCAAACTGCCTGAATTGTAGGGAGCAAGAGACGAGTGCGGCATTGTGACATTCTCCTGAGCGTGTTGCTGGCGTCCTGTTCGGTCGGTTGCTCTACACCGAAATTCCCATCGCTTCCGGAGGCGACGTACGAGCTTCGGTCGGCCAGTAAATACAAGATCGGTCCCGGCGACTCGGTGCAGATCTTTGTGTGGCGGTATCCCGAGGTCAGTACCACCGTGCCCGTGCGGCCTGATGGTTTCATCTCCGCGCCTTTGCTGGAGGATATTCCTGCCTCCGGCAAGACGCCGACCGAACTTGCCCGCGACTTGGAGGAGGCGTTGTCGGTCTATCTGCGCGACCCTTTGGTCACTGTCATCGTCCAAGGGTTTCAGGGCGTATTTCCAGAGCAAATTCGTGTACTGGGCGAGGCCGCTCATCCCACGGCATTGCGTTATATCGACGGGATGACGCTGCTTGATCTCATGATTCAAGTGGGAGGGACGACACAGTTCGCAGCCGGGAACCGGGCCGTGCTGATGCGGTTTGAAAAGGGCGAGAAGAAGCACTACACGGTACGCCTGGACGACCTGACGAAAACCGCTGATCTTTCGGCGAATGTCGACATGCAGCCGGGCGATATCCTCATCATTCCCGAGTCCTGGTTCTAGTTCGTAGCGCGCCTGCACGTTGTTGCCATGCAAGACTTGCTGCGTCTCGCGATTCAATACCTATCCGGTGTCTGGCGCCACCGCTGGTCGGCCCTTGCCGTGGCGCTGATTGCCAGCCCGATCGGTTGGTTCTACACCGCAAGCCTACCTGACGAATTCATCGCACAGGCGCGTGTCTATGTCGATACCGACTCCGTGTTGACGCCGCTGCTGAGCGGCTTGGCGATTCAGACCAGCGACAGCCGTCGGGTGACCATGATGACCAATGTGCTGTTCAGCCGCGACAACATGGAGAAACTCGCGCGCATGACCGATATGGACTTGCGCGCGAAGACCCCGCAGAAGATGGACGATTTGGTGAAGGAATTGAAAGAACGCGTCAGCCTGGCGCGCCAGGGCGACAATATCTACATCATTTCGTTCGAGGACCGCACGCCGAACCTCGCGAAGCGGGTCGTACAGTCGATGCTCACGATCTTCGTCGAATCCAACCTGGGCTCATCGCGTCAGGATCAGGATTCCGCCGAGCGCTTCCTGCAGCGCGAAGCCAAAGACTACGAACGGCGCTTGGTCGATGGTGAGCGCAAGATGAAAGAGTTCAGGATGCGCAATCTCGACATCCTTTCCGATCGCGGATCTTACTATACTCGACTGCAGGCCGCCCGCGCCTCGCTCAAGCGCGCGCAAGACGGCGTCAGTTCCGCGACGCGCCGCCGCGATCAACTTGGTGATCAGCTTGCAATCGTCGAAGAGGAGGGGTCCGAAAGCGCCGATTATGCCGAGTACATTGCGGACGAACTGAAGGCCCATCTGGCGGATTTTGACCAGCGCATTCGCGAGATGCAGAAGCAGCTCGATGAACTCCTGCTGCGCTACACCGACGTGCATCCCGACATCGTTGCCATGAAGACCGCGATTGAACGGCTAAGCTCCCAGCGGGAGAAAGAAAAGGCGCTGTTTTTGTCAAAGCAGGATCGGAATACAGTAGTGAAATCACTGTCGGGTAATCCGATCTACCAGCAACTGCGGTTGCGACTCTCAGATGCGGAATCCGATATCGTATCCCAGCAGGCACTCGTCGACAATCTGACCGCTGAGATTGAGCAGTATCAGGCATCAGTCGACCAAGTGCTTCAGGTGGAGTCAGAGCAGCAACAGTTGAATCGTGACTATGCGATTCTTAAATCCAACCACAGTCAACTTCTGGAGCGGATCGAAAAAGCGCGCCTCACACGCGAGGTCGACACGAGCGTGGACACCGTGAAATTCCGAACCCTCGACCCCCCGAAGGTCCCCAGTGAACCAAGTGCCCCTGACCGGGTCCTGATCGGGTCAGCGGTCTTTGTCGGAGCGACCACTGCCGGGATCGGTCTGGCCTACCTTCTTTCAATGCTGTGGCCAGTGTTTGGTGATCGTAGGCAGTTGTCCGAAGTTACCGGACTGCAGGTGCTTGGCAGTCTGAACCTGGTCTGGACCGCCGCGGAGCGCCGGAAGAGGCGCTGGGAAAATATCATCTTCGGCACCACGTTCTTTTTTCTTATTCTCGTCTTTGCCGGAGTGCTGGCGATCTTCCACTGGCGCATCGACATTATGTCGCGATTGCCTTTTTAGTTCAATTCAGTGAAATTGTGCGAAATCATGGGTCAGGGGTGCTTCAATCACGGTCTGACCATTTTGGTGTGTGCTGCAATGTGCCGTCGGTTGCGCAATGGCGATGTAACGAGATTCAGATGAGTACGATTGAACGAGCCGGCGAACGACTGTCCGCTACACGTCAAGCGCTCTCGCCGGATGCGCCCGTGGCGAAAGGCGGCAACGCGGCCGTCGGCACGATCGTGGATGAAAGCCTTGAAGCGCCCGCGGCGCAGAGCAAAATCCATGTGCCGCCGAGCAAAGTGGTGCATCCCGATATTTCTCTGACCAGCCTCGATCAGCATTTCCTGCTGGCCCCGGAGGGCGGCCGCTCCCGCACGGCCGAGGAGTTCCGCATTATCAAGCGTCCGCTGCTCGTGAACGCATTCGAGAAGACGCCTGATGGTGTCAAATATCCGAACCTGATCATGGTCACCAGTTCCGTTCAAGGCGAAGGCAAGACGTTTACCTCCCTGAACCTGGCTATTTCCATTACCATGGAGATGGACAGCACGGTGCTGCTGATTGACGCGGATGTCGCCAGGCCGGGGCTCTCATGGCGCCTGGATGTTCGTGATCGTCCAGGCTTGATTGACCGACTTGTCGATGAAACGATTGATCTCGCGCAGGTGCTCCTGAAGACCGATATTCCTAAGTTGACCGTGCTTCCGGCAGGAATAACGCACAAGCGCTCAACCGAGTTGCTGGCCAGCGGAAGCATGCGTCGACTGCTTTCCGAGGTCGCATCGCGCTATCCGGATCGTATTGTCTTATTCGATTCCCCGCCGGTCTTGGAAACAACCGAAGCGAGCGTTCTGGCGTCACTAATGGGGCAGGTCGTGATTGTTGTGGAGCAGGACAGCACCACCCAGGGTATTGTCAAAGAAACGCTGGCGCATTTCGAAACAACGGATAATGTCTTTCTCGTTTTGAATAAATGCAAGGCCGGCCTGTTTTCCAATCAGTACGGATATGGCTACGGCTACGGATATGGCTACAGCTATGGCGCTTACGGCGATGCCGACGCCGCGACGAAATAGCCAATGGCGTTTGGCGAGGCGGTTCGTTAGGGCGTCTTCGTTGCCGCGGATTGTGCTTGTGCTGGCGATCCTGACCGCGCGGAACGGCGCGGCCGAGCCGATTGTCGCATCGGCCGGTGTGTTGTCGAGGCTGGTTTTTACCGACAATCTTTTCCTGACGACGCAGCGCCCGGAGCCGGCCATGATCTATCAGCTGATGCCGAATATCACGGGTGGTCGCAGCGGCAGCCGTTCGTCCTATCGCTGGTATTATGGCCCCAGCGCGCTGTTTTATTCAGGTGGAAATTCTGATCTGAACCGTGTATTCCACGTACTACAGGCCGATGCAAGCGTGACCATCATCAAGGAGTATCTCTCGTTGCAGTTGTCGGCGAACGCAAATCAGAACCTCGTCGATCCGACGATGCAGCGCGCCGGGTTCGATGCGCTCGGGAATCCCGATGCCTTTGCGCAGACCGCTACGGTTGCAGTGGCGCCGATCGTTCAGTTTCCATTGTTGCGGGCGAATGTTGCGACAGTGCGGTTCGCGCCGGGGCTCAACTACGTGTTTGCCGCGAAGACTGCCGAAGGCGCGCGGAACGAGGGTTCCACGGGGTCGCAGAGTTATTTGACGATCGCGAGCGGTGACTATTTCTCACGTGTTCCTTGGGATGTTGCAGCATTCAGCAATATCTTCAGCAACGACAGCGACAGCGACAGCGACGGCGACAACGACAACGACGGAGTTTCGAATGTCACGGGAACCCTGACTTACCCGGTCGGTACACAGTGGAGTGTCCAGGGTCTCGTCGGATATGAGTGGGGTCAGTACGAGTCCCTGTCCGAGCCTGGCGGTTGGCGCTGGCGGGTCACGCCGTTATGGTCGCCGTCCCGGAATACGTCAATCGGGCTTGGCTATGGCTGGCGGTACTTTGGAGCGGATTATTTTGCCAGTGTCAACCACCGGCATAAGAAAACAGTGGTCACGATGAGCTATGAGGTCGTGGTGTCGAACGCTCGTACCGCGTTGCTTGATACCCCAGTCGTCTATTTTGAGGACTCTTTCGGTGACCCGATCACCAGTCCGAGTGCGGAGCAGACGTTGTCCGGTTCAGTCGCGAATCCGCCGCTCGTCGCTGGTGTTTTTGTTCAGTATCAGGCGCTCGCCGGGATCACGCAGCGATTTGGCCGAACTACCGGTTATCTGTCGGTTAACCAGAATCGCTGGGACTATCAAAATTCCGGTATCCGGGTGGAGGATCTGCAGGGCAGTGTCTTTTTCAATCGGGCCTTGTCCCGACGCACCCAGGCGGAAGTCGGCGCGCAATATTGGCAATATAATCAGTTCGCTGTCGGCGCGGGCGATTTCGATCAGTTCAAAGTTTGGGGTGCGTTGAGTTATCAGGTGAATCGTCGGGTATCAGGGAATATTCGTTATTTCTATAATCAGCGGAGCGCGGACACCGCGGACCAGAGCTTTGATGAGAATGGGTTGTGGTTGACCATGAACTGGGGTTTGTGAAACGGAATGTACGAAGCATTTTATTGTCTCTCCGGTAAGCCGTTTCAATTGACACCCGATCATCGATTCTTTTTCGACAGCCGGGTTCACCACCGGGCCTTGGCGTACTTGCGCTACGGTTTGGAACAAGGTGAGGGATTTGTCGTCATTACCGGCGGTATTGGAACCGGAAAGACGATGCTGTTGCGGGCGTTGTTCGGCGAACTCGATGCCTACCAGGTAATGGCCGCCCAGTTGGTAACAACCCAAGTGGAGCCCGAGGATGTGCTTCGTATGGTGTGCGCGTCCTTCGGTTTAGCGCATGAAGGTTTTAACAAGGCGACGTTGCTGGATAACCTCGAGCAAGTCGCAAGAGCGCGATTCGCCGAGGGCCGTCGCGTCCTACTGGTTGTCGACGAGGCGCAGAACCTTCCCGCGAGATCGCTTGAGGAATTGCGGATGCTTGCGAATTTCCAAATTGACGGGCACTCGCTTTTCCAGAATTTCTTGTTGGGACAAGATAGTCTACGTCAGACCCTGCAACTGCCGAGCATGGAGCAACTTAGGCAGCGGATTATTGCCGCTTATCATCTCGATCCGCTGTCCGGCGAAGAGACTCAAGCGTACATCGAGTTTCGGCTGAATTGTGTCGGGTGGTCCGGGAAGCCGACTTTTGCCGCCGCTGTGTTCGCTTTGATACACGCTGAGACGGACGGCGTACCGCGGCGCATCAATACTTTTTGTGATCGGCTGCTGCTGTATGGATTCATCGAAAACAAGCTTGAGTTGACCACGGATGATGTCCGTGTCGTCGCTGATGAACTGCGGCAGGAGGTCGGGCGGTCCGTTGGGGGCGGGAGTCTCTGTGTTGACACGGCGTTGGCCGGTCCGGAGTCCGGTCGCAACGTGCCTGCGCAGCCGCGGGAACCGGACGATCTGTCGGCTCGGCTGCTGGCCTTGGAAGAGGAGGTTGTTCGGATTCGTGCGATCGTCACGCGGGAGCGCAAGCTATTGCGAAAAGCAGTATTGTTGCAGCTTGACCTCGATGCCTATGATGACCTCGATTGACGGAAATCTTGTGCCTCACGCCGAGTGTTTCATCGTATCCGGACGATCCGAGGGCTGCGATGCGAAGCAGGACCGTACTCTTAGCGCAATCTGTACTCGTGTGCCACGGCTTAACAGCGTCAAGTCCGGCGACCGCGTGTCGCAGCTGGGTCCACTACGGCAGGTGACGGGGGGTGGGATTTGAATGACGTCGTTCTTTGTCCCGTGGGTTCGCCGCGGCTGATCCCCGTGGCGGACCGAGCCGGCGTCGATGCGTTGACCCACGTGAATGCGATGACAGTTGATGTGGAAGACTACTTTCAGGTGACTGCTTTCGAGCGGCATATCAGTCGGGCGAACTGGGATCGGGTGCCGCACCGCGTCGAAGGTTGTGTTGATCGTATTCTCGGGCTTTTTTCACAGCATGACGTGAAGGGCACTTTTTTTACGCTGGGCTGGATCGCTGCCCGCTATCCCGCGATGGTCAGGCGTATCGTCACCGAGGGACATGAACTTGCCAGCCATGGTTGGGAGCACGTCCGGGTAACGGAGCAGAGTCGGTCCGAGTTCCGCGCGGATGTGACCCGTACGAAATCCGTCTTGGAGGATACCGGTGGATGCTCGGTGCTTGGCTATCGTGCCGCGAGCTATTCGATCGGCGAGCGAAACCTTTGGGCCTTGAAAGTCTTGGAAGAAGCGGGATACCATTACTCTTCGAGCATTTATCCGATCCGCCATGACATTTACGGCATGCCAGGTGGACCCCGGTTTCAGTTCAAGCCGCGTAGCGATTCGTCGTTTCTGGAAATTCCGATAACGACGCTCGACATTGGTGGCCAAAAGTTGCCATGTGGCGGCGGCGGCTACTTTCGATTATTTCCTTATGCTTTTTCGCGTTGGGCGATGCGGCGAGTCAACCGACTTGACCGGCAAAGCTGCGTTTTCTATTTTCATCCCTGGGAAATTGATCCGGATCAACCACGGCAGCGGCATTTGCGAGCGAAGACTCGGGTGCGGCATTATTTGAATTTACATCGCATGGAGGCTCGCGTCGACTCGTTGCTGCGGGACTTCTGCTGGGGGCGGATGGATGAGATCTTCCTGACTGAGGGGGGGCGCGGGTAGTGTTCGAGAAACCGATCGACACGACTGTCGCCGGTGGGCTGCGGGTGAGGCGGTATTTGCCCTCCGATCAGGCGCGCTGGGACGCGTTTGTAGCACACTGTGCGCAAGCAACGTTTTTCCATCGGGCCGGTTGGGCTCGGGTCATCACCGAGGGGCTTGGCCAGCGCTGCCGGTATTTGCTGGCGGAGCGCAATGGGGGGATCGAGGGTATCCTACCGCTCGCCGAGGTGCGTAGCCGGCTATTCGGGCACGCACTCATTTCAACACCTGGTTGTGTCTATGGTGGGATTGCCGCCGTGAGTGAGGAAGCAAGACAGGCACTTACGCTGGAGTCAATGAGCTTGGCAAGGCGGCTGGGTGTCGACGCGCTGGAGATGCGTAACCGGGAAGCGGTATGCCCAGGGTGGCCCACGCAGAACCTGTACGTGACGTTTCGGCGGTCTCTCGGCGAAGGCGATGCAGAAAACTTCAAGTCGATTCCGCGTAAGCAGCGCGCGATGGTTCGCAAGGCGATCACTGCCGGACTCGCGGCATGCGTGACGGAAGACTTGGAACGATTCTACCGGATCTATTCCGAAAGCGTTCGTAATCTCGGTACGCCGGTCTATTCCAGAAAGTTCTTCTCCACGCTGATCGACGAGTTTCGTGACAATACGGAACTGTCCGTCGTCACGGCTGCGGGTCGGGATGTCGCTGCGGTGCTGAGCTTCTATTTTCGCGACGAAGTGCTGCCCTACTACGGCGGTAGCCGACCGGCCGCGCGGTTAGTTAAAGGCAATGACTTCATGTACTGGGATCTGATGAAACGTGCCGCGGCGCAAGGTGTTCGGGTGTTCGATTACGGCCGCAGCAAGGTCGGAACAGGCCCTTATCATTTCAAGAAGAACTGGGGCTTCGTTCCGCAGCCACTTCACTACGAGTATTATCTGGTCAGATCGCTTTCGATTCCGGAAAACAATCCGACTAACCCGCGCTATCGGCTCTTGATCGCGACCTGGAAGAGGTTGCCGTTATCGATCGCCAACCGGGTCGGTCCAATGCTTGCACGTCATCTTGGTTAAGTCAGCGCTCGAGCAGGAACATGGATCAGTGCCTACCCCACCTGCTGTTTCTCTGCCATCGGATTCCCTATCCGCCGGACAAAGGCGACAAGATTCGCTCGTACCGCTGGCTTCAGGAGCTGCTCAAACATTTTCATGTTCATCTTGGCACGTTCATTGATGACCCGGCGGATTGGGCTTATGTTCCACAGTTGCGGGAGCGCTGTGCGTCATCACTGTTTCTTCCGTTGCCCAGAAACGGTGCGACGTTCAGGAGTCTGACTGGTCTTTTCAGCGGTACCGCATTAACTATCCCCTATTACCGGGATGCGCGGATGCGGCGGTGGGCACTGGCCTGCCGTATCTCGCACGGGATAAAATACGTGTTGGTCTTTTCGTCGGCAATGGCCCAGTACGCGGAGAATAGCAGTTGGTCTGCGGTGCGGCGGGTCATTGATTTCGTGGATGTGGATTCCGATAAGTGGAGCCAGTATGCGCACCGTAAGCGCGGACCGGCGGCCCTGATCTTTCGGCGCGAGGCGAAGCGACTGGCCGCATCGGAGTCACGGTTGGCCCATGTGTTCGACGCCAGCGTGTTTGTATCGGATCATGAGGCTGCTTTATTTCGGAGTTATGTTGGCGATGTTGCCGAGCGCGTTCAAGCGATCAGGAACGGAGTTGATACATCTTATTTTGACGCCGGGACGGATCGCGTGTCGCCGTATCCGGTGTTGAGTGAGCCGGTGGTGTTTACGGGGGTCATGGATTACTGGACGAATATCGACGCGGTGCTATGGTTTGTGCGCGAGGTCTGGCCCCGGGTCAAAGAGAAGAGGCCGCGAGCGCTTTTTGTTATCGTCGGGGCGAAACCGATTCCGGAGGTCCTGCGGCTGCGTAGCGAGGATATCCTGGTGACCGGACGGGTTGCCGATGTCCGGCCCTATCTGCAACATGCCGCAGCGGTCGTTGCGCCGATGCGGATCGCGCGCGGTGTCCAGAACAAGGTGTTGGAAGGGATGGCAATGGGTCGCCCGGTGGTGGTGACATCGAAGGGACTCGAAGGGATCGCGGCGGTCCCGGGACGTGATCTATTGGTTGCGGACGAGCCGGCAGCATACGCGGGTGAGATCGTGGCGGTGTTGAGCGGTTGCGCACTGAAACAAGGTCCTGCTGCACGGCGTCTCGTTGAAGCGCATTATGGCTGGGCCGAGTCCGCGCAGAAGATGGTCGCGTTAGTTCTCGGGGAGCGCTGACACGACCCCCGGCTGAGCTGGTGCGGCAGCTGCTGCATTGATCCGGGGGCCGCCTTGGGTAAGGTCTCGGCGGCCCGGAGCCGGAGTTCAAGGATTCAGCTTTGGATGGCAGGCGCCAAGGCGCGAGCTTTGGATTTCAGAAAATGAGGCGCCAGCCGGAACAGTGATCAAGGCCCCGGCGGCTCTACCTGTGCTTCTCGTTCCGCTGTGCGACGAGTAAATACGTAATGGAATCTGTAAGCGAGAAAGCTATTTTACGCCGGGTCGGCTGGTCATCCGTGTTGCCCGGGCTCGCCATTGTCCTGCTCGTATTGGTCTGGCTGTTTTTCCCAACGTTGTCGTCGCTGGTGTCGATCTGGCTGCGATCGGATACCTATGCGCACGGCGCCATTGTCCTTCCCATCAGCCTGTGGCTGATATGGGAGAAACGGGCGGGTCTCGTCGACGCGGTACCGCAGCCGACGCTGGTGCCAACGCTGTTGATGCTTCCAGTTGGCGGGGTGTGGCTTCTCGGGAGCGTGACGGATGTGCTGGTGATTCAGCAATATGGCTTCATTTTCCTGTTGCTCCTCGCCATTTGGTCGATGGTTGGCACGCCGGTCACGCGCTATCTGGCGTTCCCGCTCGGGTTCCTGCTGCTTGCCGTTCCGGTGGGCGAAGCGCTCACTTATCCGTTGATGAATTTTACGGCGGACTTTACTGTTGGTCTGCTACGCTTTACCGGGATACCAGTGTATCGCGACGGAACCTTTTTCTCACTGCCGAGCGGTGACTGGTCAGTTGTCGAAGAATGCAGCGGGGTTCGTTACCTGCTCGCGTCGGTGACCCTTGGGATGTTGTTCGCCTATCTGAACTTCAGGTTCCTGTGGAAGCGTCTGGTGTTTGTGCTGTTCTCCGTGGTGGTGCCGGTGTTTGCCAATGGGCTGCGTGCCTATCTGATTGTGATGATCGGACATCTGAGCAATATGCAACTGGCAACCGGTGTCGATCACCTGATCTATGGCTGGGTGTTTTTCGGCGTCGTCATAGCCTTTATGTTCTGGTTTGGTTCGATGTGGCGTGATCCAGCGGGTGAGGTCCCCGCGGGATTGAATGGCGGGAGCATTGGGCGTGGCGTTGGCAGCGTGGGAGTCGCCGTGATGTTGGTCGCGGGAGTCTGGCCGAGTCTGCTATGGGGATTGGAACGGGCCTCAGCTCCTTCCGCGCGAGCGGTTGCCCTACAGGTTCCGGCAGTCGCCGGCGATTGGCAGCATGCGTCGGAGGGTCTCTGGACATGGCGCCCGCGAGTCGTGGCTCCTGACGGTGAGATCTATGTTTTTTATCGTGGAGTTCCAGGGGCGGTCGGTGTCTATCTCGGTATCTTTCGTTCTCAGCGGCAAGGCGCAGAGTTGGTGAGTTCCGCTAATCAGATGGTCTCGACACGGGATCAACAGTGGAGCGACAAGGAGATATCGAGACGCGTGATTCGCCTTCCGACCGGGCCGTTCACCGTAAATCAGAGCCGTATCGCGTCACGGCACGATGGCGACCATCTATTGGTATGGAGTTGGTATCGTATTGGCGATGTAAGCACCAGCAGCCCCTATCGAGCCAAGCTGATCGAGGCGGCCTATCGGCTGTGGGGAGGGCAGCGCGCCGGGGCTTTGATCGCCGTGGCTGCACCTTATGCTATCAATGAGGACGAGGCGGCAGCCGCGCTCGAGGGATTTCTGGCGGTGATGTTGCCATCGCTGGAGGCGGAGATTGCACGTGCGATCACCGCGTCGCCATGATTGAGGGTGGCTGCAAGTCACCACGAATCGTTCACGTCGTGTATCGTTTCGGCACTGGTGGGCTGGAGAACGGACTCGTGAACATTATCAATCGTACCCCGTCTGAGCGCTATCGGCACGCGATCCTCTGTCTTACCGACGCGGGGTTGTTCGCGTCGCGGTTGGTTCGGCACGACGTGCCGATTGTCGCGTTGCGGTGCCCCGCAGGGCACAGTTTTGCAGTGTATGTTCGCCTCTGGTCGGCACTCCGGGTCTTACGCCCGGCGATCGTCCATACGCGTAATCTCGCTACGCTCGAGGCGCAGATCCCCGCGTTCTTTTTGCCTGGTGTAAGACGGGTTCACGGGGAACACGGCCGCGATGTCTTCGACCTTGAAGGAAAAAGTGTCAAGTACAATGTCCTGCGTCGGCTCATTCGCCCGATCGTGCAGCGTTATATCGCGGTCAGCAGGGATCTCGCAGAGTGGCTTGAGTCCAGCGTCAGGGTTCCGCCGATGCGCATCAGGCAGATTTACAACGGCGTCGACCCCGATCAGTTTTCACCGACCGGGGGGGCGCGTACCGATTTTGGACCGCCCGGATTCCTGTCTGATGGGGCGCTGGTGATTGGGACTGTCGGGCGACTGGTAGCAGTCAAGGATCAGCGCACTCTGCTGTTGGCGTTCGCCGACTTGGTGGGTCGGAACCGGGACTTGGCATCCCGTCTGCGCTTGGTCATCGTCGGAGAGGGGGAGCTGCGCCATGCGTTGGAGCAGCAAGCGGCGGCCTGTGGTGTATCCCACGCGGTTTGGTTCACCGGTGACCGTAGCGATGTTGCTGATTTGATGCGGCAGTTCGATCTGTTCGTGTTGCCTTCGCTCGGTGAGGGAATTTCGAATACGATTCTGGAGGCCATGGCGACCGGACTTCCCGTCATTGCGACACGGGTTGGCGGCAATCCTGAACTGGTGATGCAGGGTCGAACCGGCGTCTTGGTGTCCGCAGGGGATATCGGGGCGTTGGCCTCCGCGATGTACGATTTCATTACGGATGAAGTCCGTCGAATGTGCTGTGGCGCCGCGGCGCGGGCTGAGGTGACGCAGCGATTTGATTGGGAATCGTGTGTCGATGCGTACTTGTCGTTGTATGACGAGGTACTGGGGCAGAGGGTCGACCGGACAGAAAATGAAATAGCACGTTGGTGAGTGTGGCGACCCGATGTGTGGTGTAGCCGGGATCTTCCTTCGCCAAGAGCGTCGCGACCTGTGGCGCCAACTGCTCGTGTGGATGAATCATCGTCAGGTACGCCGCGGACCCGATCAGTGGGGATTGCATGTGTAGCCGGATTTGGGGTACCGTTCGCCAGTTGGTTTCAAGGTTCGTCGCGCGCGCGTGGGTGCGACGCTGCTTTCAGTCCAATGCTCGCGGATCATGGTCTATTCGATCGGCGTTATTCGATTCTTTTTGTGGAGCACCATCAGTCAGAGGCCAAGGACTAGCGTGTGTCCCGGTGGAGCTTACTAATGTTTGAAGCCTTTCTTCGCTGGAACGTCGAGGACAAAGCCAGCGTCGCGGGGGAACCCGCCGCGTGAAGATTCTGCACGTCCTCGATCATTCGCTCCCACTGCATAGCGGTTACGTCTTTCGCACTGGGGCGATTCTGGAGCAGCAGCGTGCGCTTGGCTGGGAAACGGTCCAGGTGACTTCCGCCAAGCATGCCGGTGCGCAGGCTGCGGTCGAGCAGGTGGATAGCCTGCGTTTCTATCGCACCTCCCTCGGCGCCCGGACGGTCGCGAGAGTTCCGGTGTTTAACCAGTTGGCCATTGTCAGCGGGCTGGAGCGGCGCCTCATGGAAGTCATCGCGTTGGAACGCCCCGATCTGTTGCATGCACACTCGCCAAGTTTGAATGGCATCGCTGCCATTTGTGCCGGTCGCCGCTGTGGCTTACCGGTCGTGTATGAGTGTCGCGCTTTCTGGGAGGACGCTGCCGCGGATCACGGCACGAGTATGGAGTGGGGGTTGCGTTATCGTTTGTCCAGGCATCTGGAGACCTGGGTCTTTCGTCATTGTGACGCGATCACTTGTATTTGCGACGGGTTGCTCACGGATATCGTCGCGCGCGGCATCGCCGCATCGAAGGTTACGGTAATTCCAAATGCAGTGGATCTGGCTCACTTTCAGTACGGGCTGCCACGTGATGAGGCGTTGGCTGCCGAGTTGCAAGTCGGCGGGGCAACCGTGCTTGGTTATCTCGGTTCGTTCTATGCTTATGAAGGGCTGTCCCTGGCCTTGCGTGCCTTGCCGCGAATCATCGCCGAGTTTCCCCAGGTGAGACTGTTGCTGGTCGGCGGAGGGCCGCAGGAGGAAGATTTGAGGCGTTTGGTGGGTGATCTCGGCGTGGAGCGGCATCTGATCTTTGCGGGGCGAGTAGCGCACGCACAAGTCCACCGCTACTACAGTCTGGTCGATTGCGTTCTGTATCCACGGATGCCGATGCGTTTGACTGAACTGGTGACACCGCTGAAGCCTCTCGAGGCGATGGCTCAGGGTAAACTTGTCATGGCGTCGGATGTCGGCGGTCATCGTGAGCTGATACGCGATGGGGATACCGGCTCGCTATTCCGTGCGGGCAGTATCGATGCCTTGGTCGGCGCGATTCCGCAACTTTTCACTCGACGCGATGAGTGGGATGCTCAACGCCGCCGGGCGCGGGTGTACGTGGAGTCCGAGCGTCAGTGGCATCTGATCGCTACGCGCTATCGCTCCGTTTATGGGCGGTTGAATTCCGCCGCCGCTCTTGCCTGATGGTTCATGATGGCTGGGGGGGCGCCCCGGACGTCCGTGTCCGGATGGTGCGATATTCACTCGGGAGTGCCGCGGTGGCCGATGTTTACACACGTATCGTCAGTAAGTTCCTTTTCCCGCTGCATGAGCAAGTGAAGGGCCATGCCAGCGTCGCCGCGCGCATTGGGCTGGAAGCAAGCCAATGGTGGGGGCCGGAGCAGCTCGCGGCACTCAGGTTGCACCGATTACGCATGCTGCTCGAACGCGCCTATCGCCAGGTGCCCTATTATCGTCATATGATGGCCGCGCGCGGTATCACCGCCGACAGTATCGCAACGCTGGCGGACATTGAGGCCTTTCCTTTTCTCACTAAGGCGGACGTCTGCGCCCAGCGCGACGCGCTCAAGGCGCGGGATGCCGGTCGTTTGACCCGCCTCAATACGGGCGGGTCTTCGGGCGAACCGCTCGTCTTTTTCGTCGGTCGCGAACGCATCAGTCATGACGTCGCGGCCAAGTGGCGCGCGACCCGTTGGTGGGGAGTGGATATCGGTGACCCGGAGATCGTTATCTGGGGTTCGCCGCTCGAATTGTCCGCACAAAATCGGATCCGCGAATGGCGAGATCGGTTATTGCGCACACACCTACTCCCCGCGTTTGCGATGTCGACCGGGAATCTGAATCGTTTCATCCGAGAGATTCGCGGCCGTCGCCCGCGGATGCTATTTGGCTATCCCTCGGCGCTCGCCCTGATCGCGCGGCACGCCCAGCGCAGCGGTCAGCGGCTGGACGACCTGGGCATCCGGGTCGCCTTCGTGACCGCCGAGCGCCTCTATGAGGATCAGCGCTCGGTGATCGAGAGAACCTTCGGCTGTCCGGTTGCGAATGGCTACGGTGGTCGTGACGCCGGTTTCATTGCCCATCAGTGTCCGCGGGGCGGCCTGCACATTACCGCGGAGGACCTGCTGGTCGAGATCGTGGATCCGCGGGGTCGGGTCCTGCCCGAGGGGCAGGCGGGCGAGATCGTGGTCACCCACTTTGCTACCGGAGACTTTCCTTTCATTCGCTATCGGACGGGCGACATCGGGATCTTGGGTCCGCCGGACTGCCCTTGCGGTCGAGGATTGCCGGTCTTGCGTGAGGTCCAGGGGCGGACCACCGACTTCGTGGTGGCGCAAGACGGCACGGTGATGCACGGGTTGGCGTTGATCTATGTGATCCGCGATGTCGGCGGCATCGAGCGTTTTCGGATCATCCAAGAGAGTCTGACGCGAACCCGGGTGCTGATCGAGGCGGGTCCGGCTTATACTCCGGCCGGGGCCGATGCCATCGTTACCGGGCTGAAATGTCGTCTCGGATCGGGAGTGCGGATTGAGGTCGAGGTCGTGGATGGGATTCCCGCGGAGCGTTCCGGAAAGTTTCGTTACGTTCTCAGCAAGGTGGGTACGGCCTGATGCGCGATTATATCGTCACGCTGATGGTATTCGCCTGTGTACCTCTGATCCTGCGCAAACCGTTCTTCGGGATTCTGGTCTGGAGCTGGCTCAGTCTGATGAATCCGCATCGTTTGGGCTGGGGTTTTGCGACCGAAATGCCCTTCGCGCAGATTGTCGCGGTGACGCTCATACTGTCGTTGTTGATCGCCAGGGAGGTGAAGCCACTATCCACGCTCCCATTGACCTGGCTGCTGGCTTTTTGGTGGTTCTGGTGGTTCGTCACCACCTTGACGGCGTTTTATCCGGCAGCCGCCTGGGAGGAATGGGACAGAACCTGGAGGATTCTGCTCCTGACGTTTCTGATGATCGCCCTCTTGACGACGCGGGAGCGCATTGATGCCCTGGTTTGGGTCATCGTCCTATCATTGGGTTTCTATGGCGTGAAGGGTGGCATTTTCACAGTGCTCGGCGGTGGGGTAAATCACGTCAATGGTCCGCCGGGGAGCTTTATCTCCGGGAACAACGAGATCGGGATTGCGCTGGTGATGACGGTACCGATGATACGGTATCTTCAGCTCGTCAGCGCGAGTCGGTGGATCAGGTTGGGAATGCTGGTCATCATGGTGCTGACGCTAATGGCGATTTTCGGAACGCAATCGCGCGGTGCGTTGGTTGGCATGCTGGCAATGACGCTCTATCTGGCGGTGAAGAGCCGCAACAAGGCGGGTCTGCTGTTGTTGTTCGTATTCGCTATACCGCTGGGCCTGATGACGATGCCGGAGAGTTGGTACAGCCGTATGGATTCGATGCAGGCGTACCAGCAGGATGCCTCGGCGCAAGGTCGAATCAATGCGTGGTGGACGGCGTGGCATGTGGCACTCGATCATCCGCTGGTGGGCGGCGGCGCTAATATGTTCAACCGGGAGACCTATGCGCTCTATGCGCCCAATCCGCAGAATGTTCTTGATGTACACAGCATTTATTTCGAGGCTTTGGGCGAGCATGGTTTCGTCGGCCTTTTCACCTTTCTGGGGATCGGGTTCGGAGCGCTGGTGACCTTGAACCAAGTGATACGATTCGCCAAATCGAACCCCGCCTTGGATTGGATGCGCGATTTGGCATCAATGATTTACGTAAGCCTCATCGGCTACGCAACGAGCGGGCTATTTCTGGGGCTTTCAATGTTCGATTACTATTATATGCTCATCGCGATCACGATCGGCCTTGCCGGTTTGACTCGCCGCTATGCACGCGATGGGGTGCCGACAATCGATAATCCGCCAGGCGTTTGCCTGGATGTCGCGGGTGATCGACGCCGCGCTGCGGGTACAGTGCTTGCCGGTCGACGTTTGCCGCTCGGCGGCCTGGTCAGGGCGGCGAACTGGTTTACGAGGCTCTGAGCCGCAAACCGTGGGCAGCGCGCGAAGGCCCACGCATGCGGCGACGAGCCTGCCTCGGACCACCTGGGGTGTGGCATGGACTGCGGGTCATGGCAGTCCGTGCCCTGGTGCTTCGCTTGGCGGCACCCGGACTCACTGAGGGTTTGCCGCGGGTTCAAGCCGGGGCAGATCCTGGTCGAGGTCCTCAGCCGTGACGAAATAAAACCCGCACTGTTCCTGCGTTAAATTCTCGGATGCGGTCCGAGGGTATTTCCGGCAACTCGGCGGTCGGACATGATAGACGGCACAACTGCTCAGCCCCTGGTGGTCGAAACGCAGGAACGGGCACGGATAGGGAAGTTTGCAGCAGGCGCCGCAACGGTTGCAGTCGCCCCGCCGATTTTCGTCGACGGGCAAAAGGGAGGTTGTGAAACGCTTGAGTTTATTGAGCATCCGAAAGGTACTCTTAAGAATGGGTGGGCGCTGAATTCAGCACGACAGGCTGCATACCATATTTCAAAGTGCGGTGCTTGTCACTCCGTTGGCCGCGGCACAGGCGCTGTCGATCGGGCGATTGACGGGCATCAGGTGCGCGATCTTCGCTGGGACCCGGTGTTCAGTCCACCGCTCGGTGACGATCTACCGACCTGTGAGTAGATTGGCAATAATGGCAATTATAGTGTTTCCGATAACAGATTCACGGGTCATCCGATCATGCCGATGTCTTCTTTTCCCTGCAATATTGATGGGTTCCACCCCTTGGACGAGGTTCAGCAGGAGGCCTACGAGTTACTGCATGATCTCAAGGTGCGTTTGGCTGGTGCGCCGGAGGAAGCGCCGCGGCGTGGTCTCCTGGACCGATTGATCGCACGGCCGACTTCCAGCAAGCCCTCGCTCACCGGACTCTACTTATGGGGTGGAGTCGGGCGCGGCAAGACCTACCTGATGGACTGGTTTTGTGATTCCTTGGAGGTCGCCGGGGCACGCCGGATCCATTTTCACCATTTTATGCGCGATGTTCACGATGCGATGTCCCGGCTGCCGAGCCAGCCGGACCCGCTGGAGGTGATCGCCGATCAGTGGCGGCGCGCGGTGCGGATTTTATGTCTGGATGAGTTCGTGGTGACCGACATCGCCGATGCCATGATCCTGCATCGGCTGTTACGCGCGCTGTTCGCGCGCGGTGTCACCTTGGTGGCGACGTCGAACACTCAGCCGGATGCCCTCTATCTCAATGGCTTACAGCGGCAGTTGTTCTTGCCGGCGATCACTTTGCTGAAAGCGCACACACAGGTTTTCGAGCTCAACGGCGCTGTCGATTATCGGCTGCGGGAGTTGACGCAGGGCGGGGTCTATTTCGTCGGCGGCGAGGGCGAGGCGAGACTTGCGGAGCATTTTGATCATCTGACCGGTGGGCATGGGGCGCTCGATCAGGATTTCAGTGTCAACGGCCGGATCTTCCCGGTGCGTCGGGTAGGCCCTGATGTTGCCTGGTTTGCTTTTTACGACCTTTGCGCAACACCGCGATCAGTCGCCGACTACATTGAAATCGCAAAGCTTTTTCACACTGTATTGATTTCTGGTCTGCCGGTCTTTGGTCCCAGACACGAAGCATCCGCCAGGCGTTTCGTGCACCTGATCGATGAGTTCTATGATCGTCGGGTCAAACTGGTGATGGCCGCTGAAGCGCCGATCGCCGATTTGTATCCGGGTGGGTTCATTGACTTCCCTTTTGAGCGGGTACGAAGCCGTCTGCTTGAGATGCAGACGCTGGCTTATCTGGCTGCGCCAAGCCGTGCCTAGCCCAAGCTTAGCACCCCAGATAACATTGGTTTACGATCATCCGCCGGATCGCTACCGGCCGTCGGCAGCATCGAACTGCCGCTGGCGCTCGCGGCTGACCATCAGGTCGCGGCCATCCTGGGTCGGCAGCCAACGAATGCTGTCTGTGCCGTCGCGATCCCGGCGTCCATCACCACCGGCCGCCGCCACGGGGCGCACCCAATCGCTGTAGCATGCCGTCCAGGGTCGTGCTGATGCTCCGCTGGAGTACCGGCGCGCGCTCAGGGTGCCGCTGATTTAATTTTCGATGATTGGCGGAGAGGGAGGGATTCGAACCCTCGATAGGCTGTTAACCTATACACACTTTCCAGGCGTGCTCCTTAAGCCGCTCGGACACCTCTCCGGGGATGTTTCGCGCACGTTTGCCTGCACCATCCAGCCTGCGGCAGGCGGACGATCAGTTTTCCGACACGCTCGCGAGCCGCAGAAGATACAGCAATAGTCGTGCTCTTTCAATCCACTGATTGATTTCTCTTCCGCGCAGTGCGGTCGCGCCCTGTTCATCGTCCTCCAGACCGGTCCTACGATCATGGTACCCAGCCGCCCTGTTGTTCGCCCGACCGCCGCCGTGCTGGCGGATCGACACCGTCTCTACGAGCGCGCGGTGCAGAACCCGCGTGTGGAGGTTGATTTCGTCGACCGTACCTACCGGTTGCTGCGCGGACGCAGTGCCCGCTGGCTCAGAGAGGATTTTTGCGGAACAGCCGCGGTGTGTTGCGAGTGGGTCAGGCGGCGTAAGACCAATCGAGCCGTCGGGGTGGACCTGGATCCGGACGTCTTGGAGTGGGGACGCCGCCACAACCTGGCGGCACTGCCGCAAGCGCAGCGCGTCCGGGTCGAGTTGCTGGAGCAAGACGTGATGCGTGTCGCCACCCGCCCCCTCGACTTGGTGCTGGCTATGAATTTCAGCTACTGGCTGCTGTGCGGTCGGGCCGCGCTGCGGGCCTATTTTGAACGTGTGCGCGCGGCCCTGGCGCCTGATGGCGTCTTCTTTCTCGACGCCTATGGGGGCTATGACGCCTATCGACTGATCATCGAGGAGCGCCAGCTCGAGGACCCCGAACTGGGTCCGGTGCGCTACCAGTGGGAGCAGGCCCACTACGATCCGATCAGCGGCCGTCTGGTCTGCCATATTCATTTTGCTTTCGCGGATGGGTCCCGCCTGGAACGCGCCTTCAGCTATGACTGGCGTCTGTGGTCACTGCCGGAGATCCGGGACCTGTTGGCTGAGGCGGGATTTTCACGGGTGCTCGTCTACTGGCAGGGGTGGGATGCACAGGGGCGTCCGGATGGCCGTTTCGAGCCGGTCGAGTCCGGGGAGCCGGATGCCGGTTGGATCGCTTATCTGAGCGCCGAGCCCTGAAGTGCACACCAGGCGACGATGAAATCCGCGACCGCGTCCGGATTTTCCAGGGACAGGCGCGGCGGGTGGTCAGCCGTTGGCAGGTCGGCGTCCGTCACGACAGCGATGATGGCCGGATCACGCGGGTAGAGCGGCGGCTCGCCGACGGCGGCACGATGGACCTCGATCTTGGGGTAATCGGCGTACTTGAAGCCCTCCGCCAGCACCAAATCCAAGTGGTCGCACGCGAAGCGGGCCAGCAGTTCGCCCAGGTCGGGATCCGCGCCTGGGACAGGGTTTTCCACCTGCAGCGCCCAGCGCCGCGTGGATGCCAGCAGGACCTGATCGGCGCCCGCGGCACGGACCTCAAAGCTGTCCTTGCCCGGGCGATCCAGGTCGAAGGTGTGGTGTGCGTGCTTGAGATAACCCAGGCGCCAGCCGCGCCGCTTCAGGAGCGGGACCAGTTGTCGCAGCAGGGTGGTCTTACCGCTGCCGCTGGGTGCGACGAAGCCGATGACGGGGATGGGGTAGGGAGGCATAGGCGGTCTTTATCCTGCTGTTGTCGCGATTCTAGGCGATTGCCGGAACATCATGTAGTAAAGGACGGCAGTCAATCGCGTATCCGACACCGTTGCGGCGGTCGCGGCGCAGCGTCGGTTGCGGCGACATCGACCCCCGAGTTTGGACATTTCCCAAGCCGCGCCCCACAATGCGCATCTCGATCGCGGACGCTAGCCCGGGTTCCGGGCGGTCCACCGCGACGCGACCATCACCGTCTCCCCCAAGTATCCGGTCTTTAACGCGGGCAAGCCATGGCTCAATACATCTACACCATGAATCGGGTCGGCAAGGTCGTGCCGCCCAAACGCGTGATCCTGCGCGACATCTCGCTGTCCTTTTTCCCTGGGGCCAAGATCGGCGTTCTGGGTCTGAACGGCTCGGGTAAATCCACGCTGCTGCGCATCATGGCCGGGCTCGACACCGAGATCGAGGGCGAGGCGCGGCCCCAACCCGGTATCAAGGTCGGCTTTCTTCCCCAGGAGCCCCACCTGGACGCCACCAAAGACGTTCGCGGTAACGTCGAAGGGGCGCTCGGGCACATCAAGGACGCACTGACCCGGCTCGACGCCGTCTATGCCGCTTATGCCGAGGCGGAGGCGGACTTCGATGCACTCGCCAAGGAGCAGGCGGAACTCGAACACCTGATTGAGGTGACCGACGGCCACAATCTGGACCGTACCCTGGAGGTGGCTGCCGAGGCCCTGCGCCTGCCGCCCTGGGATGCCGCCGTCGCCACCCTCTCCGGCGGCGAACGGCGGCGGGTTGCCCTGTGTCGGCTGCTGCTCTCCAAGCCGGACATGCTGCTCCTGGACGAACCGACCAACCATCTGGACGCGGAGTCCGTCGCTTGGCTGGAGCGCTTCCTCCACGAGTACCCCGGTACCGTGGTTGCCGTCACCCATGACCGCTACTTTCTGGATAACGTCGCGGGTTGGATTCTGGAGCTGGACCGCGGTTACGGTATCCCCTGGGAGGGCAATTACTCCTCCTGGTTGGATCAGAAGGAGCGGCGGCTGGAGCTGGAGGAGAAGACCGAGGCCGCCCGCGTCAAGACCATGAAGCAGGAGCTGGAATGGGTGCGCGCCAACCCCAAGGGGCGCCATGCCAAGAGCAAGGCGCGGCTGGCGCGCTTCGATGAGTTGCAGTCAGCCGAGTTCCAGGCCCGCAACGAAACCAACGAGATCTACATCCCGCCGGGTCCGCGGCTCGGCGACCTGGTGATCGAGGCCGCGGGCCTCAAGAAAGCCTTTGGGGATAACCTGCTCTACGAGAATCTGTCGTTCAGCCTGCCCAAGGGCGGCATCGTCGGCATCATCGGCCCCAACGGCGCGGGCAAGACCACCCTGTTCCGCATCATCAACGGGCAGGAACACCCGGATGCCGGAACCTTACGCATCGGCGAGACCGTGCAGGTCGCCTGCGTGGACCAGAGTCGGGATGCCCTGGACGACAGCAAGACCGTCTGGGAAGAGATCGCCGATGGCCTGGATACGATCATCGTGGGTCGCTATGAGATGCCCTCGCGGGCCTATTGCGGGCGCTTCAACTTCAAGGGGTCGGATCAGCAGAAGCGCATTGGCGACCTGTCCGGCGGCGAGCGCAACCGGGTCCATCTGGCCAAATTGCTCAAGAGCGGCGGCAACCTGCTCCTGCTCGACGAGCCGACCAACGACCTGGACGTGGAAACCCTGCGCGCTCTGGAGGAGGCGTTGCTGACCTTCCCCGGCTGCGCGGTGGTCATCAGCCATGATCGCTGGTTCCTGGATCGGATCGCCACGCACATCCTCGCCTTTGAAGGGGACTCTCAGGCGACCTGGTTCGAGGGTAACTACGCCGACTACGAGGCCGACCGCCATCGTCGTCTGGGCACCGACGCGGACCAACCGCATCGCATCAAATACCGGCGGCTCTCCGCCTGAGGACGCGATGGCGACGCCACCTGCCCCGAGTGCCCGGTTGGGACGCTCCCTGCCCCACCGTCAGGGTCACGGACGTTCCGGTCCGTGGCAGGCAACAATGGATCTGTGGCTCATCGCGCTGTCGGCGGGAGCCGCCGGTGCCCTGATTGCCGCCGGGTTGCTCTGGTATTGCGGCGGCTCCGCTGCCGAACGGATGGTCGCGGGGGGCGGTCACCTGGCGCTGATAGTCGCCCTGGTGGCGGTCGCGGGCTTGTTTGCTCTGCTGCTCATGGTGCGGGGGCGCGCTGTCGCCCGCGCCGCGCGCGCTGACGGTATCGATCTGCGAGCGGCTGGCGAGACCCTGCGCGCCGTCCTTGGTGCGATGAGCCAAGGGGTGATCCTGGCAGACGCGGAACTACGCGTGCGGTTGCTGAATCCGGCCGCGGAGATGCTGTTCGGACGTCTGAGTGACGAAGCCTCGTCGCTCCCGGTCCAGGTCTTGATTCCGCGTTTTGCGATCACCGCCGAGACCGAGGCGATCATGGGGAAGAACGCGGCGGGCCCGCACGTGCGTCATTGCAGCGGTCTGCGTCGGGGCGGCGAGGCGTTTCCGCTACGGCTACTGTTGCGCAATTTGACCCTGGACGGCGCGTCCTGGCTGATGATCCTGGCCGAGGATTTGGCCGAGAGCGAACGCGCGGAGGCGCAGATCGATTATCTCGAGAATCACGATACCCTCACCGGCCTCAACAATCGGCGCGCGCTGGAACGACTGATCGGTGCAGCGGTTGCCGACCCGGAGCGCGCGGCGCAGCCGCACGCGCTCTGTCTGATCGATTTGGATCACTTCAAGCTCATCAATGGCACCTGCGGACATGCCGCGGGTGACAAACTGCTCAAACAGCTTGGCCAGATCATTTCTACTAAGCTCGGCGCCGCCGCCGCCCTGGCGCGGCTGGGCGGCGACGAATTTGCTGCTCTGTTCGTGGGCGAGGCGGTGGCGAGTGCCGAGTGCGTCTGCGTGGATCTGGTGCGTACCGTACGCAGCTTTCCCTTTACCTGGCGGGAACGGACCTTTGATGTGTCGGTCAGTATCGGACTCGTCAACTTCGCGCCAGCGGAAGGTGCGCTCAGTGCGTTAGGGCGGGCGGATATTGCCTGCCAGGTTGCGAAGACGCGCGGCGGGGATCGGCTGCATCTCTTCAGCCCGGAAGACGTCAACGCCATTCGCCGGCTGGGTGACGTGGCCCTTATCTCGACCATCGGGCGTGCGCTGGACGAAAACCGCTTTCGCGTGATGGCGCAACCGATTAAGCCGTTGCAGGTCGCGGACGCCTCGATGCACTATGAAATCCTGGTGCGGATGCAGGACGATCAAGGCCGTTCGGTGGCCCCGAACCATTTCATCCCGGCCGCCGAGCGCTATGTCCTGATGCCGGCGGTGGACCGCTGGATTTTGGCCCATGTGCTCGGGCGCCAGGCCGAGCAGCTGCGGGCCTGGCACGAGCACCACCCCAAGCAGTTCATGCTCGCGGTGAATCTCTCCGCCACCACCCTGGTCGATGAGGGATTCCTCCCCTATCTCAAGCGTCAGTTCAGCGACTACCGGGTGCCCTATCAGGCGATCTGTTTCGAAGTCACCGAGACCAATGCCGTTTCGGATCTGGGCAGGGCCCGTGCCTTTATGCAAAGCCTGTGTGATTTGGGCAGTTCATTCGCCGTCGATGATTTCGGTACCGGCTTCGCTTCTTACACTTATGTCAAGTCACTTCCGGTACGTTACATCAAAATCGACGGGAGCTTCGTGCGTAATCTGGCCAATGACCCGGTGGATCGGGCCGTCGTCGAGTCCATCAATCATGTCGCCCATGTGCTCCAGCTCCAGACCATCGCTGAATGGGCCGAAACACCCGCGGTCGTCGAGATCCTGCGCGATCTGGGAGTGGATTTCGCACAAGGCTACGGGGTTGGCCCGGCGGTGACGCTGGATGACCTGCGACTGCATCGCAGTCTGGGAAACGCGGGATAGTCCCGGGGCCGGTAGCAGAGTGGATAACAGCGCTATGCAGATGAATCCGTCAATGATCGCCCCAGCACACCTGAGCGCCCGCTTCGACGCCTTACTCGATCGTCTGGAACGTCTGTTGCCCGAGCCGCCGCGTCCGACTGATTGGGCGGCCACGGCCTTCCGCTGGCGCATTCGCAACGGTCGCGGCCAACTGGAGGCCCTGTACGCGCCACACCGGCTGGATCCGGCGGACCTGCTGTGTCTCGATCGCCAGAAGGCCGAGATCGAACGCAATACCCGCCAGTTCATCGCCGGGTATGGCGCCAACAACCTGCTGCTGTGGGGCGCGCGCGGGACCGGAAAATCGTCGCTGATCAAGGCCGTTTACAACGCCTATAAGGATCGGGGCCTGCGGTTGATCGAGGTGGACAAAGAAGACCTCAAAGACCTGCCCGACATCCTGGATCTGGTGCGCGAGCGTCCGGAGCGCTTCATCCTCTTCTGCGATGACCTCTCCTTCGAGGCCGGCGAGCCCGGTTACAAGGCGCTCAAGGCCGCGCTGGAAGGATCGATCAACGCCACCCCGGACAACCTGCTGATCTATGCCACCTCCAACCGCCGCCATCTGATGCCCGAGTTCCAGTCGGAGAACCGCGACGCGCACATGGTCGACGGTGAATTACACCAGGGCGAGGCGGTGGAGGAGAAAATCTCGCTCTCCGACCGGTTCGGGCTTTGGGTCAGCTTCCATCCTTTCTCCCAGGCCCAGTACCTGATCCTGGTCCGCCATTGGTGCGTGCGCCTGGGGACAGCCCCGGCGGCGTGGGCGCCGGTCGAACAAGCTGCGCTGCAATGGGCCCTGCGGCGCGGCTCCCGCAGCGGGCGCACCGCCTGGCAGTTCGCCCGAGATTGGGCCGGGCGGGCAGGCGGCAGTCTGAACCCACCGGAAACCCGCGTTTGATCTTTGGTGGAAATCGGAAATGGGAATGTTCGATTCGCTCTACATCGACCTTGATGGGACGGAACGCGAGGTGCAGACCAAACGTTTCGACTGCAGTCTCAGCGCCTATCGGCTGGGTGATTGCATCGACGGCGCCAGGCCCGGCGTGTGGGTGTACTTTGATGAACTGGATATCGCTGCGGCCGGCAACCTGGTCTACGGACGCTCGGATAGCGCGGTGCGGTCACTCACCCTGTTCGTCGTGCTGGTCAATGGCATCTTTGTCGAGTACAGCATCAGCGACGGCCGTCTCGAACAGATTGCGATCGAGCAGCGAATTCGGGCATTGCGTGAACGCTGGAGCGACTCTTCGCGGGTGACAGAATTTCTGGTCGGGGTGGTGCGTGACAAACAGCAGGTCATCGAACGGCTCAACGCGCGCATCGCCCATGCCGGCGCCGCAATCGCCAGCGCCCGTCGCCAGCGTGCCGGTGAAGACCTGCAAGGCGTACTCGGCCTGGTGCGCGAGGAAGACCAACGGTTGACTCGCGGCGACGACCCATTGGATGTCGTGGAATGGGCGCTTGGCTGCGACACCCTCGGGTGGGGGTTCCGTAGCGGCGCTGGTGCGACGGCTGACCCGTTGGAGGACTATCGGCTGTGAGTTGAAGGGGCAAAGGAATCAATTTCGTTCCGGCCAGCGATGCTCATTTGGAGTCCAAGGCTTCAGCCTTGGCCTACGTATCCAAGGCTGAAGCCTTGGACTCCAGTTGGTCGCGGCCGGCGGAAACCATGACCGAGGCCGTGCCGGGTAACCGGCGTACACTAAGAAGGAGTCTTTTTCCGATGCGAAATCACGGTAACCTTATTAAGTGGAATGACGATCGCGGATTTGGTTTCATCGCTCCCGCCCAAGGGCATGACGAAATCTTTGTTCACATTTCCGCTTTTCCGCGGGACGGCACACGCCCTCGCGTTGGCGAGCTCATTTCCTTCGAGATTGAGGGTGGTAGCGGCGGCAAGAAGCGCGCCGTTCGCATTTTGCGCCCTGGGAGCAAAGCCAGTCCGCATCGGACGCGCCGCCAGGAAGTATCGACCCCCAAGCGTAGTCCGCTTACCGCGGTTCTCGGCCTGCTGGTGATCGGTACAATCGGCGTATATGGCTACACTGCATACACCTCGCGGCATTCCGTAATAGAGGCAGAGTACGCCATACCGACTGTTGTCGCCGCACCCAGACAGAATTACCGATGCGACGGCCGTACCCGGTGCTCGCAAATGACCTCCTGCGCGGAAGCCCTGTATTTTCTCCAACATTGTCCAAACACCCAGATGGATGGTAATAATGATGGTGAACCCTGCGAACAGCAATGGTGCAATTAGGCAATTTAAGGGTCTGACAAGAAGGATGGTCGAGGCTTTAGCCGGACGAGGGCCGCCTGTATACGAGGTCGACCGGCTAAAGCCTCGACCTCCGGTCTTCTTGCGGCAGGAATGATGATCAAGGCCGACAGAAGGCTTTACTCGTCTTCCTTGAGACTCTTTTTGATCGACTTGATGAACCGGCCGAATTCCTTATCCTTCTTGCGCTTCCCGGCGTAGGACAGGTCGTGGTACGCGGACTCCTTTTTCAGCTTGAGAAAATTCTCGTAATGCTCCGTGTCGATTTCACCAGACTCCAGCACCTGCGCAACAGCGCAGCCTGGCTCATTGGTGTGGGTGCAGTCCCGGAAACGGCAGTGGCCGGCGCGCGCGATGATATCCGCATAGCTGGCCTCGATGCCGCCGCCGGCACCCAGCACCCCGAACTCACGCATTCCGGGGTTATCGATCACCATCGCGCCGTTTGCCAGTATGATGAGTTCACGGCGCACCGTGGTATGCCGCCCTTCCCCGGTGTCGCTGACCAGGTTCGTTTCCATCAGATCGCGGCCGATCAGTCCGTTGATGAGCGTGCTCTTGCCGACACCCGAGGAGCCGACGAAACAATAGGTCTTGCCGGGTTCGAGGATGCACTGCAACTCGGTCATTCCATCCCGCGTCAAGTTACTGAGCGTCAGCACCGGCGCATCAATGCCGGCACTGCGGATTTGTGCCACCTGGGCCGCCACCACTGCAGGCTCCACCAGATCGGTCTTGGTGACGAGAATGCAGGGCGTCGCCCCACCGTCCCTTGCCATGACCAGGTAGCGCTCCAGTCGCTTGAGATTAAAATCGTAGTGACAGGACTGCACAACGATGACGACATCGACATTCGCCGCAATCATCTGGACCTCGACCGATTCACCGGCGGCCTTGCGCCGCAGGCTGGTCTTGCGCGCCAGGAGGCCGTGCACCAGTCCGAACTGATCGGCCGCGGACTTCTCCACGAAGACCCAGTCGCCGACACAAGGCAACTGAGCTGGAGAGGCCGAGTCATACAGGAACTTCCCGGCGAGTCTGGCGTGGAATGCCCCGGACGCGTTGAGCAACAGCATTTGGTCGCGGTCCACCGCCGCGACCCGGGCGACCGCGGCGGCCGGATCGCATTGCGCACTTGCTTGCTCTGCAAACCAGGTGTCCCAGCCGAGAGCGATCAGATTCGGGTTGTTCATGGGCGGAGATGGTCAGATTCGGGGGTGTTCAGTGGCGGAGGGGGCACATTGTTAAGCTAAAGCGGAGCGTGCCTTTGATGACCTTGCAAATTAAACCGCGCCCAGCGCGGTATGCAATTTAGCAACGAGCGGGAAGTTTTCAGGATTGCGAATCGACTCAACCGAGAGATCAATGTCAATCGCCGGCCAATACAGATGATTCTCGGTGGGGCGTTCCACCTTGGAAAGTTGCTCGATCGTTGCGCCTTTGAACCACGGGAATTCGGAAAATGGTATAACCAGTTCTTCATCGTCAAGCAGAAGCCAAAAACAGTGCTTGGACACGTGAGTGACTTCAGCCGCCAAAGTGGCGATGCCAGGCATCTTTGATCTCCTCAATATGGGCTTCGACTATGGCTTGCGCTTGCCGCACTTGCTTTTATGTAAGGCCGACGTTTACTGCCGATTGTATTGATGGCGTTAGCCAGAATTTTGCCTCTCCGTCAGGGTGCGCGACATGAACGTGGATACGGGTCTCTTCGCGAGAGAAGAAGAATAATCTGAACTGGCCGTCGCGAACAATTGTGGGTGCCATCTAGTGACTCTACCGCGAGGGGGCTTTGATCAGCGTTCCGACCTGGGCGACCGCTCGGATTTATCCACAGATGTCACAGATGTTCACAGATGAAGAAAAACATCTGTGTGAATTTGTGAATGAGATTACTGCGCCAGGTCCTCTGCAGAAGCTCTGGCTGGACCGATGATCAAGGCCGCCCGTTCGGGTTTCTCTTCTTCGATTCCGGGCGAATTAGGTATACTGTCCCCGAAATTCATCACCGCATCTGGGAAACAAGCGGGAAAGTTTCAGGATTGCGAATCGACTCAACCGAGAGATCAACGTCAATTGCCGGCCAATACAGATGATTTTCGGTTGTGCGTTCCACCTCGGAAAGTTGCTCGATCATTGCGGCTTTGAACCACGGGAAATCGGAAAATGGTACAACCAGTTCTTCATCGTCGAGCAAAAGCCAAAAACAGTGCTTGCACACGTGAGCGACTTCAGCCGCGAAAGTGGCAATGCCAGGCATCTTTGATGTCCTCAATATGCGCTTCGACTATGGCTTGCGTCTGCCGTATTACCGATGAAGACAAACATCTGTGTGCACTTGTGGATGAGATTACCGCGCCAGGTTCTCTGCAGAAGCTCTGGCTGGACCGATGATCAAGGCCGCCCGTTAGGGTTTCGCTTCTTCGATTCCGGGCGAATTAGGTATACTGTCTCCGAAACTCCCAACGACAGCACCCGCAACGCCGCCTCCGGCAGGCGCTGGAGGTACCCGTCGTCCAGTTGTCGCAGATCGTGCTGGCTGAGCTTCACGTCACATCTCGCGCGTTCGCAGGCGTTCTCATGAAACCTAGAGTCTTGCTGCACTATGTTGCCACGATCGCCCGCCAATGTCTCGCGGATCGCTGATCTGCGGTGTGGGCTGAACAAGTACTATTTTATAAGGGCAGTCGTCATAACTTAGTACCATTCGGGCCCGCCTCTTTCACTTCATCGGGCGACAAAAGAAAGAAAAACGGATTTGTCGTTGTCGGTCGATGATGCGGTTAACATTCCTTTGGAACTTGTTATGGCCATACCTGAAAATCCGCATTTATGCAACTTCTCAAAAAATGAATTAGACGAGCTTTCAACGACAACTATGGAGTCAGTGAAAAGCTGGGCCATGGATAGGAAAGTTGCAATATTTGCGATATGCCTGGCGTTCGAATACTCCGTTTCTTCTTGCCATGCTCCGTCCCATTGTTTGGGGAATCTGGAGAAATTCCGGACATAAAAGCTCGCATATACGATACTATTGTTTCGTATACCGAACTCGATGAATGCGCCGGCACTATTCGAAAAAAGCCAGCAATTATCGAATGGGCACGATGCAGCTTGGTCTTTGCGGTATCCGAGCGATACGAGTCTATCCTCATAGTCGGTCGGAATCTTAACCCCAAAGCGCGGAAGCTTCGGATAGATCCTCGCTACGTCATCGACGTAAGCCTTTTTCAATTCCTCGGTTGTTGTGGCATCTAGTTCGGAGCTAAGCAGTCGCCGCACAGTCGAACTGAAAGTGGAGTGCGGCTCGATATCCCCAAATTGGCGGACTGCAGGAGGTAAAAAGGCCGTAGATCGACTAGAGACATGCCCATGTGCGGATTCACGCGCAACGTCTTTCCGCTGGAGATCTTTTAACTCTATGGTCGTTAATATTGGCATTAGCACTTCGGCGACATCAGCAATAAGATCGACATCAAAAAAACCGCGTATCGATCTTGAGCAGTCCTCTTCATTGTAGATAATCCGACTTCCTATCAGTTGCGTATTCATTTCCCGGAAACGATTGAACTTGCTGTAGAAAGCGATATCTTCAAGCATCGTACCGGTCGTATATAGTCCGTTTCGCAAGTCAAATGCGTATCCCCCCATGCTAGTGGAGAGTGGGTGTTGCCTCGCCGCACGTTCAATCCGCTCTACAGCAAAATCGTCCGCAGCCATTTCTTGTCTTCTCGAAAGCTCTCTTATCTTATCGTCAGCGTAACGCGCAAAGTCCCCAACGAAGGCTCCTTCGTATTCGGTCCTCAGGTGCCCTAACTCGTGCAGAAGAATTGGAGCAAGAGCAGCGGCAAAAGGAATTGCAATAACGTCAGAAAACGGGAACGGTTCACTCGCGGGGCTTTCTGAAAGCGTTTGAACAAGGAGGGGCAAAATAGGGTAATCGATTTGCGGCGTGGGTGGGAAAGGAAATTCCGTAAGGTATTCCTCTTGGGTCGAGATCGGCGACAAGCGAGAAAATGTTTCTAACTGTTGTTGAATCCATTCGTTTTTCCCTTCAATCATTTGCCTATAAGTGTTGTCTAGGCGCAGCATTCTTGATGTCACAAACGTTCTTCTAATCGCCGCATCCGTAAAATCGGCATCATTGGCGTGTGATCGCTCCGCAACCTGTACCTCTGAACCGAAAGTAACGCTTGCGTTCAGCAATAATAGGCCCAAAAGATTCCGGTCAACTATGACATACTTGTGTCCGACTGAAATTGCGTTGTTTTTTGCCCGCAGTGCCAACTTCCCAAAATCAGATCTCGGATTGATGTTTAAGAGATCTACGACAAGAACTGCAATGCGGTGCTTCTTTGGGATCTCATTCACAACGACATTATTCATGTCCGGAAAAGTGTCGGCAAGTATCTCGATTGCGCGCGAGACCAATGGGCTGGAGTCAGCATCAACGACTCTATGTCGAACAGCATCTTCAACCATTCGATATTTTGATTCTTTTACTCGATCAGAGGCGTTGAATACTGCAAGCGTCGAAGCGCAGACGATTGTAGCAAATGCGAGAAAAAACACGATTCGGAGTCTCATCGGGTGTATGCCCTGCGGACTTGAGAAGAAACGCTCTCCCAAAAATAGCCGTTTTGATACGACAGAAGAAGAGTGACCCAAAACGAGTTAATTTCGGAAACCTTGTCGTAAAATCCACCTATCACCACGGGGGCAATGAAAAAAGAAAATGCAATTGCACGCGTTTCAAGGAACGGAGAACCGTGTCGAGTGCTTTCTGCTGCATTAGTGAGAACAATTGAAGATAATATGCCAGAAAATGTTCCAAGAAAAAGTGCTGCCGCAGTTATTGCTCCGTCTGCAAATTTTTCAACGTCAAGCATGCCTGGAGTAGCGCTGATCTCCACGTACTTATAGAAAAAGTGTATGCCGACAGTGAGGAAGAAGGCGATAACAGACCCTAGAGCCAGAGAAAAAAACTGTGTGCCGTGTCCAACACTAAAGCGGGAAATTCTGTTGGAAAAGAGCATCTGGAAGCCGGTCAATATTGCGCTCATCTTTGAAACTCATTAGGTCAGGCCATCCACGGAAATGATTTACTTCATCAGACGTAGCGGAGTGAAGAAAATCGCTAGCGATTCGCCGTGTATGAAGAGTAGATATGTTTGGGTCTAACAGCGATCTTAGGCAGATGTCGATGTTGGACGTGCTAGACCGATTCGTCCTTGCATCGACAGTGTTCCACCCCGCTCCCAGCTGTCCCATGCTTATCCGGTTACCCGTCGTGCACGGCTAGCGAAGCCTAAATCATGCCTGACGATTCGTCAACTCAACGGGAGAAGGTTCTCCCTTAGTGAAGGTTCACTAACAAGTTACTCAATTTAGCTCAGACGGTCTCTGTCTGG
>JACDZG010000302.1 GCA_013426805.1 Chromatiaceae bacterium
TCCCAACGGTTTCTCTTAATAAACATGTATAAATAATTTATGCCTCGTTACTAACTCGTAAGGTGATCAGGGGCGCGCGCCGCTTTAGGCTGCACGTTAGGCGTCTCTTGCCTGAGATCATCGGGAAGTATTTTGGCTTGGGGATTACATGTAGTGAAGCGCGCGAATGCCTTTTGTTGTGCCGTAGCACTCAGTTTGACTGCGTGCACCCGTGAAGGCAGCGGTAGTTGCCTACCAAACCAAGAGGCACCGAGCGCGTGCCGCTATAAGCAAGGAGATGCATGGTGTGCGAAAAGCGAGCATGGTAAACCCTATGCGTACTGGGATGCTTGCGTCAAGGAAATCGAAAGCAAAAATAGCGTCATAGGAAGCCTCAGGACGGACAACGAACGCCTCCGCCAAGAAATCGAGCGCTTGCATCGGAGTCTGCGCACTCAGATCGCTTCTGCGCCGCAGCCATCCGCATCGCCGGCACGGGCTCAAGTTCCTGCCGGCAGCCAGCCACAGTTACTTGATCTCACGGGAAGGTTCATTAAACTGACCCAAGACGGCGATGACCAATTTATTGAATTTCTCGACAATCATTTGTGCGTCTACGATGATTGCATCGAATACTCCCAGACGGGCGACAGTATATGGGTCACGTTTCCTCATTCTGCCAGTAAACGGCGTATCGAGATCAAAGGGGAGTCGCTTGTCATAAGTAACTCTCCTGGTGGAATAGGAAGTCTTGTCAGCAAACCCTTCGTTGATGTCAGTCTCGATGGCGTCTATTTCAAAGAGGGGTCGGAGAATGTTGACTATATCCATAAGGCTTTTGTGTTTGAAGATCAATCTCCGACCGTCGTAAGCAGGGGCACCGGGCTCGAATGGATGCGTTGCGCAGTGGGACAAGAATGGACTGGAACGACCTGTATCGGTCAAGCGAGCACTATGAAATGGCAAGACGCGATGCGCCGCTATGAACAAGGATTCAGCGCGCTCGGCCACAATGACTGGCGTTTGCCAACAGCGATGGAATTCGAGAGGTTCGTGGTTAACGACCACCCCCTTATCACGAGTCCATTAGCTTTTCCGAACAATCCCGATGGGGTCTATTGGTCCTCTTCAAAATCGACATGGTACATTTATGGCATGGAGTTTCACAAATTTATGGTGCTCGGCGAAGCATATCTTTACCCAGGCTGGAAAATCTTGGACAATGTACCGGCGTCTGGTGATTGCTATGTGCGGCTCGTGCGCGAGCGAAGCCGATGAACGGGAAAAGAAATGGAATAATAGGGGACTGAATAATTGGAATAAGGGGTCAGGCTCGAATGGCACTAAGTTAAGGTCTTTTTATATATAAAACAGCGGATTGCTGATGACTTGGAGTCAAAAATTTATCGAGAGAAAATTGCTATCTCTTTGATTTTGTTGAGTAGAGCTTGATTGTTTTCGCGTTTTCGCACGATTATTAGCACTGTAAGCTATTGTTCTAAAATGATTTTCTGCTTAACTTAGTGCCATTCGGGTCAGGCTCGAATGGCGCGAAGATAAGCCGAAAGCATTTTTAGATCATCGGGTTACCGTTGCG
>JACDZG010000137.1 GCA_013426805.1 Chromatiaceae bacterium
ATGTCAAACTTTTTCGGTCCCCCGGCAAAGCCGGGGGATTTCCCATTCTATTAAGACCTTGGCGGCTTGCGTATCGCCTGCCTTGGCTGCTGTGACCAGGGTCTTGATGATGTCGGGCAGTTCTTCCGCAATGGTTGCGCGAAGTCCCTCACTGCTTGCGATACCGGTCGGTCTGCCTTTTGGGTTTCCCGACACGCCTTTTTGAAATGCCATGATTCTTGATCTCCGTTGTTGAACAGGGGTCAGGGTGCGACCCGCAACCCCTGCTGTCGCGCGCTGTGCGGGCCGTACGCGCGCTCGCGCTCTAGGTCCGGTCGAAGCGTCGCGGGGCGGTCCGCGGGGCCGCTCGCAGGGTCGCGCACGGGGGTCAAACCCGCGGTCAAACCCGCGGTACAAGGGTGCGCGGCGGTCGATTTGTTCGTAAGTCTTTGTTTCATTCTACAACTCTTTGATTACTATGCAGTACAGGGGCAAACAAGGGCAAACTGTTGTAAGTCTTTGATTGCGTTAGTACAGCGGAACAGGGGGGTCGGGAAAATCGTTTAGCAAAAATCGTGTTTGTCGTTTGTTCAGTTTTTTGTATCTAATTTAAATTTAACCTATGTATCCTATGTACTCAGTGTATTCAAAGACTTAGCCGCACAAAGATAAAAACTCCAACCCTGTACTACCCTTGTTTTAATGCAATCAAAGAGTTACAACGGGAGTCCCCCGTTGTAACCCGGATCGCTCAGAACGGGACATCCCCGTTGTCCGGCTCCGGCTCCGGCTCCGCGTCATCCTCAAATATCGGCCAATCGACCAACTGTTTGCTTGCAGCCTCGAACGCCTTACGGCAGTCCCATAGGGAGGGCAGCACATATCGGGCGTTGCGGTCACTCACCCCTGGTTTGTACTTATCCATTTTCCTGCCCACTTTGGCGTATTGCTTGATCTTCCTACCCCATGTTGCATCCAGCTCAATCCGGACCTTCATGCTTTTCGCCCACTCCACATAAGCGGGGTAAAATTCCTTATTGGATATCGCAATTTCCTTACTGCCCCAGCCGTCCGCGATATTCTCCCGACTGCGCCTGTCACCGTAATCCCGTGTAAGCAATATCTCACCTGCATACAGACATCCTGCCCACCACTGGGTTACGCTATCCGCACCACGTAACTTCGCCTCGCCTTTGCTCACCTGATTAAGACCCATGTCTGGCAGTGTGCGCGGGTTGAAGTCTGAAATGTCATACTCTAACAGGTAATGAACGATGGCCTCGGTACCGCCATTGTCGATTTGCGCGGCCATCCGATCGAAGTATTTGCTATCCCCCTTGTGAGACTCGTCCACGTCCAGCACAACATACCGCCTGTCGTCCATACCAATGGGGGCGGGCCAATCGCTATTGGTCGCCATAATGATATGGACGCAGTTATTGACGCGGTATTTAGGCAGGAATTTAGGCTCCGCGGGTATGTCGATATCCGTGATCAGGCTCTTTAATGCTCCCTCTCGGCTCTTATCGCCACCCCAAACAGCCTCATTCGCAAAGACCAGTACCGACGTTGCCAGGTGATCGTTAAACTTCCCGGTCAGGTCCTCCGACTTGGTGGCGACCATTGCATGTTCGCCAAAGGCTTTAACAAACATGTCAACGATAAGATTCTTACCCGTGCCCTCCCCGGACTTCAGCACGATAACCGTATGACCGCGCTCCCCCGGCCGCTGAAACATGCGCGCCAACCAGCCGATGACATACCGATAACCGACTTCGCTACCGCTGCACCATGCTTGCCGAATGTGATCTAGGATCAGGTCAATGTCACCCGCTTTCGGCGTGACTGCTAACCCTTGGTATAGGTTTAACACCTTTCCCTCTGGCAGGCGGGTATTCCCCGCGATCAGGCGGGGTATCGGCTTGAATACTACTTGGTCATAGGTCCGACGGGCAGGGGAAGCGCGCCACGTCGCAACCAATGGCTTGTAGACGACTACGGGCTCTTTAACTTTCCCTCTGCCTTTGTACTCAACAAAGGGCAGCATGTCAGGCTCGTATTTGAGAGTGAGATCCTTTATCCGGGTCAGGCGGGTTGTCATGCGATCAACGTTTTTGTCCAGTTCCCGCCAGACAACCACGGCGACACCCTGGATCATCGCGATAGCATGTTGATTGCCGAACGCTTCAAGCATCCGCTGCCGCTGCATGTTTACCCGTTCCCCATCCACATGGGTAAGATCAATCAGGCTATCCCATCCGGCTTTATTCGCCATGCCGAACAGGGATCGCAACGTCACCCCTCCCTCGCGCCGATCAAAGGTGCCCCAGCGGTAACGGCATTCACCATCTCGGTAATTCGCACCGAGCTTGCTCCAGTCGTTCCATAGGTCGAAGGCTTCCCGCCCGGCTCCCGTCGAATGCAGTGCGATCCCGACAACGAGCCAATCCATATACCCCATGTCGGACGGCAGCACGGCGAGTGCCGATGCAATCTCAGCAATCTTGGCTAAGGGCGTACCCAGGGCGGGAAGATCAACCACGTTGCCCCGATGGGCGGTCCGCTCCACGGGCGGGAATATCTGCTTGACCTGTTCCCACGGTAATGGACGCTCGCCCGACTCACCGACAATGCGCACCATATGCGGCGCGTTGCGGTCTTTTCGATGATAGAATCCGGCCAGGCGCAACACGCGACTACGGTCCTTTGCATTGGGGTCGCTGCCGTAGTCGTCTACCAGGCGCATCTGTACCGCCTCGAATACCCCATCGTCCAGATGGTCGCACTCTGTCAGGATATAGCGATGATGCTTGCCCCGTGACGATTCGATGGTAATGTGCGGCTCAATGGGCAAAGCGGGCTCGTCGCCGCGGTCTGCTTCCTGCCAAAGGGCGCGAATGCGAATGATGTTCTCATTCTTCCTGCCGGTCATGTCGGTTTCGTTGATCGTAACAAACACGCCCGCGCCTGCATTGTTGCGCCTTACGAGTTCGGGCCAAAGTTCATCCAATGTCCCATTAAAAACACGTGCCAGCGGGTCAGGGTTAGGCTTTGCTTGGCCTTTCCCCGTGTCGGTAAAGGTCGCGAATGTAAAGCTCTCCGCACCTTCATCCAAGAGCGTAAGGTGACGCTCAGCCATTGCGCGATCAGGGGCGCCCTCCGCGCCTGTTTCCGCTTGATTTTCAACGCGGTCCGTGTTACTATTTGTACTCGACATGGGTTGTGACCATGTTATGTGGGTCGGGGGCTCCGGTTAATTTCCCCGTCCCGCTGTGCTGTTACTTTTCGCTGCCTTCCCCCGGTACCGTGTCGGGGTCAAGCAGCCCGAAGGTCGATCAGGATTGGCAACCCGGATCGACCTTTTTCTTTGCCTGCGCTTCTAGCACATCAGCCAATGCGTTACGGAATGCACGCACAGCGGCATCCGGCGTCGCGTTGATTGCCTCAATAACCGCTTCCAGCAGGGTGGCACCCTGTGGTATGGCACGTATCCTATCCAAAGTCTCACCATGATGTTCGCCAAAGGCCAAGTTTGAACCGAGCGATACTCGCCAATTGGTAGTGAACTTCAGCAAGGTGACGTGCCCGTCAAAGAACTTATCTGCGACGGCTTGCACCAAGGTTAATGCGGCTGCGTCGGTTACATCGGGTGTGGTTCTCATTGTTTCATTCCTTAGTGTCTATTGATGACTATCCAACGTTGCTCGCAGGGCATCCCGTGCGGCCTGAAGGTGTTCGATCATGGTGGGGCGCTCATTCGTCCCCCTGCCAATCGTCAAACGTGTACATGCTCGGGCGGAATTGCGCGCACAGGCCAGCCGCCGCTCGCTGTTCTTCGGCGCGGGTATCGTCCTCATCCTCGCGGTCAAGCAATGGGCACGGCTGGCGGTCAAGGTCGCGCTTGGGGCCTGGGGTGTCCATTCACGCGGCCTCTTGCATGTGGCTGAATCCATTCTGCGAGTCGATCCACTTGAAGAACCGGGATTCGTCGATCAGGACCTTGCCGCCGACGCGCAGAATAGCGCCGGATTCGGCCAGGCCGTTTGATTTTTCATGGAAAATCTGCCAGCGCAACCCGCCTTGGGTGAAAGCAGGGTGCTTTTCGGCGAATTGACGGACGGTCAATAGCGTGCGGGACATGATGCACTCCCAAGGGGTGGGCCGGGAGACGAATTGTCTCCCGTTGTGCATATTATTTGCTTGTTGAACGGGGGTTGAAATTCCGAAAATTCGCAGAAAATGCAGGAATCACGAATCAGGTTTGGTACGCTTGCGCTTCTTAGCTCTGTAATAGCGGTCGCGAACGGCACCGGGAGTAATGCCAATGCTTTTGGCTACAGCATCGAAAGCCGGACCCGGCTCGCCGTCTTTTGATGTGGCCAACTTGTCAATATCGATGGCGCGGTCTACCCAATGCACAATAGATGCATCCTGCATTTCTTTACGCGCAAGGGTTGTCTCCGGGTCTTGCCGTCCCTTTGGTGCGAAAGCCCTTATCCATGTCCCCCCCTGTGCGCGTCGCACCAACCCCCCCGCTAGCCAAGACAACAATTGAGGGGGCATAGGCTGTCCGGTCATTAGCCGTCGTGCAGCTTGAGCGCACAATTCACGCTCGGCGGCATCATCCCCGCTTTCTGCCTCGCCTATCTTGTTCGCAAGAGCAAAAGGGCAATCCATGTGCTATCCCCCGAAATACCGGCTATTCATCCGCTCGACAACGCCCGCTGTATGGGCTTCGGACAGGTGGGAATACCTCTTAACCATGCTCAAGGTCTTGTGCCCCAGGACTTCGGCAATCTCCGCGAGGCTCGCGCCATTCATGGCGAGGTATGACGCGGCGGTATGGCGTAGGTCGTGCCAATGGAAGTCGGTAATCTCCGCGCGCTTCAAGGCGGCCTCGAACGGGGCGCGCAGGTCGATAGGCTTGGCCGGGTTGGTATGTCCGGGAAACACCAAATCGGTATCTAGGCGTCGGACCTTAGACCGCTCGCGCAGTAGTTCCAGGGCGGAACCAGCCAGGGGTAGCACGCGGGTCTCTCCGTTCTTCGTGTCGTTCAGGGTCGCAACCCGGCGGTTAAGGTCCACCTGGGGCCAGCGCAACCCTAAGATCTCTTGCTGTCTCGCGCCGGTGGACAGGGCCAGGATCACGGCCGGGTAAAGGTCCCCGTTGCTCGACTCCCGGCAGGCGGTCAGGAAGCGGTCGCGTTCGTCATCGTCCAGGAAGCGCACCCGGCCGCGGGGTTCCTTGGGCTTGGTGACTTTCATCATGGGGTTCGATTCGAGCCAACCATATTCCTTCACGGCCACGGTGAAGCAGTGCGACAGGGCCGCGAGGTAGCGGTTGACGGTGGCCGGTGAACGGGTGCGCTCGGGTCCGGCCTTCCCCTGATCTTTCGCCGTGCTCGGGATGGGCTCACGGCGCAAGGCGTCGCGCTGTTCAGCGATCAGGGCGGGGGTCACATCGGCCAGGGTCCGGGAGCCGATCCGGGCCTTCCACCAAGACAATTGCTGTGCCTGGGGGCCTTGGGTCTTGGTCTTCTTGCTGGGTAACACGTCTTGCGTGTAACGGTCGATCAGGTCGGCGAGCGTGTGTTTCTTCGCTTCGACCGTGCCGAAGTAACGCCCCTCCCGGATTGCGGCCTCGGTCTGTGCAGCCCACTTCTTGGCGTCGGTCTTGCGCTCGAATGTGGCATGTTGCGCGGGGTGCCCTTTCAGGCGGATATCGACCCGGTAGGCGATTGCGCCGTTGACGCCTTTGCGCTCAATGATGCTGGCCATGGGTCAAGTTCCCAGGGTCGCGGGGATGCGGGCGGTATAATCGGGGGTAGCCATGATCGAACCTCGTTCACAGGTTGGGTTGTGGTCAGGGCCTCGGATCGGTTGCCGCCGGTTCGGGGCCTGTTCGTCTCAACGACAGTGAATAGCTTACAACTAAGCGCAAACATGTACAACACATGATAAGCAATCAAGCGCTTATACTTTTTAAGTAGTTGTTTTTAATATATTTATTGAGTGCTACACGGGGCAATGTCGCAATCCTGTAGCACTCGACAGGGAAACGGGGGTCGAAAGCGGGCCAGGGGCGCGGGTTTGGCGCTGGGTGATCGAACACCCTGGGGGCGGCGGATGCGGGGGTGTTTGTTGTAGCGCGTTGAGTGCTACTGCTACGAGAGTGCTACACGGGGAAAGAAAAAGGGCCTAGCCTTACGGCTAAGCCCTTGTTTCTATTGGAGCCGGCGAGAGGATTCGAACCCCCGACCCGCTGATTACAAATCAGCTGCTCTACCAACTGAGCTACGCCGGCGTCTGGCTGGAATCCGCGGGGCGCTTGCCCTTCGCGGAGTGTAGAGTGTACCGCGTTACGGGCGCCGGGCGAAGGGTTTCGCGACCCGGGGGGCTGGAATTTGTCGGCGGCGCCCGAATGCTCTAGCCTCTGCGATCACTGTCGCGTCCAACACCCAGCCGGGCACCGCGCCCCACCAAGGTCCACATGAGCCTGCTGCATACCGCCACGACCGACTTCCATGCGCCTGGTCTGACGTCCGCCCGCGCCGAGCTGGTCGGCGCACTGCGTGATTTCCTCCCGGCCGATGCCGTGCTGGAGCAGGAGGAGCAGGTGCGGCCCTACGAGTGCGACGGGCTCTCGGCCTATCGCCAGTTGCCGCTGTTGGTGGTGCTGCCGCGCACGGTGGCGGAGGTCCAGCGGATCCTGCGGCTGTGTCACGAGCAACAGGTGCCGGTGGTGGCGCGGGGGGCCGGCACCGGGCTGTCCGGGGGCGCCCTGCCCCTGAGCGACGGCATCGTGCTGAGTCTGGCGCGGTTCAACCGCATCCTGGAGCTGGACCCGGCGGCGCGCCGGGCGCGGGTGGAGCCGGGGGTGCGCAATCTGGCGATCAGCGAGGCCGCGGCGCCGCATGGGCTTTACTATGCGCCGGACCCCTCGAGTCAGATCGCCTGCACCATCGGCGGCAATGTGGCGGAGAACTCGGGTGGGGTGCACTGCCTGAAATACGGGCTGACGGTGCATAACGTCCTGGGCATCAAGTTCGTCACCATGGAGGGCGAGTTGCTCGAACTCGGCTCGGCGGCGCCCGACGCGCCGGGGTATGACCTGCTGGCGCTCTATATCGGCTCGGAGGGGATGTTGGGCGTGACGGTGGAGGTCACGGTCAAGTTGCTGCCCGTGCCGGAGCGTGCCCAGGCGCTGCTCGCCGCCTATGACGATGTGGAGCGCGCCGGCCACGCGGTGGGTGAGATCATCGCGGCCGGGATCATCCCGGCGGGGCTGGAAATGATGGACGGGCCGGCGATCAAGGCGGCCGAGGCCTTCGCCCATGCCGGTTATCCGATCGACGCGGCGGCCATCCTGATCTGCGAGATCGACGGCACCGAGGCCGAGGTGGCTGAGTTGGCTATCCAAGTGCGCGACCTGTTGCTGGCCAGCGGGGCGACCGAGGTGCGCACCTCGCGCGACGACGCCGAGCGGCTGCGGTTTTGGAAGGGGCGCAAGTCGGCCTTCCCGGCCGTGGGACGCATCTCTCCCGATTATTATTGCATGGACGGCACCATCCCGCGCCGCGCCCTGCCGGAGGTGCTGCGCCGCACGGCGGAGCTGTCGGTGCAGTATGGTCTGGCGGTCGCCAATGTCTTCCACGCGGGAGACGGGAATATGCACCCATTGATCCTGTTCGATGCCAACAAGCCCGGCGAACTGGAGCGCACCGAGGAACTGGGCGGGCGCATCCTGGAGCTGTGCGTGGAGGTCGGCGGCACCATCACCGGCGAGCACGGGGTCGGCATCGAGAAGATCAACCAGATGTGCGTGCAGTTCAGCCCGTCTGAACTGGCCCAGTTCCATGCGGTCAAGCGCGCCTTCGATCCGGAAGAACTGCTCAATCCGGGCAAGGGCATCCCGACCCCGAAACGCTGTTCGGAATACCGGCAGTTGCCGGACCGCAACCATCGACATTCGGCCGCTGGATGAACCCGACCGTTTCGACTGACGGCGAGGCTGTCGGTCCGCACAGCGGACCCTACGGATTCGCGGTGTTACCGCCGGATTCGCTGATCGAACGCGGCGCGAACCGCAAACTGGCAATCGCCACTGAGGTATGTTGAGACCTGTATGTCGACTGACCCGGATCGTCTGATCAGCCCGCTGGCCGCCGGCGACGACAGCGCCCTGGACCGGGCGATCCGCCCGCGTCGGCTGGCGGATTATGTGGGCCAGCCGGCGGTGCGCGAGCAGATGGAGATCTTCATCGGCGCCGCGCGCGCCCGGCGCGAGGCGCTGGATCATGTGCTGATTTTCGGACCGCCGGGGCTCGGCAAGACCACGCTGGCCCACATCATCGCGCACGAGATGCAGGTCAACCTGCGCCAGACCTCGGGGCCGGTGCTGGAGAAGCCGGGTGACCTGGCCGCCCTGCTCACTAACCTGGAGGCCGGGGATGTGCTGTTCGTCGATGAAATTCACCGGCTGAGCCCGGTGGTCGAGGAGGTGCTCTACCCTGCCCTGGAGGATTTTCAACTCGATATCATGATCGGCGAGGGGCCGGCCGCTCGCTCGATCAAGCTCGACCTGCCGCCCTTCACCCTGGTCGGCGCCACCACGCGCGCCGGACTCCTGACCTCGCCGCTGCGCGACCGTTTTGGGATCGTCCAACGGCTGGAGTATTACTCGGCGGAGGACCTCACCACCATCGTGCGCCGGTCCGCCGAAATCCTGGCCATCCCCACCGAACCGGACGGCGCCGCCGAGATCGCCCGCCGCTCACGCGGCACCCCGCGCATCGCCAACCGACTGCTGCGCCGTGTGCGCGATTTCGCCCAGGTGCGCGCCGACGGGCAGATCACCGTCACGGTTGCCGACCAGGCGCTGGCTATGCTTAAGGTAGACGCGCTGGGCTTCGATCACATGGACCGGCGTTTGCTGGCGGCGGTGATCCAGCGGTTCGACGGCGGACCGGTGGGGGTGGAAAGTCTGGCCGCGGCGATCGGTGAGGAGCGCGGCACCATCGAAGACGTGCTGGAGCCCTATCTGATCCAGCAAGGCTATCTGATGCGCACCCCGCGCGGGCGCATGGCGACTCAGGCCGCCTACCTGCATCTGGGTCTGCCGGCTCCGGTCCGGCCGAACGCGAGCTTGAGTCCGGCGATTGCCGACCTATTTGCTAATACAGAGGATTGAGCAGCGACGATGGACTCAGACCCGGTCCGCTGCCAACAATGCATCAATTTTTATCATTGAGGTTTACTTAAGCCATGTCCGCGCAGCAAATTCACTTTCCCATGGGCCTGTGCCCGACGCCCATCGCCAATCCTTGGGAGGCCTGGCGCCTCGGCTGGATGGTCTCCGAGTTCTGGTTGACTGCTGCTTGCAGAGCCTTCGGCAAGGGCGGCGGGGTGGTCGGCATCCCTTCGACCAGCCCGTCCCTGCGCGAATGGCAGCGCCTGTGGAGCGAGACCATGAGCGACAACATCGAAGCCGCCATGGAATGGCAGCGAGCCGGGAGCGACCTGCTGCTCGCCCGCCTTGATGCGGCGAAAGACGACGGGCGATAGCCAAAGCTTCGGTATCGGTTGCAAGAAGTCCGGCAAAGGTGCTCGGGCCTCGATCAAGATTGCGGCCACTTGGGCTCGCCAGGTGGGTAGTCAGGCCATCCTGGCCTGACACTGTTAGGGCTGGAAGCACTGACTACGCACGCCGTTGGCCGGGATTGCGATCAAGGCCCTTTGGTGCTTCGACCACTCGCTCCCGCCACTTCCGGTAAGCGCTATATTGCTCGCGCGACAAACGCCCGCCATCCAGAAGCCTGCGCAGGATCACCTCACCACTCACGCCCCATGCCTTGCGCTGCGGCTTGAGCCAATCGTCGTACTGCGTCACCTCGTCAGGCCGCTGCGCGTCGTCGATGCCGGCCAGGAAAGCGTCGGGCACCAACAGATGCCCGGCAAAGGCGTTTGCATCACGTTCCCGGCCTTCGAGCGATTGCAGATCCTGCTCGTCATCGATCGAGCTGACCTTGTGCAACAGCAAGTGACCAAGCTCATGCATGAGTGTGAATGACTGTTGCGTCTCGGAGGCCCGTTTTTTGACGACAATCATGGGGCAGTCCTGGTCGTACAAAGTAAAGCCGAGAATCGGGCTTTCCTTGGCGATCTGCCACTTGCCGATATAGGCGTTACTACGAAAGACCAGTACGCCCCTTGCTTCCACCGCCGCGCGGTAAGTATCGAAGCAGTTATCCTCGGCCAGGCTCAGCCACCGGCGAGTGATGCAGGCCGCCGAACGAAGGTCGTGTTCGGGTAAGTCCGGCGGACTGAAACGTGGCCGCTGGGTGTCGTCCAAGTCCTCGCGCAGGCTCAGATACACCGCCCGCTGTCGTTCCACCCGCTCGATCAGCGCCCTGAGTCTGGCGGACAACTCCGGCTGCTGGTTCGTCAGTGTGCGGAACTGCGGCGTATGCACTTGCGCCTCGTCGACCGGCCCAGCCTCCAAGAAGAACAGCACACCTCGGCCAAAATAGTCGGCGATCTTACGCAACTGGTTGAACGTCAGACTATTCTTGCCCGTCATCACCCGTTCGATGCTGGCTGCGGAGAGGCCGACTTGAGCCGCAAGCTCACCCGGCGTGATGCGATGCTCGGCACAGCACCACGCGATGCGTTCGGGGTTGATGGAGTGGATCGATTCCATAACGACTCAGTATATCGACACCCGGGAGAGACCGAAATGTTCCGCTCCCATCCATGGGGCCTGATTGTTATAGCTGCATCGTGCCTGCCACCCCGGTGGGTCCGCGCCATGCCACCCCGGTCGTCGTTCGGCTGCTCGGCCATGAGGGCTTGCGAGAGCCGGGTTTCCCGTCTCGCGCCCCGTGCCAGGGACCATACCATCGTCAGGCGCTATGCGACCTCACGCATGGGCCGGACTTTCGCTGCTGGAAGACTCCGAGCCTCCGCCTTGAAATGGACGATCACATCTTCGACCACCGAGCATAACTCACTGTACAGTGACACGGGGTCGTCCCCATGAATTCCGGTAATCAGATCAGGGCACTTGCCGATGTACACTTGATCTTCGTCGCTCCACTCCACCCATTTGTGATATCGGTCGCTGTCTTTCATTTCGTGACGGCCTCGATGGCGATGGTGACTTCCCGTTCTTGATAGTGTTTCACATCATCACCGAGTTTTCCGCTGACGGTGACCGCACCGGGAAACTTCGGGTGAACAAGCTTTCGGTGGGATCCTTTTCCTGCGCCGGATATTTCTTTGAACCCAGCGTCTCTCAGATCCCGTAGTAGATCGCGAATTTTTCGTGGCAATTAATGCTCCGGAGGGCGAGAGCATGAATTAAAGTGAGCCTAGCCACTTTTGCTTGGCCCCTTTTGCTACTTTGCTGCACTAGACCACTTGACATCACTACGCCGCACTGTCCCCGGAACTCGTTACCGGAATTCCTTTGGCGTCCATATAACGCGAGACACGGGTACACGCCTTCGGCGTCGCGTCGAAGTCGATCTTGGCGGCCTGGACGGCGCGGTAGATCATATAGGCATTGGCTTTGGGGGCGTCGAGCTGAGCCAGATACTCATTGGCCGTGGCCACCACGGAGGCTTTGCGGCGAAAGAGATCGTATTGTCGCACGGCTGCTCGGCCATGAGGGCCGCGGCGGGCTCGATCGTAGTTTCGGCCGTAAAAGCGGCTTCCAGCCGCTTTGAAGCGCCAGGATGGCGCTTCTACGAACACTGGCCGCTTCGCGGTGGCCGCAACGATGATCGAGGCCGCCGTGGCGCAGGCGGTCAATTTCGCCCCACCGCACGCGGCTGGCGTTTCCAACCCGGGCAGCTTGGCTCCGGCTCGCTTCGCGACCCCGGCTCCTTGCAACAGAGCGTTTGCAAAGGCGTCCTGGCAAGCCTGGGCTTGCTCGTACAGGGTCTGCTCGCAGGAAATCGCCGCCAGTCACGCCCGCACCACCTCAATACACCGGCCCTGAGGGCTGCGTTGCTCCGTGTGGACAGTGCGCTCGGCGATCGGCGGCTGACCCGAGCGGCGGTCGAAGAGCACCAGCCAGCCGCTGTCCAGACCCAATCCGGCCAGATAGCCGTCCAATTGCACCAGTCCCTCGGGCAGCGGGTCGGAAGCGCCGTCGCGCCAGACCTTGAGTTCCACCCCGAGTGTTACCCTGCCGTAACGCAGACACAGGTCCATGCGGCCCGAGCCGATCGCGTATTCACGCTCCAGACTGCCGCCGCCGTTGATGACACGATGCAGAAAGGCCATCAGCACCAGATGCGGGGCGATCTCGTGATAGGGCGCGCTGCCCAGCAGCGGCTGGCCGTGTTGGCGCCAGAAGGCCAGGAAGGCGTCCAACAGACGGACCGGGTTGAGGGTGGCGTCGGCATTCAGCCAGGTCGGGGCGATGCGCGGCAGGGTATCCAGCGGACCGCCGGCCAGCGCGCGCGGCAGCACCTCGCGGTAGATGGGGTTGGCGACCACCAGCCCGCCACCGTCATCGCGCCGCAGCAGACCCAGATCCACCAGATATTGGCGGTCGTCTTCCGGTACCGCGTCCATCAGGGTGCCCGCCAGCATCGGTTCGATCACCCGGCGCACCCGCTCCTCGCGCAGTTTGTCGGCCAACTGGTCCAGATGGGTGACCCGGTTGAGGATCAGATACTCCTTGGCCTGATCGATCAGCTCCAGGGTCACCGGCCGGCTGCGGTCGCGCCCCGCGGGCATCCGGAAGCAGGTGTGATAGGCCAGGGCATTGACCAACCAGGGTTGGCCCTGGGTCAGGTCCCACACCCGCGCCAGCGCCTCCGGGGTGAACACCTGACCGGTCGCGGCGGTGTGCTCGCCGAGCAGCGTCGTCACCTCGGCTGCCGTGAAGTCGCCCAGCCGTAGCGATTCGGCCTTGATGTTGAAGGCGCTGCCGCCGGTGATGGGAGTGGACTCCGAGCGGGCATGAATCCGGTAGTCGCGCAGATCGCGCACCCCGCACAGGATGACGGTGTGCGCAAAGGCGGTGGGCCGCTGCGGGTAGCCGGCACGCAACTGGCGCAGCAGCGCGATCAGGGTGTCGCCGATCAGGGCATCAACCTCGTCGAGCATCAGCACCAGCGGTGTCGGGCTGTTCAGGCTCCAGTGTTCAAGCAGGCCGGTCAGCACGCCGTCGGCCCCGCGCGTTTGCCAGGCATCCTCGGTCCAGGCATGCAGGCGGGTATCGCCGATATACAGCCGGGCGGCGGCTTCAATGGTGCCGCAGATGGTCCGCATCCCCCGGGCGACATCCTCGCGGGCGGTCTGCGCTCCCTCCAGATTAGCGTAAACGGCCCGGTAGCGTCCCGCTCGATTCAAATACTCCATCAGCGCCAGCAGACAGGTGGTCTTGCCGGTTTGACGCGGGGCGTGCAGCAGGAAGTATTTCTTCTGGTCGATCAGCTCCAGCACCTCGTCCAGATCCCAGCGGTGCAATGGCGGCAGGCAGTAGTGATCCGCGGATCGGACCGGACCCTCGGTGTTGAAAAAACGCATGGCGTCACTCGTGAGCGGCAGAGACGCGATGAGCTTATCACGGTCGCTTGGCAGCCGGATTGCGCGGTCCCTAACGAACCGCGCCAATCGCGACCGGGGTGGAGCGGTTCGTTCCTCACCGCACCCCCCGCGGCCGTCATACGGAGGCGGTAGACCAGGAAAGCGCGTGTATGCTAGGCTCTGGCCGCACTTGCTTAACCATACAAAAAAATCAGGAAATATCAATGATTTTTGAACTGTTCCGACACCCTCCAGAGCCTCGTGGTCAACGCGCGGCGCTGTTTCTTGTGTGTTCGATCCTGGTCCTGGCCCTGGGCCAGGCCGCGGCCGGACTGATGGCGCCCGGTGACGCGGCGGCGCTGCATGCCGACGCCCTGCGCACGCAGGTGGCCGGCGCGGGCCGACTGGCGGTGCGGGTGGAACTGCGCGCGTCGGCGTCGGTCGCGGCGGATGACCTGGAGCAGACGGCCCAGGACCTGCTGTTCGCCTTGCCGGCCGGGTCCTACGAAAGGGTCGAGCGCACCGCCGGTTCAGCCAGCCTCACCCTGCGGGTCGATAGCGCCGGGTTGGATGCACTGCTGGGCTCGCCTTGGGCGGTGAGCGTTGCCGCGGCCGACACTCCGGAGATGCAGCGGCTGGCTGCCGGCGCGGGTTACAGCCTAGCCCTCAAGCCCGACGGCAGCCTCTGGGACTGGGGATATAACGGTTCCGGCCAACTCGGCGACGGCACCACCACCGCTCGAGCGACGCCGGTCCAAGTCCTGACCGGGGTCGCGGCCATTGCAGCCAGTGCACATACCCTGGCCCTCAAGCCCGACGGCAGCCTCTGGGCCTGGGGATATAACGGTTCCGGCCAACTCGGCGACGGCACCACCACCGATCGCTATACACCGGTCCAGGTCCTGACCGGGGTCGCGGCCATGGCAGTCGGCGGTAGACATACCCTAGCCCTCAAGACCGACGGCAGCCTCTGGGCCTGGGGAAACAACTGGTACGGCCAGCTCGGCGACGGCACCGCCACCGACCGCTATACACCGGTCCAAGTCCTGACCGGGGTCGCGGCCATGGCAGCCGGCCTTGGACATACCCTGGCCATCAAGCCCGACGGCAGCCTCTGGGCCTGGGGAGACAACAGGTATGGCCAACTCGGCGACGGCACCACCACCGATCGCTATACACCGGTCCAGGTCCTGACCGGGGTCGCGGCCATGGCAGCCGGCGGTGGACATACCCTGGCCATCAAGACCGACGGCAGCCTCTGGGTGTGGGGAGATAACGGCTCCGGCCAGCTCGGCGACGGCACCGCCACCGATCGCTATACACCGGTCCAGGTCCTGACCGGGGTCGCGGCCATGGCAGCCGGCGGTGGACATACCCTGGCCATCAAGACCGACGGCAGCCTCTGGGTGTGGGGAGATAACGGCTCCGGCCAGCTCGGCGACGGCACCACCGCCGATCGCTATACGCCGGTCCAGGTCCTGACTGGTGTCGCGGCCGTGTCGGGCGGCTACGATCACACCCTAGCCCGCAAGACCGACGGTAGCCTCTGGGCCTGGGGAATCAACCGGTTCGGCGAGCTCGGCGACGGCACCACTACGGGTCGTCTGCAGCCGGTGCCGGTTGTCGGGTTCGTGGGGCCGAACGCCCCCGATTTCGTGGTGACCGGTGTCAGCATGAACCCGCTTGATCCACTCGCCAACAGCACGTTCAGCGCCACCATCACAGTGCAGAACCAGGGCACGGTCGACGGGACGCTCGGCACCCTGCAGGTCTGGGCCAACCAGGCCGGCACCCAGGGTTGCAGCGCGGTGGGGGACCAAGCGGCCACCCTGGGGCGCGTCGCCGTCGGCGCCAAACGCACGGTGACGATCAACGGCCTGTCGGCCGGAACGGGCGGCGCCAAGACCCTGCGCGTCTTCGTCGACAGCCAATGCCGGACCGCCGAAACCACTGAGACCAATAACCAGTTCACCCGGGCCTACACCACCTTTGGACGGCCGACACCCGATTTCGTGGTGACCGGCATCGTCCTGACCCCCGCCAGCCCGAGCGCCGGCG
>JACDZG010000303.1 GCA_013426805.1 Chromatiaceae bacterium
CGGGTGCGCAATGACTCAGGTCGGCGCTTGTTTCTATTACTATTTAGTCCAACGTGCAGCCTAAAGCGGCGCGCGCCAATGATGACGCTGAGAATTAGCACGACGCCTGTGGCGCGCGCTCGCTTTTAAGGCGTAAGTTAGGCTATCTGTCCGCAATTTCGGCCGCAATTTGTCGTTATCGTTGATCCTGAGACACCGTGATCTGTTGCACCATCTCATCCAACGATTTGCTATCCTCAATCGGCTGACTAACCACTCTTATGCATTCCCAATCATCAATTGCTCCTGAGACAACCGAAGGATCTGACGATATCATTCCGCCCTGATTCGTACCTTCTCGATTAAAGTCAGGCTTTGTTACAAATTGGTCGTCGAGAATAAGAAAGTTTCTGCGTATTTCTTTTGAGACATCCGATGCGCGAGCAACGTAAACGATTACGCCGAAATCTAATTGTTTCTTTATGAGATCCAAATAATCTTTGAAGTCTTGGGGTTCTTCTTTTGATTTCCTGTCCCCGAGAACAAATATTCTCTCAACTTTGAGACCGCGCTCGACTGCAAGACGATTTTCCTCTAGATACTTGTTTCCGAGCCCGCTAAACCACCAGTTAATGTGTATATGGCTAACTGCTTTCAGCGTACGCTCCGCTTCGCGCATTGCCGGAATCAAAACACTTATTCTCTCTTCTTCTTTCTCAAATACAAGCTTTCCTTTGGCTAGATCGCTAATCACTGCGGAGCAACTCTGAAGGGTTTTGATTAGCTGCTTGAAATATATGGGCCTTTGTGATTTGGCTTTAATATTGCAATAATTGCTTATGATGTCTTGAAGAATGCTCCGCATCGATTCATCTTCGTAGACTTCTTTTCTTACACCTATTGCATGGAGAATTTCGGTGCTTTTGGCGTCTATTGAATCCAGGACTTGCCTGTGATTTTTTAGCATATCAAGTCGAATGACGTAGAGAAAATTCACGATCGCTACGAGCATGCTAAAAAATAATGCTTGAATAGGTTCCTCGCGCAAAATATACAGAATCAAGGCGCCAAGAATCGAATTAACAAACGCCAACGGCAAATATTCTTTCATTTTTGGCAAAGGCTCCACTTTGACAAAGATGACTCAGGGCGGGATGTCCCGAGCCTAACGTGAAGCTTAAAGCGGCGCGCGCCCCAGATGACGCTGAGAATTAGCACAGGGCCCGTGGCGCGCGCTCGCTTTTGAAGCGAAGGTTAGGCTTCTTGGCGAACACCGAACCGCCGGCGCTGCGATCGACCGGTATTCCAGACCGCCCCGGATCTCGCGGGCTAGGGGACCTGCCGACTGCCGATTCGCTTGCGACACACGTTTCACTTTCATATAAGCGCCTACGCCGACTGCCGATTCACCTGCCGCGCACGGTTCACTTTCATGTAAGCGCCTGCGCCGACTGCCGATTCGCTCGCGACGTTCGATTCGCTGGCATGAGCGCCCGAACCATTTCCGATGAGCGCTCAACCGATCTGTTTTTGCGCGCGAGCCTAACGTATAGCGTTAACCGGCGCCCGGCCGCAACACCCGCAGCAACCCAGA
>JACDZG010000304.1 GCA_013426805.1 Chromatiaceae bacterium
GTAACTACTCAGGTACCTCGGCCGCCCCTGTGACCCCCTGCTCCCCCTGCTCCCCCTGCTTGTGGTGAAGGCCGACCGACCGAGGTCGACGGTCGGACCAATGCTCAAGGTCCCGCATCTTTCGCTTGGACACACGGTACTGAAGCGGCTACTCTCAGGCCATGGAAACCCTACCCGATCTTGAGCGCTTAGGCGCGGCCGAGAAAGATGCCCTGATCGGGGACTTGTGGGCGCGCGTCGTCGCGCTGACCGCGACGGTGGCGGAGCTGCAAGGTCGGCTGGCGAAAAACAGCCGTAACTCCAGCAAGCCCCCGTCCTCGGACGGGCTGAACAAGCCCAAACCCAAACCGAAGTCGTTGCGCGTCCGCGGCGCGAAGCCGACGGGCGGGCAGAAGGGCCACACCGGTCATACTCTCCAGCGCGTGGCGCGGCCGGATCGGATTGAAACACACGCCCCGGCGAGCCAGTGCGACACCTGTGATCGCCCCTTGGGTCCGGCGACGGTGGTGGAGTCCCGCCAAGTGTTCGACCTGCCGCCGCTACGCGGTGAGGTCACCGAGCATCAGGTGCTCGAAACGCAGTGCACCTGTGGGGCGGTCCATCGGGGGACGTTTCCCGCCGGGGTGTCGGCGCCGGTGCAGTACGGACCGCACAGCAAAGCGGCGGTCGTGCAGTTGACCCACCACCACATGCTGCCGCTGGCACGCACCGGTGAGCTGATGGGCGATCTGTTCGGCCTACCCATGTCTGACGCCACGGTGCTGGCGATCCAGGCCGAAGCGCAGGCGCTGCTAGCCCCGACCGTGGCCGCGATGGGTGAGGCGCTCAAAGCCGCCCCGGTCGCCCACGCCGACGAAACCGGGATGCGCGTGGCCGGCACACTCCACTGGATGCATGTCCTGGTCACCCCGCTACTGACCTGGCTCGGTGCCCACCCGAACCGTGGCAAGAAAGCCTTCGACGCCTTCGGGCTGCTGACCGCGTTTGCGGGAACCTTAATCCACGACGGCTGGAAGCCCTATCGCGAACTGGCCTGCAAGCATGGCTTGTGCAACGCCCACCACCTGCGCGAACTGACCTACGTCTTCGAGCAGATGGGACAAGCCTGGGCCAAGTGCCTGATCGATCTGCTGGTCGCCGCCTGTCATGAGGTTGCGGCAGCGGGCGCGCCACTCCCGGCTGAGCGCATCGCGCACTATCGGGAGGTCTATGATCGGATTCTCACCACCGGCGAAACCGCCAATCCGCGCGCCCCACCCTCGGGTAAACGCGGGCGAACCAAGCAGAGCAAGGCGCTGAATCTCATCGACCGCTTGCGCCTCTACGCCGACGATGTCTGGCGCTTCATGACCGATCCCGGGGTCCCCTTCACCAACAACCTCGGTGAACAGGCGGTGCGCATGCCCAAGGTCAAACAGAAAGTCTCCGGTGGCTTTCGCACCGCGGGCGGCCTGGAGACCTTTTGCACCATCCGCTCCTATCTCGCGACCCTCCACAAACAGGGCACGAATCTCTACCTCGCCCTCACCCTGACCTTCCAGGGCTCCCCGCCTCAGCCGCGCTTCGAGTAGC
>JACDZG010000138.1 GCA_013426805.1 Chromatiaceae bacterium
ATCACCCAGTCCAGCACGCCCTGATACCAGGGCCGGCGTGGGGCGGCCTGGGCATCTTGGGACTGGGTGAGGCGGTCCGCGCCTATCTGCTCGCGGGCACGCGGCTCTTTGGTCAGCCGTGGCCGCCGGGCGTGGTGCCGGGCCATGCCGCCTGCCAAGCGGAGCGCCGCTTCTGGTTCTGGGTCGCGCACCCCCGTCTTCTGCCCTATTACAACGGCACACGGCGCCTGCGCAATCTGCCCCGGCGGCTGATCACGCCGGGCTGGCTGCCGGCCAAGCTGCGTTATCTGCGCAAGCAGTGGTTTCCCGACGCGGGAGCCGGGGCGTCAGGCCGGGCGTGATCAGCAGTGATGCAGTTTGTGAGGGCCAAACCAAACTTGAATCGCTGATCCGATTACGACAACGACAACGAGTGTTTCACTCATTTCCGACGCGTTACTTACCGCATACCCCCCGGCCGCGGCAGCAGCAAAGCCAACCCGCCCAGCAGCAAGGTCGTACCGAGCACGAACAGGTGTAGGTTGACCGCTCCGGCAAGCGCGACGCGGGGGTCCACCCCCAAAGGGATCAGGGCCGCGACCGCGGCCAGTTCATAGCTGCCGCTGCCGGCGATGCCGTGGAAGGGCAGGACGCTCGACAGTTCAGCCCCCATGACTCCGGCCATGACCCGCCAGAAATCGACCGGAACGAAATGCGCCAGCACACTGGCGAAGGCGATGAATTTCAGCGTCCAGGTGACCGCCGTCCACAGATAGACCCGGACGATCCGCCAGGGGTCGCGCGGAGCCGCCGCGGCGACCGTGCGCACCAAACGCCGCGCGCGCCCGCCCCCGGCGAGCCGCGGCGAGGTTCCCGCACGGCTGATCAGGGCGAGCAGCGACAGTGCACCGATCCAGACCAGACCGGCCCCCCACCACCGCCAGCCGGGATCGCGCAAATACAGGATCAGGATGCCGATCAGACCCAGGAAGTGCATGTCCAGGATGCGGATCCACAGAAGCGCGGCACCGGCGTCGAGAACACCGAAGCCGAAATAGCGGCGCATCAGCCAGGGGAAAACCAGTTCACCGGTGCGCATCGGCAGCAGATTGTTGGCCGCATTGTGCAGGATGGTGAGACGCAGCAGCGGCATGAACCGCCCGCTGAACCGCGGACTGAACCAGGCGGAGACGCGCACCGCCCGCACGCCATAGCTCAGTGCCGCCAGCAGGACGAGCCAGGCGATCAGCGTCGGGGAGAAGGCGCGCCAGGGGGCGAGCAGCAGACCCCAGCCGACGGTGTAATGCACCGCGGCGATCAGGGCGACGAGCAGTCCGGCACCGATGGCCCAATCGCGCGGCCGGCCGAGCCGCAGGGTCGCCGCGTCGCGGTCGGGAGGCTGCCGCAACTCACCTGGCGGCGCGGACGCACCCAGGGTAGCGTCCTGGCTCAGCGGCGCCGTTGTTTCGGCGGATAAATCGGCGGCTCGCCCGGCGGGCGGGTCTTGAAGCGGCGGTGCACCCAAAAATATTGCTCCGGCATGGTGTGAATCCGCGCCTCGATCACCTGGTTCATCCGGGCGGCATCGGCCTGCGGGTCACCGCTCGGGAAGGGCGTGAGGGGCGGATCGAAGATCAGTTCCAGACCCTGCCCCCAGGGCAGATAACGCGCGAAGGTCGGGATCACCAGGGCGCCGCTCATGGCGGCAAAGCGTCCGAGCATCGGGATCGTCGAAGCCGCCACCCCGCAGAAGGGCACGAACAGACCCCGACGCCCGGCATCCTGATCCGGCAGGTAAAAGAACGGAATCCCCTGTTTGATGACGCGCAGCAGGCCGCGCAGGTCGTCACTGCGCTCGATCGAGACACTGCCGTACTGGCGCCGCGCCCGTTTGACCTGCCAATCCACCACCGGATCGCGGATCTTCTGATACATGTAGACCCCGGAATGGACCAGGCCGGTAAAAGCCGCCCCGCCCAGTTCCAGGCCCACGAAGTGCGGGACCAGCACGATCACCGGTCGCCCGGCGGCGATACAGCCGTCGATGCACGCGCGGTTGCGCACGCGCACCAGTCGCCCCAAGCGCGCCCGCGAGATGCCCCACCCGACCCCCTGACTCAGGGCGGCGACCCCGAGCCAGCCGAAATGGGCGCGCAGCACGCGCTCGCGCTCCTTGGGCGCGGCAGCGGCAAGGCAGAGCGCCAGATTGCGCCGCGCCACCGCGCGCCGCTCCCGCGCCAGCAGATAAGCGACCCGTCCAAACCCCTGACCCAGGGTCCAGAGGAGCGGGAACGGCAGCCGGCCCAACGCATAGACGAGACCGACCACCAGCCAGCTCGGCCAGTGGCGGGGGTGCCGGAGCCCGTTGCCATCACCCATCGCATGCGTATCTGACATCTGAACAGCGTGGTTGCTTTGTTACTCGAACACGGCCTCGGCGATCCGCGCCACATAGGGCAGGCCGGCAAGGGCGTGGAGTATCGCCCGAAATCCGTCCTGATGGGTATTGCCGAGGACCAGAACCTGATCAGGCGTGCAGCCGCTGCGCCCGCGGCGGCCCGGATGGAAGCGGGCGCTGGGGTCGATGGCCGCCACCTGAGCACGGAACGCGGGGCCATCCGGGATGCAGAATTCATAGTCCAGAGCGCGCAGGCCGTCGGGCGGACCCTGGAGCCCGGACGCGTTCAGCCGGCTCAGGTCGAAACCGATCAGCGCGGCGGCACCCTCCCCCGCCGCCGCGCCGCCGGCGTCGCCGAGCAGCGCGCTCAGCGCCAAGGCAACGCACAATCGGCGTCGGTCCGGCGAGCGGCTTCCGGTGGCCCTGGACAGCCTCCAGGCCTTCATTGCGCTTCTGCGCGTCCTTCACGGCGCAACTGCCCAGGCGGAAGCCCGAACTTTTTGCGGAAGGCAGCATTGAAATGATTGACGTGGGCATAACCCAGGCGGCTGGCCAGTTGCTTCAAGGGGATGTCGGTATCGCGGATCGACGCATAGGCGGCGGTGAGCCGCCGGTCGGTCACAAAGGCGTGGATCGGCAGTCCGTATTCGCGGGCAAAGGCGTCATTGAGACGGCGGGCACAGAGCCCGACGCGCGCCGCCAGCGCCTCCAGGGTGGGGAGCTTGCCCTCCATGCGCATAAGGTCATCGTGCAGTCGGCGCAGCCGCTCGCGCGACCGCTGCTCGGGCGTGAGTCCCGGCCCGGAGGCTGAACACCGGCCGGCCTGATCCAGAACGGCCAGACCGCCCGCGGCGCCAGCGGCCTTACCCGGCGGGGCAGCCGGCACCTTGGTAGGCAGACGCCGTGCCAAGGCCTTGATGGCCGCCTCCAATTCCTCGATCGAGGTCGGCTTGGCGAGATAGAGGTCGGCGCCGCTCCCGTAGCCCTCGATCTTGTCGCGGACCTGCGCGCGCACCGTGACCATGATGATGCCGAGTTCGGGTCGAACGACACGCACGCGGCGGGCGAGGCTGATGCCATCCTCACCCGGCAGGTTCAAATCCAGCACCAGCAGGTCGGCAGGGGCGGCCCTCAGGGCGGCGTCCAAGGCCTCGGCACAGGCCAGGCCTCGGACGCGATGCCCCAAACCCTGCAGGGCCTCCACGGTGACCTCGCGCAAGTCGTCGTGGTCCTCGACCACGATGATGTTCAGACCGGAAGCCATAGCTCGAACCTGACCTCAGCAGTTGCCGGGCGATAGCACAGCCAGCCGCCCAACCGGCGGGCACAGCCTTGAGCGATGTGCAGCCCCAGGCCGGAACCCGTCTTACCATGGGCGCCGGGGGCACGATAGTACTTCTTGAACACCCGCCTGGGATCCGGCATCCCGGCCGGACCGGGGGCGTTGATGACCGCGATGCGGATACCCGCCCGCCCCCGTGAGCGGGCGAGCGTTGCGGTCAGCCCCACCACTGCGTGCGGGCTGCCGTACTTCAGGGCGTTGTCGCACAGATTGCGCAGCACCACGCCCAACAGCTCGCTGTCCGTCGTGCAGACGGGCAGGGGGTCGGCGTGGATGCGCAGCCGCGGCGGTGCCCCCAGGTCTTCGCGCAGCCGCGCGAGCAGATCTTCAACCCGGCAGGGCGCCGGAATCGGGTGGATCCGGCCCGCCCGCAGGCGGTCGGACTGCAGGCAGCGCTCGATGATCGCGTCCATGTCGGCGACGGTTCGTCCGACCCGCTCCTTGGTCGCGGCCGGCAGCCCCGCGGCCCCGAGCGTCAGGCGAATGACCGACAGCGGTGTCTTCAATTCATGGCTCAGCATGACCATGAAGCGCTCCTGCTCGTCGCGGCGCTTGGCCTCCAGGGCCAGCAGCAGGGCCAACAGGAAGGTGAAACCGACGATGAACGCGAAGGCCACCGGAAACCAGACCATGCGCCGATGAACGCCGCGCATCGACTCTGCAGGGGAAAAGCCGGTCACCATGACCAGCGGCAAGCCAGGCACCTGCTTGAAGACCTCGACCCGGAGCACCTGATCGATCGGACTGGTGTGCTCGTAGTGGTCGGTGCCGCCGCGGGCCAGCGCGTCCCAGAGCGGCGAGTCGAGCGGGCGCACCCAGTGGTCCGCGGGCGGCTCAGGTAGCCGGGCGCGCAGCCGCCGGTCGGACCGGTCCACCAGGGCGGCGAAGCTGTGCGGCCCGGAGACCAGCCTCCGGAAAAGATCGGCCACGGCATCCGGCCTCACGGCCGCCCGGACCAGTCCGCCAAAACCACCGTCGGGCGCTTCGAGGCGCCGGGTGAAATAAAAGTAACGCCCCCCGGCGGCGTCCTCCACCGCCGAGATGAACAAACGATCCTCGCGCCGGGCACGATGAAAGGTGTAGTAGTCCCGATCCGCCACGCGGCCACCCGCAGTCGTACGGTTGTCGAGGTCGGCCACCTGACCATCCGCGGTGACCAGCGCAATGCCGTCGATGAGGGAGCGGTCGAACCCAAGCGACTGGATAAAGGCCGCGGTGTCGGTCAGGGAGCTGACCCGCAGATAATAGCCCCGCACCGCACGCAGGAGCGTATCCACCTGGTTGGCTGCCTGTCGGCAATGCTCCGCGGCGTCATTGTTGGCATACCGGGCGGCCTTGAGCAACTGCACCTCCTCAGCGCGGTGAACCGTCACATAGGCGACGCCGAAGAAAACGATGACGCCCAGGATCGGTACGATGAAGCCCCCCCACACCCGCAGCGAGTGCCGGCGCAGGTAGTCGATGTAACCATTGCCCGCACCGGGGCGCACATGACCCTCACCGGGCGCAGAGCGCCGGCCCACCCTTCGCGATGCGGCACGCGGGCGTATGCAGGTCCACCGGCTCAGGGGCGTGATCGATAGGTCATGGTCAGGGGCGATCGGCCAGGCGCAGCCCGCTCGGGGAACGCTCGCGACGCCCGCGTCGAGGCCTGGGGGCTTGAGCAGCGTTCGCCGCCGCCGCAGTATAGTGGCGATGCGCAGCGATTGTCAGCCTGATGACGGCCGTCCTGTGACAGCATTGCCGGGCGTCGCCACCGGCGATCCGCGCACACCATCGCCAAGGAAAATCATCCGCCGCCGTGCCCACCGGGATGCCGCGCACCGCAGCGCGGACCGGGTCCGTTTTCCATATAAGCACGTCCGCCTTGCGTATCACCCTGGCATTGCCCGCCGCGCCCCGCGCGCGAATAATTGTGTGCGTGCGGACCTGCCCCAACCGGCTCCGCCGGCCGGTGAACCGTACCGGCTCCAGCGCTTCGTAATCTCGCTATCGTCATGCCAATCCATTGGTGCGGCCTGGCAGCGATCATCCATTCGTGACCGAGGATCAAAGCTATGACAACGACCTTTGTGCGTAACCTGCTGGCCGCCGCGCTGCTATTGGGAAGCGGCACCCACCTGTGCGCCGGCGAAGGCCAGGATCTGATCAATGCCAAGGATGACGCCAATGCCAAGGGCTACGGCCGCAACGTCTCCCAAGACTTCAGCACCATTGCGATCGTGAATCAGTTGGGCACCGCCCTGAAGCTGCGGGAGAGCACGCACGACCGCGAGAGCATCCTCAACGATAAAGCAACGCTCAGCTATAGTATTCCCAGTGGAAAGGACTACCAGATTTCACTTAACGGCGACGGTGAAAGCGATGACGTCATCATCCGCGACGGCCGGGGCTTCGTTGAGTACAAGGCCGACAGTCACTCGGTTGGGGGAGTCAAACACAAGAATACCTGGGCGAACCTATTGACTTGGACCGGCGGCTTCTGGCAATTGAGTACCGCACTGGATACGGTGGACGGCACCAAGGCGATCCTGGTCCCATGGACGGACGGCAAGACGCTCAAGCTCATGGTGCTGAAAAAGGGCAACGGCTTCGGGCGACCGATTTCATCAGACTATAACGTCTTGCGCTTAGATAACAAGTCCGAAAAGGAACTGCCGTTGCGCGTCAAGCGCGACGGACAATGGCAGGACGACGGTAAACTGGCATCCGGTGCGTCGCGGGACTATACGATCACGGCGGTGGACGAGATCTCGCTCAACGGCGATGACGACCAGGATGACATCAAGATCAATGATGATAAGGGCTATATCGAGCTGCTCGCCGCGCGCCTGGAAGGGATCGAGAACAACAATCTCTGGATCACCCATTTTTGGTGGAACAGCGAGGCCAAGAAATGGTACGGCACCCTGTCCAAGACCGGCATCAACGGCAATGACAACATGATCCTGTCCGCCTTGGATGGGGCCAACGCCAACAAGATCACCGGGGTCATCGGCAAAGGCGATCCATTGGTGTTCACCATTACCAGGAAATAGCTTCGTCAACGCACCGCCCGCTCCGGTTCGACCTGTGCACCCAAGGGTGCGTGGTGGGTGAACAGCAATGACTCATCTGGCGGCCGGACAGCGCAACGCACCATTGGTGGGCTCCATGCAGAAAGAAGACCAACCCACGGCACTGCACAGCGCGGAAACCGCGCAAGCGGCGTCCCCCGCCGAGCGGGCGCGCCGCCTGATGGCCCTGACCGGCTACGGCATGCTGGCAGCGAGTTCCCTCCTGCTGATCGCGACCGTGATTCCGGTATTGCTGGTTCACCAGGGCATGCCCCCGGCCCCGGGGCCGGAAGGAACCTTTGCGTGGTTCATGCAATACTACGGCACCCAGGCCATCTCCACCATCGCGGCCAGCGTACTGGCCCTGGTCGGCGGGCGCTTCCTGGGTGTGGTGGGGAAGGCCGCCCCCAACATCATCCCGTCCGACGACCGGGCCTTGCTCGAGCCGCTGGTTCGCGACGCCAACAAGGACGCCATCGCGCAATACGTCATCCTCAGCAGCTTGAGCGGCTTCACCGGCACCTTTCAAAAGGTCGGTTTCTCCGGTCTGCCGCTGGCGACCGTCGGCTTGACTTTGCTGTTTTGCGCCCTGTCGTTCTTGAAGCCCGAGTTTATGGAGTTCGCTAAGCTCACCCTCGGCGCCTTTATCGGTTCCTTCGTCCAGCGCGGGATTGAGGGCGGCAAGTTGACGTCGATCAACTGAAGTTTCGCAAGGCAACCAGCGGCAGGTCACGGCCATCCAGGCAGAGAGAACGCAGGCGACGGCGACTGTGGCGGCCGCCGCCCGCTGCCGCGTCGCAAGACGCCTGCAACCGCCGCCACCGCAGAGGAGTGAGTCATGAACATCCCGCGCACGGCCATCACGTTTGCGCAAAAGAAACTGCAAGCGGCCGGACTCGATCCGGGGAAGATCGACGGCTGCCTGGGGGACCAGACGTACCGGGCCGTTCGGGCCGCGCTGCAGGCCAAGGCCGCACAACTCCCCAAAGACTGGCAAACCTGGAGCGGCCAACGCCAGGCGGTCGCCTATCTGCAGTTGCTGTGCCTGGAAAACGGCATCGACCCCGGTGCGATTGATGGCGGTTGGGGTCCGCAAACGACCTATGCCGTGGAATCGCTCGACTATCGCGACCGGCACGGCCAACTGCCCAAACCCTGGCGGGATGACGAGCCCGCGGCAAGCCCTGTGATCCTGCCCGCACCAGCCCAACGCTGGCCGCGCCAGACCCAGGCAGAACTGGTCAAGTTCTATGGCGAGCCGGGAACGCACCAGGTCTCGATCAACCTGCCTTACCCGCACCGGTTGGCCTGGGACCTCGAGAAAGTCGTCAACCGCTTCTCCTGTCACGAACAGGTCCATGACAGCCTGGAGCGGGTGCTGACCAAGGTGCTCGCCCATTACGGGCCGGAGCGCATCCATGCGCTCCACCTCGACCTCTGGGGCGGTTGCCTGAACGTGCGCAAGATGCGCGGCGGCAGCAACTGGTCCATGCATTCCTGGGGTATCGCCATCGATTATGACCCGGCACACAACCAACTGAAATGGGGGAAGGACCGCGCCCATTTTGCAAGGCCGGACTACGCCGTGTGGTGGCAATGCTGGGAAGAGGAAGGCTGGCTGAGCCTCGGACGGACTCGCAACTACGACTGGATGCATGTGCAAGCCGCCAGGCTGTGACCCTTGATCGACCCAAGTCCCATCCCCGCAGGAGACAAGTCCATGGCCACCATTCGCTACAATCAGGTCCGCCAAAAGAGTTCGCACAATTCCTATTTGCGTACCGAGGGCTACCTCGACCAGGCGCTCTATTGGCGCGTGCGCTCGCTGGAGATCGACATCCACCACAGCAACGCGCATTCCCACTGGCCGGCACTCACGAGTGACTGGTACGTCTACCACAAGGCGACCCAAGACGAGACCAGCGTCAACAAACTCTCGGACGCGCTCGACGTGCTGAGCGCCTTTCAACTGGCCGTGCCCGAGCACGAGGTCTTGACCATCCTGGTCGATTTCAAGGACGGTTTCACCACCGTCGGCAACCATACGCCGGAGGCCTTCGATCAGTTGCTCGTGTCGAAGCTCGGCCGTGGCGCCATCTGGGGTGCTCCGGACCTGATCGGCGACAGCGCGAACCTTCAGGCCGCGATCACCGCCAAGGGCTGGCCGACGCTGGACAGCCTGCGGGGCAAGTTGATCTTCATCGCCACGACCGGCAACCTGTCGTCGTCCGACTCGCACCTCAATCAATACGTCGATAACGGCAGGACTGCCAACCAACGCCTGGCCTTCGTGGCCCCGGAGATCCAGTCGAGCAGCGAGATCGGCAAGTTCAACTACGCGGTGGTCTTCAACCTCGACGCTGACCACACCGCGCTGGCCGCCGACGTCTTCGCGAAGGGCTTCATCAGCCGTGCCTATGGCCTGGAGAGCAAGCAAGCCTGGTGCAATGGCTGGAAGTCATCCGCCAACCACTTGGGAACCGACAAGGTCAACACCGGCAAGGACGCATGGGCCCGCACCGACGTGCCGGCGACCGGCTACCCCTTCAGCGCCATCGGCTCCGCGGCGACCGACGCCCTCGTCGAGAGCGGCGCCTTGTTTGCGATCGACGTCAATTCGGGTGACCTCTGGGAGAAGAGCGACAGTTGCTACTTCCACTATGACGACCGCGCCGCAGCGCCTCAGGGCACCTGGGTCGCGTTCGTCGGCAACCCCGGATCGCACATCGACGGCTGGATCAAGGCCGGAATCATGGCGCGGGCTTCGACGGCCGCCAACGCCGCTTACGTCGCGGTACTGCGCACCGGCGCCAACGGGCTGTGCGTGCAGTTCCGCGGCGCGGTCGACCAGGATACGAAGGCTATCAAGGCGGTGATCCCCAAGGGCGGCAACGGCCGCGCCTTGGTCGACAAGAACACGCCGATCTGGATTCGCCTCGAGGTCGCGACCGGCGGTAAATCGGCGACGGGCTACTACGCGATCGACGGCAAGACCTGGCATGAGATCGGCAGCGGGAGCGTGGATGCACCTTTGAAGCTGCAAGGCTGGGTCGCCAGCTCGCACGGTGGGGATGCGGTCAAGTGGCTGTTCGGCGGCGGCGCCGCGCCACCGACCGGGATCGCGATCGGCGCCAAGGCCGCGGGCAGCTTCAGCGGCGCGAGCGCGGCCAGCCTTGGGTCCAAGGCGGACAGTGCCTGCTGCGGCTGACGCCGAACCTCCCGGTCATGACCGGCATCGCCGCCACCGGGTTCAAGCGGACGGTCCGCCGTCCGCTGCCCCGCTACCGCGTCGGCGACCGGCGCCGAAGCGCTCGGCCAGTTGCTCCATCAGTACAAAGGCGGCCGGCATCAGCAGCAAACCGATGAGGACCGACAACAGGATGCCGCCGAAGATGGTCAGCCCGATAGAGCGTCACGGCATCACCGCCGCCTCGGGGATCTCGGCGGCAAAGCGCTTACTCAAGATCTGAAGGATACCGAAGAGCATGGTCGCGCGGCTGGTACGCTCCTCCCAAGGGGAGAGGATGACGATCATGAAGGCACTGGCCGATGAATAGGACTGGGTCAGGCCGTTGTAACCGGCCATGGTCATGAAGTGATCGACCCCCGGGGTCTGGCTCAGGATAGCGCCGACCCGGGCCGCGGCCGCCGTGGTGCGCTCCAGCGAGGCCTCGGGGGCAACTGTACGTTGATTATGAACTTGCCGCTATCCTCCGGAGGGATGAAGCCGGTGAGTAGACGCTCGTACAGCAGCACGGTGGCGCCCAGCACTCGGGCGAAGAGGAGCAGCATGAGCGGCACCCGCCGTGCCAGCCAGCCGACGGCGCCGCCGTAGCGGTTGCCGAGGCGTGCAAAGCCGGTATTGAACCAGCTATAGACCGTGGTGTCGTAGTACATGGTGGCCGTGAGCCCCGGCGGGGAGTCCCGGCGCAACTCATCGAGCATGGCCTTGATCGCGTCCACCACGGCCAGAGCATTGCCCCCCCCCGGCGTTGATTGACGATCATCAGCGCCGCCGGATAGGTGCCGTCCAAGAGCCCGGCGGAATCATAGCTGCGCGCCCCGAGTTCCACCCGGGCCACGTCCTTGAGCCACACGGCCGCGCCGCTCGGCAGGGTCTTGATGAGGATCTCGCCGAATTCGGCCGGGTCCGCAAGCTTTGCACGGGCCTGTGCCGGGAACGACCCCCCGCGCTTCGCGGCGACCACCGCGCTCTTTACTAGAGTGCCGGCAGCAGCGCGGCGCGGCGACTGCGCGTACGGCCCCCTGGTTGCCGTACCGGCGTGGCCAGCGGCTAGCGCTCGAACTTGTAGAAAATATCCCCGCCCGGATTCTCCCCGGTCTCGGTCTGCAGTTCGATGTTGCGGCTCCAGTCATACCGCAGCTTCACCGCGTCCTTGCGGTCACCGATGCCGCTTTCGTATTCCACGAACAGCTTGGGCGCCACATAGGTCCCGACCGACACCGACTGGTCCTCCGGACCCGAATCGCTGCGGGGCGCGATCCCGGTCAGGAGGTACTTGGTGATCTCCGCCTGGCTCAAGTTCGGATCACTGTCCGAGAAGAAGGCGAGTTTCGGCTTGCGGATGTTCCCGAGGACCCGCACGCCGGCACTGGCGTTGCCGCTCTCGCGCTGGGCCTGGAGCAGCAGGCCCGGATTGCCGATGGGCGTCATGGCATAGACCAACCGCCCTTGCTCAATGGTCAAGGGGGCGCCGATCTCGGCGCCCAGACCGAAACCGGCGGAGAAACGGTAGATCCCATCGACGATGGCCAGTTGACCATCCCCCAGCATCTCCTTGCCCGGGGCCTGCACCACCCGCAAGTCGCCGGTCAGCCGACCACGCACCCCAAAGGCGTCGAGCGTCACGTTGTCGCCGAGCTGCAGACGCAGATCGATGTCGATCGGAAACGGTGGTTTTGCCGCTCCGGCCTGATCGACCAGCACCACGTCCGGCGATGCCGAGACCGTACCCGCCGGGATGGTGCGCGGCCGGATACGCGCCTCCGGGACAGTGATTTCGCCCGAGACGCGGGCACCAGGGGGTATCAAATCGATCTGGATACGCGGCGAGACCAGGGCGAAATACTCTTTGGTGTCGGCCACCTTGAGTCGCTCACCCGCGATCAGGAAGCGGCCGACCAGACCAGCGGGACCCAGCCGCGCATCACCGCTCAGCTCCAGCCGTCCACCGCCGATCTGCCCCTGACCCTGGAGATCGATGCGATCCATGGTCGAGGCCAGGAGATTGATGTTCAGATCGGCGATCTTGAGTCCGATCAGCGGCACCTCGGCGCCGAACTTGCGCAGTGCCGCATTCCCGTTGACCCCGGGTTTGCCCAGGGTCCCGCCCAACGTCAGATCGGCAGCGATGCTCCCGGCGACCCCGGTCAGATCCGGCGCCAACCGGCCCAGGCGCGCCAGCCCGTCGATCTTGGCCTTGAGGCCGCCGCGCAGGGGTTGATCCGGACGCGCCGGATTGTCCAATCGCCAACCCGGCAACTCCGCCGACCCGCTGACTTCACCCAACCCCTTGAGCGGCAGAGCGAGACGCCCACCCAGGCCCTTGGTTCCCGCGTCTAGGGTCAGGCGGGTCTTGGAGAAATCCAACACCTCCGACCGGCCCCCAGCCATCATCAGACGGATCCGGCCGTTTGGAATTTGGGCGACCAGATTGCCGGTCAGCACCGGACCCGCGGCCTGGAAACGGCCTTTGATCTGCGCCGCGCCCTCGGCACTCTGGTTCTCGGACAGCAAGCCCTGGAGCAACTCGAACCCGAGCTTGTCCAGGTCGATCTCCGCCGTCCACTGGCCCGCCGCGGCCTGGTTGAAGCCGACACAGCCCCCCGCGCCCTTACCGTTGCGCAGACACAGGGGTCCGGCGGCAATCCTGGGGCCGGTGAGCGCGACCGGCATGGTCTTCTGCAAACGCCAGTTGCCATAGGGTTGACTGTCCAGCTCGAGCCGGGTCAAAGCGCCCTGGTAGGCACCCTGGTCTTTGAGCCCGCCGGTGGCCTCCAGCCGGACCGCCAGCGGTTCGCCCGTCAAGACGACGCTCAGACGATGGTTCGGCATGTTGCCGTCGCCGCGCACCTTGAGACTGTCCCACCGTAAGGCACCGACCGCCAGGCCGGTGCCGTCGAGTTCGACCTTGAGCGGCCCCGAAGGGGTCAATGCCAGATCCAGGTTTCCGGTCAGACCGGCCATGCGCCGGCCGGCCGCGTCGACGCCCTTGGCGCTCAGGTCCATCCGTACCCGCGGCGCCTGCAGCGTCCCCGCGACCTGGCCCTTGGCCTGGACGCTGCCTTTGGCCTGAGGCAGCAGACTGGCCAGATCGGGCGAGGCGAGCTCGAAACGCAGGTCGACTGACTCGCCCGCCACCGTGCCGTCCACCCGCGCCATGCTCGGACCCGAGGACGCGGTGAAACCCTCCACGCGCAGCGTCCCCGCCGCCATGCCGACCTGGCCGGTCGCGGCGATGGGATAACCGCGCAGATTGCCCTGCACGCCCTCCAGCGCCGCCGTGAGGTTTGGCCCCTTGGCCTCCAGGGTGCCCTGCGTTCGGATCCGGCCGTCGATGCGGCCCGGCCACGCGGACGCATAGGCGCCGGGATCGATCCCGCCGGCCGTCAGCTCCGCCTCCCAGGTGACCTGCGGGTCCCAGCCCGCGCGGGCGCGGCCCTCGATGCGGCCCTTCAGGGCATCCAGCCGCAGGGTCTCGATCACGGTGCCCTTGCCATCGCCCGTCCCGCCGACGGACAGCCGCGCGGGCGGGAGCCCCGGCCCCTGGGAACCGGCCAGCAGGTCATAGCTGAAGCCGTCGAGCCCGCCCTTGCTCTCCAGCGCAAGGCTGATCCGGTCCTCCAGGCCCGGAGCCAGGCCGGCCGGGTTCAGGTCCTGGCCGCGCAGCTTCAGGTCCCAGGCGAGCGCGGGTGCCCAGGCGAGGTCGCCGTCGGCCTCCAGGGTGCCGCCCAGAGTCTTCAGCACCAGTGCGGCGATGCGGGTGCCGGTGGCGGTCCCGCTGCCCTTGAGGTCAAGGTCGATCGCCGGGAACCCGGGGCCCTCGGCCGCGGCCGCGACGGCATAGTCATAGGCACCGAAGGTGCCGGAGGCGTCCAGCCGGCCGCGCGGGGCCGCGGCGACCAAAGCACCGGAGAGCGGCCAGCGCAGCCGCTCCCAGGCACCCTTGAGCTGGAAGGTGCCGGGGTTGGGTTTGAGGTCCAGGCCGCCCGCGGCCTTGAACACCGCCCCGGAAACCGATTCATGCAGTTGCAGCATGCGCAGCGCCAGCGCCCGATCGTTCCAGGCGGCGTCCAGCGCAATCTCGAGCCGGCCGAAGTCAGGCAGATTCGGCGCCTGGGCCTCCAGCGTACCGGTCAGGGTCGCGGCATCCAGGTCGCCGCGGGTTTCCAAGCGCCCGCGCACCGCCACCGCCGGGGCGCCCGCCCGAAAATCCGGCACCCGTACGTCCTTGATCCGGAGCAGACCCTCCCAGTTCGGCCGCCCGAGCAAATCCTGGACCTGGGCATCCAGTTCGACCTGCGCCGAGCCGTTCAGGTCGACCTGCATGACTAGCCGCTCGAAGTCGCCGCTGAGCTGACCCCGGCCTTTGATCTGCGCCGCCGACCCCAGACCCAGGTCCCAGTCCAGACGCAAGTCCAGTGGATAGTCATCCCGCAGTTCCACCCGGCCCTCGACACGCGCCGCGAGCCGGGGCTCGGGCAGGTCGAGTTCCAACCGCAGGAGGTCCAGGTCACTGCCCGCGAGCCCCCCCGCCAGCAGGGCGCGGTCCAGGACAAAAACGGGCACCGCGCTCCCCCGCCGCAGCACCCGCAGCCGCTCCACCAGGACCTCGTCGATCGCGATCCGCACGGGCAGACCGATCTGCGGCAACGCAATGGGCTGCGGCTCCCGCTCCTGACCGGGCACGGTGACGATATCCAGGTCGCGCGCCACCAGCCGGGCGACCCGCAAGGTGCCGCCGAACACGCTCAGCGGCGACCAGTCCAGATCGAGACTGCCCAACCGCAGGTCCAGGTCGGTGAGATGTACTTCCAGATCCTCCAGATGCAGCCGCCCCAGGATCCGGCCCTCCACCTTGCCGACGCTGATCACGCCGGTTGCCAGATCTTGGGCGAGCCCGAGCGCGGCACGCAGGCCCGGCTGGGTGCCGAGCACCAGCAGCAACACCACCAGAATCACCAGGACAAGCTGGACGAACAAGCCGCCGAGCAGACGCAGCGAGCGGATCAGCGGACGGCGCCGTCGGCCCGCCGGGGCCGCGGTCCTCGGGGACGGGTCAGTTGCGGCCGCGGCGATCTGGACCCCGTCAGTCATGGGCACTGACCCGGTCATCGCAATCCAAGGCTTCAGCCTTGGCCCCCAGGCTCAATGCCGCTGCGCCGCGTGGCGCCGCCAAGGCTGAAGCCTTGGACTCCGGACTCAGACGCCGCGGCGGCCCGCACCCAAGGCTCAAGGCTCCAACCCCAGGGCACGCAACCGCGCGGCCAGCTGCTCGGCACGCGCGTGCTCCTGCTCGGCACGGGCACGCTCCTGCTCCGCGCGGGCACACTCCTGCTCCGCACGGGAACGCTCCCGCTCGACACTGTCACGCGCCGACCGCGCTTGCGCGGCCTCCTCCTCCGCCCTGGCGGTCGCCTGGTCCGCCCTGGCGGTCGCCCGCGCGGCACGCGCCGCCTCATCACGCAGCCGCGCGGCCAGTTCGACCGAGGTCAAGAACGGCTGCCCCTGCGGATCGAAGATCT
>JACDZG010000305.1 GCA_013426805.1 Chromatiaceae bacterium
GTCCGGTGGTGTGGGAGGGGTGACGGGCGCAATCCCGTCGCCCCGACCCGATCGGATCGCGGCCGTACCGTAGGCCGCTGGTCCGCACAGCGGACCCTACGGATCGCGGCCGTACCGTAGGGTCCGCTGTGCGGACCGACGTGTTAGCAGGGGTTCGCGCTGGTGCACAAATTCAGCGTAACGACGCCTGTCGGACTCGCGGTATGGTGACAATAGCCATTTAGGATCAACTGATTACCGACCTGTGCAACACCGACGGCGTCGTCACCTGAGCATAAGTATAGAGTGCCAGATATATTCGTGGTCACCATTCCCCAGCTATACACGGTGGAAGTAATACCTTGTTCTTGGAGCATCGCTTGAAGCGGATGTCCGGTGATGGCGCCGGTCGTCCATGATCCGCTGAGATAACAGGTTGAGCAGCTACTCTGGGTAAGCATGATCGACCAGATGGTGCGCCCGCCGCTGGTCGGAGCCGGTCCGGTCACGCTGTAGACGCTGCCACTACTACTCTTGTAGTTGCCAGCCTTGAAGGTGCCAACCGTCAGCGTCGGTGACAGCCCGATCTGCGGGGAGAAGGCGGCGAGTATGGGGACACCTGATGCGTTGAGCTCAAACTTGACTTCGATGTCGTAATATTTGATAGCCCCGGCACTATTGCGCACCGGCACCCGTGCCGCCTTGACGGTATCACTGGCGCCGGCGATCAAGGATTGCTCCAGAAACAAGGCCGGAGTCGCGGCGTCGGCCGGCAGCGCCGCGAGGGTGCCGGCGAGACTCAGCGCGGCGGCGATGAAGGCGGATGGTCGCCCGCCCCGGACCCTGTGGACCTGAACTGACGCGGCGGCAAATGCTAGCTTATCGTGTATCATTGCGGCTTCCTCATGCTCATCTAACGTAATGGTTGGATCTTTAGATGCAGCGTCGGGTTGATCGGCAAAGTTCCACGCTGCGTGCCGGACGCTAGCAGAAGAGCGGATCACCGTCAAATTTTTGTTGTTATTCGGACCGCGGTTTCAATCCGTCTTTCAGAAGCGAAACACCAGTTGCACGCCGAACATATCCCAGTGTTCCGCCAACCGACCCGGATCCGAATGGCACTAAGTTAAGGTCTTTTTATATATAAAACAGCGGATTGCTGATGACTTGGAGTCAAAAATTTATCGAGAGAAAATTGCTATCTCTTTGATTTTGTTGAGTAGAGCTTGATTGTTTTCGCGTTTTCGCACGATTATTAGCACTGTAAGCTATTGTTCTAAAATGATTTTCTGCTTAACTTAGTGCCATTCGACCCGGATCCCGATTCTCCCGCGTCGAGAGGATGAAGGTTCCCTGGTGGCGTTCGTAGTCGGCGCGGACCATCCAATGGGGGGTGATGTCCCAGCGAATGCCGAATCCTGCAATTCTGGAAAACATCGTGTAATGCGGAATCAGCCAGCCGGTCGAGGTCGCGGCGGTCGGCACAACCTTCCTGGTAGCGCAGCATGAGTGTCGGGTCAAATCGGTGAGTTCTGCCATGATGCGCGCAACGCGAAGGGATAGGGCGGCGAGTGGTCAGC
>JACDZG010000024.1 GCA_013426805.1 Chromatiaceae bacterium
GATCACCACGTCGCGCCCGGTGCGCATCCCGCCGTCGACCTGCACCGCGATGCGTCCGCGCAGTTTGTTGAGCACCAGCGTCTGGTGGGTCTCGGCCAGACCGATCTCCCAGGGGGAGCCGGCGTGCTTGATGGAGGTCAGCGGGCTCGCACCGGTGCCGCCGTCATAGCCGGCGATGGTCACATGATCGGCATGGGCCTTGGAGACACCCGCCGCCACGGTGCCGACGCCGACCTCGGATACCAGCTTGACCGAGATCCGCGCCTTGGGGTTGACGTTCTTCAGATCATGGATGAGCTGCGCCAGATCCTCGATCGAGTAGATGTCGTGATGCGGCGGCGGGGAGATCAGGCCGACACCGGCGGTGGAATGACGCACCCGCGCGATCCAGGGGCTGACCTTATGGCCGGGCAACTGCCCGCCCTCCCCCGGCTTGGCGCCCTGGGCAATCTTGATCTGGATGTCGTCGGCATTGACCAGATACTCGGTGGTGACGCCGAACCGCCCGGACGCCACCTGCTTGATGGCCGACCGCTCGGGGTTGCGGCTGCCGTCCGGCAGCGGATTGAAGCGCTCCGGCTCTTCGCCGCCCTCACCGGTGTTGGACTTGCCGCCCAGGGCGTTCATGGCTTTCGCCAGGGTCGAATGGGCCTCGTAGCTGATCGAGCCGAACGACATGGCACCGGTGGCGAAGCGCTTGACGATCGCTTGCGCAGGCTCGACCTCATCCAGCGGAATCGGCTCTGCCGCCCACTTGAAGTCCATCAGCCCGCGGAAGGTCAGCAGGTGCTCGTTCTGTTCATTGATGAGGCGCGAGAACTCCTCGTAGGTCTGCCAACTGTTGGCGCGCGCGGCGTGCTGGAGCTTGGCGATGCTGTCCGGGGTCCAGACATGGTCCTCGCCGCGCAGCCGGAAGGCGTAGTCGCCGCCCACGTCCAGGTGCTTGCGGTAGATCTGCTCATCGCCATAGCCCTGGGTATGCCAGCGCACGGCTTCCTCGGCCACCTGATCCAGGCCGATGCCCTCGACCGTGGTCTGGGTGCCGGTGAAATAGCGGTCGACAAAGCTGGTGCGCAGGCCCACGGCGTCGAAGATCTGAGCGCCGCAATAGGACTGGAAGGTGGAGATGCCCATCTTGGACATGACCTTCAACAACCCCTTGCCGACTGCTTTGATGTAGCGCTTCTGGGCATCTTCGAAGCTCGGCTGATCGGGCAGCGCCCGCAGCAGCGACTGAATGGTGTCGAAGGCGAGGTACGGATTGATCGCCTCGGCCCCGTAGCCGGCCAGCACCGCGAAGTGATGCACTTCGAGCGCCCCGCCGGTCTCGACCACCAGACCCGAGGAGGTCCGCATCCCGCAGCGGATCAGGTGATGATGCACCGCCGAGGTCGCCAGCAACGCCGGGATCGGGATGTGATCCAGATTGGTGTTGCGGTCCGACAGGATCAGAATGTTGTAGCCGTCCAACACCGCCTGCTCGGCCTCCTGACAGAGCCGGTCCAGGGCCGCGCCCATGCCGGCCGCGCCCTCGGGGGACGGATAGACCATGTGCAGCGTGCAGGTGCGGAAGGCGCCGCCCGAGTTGTCCTCGATGTGGCGCACCCGCTCCAGATCCTGGTTGGTGAGCACCGGCTGATTGACTTCCAGGCGCCAGTGCTTGCCGGCTTCATTGATGCCGAGCAGGTTGGGCCGCGGGCCGATCAGCGACACCAGCGACATGACCAACTCCTCGCGGATCGGGTCGATGGGCGGATTGGTCACCTGAGCGAAGTTCTGCTTGAAGTAGGTCGACAGGTGCTTGGGCCGCCGCGACAGCACCGAGGGCGGATTGTCCGCACCCATCGAGCCGATCGCTTCCTGACCCGTCACCACCATCGGCGTCAGGAGGAACTTGATGTCCTCTTGGCTGTAGCCGAAGGCCTGCTGGGCATTGAGCAGGGTCGCGTCGTCCGGGGCCATGGGGGCGACATTGGTCGGCAATTCGTCCAGGTGGATCTGGGTACGGGAGAGCCACTCGCGATAGGGGTTGGCGTTGGCCAGTTCCGCCTTGATGTCGCCGTCGTCGACGATCCGACCCTGCTCCAGATCGATCAGGAACATCTTGCCGGGCTGCAACCGCCACTTCTTGATGATGCGCGACTCTTCGATGTCGAGCACGCCCATCTCGGAGGCCATGATCACCAGATCGTCGTTGGTCACCAGGTAGCGGGCCGGACGCAGGCCGTTGCGATCCAGGGTCGCGCCGATTTGGCGGCCGTCGGAGAAGGCGACGGCGGCCGGGCCATCCCAGGGCTCCATCAGACCCGCGTGATACTCGTAGAAGGCGCGCCGCTTGGCGTCCATCTGCTTGTTGCCGGCCCAGGCTTCCGGGATCAGCAACATCATCGCATGGGCCAGCGAATAGCCGCCCATGACCAGCAGTTCCAGCGCGTTGTCGAAGCTCGCGGAGTCGGACTGCCCCTCGGGGATCAGCGGCCAGATGCTGTCGAGGTCGTCGCCCAGGACCTCCGAGCGCATGGTGTGGCGGCGCGCCGCCATCCAGTTGAGGTTGCCGCGCAGGGTGTTGATCTCGCCGTTGTGGCAGATCATGCGGAACGGATGCGCCAGATCCCAGGTGGGGAAGGTGTTGGTCGAGAAGCGCTGATGCACCAGGGCCAGCGCCGAGGCGAAGCGCACGTCGCGCAGATCGATGTAATAGTCGATCACCTGGTCGGCCAGCAACATCCCCTTATAGACGATGGTGCGCGAGGACAGGGAGGGCACGTAGAAGTCCGTCTTATCGAACCCGGCCGCGCGAATCTCGTTGTCCATGCGCTTGCGGATAACGAACAGCTTGCGCTCGAAGGCCTGCTGATCGGGGCAGTTCTCACCGCGGCCGATGAACACCTGACGGACCAAAGGCTCGGTGGGCAGCACGCTCTTGCCGAGCACGGAGTTGTCCACCGGGACATCGCGCCAGCCAAGCACCCGCTGACCACCCTCGATCAGTCGGCGCTCGACCGTGGCCTGCGTCTGGGCCCGCGCCGCCGGGTCCTTGGGCAGAAACAGCATCCCAACGCCGTAGGTCCCGATGGGCGGCAGCTCGAAGTCGAGCACCGCACGGAAAAAGGCATCCGGTAACTGCACCAGGATGCCCGCCCCGTCGCCGGCCCGCGGGTCGGCGCCGGTGGCGCCGCGATGGGTCAGCCGCTCCAGCAGTTCGAGCCCCTGCCGGACAATGGCATGGCTCTTGTGATTCTTGATATGGCAGACGAACCCGACGCCACAGGCGTCGTGTTCGTTCGCTGGGTTGTAGAGACCCTGTGCGGGCGGAAGGGCACGCAGGCTCATCGCGGACCTCGTAGGTTCCAAGCGTAACAGTTTGGGATTGTGTCGCGCGGGGCGTCACGCATCCACCTGACAACGGCCGGGGTTAGACCCCGTCGTCCGGCACAATCCCAGCAATTTCGGCGTCTCTCAGACCCGCACCGACCCTATTTGGTTGCGGCGACCGGCAGCGCTCCACACTAAGGCGCTCACCAAGTCTGCCGCGGGTCACTGTCCAGCGTGTCTGGTCGACTACACGGGGCCGCCGATCATAGCGCGCAAGCATTCAGCGTGCCACGGCTAAACCGCGCCCGGCGCGGTATGCGATGCCTTTTTCGATGGGATCCGCCTCGGCAGACTCGGCAATTGCTGGAGCCGACGCGGTTTAGATGGTTGAGCGAGGGTGCGTGGGGGTCGGAAGCGATCCAACAGGGGCCGCGGGGCGTATCGAATGGGTGCAGGACGCACCAGAACAGGGCGCAGAACCGTTCCGGCTGTCAGGATCGCCGTTCCAGCCAAAGCAACCACTCGGAATTATCCACAGATGTCACAGATGTTCACAGATGAAGAAAAACATCTGTGACATCTGTGGATCAGCTTTCCGACCCAAAGTCTCAACGGAAGCTGACCGGAACGCTGGTCAAGGCCGGGTTCATGGCGGCCCCCATCGCGCGGGAGGCCGCCGGGGTCGGCGTGCGACGCTCTCGGAAAACGCAACCGGCACCCTCAGACGGAGAAAATCAATTCGACCTTGGGGGCGATGCGGTTCTTCGATGCGGCGGCCTTCATGAAGATCACCACCGATTCCAGTTCCCCGATGGCCAGGCGCGGATCAAGCCCCATGTCCTGCAGCGTCTGCCTGACCTCGCGCCCGCAGAACTCGATGAGGAACAGGTCATCCCGCGCCATGCCGATCGCCAGCCCGATGAGATAAGGCATCAGCTTATCGTGCTGTTTCAGCGAGATTTTCAATGCATATTCCTGCCACGCCTGCATCCAGCGCAGCTTTTCACTTTCGCCGATGCGCGACACGTCAGTGCGCAGGAAGAGGATCATCGAATTCATATTCTTCGACAAGCTTTCCGGTTCAACCGTACCCAAGCGGCAGACGGCCTTAGTGTGGTGTTCGATACAATGCTCGCATTGATAATAATGCGCCAGCGCCAAGGCCACACATTCTTTCTGCTCGAAGGTCAGAAAGGTATCCCAGTGCTCCTCACCGTCGGTACCATCAAACACCATCATATGCATCAAGCCCATCAAATCCGAGATGTGCTTGGGAAACACCTTATCTTTAAATACACGGCTGCTCATGGTTACTGCACTCCAGGAAAACTACAAGCAGTATATCATATTATCATTTGTTAATATTGTTATTTTTTTGTGGTTATGCGATGCAGTAAGCACGATTCGACAGTCGTCAGGGACACGCGAGGTCGCTCGATCGGTCATTAGATTCCCCAGGGAGACGCTGTACCCGATTCGCAAAAACCTCATCAAAACCGCATCCAGCACAGGTTTGAATCGTGCGTCACACGGGTCTAGCCTTGACGGGCCGTTAGACTCCGGTGCCGCCTTCCCGGCGCCTTTCAACGTTTTGCCTGAGCCCAAGTCGGACTCCCGACCGTGGGCGTGGAGGTACCATGGGTCGCTTGTCCTTGCCGACTGAACTCCCGGAGATCTTGCTGTCCCGCCCCCCGGCCGTGCCGGAGACCAGGCTGGACCCGGCAATCCTAACCAATCGCCTGGCGCTGTTCGCATGCGTTCCCCTGACTGGTGCGTGCGCGCTGATACTGACCCTCTGGCTGGTACCGACACCGGCGCTGGAACCCGATCTGTTGCGACTTCTGCACGGCATGGTGCTGATCAAGGGGCTCATTGCCTGGGCCGCGGCGGCGCTCGTCTACTGGCGGCTCGGACGACCCATCGCCCGGCACCTGGCGACGGGCTATATCGGCGCGCTGTGCCTCTGCGCCGCCGCACTCGGTTGGCTCTGGGGATTGCATCTCATGCTGATCGGCGGCTTGTTTTTTTACGGCGGTCTCGCGGGTCTCTATCTGGTCGGCCGCCATGATCGGCTGCTGTCGGGCGTTGCGTCGAGCGGGGTCGACGCAACGCTGAGCCGACCGTGAACAGGGAGTGCTGAACATGCGCTTCGTCATCAGTTGACGACCGGAAACGTCACGCCGATTGCCCAGGCGAAGGCGACTCCGATTGCGAGTGCCCCGACCAGTGGGTGCCTGGTACGCCGGTAGATCCAGCCGCCGATCGGGCCGTACAGCAAGAAGAAGACGAGGATGGCCGGCACGATAATAATCAGGAAGAAAAATTCACTCAGGTTCAGGACGACCGCCCCCAATAAGGAAAGCAGGAACAGAATCTTGGTGACCATGGGCGCGGCTCGGGGCGTACCCGGGCCGCGGGTCAGCCAGCCGTCGGCGGCGAAGAAGGCCCAGGTGCCGGGCAGGATGCCGAGGATCACCACGATGCGTTCCGCACCGGGCAGGAAGGCGGTGACGAACTGATCTATCGGAACGGCGATGGCCAGGGTCAGGTAGGCACCCGCAGCCAGTGTACCGATCACCAGCCCACGCCACAGGACTCGCCCCTGTTCGGTTCGCGAACGACCTCCGTTGACAAACCACAGACCCGCCGCGGTGAGCAAACCATAGACGCCGAAGTGTAGCGCCAGATAGTCTCCGAGGAGGATCGGCAGGTAATCATTGGGCAGCGGGCGCAAGATCAGCGGCGTCAGGATGGCCGGCAGCAGCGCCACCGGCCACCACCGTCGCCAAGTCAGGTCGGCTCCCAGCGGCCGGGTCGCCGCGCGCGGCAAGAGTCGCGACAGGGGCCACGCCAGGACGACGATGCCGAGAAAGAGCAGCCCGAGCCAAGACCCGCGGCTGTCGATGAAACCGCTGCCGGTCCGGCCAAACACCTGGTTCAGCCAATCCAGCGCAGCGCCGATACCGACCCGACCATAGAGCACACCGATGTGCTCGACCCCTGGCGCCAGCTCCAGCCGCCGCCCGCTGCCATCGGCCAGGTCGCCATAGGTCACGCCGGTTTCCACCGATCCGCCGGCGACGCCCGCCTGCAGTGCATCGCGGCCCATTTGGTGCAACATCTCCGGTTCCCATGCACCAAAGACGATCAGCAGGTCGCGCGGCTCGACCCGCGGCGCATCCTCAGCAACGTAAGGCGAAAGCAGCACGTTCGCCGCCACCTGATCGCCCCGCGCGGCCGCCGCGCGCAGGATCACGTCGCCCGCCATGGAATGCCCGAGCAGGGCGAATCGTCCATCGGCCCCCGGCAGCCCCAGCGCATAGTCGGTCACGGCGTCCAGCGCGCCTTTCAAGACCGCGATCCGCCGCTCCTGATCCTCGATGCGCGCAACGAAGGGACTGGCATTACGGCCATGGCCGGGGAAATCAAAAGTCACCACCAGATAGCCGTTGCGGGCGAGCGTGACCGCGTAGGGCTGCATCAGTTGCTGCGACCCGGCGAAGCCGTGCGCGATCACCACCACCGGTGCAGTCGCCGCCGCGGCCGGACGGAAGACCGTGACCGGAACCGCACCGACCTGATTGCGGGCAATGGTAAGCCCCACCGTGGCAGTGTGCAGTTGCCACAGGGCGGTCCCGATGGCGACCAGGGCGAGCAGCGCCGCGATGAAGGCCGCAATCGCGACCCCGCGCCCGGACCGACCCGGCGCAGCGCTATCGTCCGGACGTGGCATCAGGGCGCCGCCACCGGCGCCGGAGCGTCGGCCAGGTCGATGATCACCTCATTGCGGCGCAGAAAACCGGGGGTGAAGGGGTCGTTGTAGTAGGCAAACACCGGCGCCGCGGCCGGGACCAGGCTGCGCGCCGCCATCCAGGCCCGCAGTTCCGCCTCCTTGGCAGCGATCAGAACATCATCGGCTACCCCGCTGAAGCGAATCGCCGCGCTGCGTCGTGCCGGGACCTCGATCAGGCGCACCTCCTTGGTTGCCGGTGCGGGCAGTTGGGCGAGTTGGTATCGCGCCGGCATGATGAAGCGCACCGACCAGTCGCCGTCATCGAGCCTGGTCTGCGTCACCGGGACTGTCATGGCGATGGTGTCGGTGCGCTGTTGTTCGACCGGGGCGGTCATGCTGATCCGTTCGCCCTCGCGCTCCTTCGCGAAGATATAGCGCGCCAGAGGGCCGAATCCGGCGCTCAACGCCTCTTTACGCTCCCCTTGCCGCCGGACTTCCGCTACCACGAGCGCGGGGTAATCGCGCACCTCGAACGCGTCCTCCTGCTCGACCACCCGGTAGGCCGGCTGCTCCACGTTCTGCACGACGTAGACGAACACGGCCATGGCCGCGACGCCGACCAGCGCCAGGGCGCCGATGATGATCAGAGCGATCTTCATAGAGGACTCCAAGGGGAGAGATGCGATTGAAGAGCGAACACTATTCAGGCGCGCGCGCTCGGGTGTCGACCCGTGTCGGGAGCGAAGGATTGGGGCAGCGCCGCAGATGTACAAATCTTGGGAAAAGCGAAAAACCGCCGTTGATCCTGGAAGGGGCGGTCAGCAATCAGCCGTCAGCTTCGCCGACAAACGACGCCTTGACGAACCGGCCTCTTCAAGATCACGACTCGACGATTATCCGGCGGGCGAGCCGAGGGTCAATGACAATTCTTCGCGAACCTGGATCGGCCACTGACAGCCGTGCTCCCAAGGCCGCTGTCGGACCGAGACGGCCTCGACAAAACATGAACAGCGTAATCCGCAGGGTTGTTGTTTCTCCCGTCGCCCAAACCTCACTGTCTGACAATGGAGGTAGGATAACCATCCACCCCGTCAGTACCGACACCACCAGACTCCGAGGAATCGAAGATGAGCATGAGCAAATCCACCCTGCTGACCGCCTGCCTGTTGAGCGGACTGATCCTCGCCGGCTCCATGGTCCCTGCCCACGCCGGAGACGGCTGTACCAAGGACAAGAAAGATACCTCGACCAGTTCCCATTGGTCCCCGGCATCCTCCGCCGGATACGCTATGGCTGTCGCGCCCGGTCAGCGCTAGCAGGACCTTCAGCCTAGCCTTACAGGCCAGTACGTGCTGCGGGACAACGTTCTTGGGCTTGGACTCCGGCATCCTGCCGGAATGACGGCTCAGGACCCAGGTCCCCACGGGTCGAGCGAGCGTACCCCCTGATCCGCATCATCGGCGTTTCCGCGCACAACGAAAGGCCGAGCCGGTAACCGGCTTGGCCTTTTTCTATCGCTCAGCGCACCAGGTCGGGGCCGCCGTAGGGGCCGCCCATGGGATCTTCCTGCGCTTCGTCCGGAGGACCGTCAGCCTCCGGCCCCCGCCCCTTGCCGCCGGGACGCTCGCCGCGCGGCCCCTTGGAGTCGAACTGTTTACGCTGCTCCGGAGTGAGGACGGCGGCAACACGCTCTTTGATATCCTGGCGGGTCAGGTCCGGATTTGACTCACGCTCCATAAAGATCGCGCGAATCCGGGTCGTTTGGTCCGCGCTGAGTTTCAGGCGCTGAGTCATCCGCTCCAGACGCCGATCCAGCCCCTGCTGCATCCGCGAAGTGCGCTGTGCCCGCTGAGCATCCGTAAGAACCGCGTCGATCCGTTGGCGGGTCTGAGCGCGCAGACGATCAGTCTCGGCACGCTGCTCCTGCAGAATGGTCCGGACCTGCGCCTGTTGCTCCGGGGTCAGCTTGAGCGCCTCGACCATCCGGTCGAAATTCGCCTCAGAGCGCTCCCCTGGGGCGCCCGGGGGACCGGACCAGGCGGCACCGGTGCCGACAACGAGGCCGATCCCGAGGGCGATGGCGGTCAGGGTCTGGTACTTGGGAAATCTCATGCTCTGTTCTCCGATGGAATGCAAATGTTCAGCGGTTCGCTGCGGCCGGGTGAGTCAGCGGGTCCGCACTGCGACCTCGCGGCCCCCGCGGCGGCGGGTGTAGTCAGCGCCCCGTTGGAGAGCAGATTACCCGGCCCTGATGCAGCGGTCGTGCAGGGAATGCGCAACAAGTGGGGAAAGATCATCGAGCGTTAACAGATCCAATTGGCGCAGGGCCTCACCCTCGATCCATGACTGGTCGGACGCGATGAGCTGGTAGGACGGGGGCATCGGATCAGATCCGCGAAGGACGGGGGGTATTGGTCTGGCCAGTGCCCACCCAGGTCAGTCCCAACACCCGCCGGCCGGTCCGCCACTCGGGATGCCCGTAGATCACCGCCAAGCGGATACCCGTATCCTGTAGGTGTTCGTCGAGCTGATCGCGTAACCAATCGAAGTCGGACATCGCGCTATCGTATCCGCCGTGCAGCCAAGCCAGTACCCCGCCGGCCGGCCCCGCATCCAGTTGCGTCCAGAGCCGGCGGAACGCGCCCGTGCGGCGGGACTCATGACTCCAGAGCGTCGCACCGGTCCGCAGCCTCGTCCCCGTCTTCAGCACCTTGTGCACATCGGCGACATCATAGCCAATGACGGTGCGCGACAGCATCAGCAGGCCATCGACATAGGTGGCAATCGCCGCGGCGCGCAGGAACCCCCGCTGGGGCCGATATCGAACACGCCATCCAGGGCTGAGTGCAGCGGGGCGCACCAAGCTGCGTCGGGGTCGCGGGCGTCGTCGCCGACGATGAACGCGATGCGCAGGGCCGCCTCCTTCAGTCCGGCCAAGCGGTCCGCCCAATCGGGTATTTGGGCGCGCGTCGCGGGGTCGTTGGCATCGACCACCACCGCGACCCAATCGCACGGACGCAAGCGCGTTTCGATCCACTGATCGAGCCCCGCCGGATCATCCCGGTCGGTGCGGAAACAGTCGCTATCCCAGCCGGTCATGTGACTGGCGGCCTCCCAGGATGCCTTCGCCCGGACCCGCAAGGCAGCGATCACCGCATCCGCTTCCGGACCCAGGGCGATGCACACCGGTGCAAGCGGCCTATCATCGAAGGGTCCCAGATTCGCGAGCCAAGCCTCGGTCTTGGTCGGCGCTGCGGATGCCGGCGGCGGCGCCGGGACCAGTTTGCCCGGTTCGCCGACGATGTCGGCCAGTCCGCCGGTGACCTTCAGCGTGGCGCCCGTCGCGAAGGCTTGCAGAACCAGACGTCGATGCATGTGCAGATACTCCGGGGTCACGTTGTCAAACCGGCCGGATGGCATGGCCGCTGATACATGGATGTTTCAGACCGGCAGCTCGGGACTCATGATGCGCGCCAGGATCAGCGACACATTGTCAGGCGCCCCCGCATCCAGCACCGCCTCGCGATAGAGGGCAGCCTGCTCGTCCACGGGACGCTCCGGCCGATAGATCGCCTCCAGCCGCGTCTCGCCCAGGGTGTCGTGGAGGCCGTCGGTGCACAGCAGAAAGGTGTCGCCCTGCACCCACTCACCCTGCCGCCAATGCACGGCAAAGTCATCCTCCTCCGCGTCGGCGGTCAGCATGTGCTCCAGATCGTGATAGAGCTGGCCTACCGACTGGTCCCGGGCGATCTCCCCGCGCTCGACCATCGACTCGAAATAGGTATGATCCCGCGACAGGCGCTGCCAGCGACCGTCCCGGTCGATCCGATAGACCCGTGAATCGCCCACATTGAGTACACTAAAACGACCCGCCCACCATTGCAGCAGTGCCAGGGTGCTGGCGCTGCCGCGCGTGCGTCGATCACGAGCGAGTTGTCGGCACAGACGGGCATGGACGTGGCGACGGATCAGCCGGGCGCCGATCCACCCGTCTTGCAGCAGGGCCTCCTGCCCGGCATCGAGACCACGCAGTGCCTCCAGTACCGCACGGCTTGCTCGTTGCGGGCATGGGCTGGACGCCACCCCATCGGCCACCGCGCAGTATCCGCCTGCTGTCTCACCAGCGACCTGATGGACGGGAAGGTCCGCGAGTTGATAAAGGTCCCCCGTGACCAGCAGGGCGTCCTGCTGATCGCCGACAATGGGACCCGCGTGTTGCGTAAAGGCAAGGTTGATGTCAGTGCTCCCCCGCTCATGTGCGTTATGTCGAGGCCGACATAAGTCCCAACTGCAGCCACTGCTACTCAGCCAGCCGGGGTCCGCAGTCGTGTAGGCAGCCTGACACTCGCCTCGTTCACGCGTTAGGTATATTGTCCCCGGAATTACAGAGTGCTCGCACGCTGTGGCTCAGATTCCGATGCGCCGTTCCTCAGCCAGATCAGCAGAACCGTCTCACCGCGAACAGCGCAAGCTCCGCGCAACGGGCCTCTATATAGAACCTGAAGGACGGATGGTGGAGGCCAAGCTGGACCATGAGGCCGCCGGCTTCATGGGTGATGAGGATGTCCGAACAAACATTGGTTGCCCCGCCTGCGGGATGCCCGGGGCAGTTCTGGTAATGCGCCGCTTTGATGTGCGGGAGCTGGTTCCCAAGAGCAATACCAGCGGCCTCGGACAACCAAGTGAAGTTGCCACTACGCCAAAGCACTTTCTGCACGAATTCGGTAAAATCAGCGATGAGATAGGCTTGAAAGCCCGGAAAGCCCTGGTTCTGCGGGGCATGAATATTTTGGGCGAAGATATGCTCTAGGGTAATGGCGCCGGTCGAGATGTTATTCGGCAATGGCCGCCTGTGTAAATTGTGATGAGCGGTGAGTTTTCGCTCCATCTCCTTGAGTAGATACCGGATATTTGGGTCTTTCGGGGAATCAAGAATGTCGGAGACAAAACCGTTGCAACTGCACCATCCGAGCCATAGATTGATCCCGTCCTGTGCTTGCGGAAGCTGGCCCATAGTGTTAGACGTATCACGAAACCCCGCATACCATCGGTGTCCCATATTCCAGTTCACCAGTTGCATTCGCTCGACAATCTCGATCATCGAGAGCTCCAGCCTTGGAGCGCACTCAGCTTCGCGCAGGTGGCTGATGTAATCGAAAAGCGCCTGCGGCGGGGCTGGATCAATGCCTCTCGCCCGTGCTGCTATATTATCAAGCAGCTCATGGATCGGCATCGGGAAGGGATTGGGCGTGACGGGAAAGCGTTGGTGCCATTCCGCGTGAAATTGAGAGCGGAACCTCAGCAACAAGGCCAGCAGATGAGGCTGCAGGCCCAACGAAATCACCGTGGCGTGATAGTCATCTTTGAGGAGGAAGCCGTCGAAATGCAGCGATGGAACCGCGCCGTCCACAGCGCCATTGATACACTCGAGCAGATGACCTAACTGATCCGCAAGCTCCCTTAGCCGATTGCACCACGGCTGCACGATGCCCGGTATGTCTGCGACGGCCGCATCTAAGAGTATTTGTCGAAAGAAGTTTTCGTAGGCCTGATCCGGACCTTGCCAGATGGCGGCCCCATCGGTATCCAGGCGAAGGTAACAAGAAATGAGCTTGACAGCGTCATCGTCTGCTTTGCTCTCACTGAACAGTCCGACGTGAATGCAGCGGTCGATGACGAGGTACAGCGCGCCGAAGACATGATGCAGCACATCTATTAGGTCATCCGCTTCGGGCTCGTGAGCTCGTGAGGCATCGTAGACGAACTGCATGAGAAGAGCCTTGAGCTTCTCAAGTATGGTTAGATCAATGCCGCGGTCATTGAGGGTCATGAAAGCGGTTAGGCCATAGTCCAGATCAAGCTTGGCTCTGAGCACTCTGAAATGGGTGGACGTGAAAAAATTGACCCAGTCCCAGTCGCCCTGAGCGAACCAGCCCCGCATCTTCTCAAAGCTCTCTTTCATCCTGGTTTGCGCAGCGTTACTTGGCTGAGGCAGCGGATCGTTAGGATTCCAGGCGCAATTCACGAGACCCATCATGAATCCATGGTCGCCCGAGTTGCCCAGGATGAGTCTGGGGATGGCATGGCCACCCAAGGGTTGCACCTCAAAAACGTGACGATGGAACAGAGGATTGTCAAGGTGCAGATGGTAATACAAGAGGTGCGCCAGCAGAAATAGCGTGGTCAATCGCTGCTGACCGTCGATGACCGCAAGGATGTCCACGGCTCCTGCAGCAGTCATCAACTGTCCAGCTTGAAGCCCCTGCGCAAGGATTTCCTGGGCGTGTTGAGCGAAATTCGCCAAGGGGTGCTCGCCGTTGGCGGGGTCGTAGTCCAGGAAATGAAAGGCGGCAAGATAGTGACTGCCTTCGAAATTATAAGCCTTCCTCATGTCATGCATGAGATCATCGACCTGTTTAGCTTTCCAGGCATAGGGGCGCTGAAACGACGGGACAAAATACAACCGTTGTTGATCGGTTAGTATGCCGATGACTGTGTCCATGTCTTCAGGATTTATGATTGCCATTGAGTCTTCTCGTGTTTTCGGTGGTTAGATGTCAGGCAGCAGTGTCTGAGGCGGCGGGGTCACCTGAGGCAGCGTGGTCAGGTCTTTCAATCGGACATCCTTTCGTCGTCGGATAGAGGTTGGATTGCAGGACCCTATGTTCCTCACGGTAGCCAGGAACTCATCGCCACACTGGTCTTGGCGATGGCGGCCAGCGCGGAGGCGGTGCGACCGGACCGCTCGGCACCGCGCAAAATGAAGCCAGCCAAGATTCAAGGCTTCTACCCCAACTATAAGCGCTGTCGGTGAGTTGGGCTTCACTTAATGGCATTGGTCTCGGACCGACTGCGGTCGACGAGCGCGTAACACCTTTGTGATGAGGCGAGGGGGTCAAGATAGGTTCGCCTCAGCCGCGGTACACTTCTCGGCGGTGTCCGACCCGGACCACCAGGACGCAGAGACGCCCGTCCTCAATGCTGGCGATGATGCGATAGTCGCCGACTCGGTACTTCCATAACTGGCCGAGGCGTGTGCCTTTCAGCGCCTCGCCGATGGCCCGCGGATCGTCCAGCGTGGCGACCCGTTCTCGGAGAAAGGCCGTGATGCGACGCGCGACCGGCTTGTCGAGCTTGGCCAGATCCTTCTTCGCCTCATCCGCCAGTTCAATCCGCCAGGCCAAGGTCGCGCTCCACCTCGTCAAGGGTCAGCGTGTGGCTTCGACCGGCGCGGAGATCCTCCAGCCGTTGCTCGGCCAGGTAGATGTCTTCAAGATCGTCCAGATGCTCCAGGATCGCCTCGTGAACATAGAAGGTCTTGGTCCGGCCGGTACGCTTGGCCAGCGCATCGAGTCGGGTCTCGATCTCGGGGGGCAGTTGAACGGCAAGCATGGCGGCCTCGTCACGGGTTGACTCAGGCGCGAGTATATCCCGGCTGCGGTTTCTATTCTGCCGTTACTGGGGTCGTTTGCCCCCGGCGCGGCGGGGCTTGGTTCGATCCGTCATCGGGTCCTCCGGGTTGCCTGCGCCGCGTTGAATGCGGCGCAGACGATCCAGCCCGTGCGGTCGTCAGGCGACCTGCCGATCATCCTCATGCTTCAATCGACACTCCGCCGCCAACCGCCGCAGGAATTGCTCGGGCGTCAGGGTCTCCCCGAGCAGGCTGCGCTGGCGGCAGACGTTGGCGAAGTCGCCCACCGTCAATCCCTGGAGCGTCTCCAAATAGCGCGCCAGGTCCGGCGCGACCGCCGCGGCGGTATCGCCCAGCGCCTCGCGCGCAAAGAGCGCAAGCCGTTGCGCCGGATTCAGCGCCCGGAAATTGAGCTTGAAATCAAACCGCCGCAAAGCCGCCGCATCGATGCCCGCCATCAGATTGGTGGCGGCAATGAAGATGCCGGGATAGCGCTCCATTTGCTGCAACAGTTCATTGACCTGGGTGCGCTCCCAACTGTGCCGGGCCGCCCGCCGATCAGCCAGAAAGCTGTCGACCTCGTCGAGGAATAGGACCGAATGGGCCGGGTCGCACTCGCGGAACAATCGCGCCAGGTTTTGCTCAGTCTGGCCGACATAGGGCGAGACCAAGTCCGACGCCTGCCGCGCCACCAGTTCGCGGTCCAGGGCCTCGGCCAGAACCTCGGCGAAGGCGGTCTTGCCGGTGCCGGGCGGGCCATAGAAACACAAGCTGCCGCGGCCCTGCGCGGCCAGGGCGCGGGCGATAGCGCTCGGGCTGATCCCGCCGGCCAAGTTGAGAAAGGCGACGTCGAAGCGGGTCGCCGGGGTGCGCTGCCGGGGTCTGGGTGCCCCATAGAGCAGGGTGCGCACCGCGGCCATCCCGGCGCGCACCGTCTGCTCGGCCGGGGCCTGCGGGTGCAGGTCCAGCAGGCGTCGGGCCGCGCCGAACTGGGCCGGGGCCAGCACCGCGTCGGCGGCCAGTTCATCGAGCAGGGCGGACGGCAGGTCGCGGTCGCCCAGATGGCGCTCGACCATCCGGCGGCGCACCGAGCGCGGCGGGGTGACGACGGCGACCGGCAGCAGGAAGCGCCGCAGAAAGGCCGGGTCCATGCGGTCGGCGTCGTTGGTGATCCAGATCGCCGGCACCGGATTCTCCTCCAGGATGCGGTTCATCCAGCCTTTCTGGCGGCCGGTGGCGCGCTGACCGCGCAGCAGTGCGACCAGGTCGTCACTGGCGCCGAAGACGTCTTCGACCTCGTCAAACAGCAACACCGCATCGCGCCGCCGGGCGAGCATGCGCTGGGCCACCAGGTACGCCGACAGCCGACCCGTGCGCGCCAGTCCGTCGCCGTCCTCATCGGCGCTGCGCACCTGGTAGGCGCGCAGCCCGCTGGCCGCGGCCAAGGCCCGCGCCAGTTCGGTCTTGCCGGTGCCGGGCAGCCCATAGAAGAGCGCATTGACGCCGACCGCCGCGGTGGCCGCGCCGTGGCGCAAGACGCCCTCCAGGCGTCCGGTGGCCTCCGCCAACTGCGGAAAGGCGTCCAGGCGCCAGGCCCCGGCCGGGGCTGGTTCGATCAAGAGCGCCAGCAGCGCCTCGGCATCCCGGGGGGTGGCCGCCAGCACCTCGCGCAGCAGACCGGTGGGGGTCAGAAAGTCCTCCAGGTCACTGAAGCCGTCGTCGCACTCCACCAGCCCGAGCGCCCGCAGCGGGGCGCGCCTGGTCAGGGCGTGGTGCACCGTCGCCTGGTCCAGGCCCAGCAGGGTCGCCAGGCGCCCCAGGTTCAGGCGGGCGGCGAGGCGGCCACTGGTGCGCCCGGTGGCGCGCAACAGGGTGCGCAGCGGTTCGCTCAGCTCACGCTGTTCCAGGTAATCGAGCATCCAGACGGCGGTCGCGTCGAGCCGCAGGGCCTCGCCGAGCAGCGCAACGGTCGGGGCGGTCGGCGCCGCGGCGTCGGCCGCCGCCAGCCGCCGCAGCACCCGGCGCGGGATGGTCTTGAAGAAGGAACGCAGGCGCTCGCGCAGCTCCGCGGCACCGAGCGGGGGAGACGGCACGTCGTCCGGAGCATCGTGGGCCCGGCGGGCGATTTCGTAGTCCAGGCGTCGTGCGCCTTGCACGCTGTCCCACGCCTCCCAATCGACCACGCCGGGCGGCATCCAGTTCAGTTCCGCGTCGGCATAGCGCGACAGCAGAGATTGTGAAAGTATTCATATCGTATACGAGTTGGGGCGTGCCATCACGTGCCTGGCGGCGACTGGCGGCGCCAGTCGCCGCGCAGTTGCGTCGAGAGCGACCGACGCGGGCGCGATCGGCGGGCCGTCAAAATCCGTCTCCGAGGCTGCTATTTGATAGAAAACAGAAGCCTATCGATGAAGTTGCCATCCCTGCCTAGGTGGGCAGCAGGCGGCCGGTCAAACGCTGGGCGCAGTAATCCCGAAACGCCTGCGCACCGAGGATGTGAATCACCCGCGTGAGATTGTAGCCGAGCACCATCAGGCTCATCTCACCCCAGACTTTCTCGAAACCGCGGACCAGGAAGTGGTCCCAGCCGAACCAGCGCTTGAGCGTCCCATAGGGATGTTCGACCAAACCGGCGCGTTGACGCATGCGCGCGGGTCCCTGATCGGCCATGCGCTGGCGCAGGTCCTCCACGACCGGCGCATACTCGGAGCGCTCGATCTGGCGCCGGCCACTCGCGGGCAGACAGGCCGCCTTGAGCGGGCAGTCTTGGCACGCGCCGGGCGGGCGGCTATAACGGGTATAGAGGGTACCCGTACCGGCGCGGCGGTGCGGCTCGCCATACTGGTGCAGTTCTTGTCCGCCGGGGCAGACATAGACATTGGTCTCCGGCAGGTACGTGAAATTCGCCCCGCTCAAGCGTCCCGCGGCGGTCAGGCGCTGCTCGTAGTCGGGAATCGGGACGTAGACGGTGATGTTGGCCTGCGCACAGGTGGCCAACTGCGCCTCGTTGAAATAACCGGCATCGACCACGACGGTCATGGTCTCGACCCCCAACACCTCTTGCACTGCAAGGGCTTGCGGGGCCAACTGCTGGGTGTCGTTGCCGGCGTTAGTCACGTCGTAATGGGCGATGAGCCGGTGCTTGCTATCGACGGAGCTCTGGACGTTGTAGCCGACCAGCTGCTGGCCGCCCTTGCGCAGGGCGCGGGCATCTGGGTCGGTGCGCGAGATCTGGGTTTCCCCACTGTCCTCCAGTTGCTTGAGCAAGGCCGCGTGGCGCGCTTGGCGCGCCTGGAGCTTCACGATTTTGGCGGCCAACTCCGGGGCCTTGCTCAGGTCCTCAGGCAACCCCCGTTCGTCGGCATCCTGGGTCTCTAAGTCCTGATGGTAGGCCGCGATATCGCACTCAATCTGCTTGAGTCGCTTCTCCAGGGTCGTCTTGGTGATGACGCTGGCGTCGCTGGCACTGGCGTTGAAGAAGGCGCCGTCAATGCCAACTTCCTCCCCGCCAAGCAGATCCAGCTCCTGACACAGGAGCATGAAGTCCTTGCACACCGCCCGCAACGCCGGGCCGTTGAACTGGCGGAAGGTCGCGATCGTGCGATAGCCCGGCGTGAGGCCTTCCAGCAGCCACATGAACTCCAGGTTGCGGCGGCACTCGTGCGCCAGACGCCGCGAACTGTGCACCCGATCCAGGTAACCGGCCACGTAGAGCTTGAGCAGGGCGGCCGGGGCGAACGCCGGTTGTCCGCAGCGCAGTCTCCCGCCCGCGTTCACGAACCCGAGCGCCTCCAAGTCCAAGGTGTCGATGTAGGCGTCGATCGCCCGCACCGGATTGTCCGCACCCACAAAGTCCTCAATGCGCCGCGGCAGCTGTGCCTCGTACCCGCGCGCCGTGCCCTGCTTGTAGCGCCTGTCCATTGCTTCCCCAACCCCTTGGTTTCGTCTTGCGTGACAGTGTACACCTGATGCCGATCACGGTCCGAATACTTGCCCAATCTCAGCAGCGCCGCCACGGCGTCCGGCTCGAGCAACGGCAGCGTCAATTCCCACAGGGCGGCCAACACCTCGGGGTCCTTCAGGTCGTGACCCAGACGCGCGTCGCCCCGCGCCAGTTGCAGGGCATAGCGGGCGGCTCGGCGCGGAGCCGCGGGTACGGTACTGAAGTCGGTGCGCCAGAGGGTGCGGTGATCGTTCATGCGCAGGTCTCCGCGTAGGGCATGAACCGACGCTGGTCAAAGTGGAAGCTGATGAAATCGCCACGGCCGGGACCGGTCTCCCAGATCATGCCCAACACGAGATCGCGACGCTCCCGAAAATAGGTTGACCCAGCATCGGTCTCCGCATCGAACACCGGCGTTTCCAGCACCTCCAGCACCACTACCGGCTGGCCATAGCGCGGGAGGCGGTGGTTGCGCATGCCGGCTTTCCAGACGACCAGATCGCCGGGGGCGAAGCGATGCGGCTGGATGAACGACCGGTAGCGCTCCCGCAGGACCGCACCGAGGTCGCCGTTCAGTCCGTCCAGCGGCTCGTCCGCGAGCAGGTCCAGCGGGGCTTCTTCGCTCAGACCGATCAGGTCAAGCAGTTGGCGCGATGACAGGTCTTGGTTCTTCTGGGCCATGGCGGAGTCCTCTTACGCGGCGGTTGGTGAGGCGTATTGAACCATTGCGATGCGTCAAACTCCGTCGTACACTAATGCGATGGCTGCTACCCATGAAACCCGCATCGCGCGCCTCAAGCGCCTGGAGTTCCTGGTGCCCCGCGGACGGGCGGCCAGCGCGTGCCCGGATGCCACGCAACTGCTGGCAACGCTCGGTGAAGCGTATGCCGGCAAGACGCCGGAGGCGCGGCGGCGTGCGCTGCAACGCGATCTCGAAGAGCTGGTGAAGGAGGGGCGGATCGAGGCGGTCAACCCCGGCGGCAAACCGCTGCGCTACCGGTTGGTCGCGCCGGAACCGGACGAAGACCAGGCGGTCCGAGCGTACGACCTCCAGTTGATGCGCGACCTGGTGGCGGACGCACTGCCCCAGCAACGGCTCGATCGACTGTGGCAGCGGTTACTGACCAATGCCGAGGGTCCCAGGCTCGATGAGACGCGTTTGCGGATCGTCCCCGATACCCTGCGCCTGCGGCCCGTGGCGCTTCATCAAGGCGTGCTGGAGGCCGTGATCGAGGCCCTGGCGCAGCCCTGTGCCCTGCAGGTGCTGTATACCAACGCCGACGATGATCACAGCGATGCCTGCCTGCACCCCCAGGCCCTGGTGCAGCGTGGCCCCATCGCCTATCTGTTTGCACTGAAGAATGACGAGGAAGCGCCGGTCCGGCTCTATGCCTTGCACCGGATGATCCGGGCTCGGGCACTCACCCGGACGCCCGTCCGGACAGCGATCGGATTCGATCTGGATCAAGCCATCGCGAGCGGCCAGGTCGACTTCGGCCAGGGGGAGATGGTCGACCTGGAGTTACGGGTGCGTCGTTATCTGGCGACGGTGCTCACCGCTTGCCCGTTGGCAGCGGGCCAGCGGTGGGTGGACGAGCCGCCCGGCTCCGACTTTGAGATGCGGGTGTGGGCGCGGGTTCCCTCGACAGGCCAATTGCTGCGTTGGCTGTTGGGGGCCGGGGATAATGTCGAGGTGGTCGCCCCGCCGGATTTGCGCCGCGTGGTAGCGGTGCAGGCGGCGAAGATGGCGGCACTTTACCCCGATCCATAGGGCGAATAGGGCGTTCGAGCGCCGCTCGGATCTCGCCGTAGCGCCGATCCGCGGACTCGTCGAAGGGCAGGATGTCCAGGGCCGCCGGCACGGTCTCCAGCGGGCGGTCAATCGCTCGGAGCCCTTCATGGCCGCGCCGAAACGCAGCTCCGCGGCGACAATGATGGCGCGGCGGGGTGCATTCATGGGATCGATCGACCGAGCATAGGTTGCGACAGAGGTTAGCGCAGGGCGCACACCGCCGGGCGATCCGCGGACCGCGGATCGACGATCCCGACAATTGTCAGTACGCATAGCGGCTTAGGCCGCTTGCGGTGCCGCATCGGCGATGGTCATCTCGCAATGCAACCTGCCCACGGGTTAACCCGCCCCTCTTGCAGCGTTGTCGCCGGGACTCATTCCTCCCCCCGATCCTCATACCGGTAACCAACCCCATAGACCGAGTGCACCAACTCCCGGCCGGGCAGGAGTTCCTCCAGCCGGCGGCGCAGTTTCTTGATGTGGCTGTCGATGGTGCGGTCCGCGACGATCCGGCGATCGGTGTAAATGCGGTCCATCAGCCGCTCGCGCGAGAAGATCCGCCCGGGAGCCGCATGCAGGGTCGCCAGCAGCGCGAACTCCACCGCGGTGAGTTCGATTGCCCGGCCCTGCGCCTGCACCCGCAGCGCGTCCGGGTCCAGGGTGAGCGGATCGGCAGCAACCGCCGCGGCGCCGGGTGCGTCAGTCACCAACGGCCCGGCACTGCGCCGCAAGACGGCCTTGACCCGCGCCACCAATTCACGCGGGCTGTAGGGTTTGCACACATAGTCATCGGCGCCAAGTTCCAGCCCGATCAGCCGATCGATCTCCTCGACCCGGGCGGTGGTCATGATGACGGGTATCCGACCCGGCTCGCCGGGCGCGGCGCGGATCTCCCGACACAGGGTCAGCCCGTCCTTGCCCGGCAACATCAGGTCCAGCAGGATCAGGTCCGGGCGGTGGGTGCACACCCAGTCCAGCACGGTTTCGCCGGTGTGGAGCTGATCGACCTGATAGCCGGCGGCCTTGAGATAGTCGGCCACCAGGGCGGCCAGGCGCTGTTCGTCTTCGACGATCAGGATACACTGCGGTTGCTGCATGGCGGCCCTCAGGCGGGTAACTCGATGTGAATCCACAGACCGCCAGCGGGGGCGGCGGCGGCACTGATGGTACCGCCATGGGCCTCGACGACGTTCTTGACGATCGCCAGGCCCAAGCCGGACCCGCCGGTGTGGCGGCTGCGCGAGTCCTCCACCCGGTAGAGCCGATCGCACAGCCGCGGCAGTGACTCGGGCGGACAGCCGGGTGCCGTATCCTGAAAGTCCAGCGTCACCCGCGCGCCGCTACGGCCCAGGGTGACGGTGAGCCCGCCGCCGGGGTCGGTGTACTGAAGGCTGTTGCCGAGCAGATTGCGGAACGCTTGCGACAGCCGGTCCGGATCGGCGCTCAACAGCAGCGGCGTTGGCGCCCGGTCCTGTAGCGCCAGGGAGAGCCCCGCCGCCTGGAAGCGCGAGCGGAAAGCGTCCAGATCGGTCTGCAAGACCTCGCGCAGATCGGTCTCGGTCAGCCGGTAGCTCAGTGCACCCAGGTCGGTCACCGACAACTCGTGCAGATCCCCGACCAACCGGTTCAAGCGCAGCACGTCGGCGTGCAGGGCATCCACCGCGGCCCGGTCCAGGGGCCGCACTCCATCCTGCAGCGCCTCCAGTTCGGCCAGCAGCAGGGCGATGGGGGTGCGCAGTTCATGGGCGATATCGGCCACCCAGCGGCGACGCGCCTGTTCGTTGCCTTCCAGGGTCGCGGCCAGGACGTTGAGGTCGCGCCCGAGACGGGCGATCTCGTCCCCCCCGTGCACGCTGACCCTGGCGGTGAAATCCCCGGCAGCGAGGCGGCGGGTCGCCTCCTGGATGCGCCGTACCGGCCGCACCACCCGCTGCGCCAACGGATAAGCCAGCACGGCCGAAATCAGCAACATCCCCGCGCCAATGATCCACAGCCGGCTGCCCTGGCGGGACTGAAACTCGAGATCGGGCAACTCGGCCAGCGGCGGACCGGGCAGGGTCGCCAGGGAACCGATGGGTTGGCCGTCCAACTCCAGCGGATGGCGCCGGGCTCCCGGTAACAGAGACGACTGGCCATAAACCACAGCCCCAGCCCCATCCAGCAACATCAGCCGCAACTCCAGCGGGGCGGGCCGCTCCCGGCCGCGCACCAGCGCCCAGGTCGGCGGCCAGCCGCCGGCATCGTTCAACACACGGCGTGCCCAGGGGGGCAGGTGGCCGCGCCGCGGGTCACCGCGCGCCAACCGATCCTTCGGGTCCCGACCCAGTAAGGCAGCGATCCACAGCGACTTGTCCGCGCGTAACGGCTCCCAGGAGCCGCTGTCGGCATAGACCGCGATGAGCCGCTCGGCGATGGCGTTGATCCGCTCCGACTCGCGCGCATCCGCCAGCTCGATCAGCCCCTGCTCGATGGACCAGCGCACGAAGGCATGGGTGCCGACCACCACCAGCAGGCAGGCCAGCAGCAGGGTCAGGAACAGCTTGGCGCGGATGGATAGCGTCATGTTGGACTCAGCATGCCCCGCCGCGGTGCAAGAATAAAGAATCAGCCGAAATTTCTGACCAAAGTCATAGCCTCGTCATCACCGCGTCGTTAACCTTAGCGTGCCGTTGCAGGCATCACGTGTTCCGATGTACCCAACACCAGGAGTCTCCATGAAACTCACTCTGATCGCCGTTGCTTGCTCAGCTGCACTGGTCGGCACTTTCGCCGCCGGTGCGGCCCTGGCTGATGACGCTGCCCTGCGTGCCCAGGCCAAGTCCGCCGGGCTGGCCGCCCTCCCCTACGGCGCCGGCAAGGTGACTGACAACCCGCTAACGCGCGAGAAGATCGACCTGGGCGCCATGCTGTTCTTCGACCCGCGGATTTCCGCCAGCGGCCTGATCAGCTGCAATACCTGCCACAACCTGGGCACCGGCGGCGATGACAATCTGCCCACCTCGGTGGGCCACGGCTGGCAAAAGGGCCCGCGCAACGCCCCGACGGTGCTTAACGCCGTCTATAACAAGGCCCAGTTCTGGGACGGCCGCGCCGCGGACCTCAAGGAGCAGGCCAAGGGACCGGTGCAGGCCGGCGTGGAGATGGCCAACAAGCCGGACGCCGTGGTCGTCACCCTGCAAAGCATGCCGCAGTATGTGGAGCGCTTCAGCCGGGCCTTCCCCGGCGAGGCGGACCCGGTCACCTTCGATAACATGGCCCGCGCCATCGAGGCCTTCGAGGCCACCCTGGTCACCCCGGCCTCACCCTTCGACGCCTGGTTCGAAGGCAATGACCAGGCCATGACCGAGGAGCAGAAGCAAGGGCTGGACCTCTTTATCAACAAGGGCTGCACCGCCTGTCACAGCGGCGTGAATGTTGGCGGCCAGGCGTATTTCCCGTTCGGGTTGATCAAGAAGCCGGGTGCGGACATCCTGCCCCGCGGGGACAAGGGCCGCTTTGCGGTGACCAAGACCGCATCGGATGAGTATGTCTTCCGCGCCGCCCCGTTGCGCAACATCGCCCTGACCGCCCCCTACTTCCACTCCGGTCAGGTTTGGTATCTGGAACAGGCGGTTGCGGTGATGTCCAACGCCCAGCTCGGCACCGAGATGGAAGAACACGAGGCCACGCTGATCGCGCAGTTCCTCACCGCTTTGACCGGCGAGCAGCCGCAGGTGATCTACCCGATCCTGCCGGTGGAGACCGCGGACACACCCAAGCCCAAGCTCTAGGGCGCTGAGCGGACGCCACGGAAGGTCACAAGCGGCCAAACGCGCCGGGACGCCGCTTCACACCCCCCCAGGGTTAAACCCTGGGGGGATGCCCCAAGCGGTTCCGCCCGCTCCCAGCGCGCACGGTGCTTCACCAGGCACCGCCGCACCAAGGCCCGGACGAGTCGCGTGGCAACAGCGATACGCCTGCGCTAAGTTCATGCTTGGCAGGATCTTCGGGCATCTATTCCATCCATCGGTGCGTTTGCACCTCCAGGGGTCCGAGCGTTTGGAGGTCCTGCCAACCGCCCTCTGCCCTATCACCAAGTGCAGCACCCGATTGTTGGCGTATTTATTACCAAGACCCATCACGGGCGAGGTCCGCTCGCCAGCCGGGTTGTGCTAGGGTTATTCTCGTACAGCACCCAACTGCTGCGGACACCTGACCCGGAGGCCCCATGCTGACACTGCGAATCAATGGCACCGAGCACCAACTGGACCTGGACCCGGCGATGCCGCTGTTGTGGGCGATCCGCGAGCATGTCGGTCTGACTGGAACCAAGTACGGCTGCGGCATGGCCCAGTGCGGAGCCTGTACCGTGTTTCTGAACGGGGCGCCGGTGCGCTCCTGCTCTACCCCGGTGTCGGTCGCTGCCGGAGGGGAGGTCGTGACGATCGAAGGACTGGTCCAGGGGCTTGGCGCCAGCGCCCTCGGCAAGGTCGGCCAGGCGGTGCGCACCGCGTGGCTGGAGTTGGACGTGGTGCAGTGCGGATTCTGTCAGTCCGGCCAGATCCTCGCCGCTACCGCCCTGCTCGCGGAGAATCCTGACCCGACCGACGCGCAGATCGACGCCGCCATGTCCGGCAATCTCTGCCGCTGTGCGACCTATACGCGCATCCGCGCCGCCATCCGGCGCGCCGCCGACGCCTTGGTTTAAGGGGAAGAGCGACGATGACAACCACCCACGACCAGATTGCAACCATCGCCCCCGACACCATCGAGAACACGGGGCGCCGCACCTTCCTGGAGGCCGGAATCGCGGCCGGCGCCGGGCTGCTGCTGGGACTGCGCATCGGCCCGGCCCCCGCGGCCGACACCGACGACCACGCCGGGACGGCTCCAGCCGCGGCGGCGCCCTTCGCGCCCAACGCCTTCGTGCGCATCGGCACGGATGACACCGTGACCGTCATCGTCAAACACCTGGAGATGGGTCAGGGCACCTTTACCGGACTGCCCACCCTGGTGGCCGAGGAACTGGACGCGGCCTGGGACCAGATCAGGGCAGAAGGCGCCCCGGCCGACGCGACACGCTACAACAACCTGCTTTGGGGCAGCGCCCAGGGGACCGGCGGCAGTACCGCCCTCGCCAATTCGTTCGAGCAACTGCGTAAGGCCGGTGCTGCCGCCCGCCGGATGCTGGTCACCGCGGCGGCGCAACGTTGGCAGGTCCCGGCCACCGAGATCCAGGTCAAGGACGGTGTGGTCAGCCATCGTGCCGGCCACCGGGCACCCTTCGGCGAACTGGCCGAGGCGGCGGCCAAACTGACGGTTCCCACGGAGGTCCGGCTCAAGGACCCGGCGCAGTTCAAGCTCATCGGCAAACCGGGGCTGCACCGCACGGACGGGCCGTCCAAGACGGACGGCAGCGCCCTGTTCACCCAGGATGTACACCTGCCCGGTTTGCTGACCGCGCTGGTGGTGCACCCGCCCCGCTTCGGCGCCCGGGTCAAGCGCATCCATGACACCGAGGCCCGCGCCATTCCGGGAGTCGAGCGGATCGCCGGGATCCCGAGCGGAGTGGCGATCATCGCCCGCGATTTCTGGACGGCCCGGCGCGCCCAGGACGCCCTGCGGGTGGATTGGGACGAAACCGACGCCATGACCGAGGGCACCGCCGAGATCCTGGCGCGCTATCGGGAATTGGCCAAGTCCCCCGGGGCCATCGCCCGCCAGGACGGCGATGTGGACGCCGCGCTCGCCGGTGCCGCCCAGGTCATCGAGGCCGAGTACAGTGTTCCCTTTCTGGCCCATGCCGCCATGGAGCCGATGAACTGCGTGATCGAGCCCACGGACCAGGGCATTCGGGTCTGGAACGGCGAACAGTTTCAGACGGGCGATCAGGCGGCCCTGGCCAAGGTCTTTGAACTCGCTCCCGAGCAGGTCGAGATCCGCATGTTGTTCGCCGGCGGGTCCTTCGGTCGACGCGCCAACCCGGCATCGGACTATCTGATCGAAGCGGCGCACTGTTACCAGGCCCTGCGTGCCCGACTGCCGGTCAAACTCCAGTGGACCCGCGAGGACGACATGCGCGCCGGCTGGTACCGGCCGCTGTATCTGCATCGCATCCGCGCGGGGATCGACCCCAAGGGCCGGCCGGTCGGCTGGGATCAGCGCATCGTGGGTCAATCCATCATCGCCGGGACGGCTTTCGAGCCTATGATGATCAAGAACGGAGTGGACCAAACCTCCGTAGAAGGCGCCGCCAACCTTCCGTACAGCATTGCGCACTTCAGGCTGGACCTGCACTCGCCGCGGCTGCCGGTCCCGGTCCAATGGTGGCGCTCAGTCGGGTCCAGCCATACCGCGTTTGCCGGGGAGTGCATGATCGACGAACTGGCCACGGCGGCCGGCCAGGACCCGGTCGCCTATCGCCTGCGCCTGCTGAAGAACCATCCACGCCACCTGGCGGTGCTGAAACTTGCCGCAGAAAAGGCCGGCTGGGGTCAGCCACTACCCAAGGGCCGCGGACGCGGGGTGGCGGTCCATGAATCCTTCGGGACCACGGTCGCACAGGTGGCCGAGGTCACGGTGCGCAAGGGTGGCCAGTTCCGGGTGGACCGGGTGGTGATCGCAGTGGACTGCGGCCTTGCCGTCAACCCGGACGTGATCCACGCCCAGATGGAAGGCGGCATGGGCTTCGGACTCTCCGCCGCCCTGCTCGGCGAGATCCGCATCGAGCACGGAGCCGTGATCCAGTCGAACTTCCACGACTATCAGGTGCTGCGCATCGATCGGATGCCGGAGGTCGAGGTTCACATTGTTCCCTCGGCACAACCGCCGACCGGGGTCGGCGAACCGGCGACACCGGTCATCGCCCCCGCGGTCGCCAATGCGCTCTTCGCGGTCACCGGCCAGCGACTGCGCAGCCTGCCGCTGCGCTTGTCCCCGTAGGGTCCGCTCCGCGGACCGCCGCCCTCGCCGACGACCAAATAACCGCAATCATGATCACGGCACCCGATGATCTCTTGGAGCAGATCGCCACCTGGCACGCTCAAGGCAAACGCGTCGCCCTGGCAACCCTGGTGCGCGGCGGGTCCTCATTACGCCCGATCGGCAGCCAACTGGCGGTGGCTGACGACGGCAGCTTTCACGGTTCGATCTCCGGCGGCTGTATCGAGGGTGCGGTCATCGCGCAGGCCCTGGCGGCGATTGCCGACGGGCGGGCGCGCCGGCGTGACTTCGTCATCGGCGACCCGGACGCCGCGGCGGCCGGGCTCGCCTGCGGCGGACAGATTGAGGTCTGCATCGTGCGGATCGACCCAACCGGCGCGTTCGAGCACCTGCTCGTCGCGCACCGGGCGCGGCGTCCCGCGGCACTGGTCACCCGCCTGACCGACGGCGCCATGTCGGTGGTCGACGGTGACACCCTGGATGGCGACCTGCCGCTGGCCCCGCCGCTCCTCGACCAGGTGCGCGAGCACATCGCGGCGGAGCACAGCGGCCTGCTGGAAACCGACCCGGCGCTGTTCGTGCAGGTCGCTGCACCCATGCCGCGCCTGCTCCTCATCGGCGCCGGGCACATCGCTCAGATACTCGCCCCCATGGCCCGACTCGCGGGCTTCGTGGTGATCGTGATCGACCCGCGCCCGGCCTTTGCCGACCCGGCACGCTTCCCCGGGATCGCGCTCATCACCGACGCGCCGGACACCGCCCTGCTGCACCTGGCACCAGACCCACGCACGGCGGTCGTCGTCCTGGCGCACGATCCGCGGCTGGATGACCCCGCGCTCAGGGCGGCGCTCGCCAGCCCCGCCTTCTATATCGGCGCGCTGGGGAGCCGCCGCACCCAGGACCAGCGACTGGAACGCCTGCGCGCGGCCGGACTGGCGGCACAGACACAGCGCATCCACGGGCCGGTCGGGCTCGACCTGGGCGGCCGGGCACCAGCCGAGATTGCGGTGGCCATTCTGGCTGAGATCATCCAGACCCGTTATCCAGGCCGCCGCGGTCGGCGCTGACCGCTCTTCCCAGGACGAACACAGATCACCACGGCGACATCGATGGGCCTCGATCAAGCGAATCGGATCGCGGCACTGGTTTTGGCCGCCGGAGCCTCCTCGCGGATGGGCGGACAGCACAAGCTGCTGCGCCTCATCAATGGGGTACCCATGGTGCGGCATGCCGTGGCGGCGGCCCTGGGCTCGCGCTGCGCCCAGGTGCTGGTGGTGACCGGCGGCGAGGCCGCGGCGGTCGAGGCCGCCCTGGTCGGCGCGCCGGTGTCGATCGTACGCAACGCCGAGTACGCGCACGGCCTGTCGACCTCCCTGCACCGCGGCCTGGCCGCGCTGCCGCCGGCCACCGCGGCGGCCGTCATCCTGCTTGCGGACATGCCGCGGGTCAGAGCCGCACACATCGACCGAATCATCGCCGCCTTCGACCCCGCGCACCCCGCGATCGTCGTCCCGACCCATGGCGGCCGTCGCGGTCATCCGGTGCTCTGGCCGTGCGGCCACTTCGCGGCGCTGCGCCGGATTGTCGGCGATACCGGCGGGCGAACGCTGCTCGACGCGCTGCGCGACAACCTGATCACGGTCGCCTTCGACACGGATGCGGTACTGACCGACATCGATACCCCGGCCGACCTGGCGGGACTGAGTTCCCAAGGCAAGCAGTTGTCCTGAAAAGTCTGGTACTGCCGGCAGTGCGCGCTGCGCGCAGCCCCTTCCACTGGAGCACAACGCCTTCATCTACGGTGATTCATCTTCGCGGAGCTTCTATGCAAAATTTCACTTTTCACAACCCCACCCGCATCCTCTTCGGTACCGGGCAGATCGCCGCGATCAACCAGGAGATCCCCCGCGGTGCGCGGGTGCTCATCACCTATGGCGGGGGCAGCGTCGTGAAGACCGGCACCCTGGCCGAGGTCAAGACGGCGCTCACCGACTTCACCCTCCTGGAATTCGGCGGCATCGAGCCCAATCCGACCTATGAAACCCTGATGCAGGCCGTCGCGCTCGCGCGCCGGGAACAGGTCGACTTCCTGCTCGCCGTCGGCGGGGGCTCGGTGATCGACGGGACCAAGTTCATCGCCGCGGCGATTCCATTCGACGGGGAGCCCTGGGACATGCTCGCCAAGCAGGCACCCATCACCGCCGCCGTTCCCTTCGGCACCGTGCTGACACTGCCGGCAACCGGCTCGGAGATGAACAGCTTCTCGGTCATCACCCGCGCCGCCACCCAGGACAAACTGGCCTTCGGCCACCCGCTGGTCTTCCCGCGTTTCTCGGTGCTTGATCCGACCAAGACCTACACGCTGCCGCCGCGTCAGGTCGCCAACGGTGTCATCGACGCCTTCGCACACATCGCAGAGCAGTACCTGACCTATCCGGACGACGCCAAGGTGCAGGATCGATTCGCCGAAGGCCTGCTGCTCACGCTCATCGAGGACGGGCCTAAGGCGTTGGCCGAAGCCGACAATTACGCGGTACGTGCCAATCTCATGTGGACCGCGACCTTAGCCCTGAATGGACTGATCGGCGCCGGCGTGCCGCAGGACTGGGCCACCCACATGATCGGTCACGAGATCACCGCCCTGCACGGCCTCGACCATGCGCAAACCCTGGCGATCGTCTTGCCGGCCATGTTGCAGATCAGGCGCCGCGACAAGCGCGAGAAGCTCCTGCAATATGCCGCACGCATCTGGGACCTCCATGACGGGGATGAGGACGCGCGCATCGATACCGCGATCCGCCGGACCCGCGACTTCTTCGAATCACTGCAGGTTCAGACCCGGCTCTCCAGTTACGGCATCGGCCCGGAGGCGATCACGCCGCTGGTGCAGGCGCTTGAACGCCACGGCATGACGGCGCTCGGTGAGCGGCAAAACGTCGATCTGGAGCAATCACGACAGGTCTTGGAGTTGGCCCGCTAGGATCGTCAACAACGCCTTCGCCAGGGACAGCCATGGCGGCTTTGCTCCCCGTTCCGGGAACAAAGCCCCAAATTTTGATCCAAGATCGGCGGTGTCCCATGGCCTCCTTCCCCGTCCGTCTGGCGCTGTTACTGGTGACCCTGGTCATCCTGACGGTTGGCTTACTCAGCCTGCGTCCGGCGGCGGTGGAACCAATCCGCATCGGGGCTGTACATGCCTTATCCGGCGTCATGGCCGAGAGCGAGCGCGGACTGGTCGATGCGCTGCAACTTGCCGTGGATGAGATCAACCGGGACGGCGGACTGCTGGAGCGCCGCGTGGAATTGATGGTTGCCGACAGCCGCTCGGATTGGACGGTGGCCGCGAACCAAGTCGAGCGGTTGATCCTGAAAGACGGTGTCAGTGCCCTATTCGGCTGCTGGACCTCGGCCTGCCGCCAGGCCGTCCGACCGGTGGTGGAAGAACACCATCACCTGCTGTTTTACCCGCTGCAATATGAGGGTCTGGAACAGTCGCCCAACATTGTTTACATGGGTTCGGCGCCCAACCAGCAGATCATCCCGGGCACCCCGATCCAGCGCAGATCAATCGCTCGATCGGACGCATGAGTGTGGATGGCCCGTCCGGCATCGTCGCGGTGGACGCCGCCACCCGTCACCTGTGGCGGCGGGTTTATGTGGGGCGGGCGCGGGAAGACGGGCAGTTCGAGGGCACCGAGATCTCCGAGGCACCCGTCCGCCCGGTACCCTTTCCGCCCTACCGCGGCCGCGACGAATGGCTCGAACTGGTTCGTACACTGCTGACCGCGGCAGATCCGCACCGTCCCAAGAAAGCCGGGGGGGTGTGGTGAAACCGCTCAGCCTGCGGCTGCGTCTCGCCCTTGGCTTCCTGATCGTCGCCCTGCTCCCGCTGGCTGGTTTGGCCTGGTTTTACCTGTTTACCTTCGAGCAGGCGCTGACCGCGGCGGCGTTGCAGAACATCGCCTCGATTGCCGACAAGAAATCCGACCAGATCAACAGTTACATCAGCGAACGCCTGGCCGATGCGCGCTCATTCGCCGGCCAGGATCAGGTGCGCGCGGCCTTGCCGACACTCACCGCGGACTTTCGCAGCGGCGGCCTCGCCGCGACCCGCGACACGGCCGCGCATTACCGCTCGCCATTCGCGACACTGAGCGAACAAGGCGAATACCATGACGTACTGCTGATCGACGACCAGGGCAATGTCGTCTTCTCGCTGCGCGCCGAGGCCGATCTGGGTACCAACCTGCTGGATGGTCCGTATCGCGAGAGCGGGCTGGCCGCCGGCTTTCGCCAGGCCATGACCTTTCTGCACATCGATCTGAGCCGATTCGCGCCCTACGCGCCATCCGGCAATGCGATTGCCGCCTTCATCGTCGCACCGCTGCTGGACCATGGTCGACCGATCGGCGCCCTGGCGCTCCAGGTCAATCTGGCCACTTTGATGCCGGTGGTGGCGGATCGCACGGGGCTCGGCCGCACTGGCGAGACCGTCTTGGCAGTGCAAGATGAGCCGGGCGTTCGTTATACCATCCCACTGGCGCGGATGTCCGATGCGCCTTTCACCAAAGTGATTCCGCTCGCACAGGCTGCCGAGCCGATGCGCCGCGCACTGACCGGCAATCAAGGCCGGGGGCTGGTGCACGACTATGCCGGTCGCGAGGTCGCCGCCAGTTGGCATTATTTGCCGGCACTGGGTTGGGGAATGGTGGTCAAGATCGACACCGACGAGGTATTGGCGCCCACGCCACCCAACGGACGACCGTGCTGGCATTCGCGTTTTTCATGCTGCTGTCGGCCGGCGCGGCCCATAGTCTCGGGCGCCGCTTCATGCGCACCGAGACCGCGCTCGGCCGGTCGCTTGAGCAGTTGCGCGATGCGCAACGCATCGCGCGGCTCGGCAGTTGGCAGCTCAACCTCAAGACCCGCCAACTGAATTGGTCGGACGAGGTTTTCCGTATCTTCGAACTGGACCCGACCCGCTTCGGCGCCAATTATCAGAGCTTTCTCGATGCCGTCCATCCGGATGACCGGGAACGCGTCAACCTGGCGTACCAAGCCTCGCTCACCAGCCGGGAAGCGTATTCAATCTCCCATCGCCTGCTGTTTGCCGATGGTCGGATCAAGCATGTCCATGAGCACGGCGAGACCCTCTATGCGCCGGACGGCACCCCGCGGGTCTCGCGCGGTACGGTGCAGGACATCTCCGAACTGCGCCGCGCCGAGGACGCTTTACAACTCTATGCCAACATTTTCGAGCACAGCGGCGAGGCGATTCTGGTCACCGACCACGACAATCGGATCATTGCCATCAATCCGGCTTTCTCCCGGCAGACCGGCTATCGCCTGGAAGATGTCGCCGGACAAAATCCCAGGCGCTGATCCGCTGGCGGCATCCGCGACGTGGTCTGGTCCAACCAGCCAAATTCATCCCCATCACTGAAGAGACCGCATTGATCCAAACCATCGGGGACTGGGTACTGGACAAAGCCTGCCGCCGTTTCGCGCGGTGGAAGGCGGCTGATATCGGCCCCAGCCGCGTCGCGGTGAACGTATCGGCCCAACAGTTGAGCGACCCCGCCCTGGTCACCAAGGTAGCTGCCGTGCTGCAACGCTATGGTCTGCGGGACAACGAACTGGAGCTTGAAATCACCGAATCGGTGGCGATGAGCGATCCGGTCAGCGCCGGCAAGACGCTGCAAGCCTTGCGCAGCTTCGGAGTGACGCTGGCAATCGACGATTTCGGCACCGGCTACTCATCGCTGGCCTACCTGAAGCGCCTGCCGATCCAGGTGCTGAAACTCGACCGTGAGTTCGTGCGCGACATCGAAAGCGACGAGAACGACGCCGCGATCAGCGCCGCGACCCTCGCCCTGGCCCATGGCCTGGGTCTGATCGTGGTCGCCGAGGGCATCGAAACGGAAGGCCAGAGCCGGTTCCTGAAGGCGCATGGATGTGACCTCTTGCAGGGGTATCTTTACGGAAGGCCGGCGCCCGCCGACGCCTGGACCGAGCGTTGGACCGCAGATCGGTAAGCGCGCGAATAATCCGATGGATGGTCTCCCGGACCGGAGTGTTTTTCACAGCAATTCGGGCGCTCCGTCTTTGAGAACTTGCTGGGCGACAGGACCGAAGAACTGGCGGGTTATGGAAAAGAATTGGCTCAGGCGTCCATTGGTCGGCAACAGGTCCACCGCCGCCAGATGATAGACACTTTGATCGTCGTCCAGGTGCTGCTGCAACAAGCTGTTGAGTTCATCCCACCAGCGTCTGCGGCGATTGACGAGAAAAGGACTATTCAAATTCAGCAGATCACGCGGGTATCGCGCTTTGTCTTGCTCAGCCGGATCGAGCCCGTTAGCCGGCTCAACCCGTCCATCCGAGAAATAGGCGAAAAATCGTGAGCAATCAGGGTTGAGACAGGACAAAAACAACTGGCCGTCGTAATCGCTACCTTTGGCGTGCCCACCAAAGACCTCTTCAGTACGCAATGCCTGAAGGCCAACATCCGATAGAGCGCTGACAACAAGATTAGCGTATAAAAATGTGTCTGCAGGAAACTGACTCTTGGGCCTTACATGCTCGATGTGATAATCCATTCCCTCTCGATCGGAACGAATCTCGGAATAGGCACATAACCTAAACTGTTCGCACAAGAGCAGATCTTTGATCTCGCGTTTGTGTCGGAAGCTCGACCAGCGTCTCTTGGCGTCGCTGGCTGTTGTTGGCGGTCTTTCGTTTGCCTTACTAAGATAACAGATTCTCTCCCCCTGCTTCTTAATCGGCCTCATCGCTTGAGCGCCTCCTGACGCTTGATGCTCCGCTCGATGCGTTGGAGCTGTGGATGATCCCGGCGCAGTTGATTCTGCAAGCGATGAAGCAACCTGTGCGCCTCAACTGTTGCGTATTGACCTTGATCCACCAGTTCGACCAGGCGCTGGAGGTCCGGCCGCTCCTTGATCGGCGGCTGAGGATCGACCATCATGATGCTTTCCAGTACGTCACTGCTGATCTCACCATACGAGCATACGAGGCTGCAAGTGGAATGCTTGCAACATAGTCTCCCTTGCTGTTCTTCCCCAAGGTGCGAATGCGCCCTTTATGGATCGATGTCAGGACCTGTGGGCTGTGGGTGGTGACAATAAACTGAATTTTCGGAAACGCCTCCTGGAAGTTACCGACAACCACTTGCTGCCATTGCGGATGCAGATGCATGTCGATTTCATCGATCAGCACAATACCTTCAGTCTTAAGCGGCGCATCGGCAACCAGATGCGGGTTCAGGCGGACGCAGCGATAAGCGATATCGCCGGCCATGGCGATCAGGTTACGCTGACCGTCGCTGAGCTGATCAACCTTCAGCTCGCCCAGATCGGGATGCGACATGACCAGTGTCTGATGCGTTGGGCTGTACCGTAGCCCCGCCCAACCAGAGCTTGCCATGATTTTATCAACCGAGCCGGAAACAGCCGCGAGGATCTCGCTGTATGGAGTGCTGGTTTTATACAAACCCTGAAATCCCAGGCGCTCCAGCGTCTTCGTCTTTTGCTCAAAGTCGGCGGCATAATTCGAGAAGAACCAGTCCAAGAAAGAACCATAATCGGACGCGGAGTCCAGACAGCCTAGATAAGCGTAGGTGCGGGAGAAAATAGATCCCTTAGACTCGCGGTTGAGCGTCAGTTTACGCCGCTTCCAAAGTCGACCAGTGCCGTAATACGCAAGAATTGGAAGTCTCAACTCCTTGCTATCCTCACTGTCGTTTTCGTCATTCAGTCTGATTCTAGACTGATAGGCAGACCCTATCTCGATCAAGGGCCTAGCGTCTCTAATTGTCGTCTTCGAGCCTGCACTGACTTTTTCGCGGGAACGCGACCAGGCAACTTCGCGGCCATCAATGATGGCGCTGGCGGATATCACTGAAGGTAGCCTTGGCTCCATACTCCGACGAGTTGCATCCCCCGTCGGAGAGGTCATTACATCATTGATGTCAATGCCGGAACCCGTCATCGTGCCGGAGACAACATCGAAAGCACTCACATAGGGCCACAAGGCGATGCGAATCGCATCAAGAACAGCAGTCTTGCCCTGACCGTTGGGCGCCACAAGCACGCTCAGTTGTTCATCCAGTGTAACCGTGAGGTCATCGAAACACCGGAAATTCTCTAACCTTATCCGGGCCAGCTTCATAGTGGCTGCTCTTGATCCGATGGCTGCGACAGGTGCGTCCTGCGCGATCGATCGGGGTGGGCAACCTCGCACTTCGTAGATGCCCACTCAGTCAATGTTCCATCCATCGTATTGATAGATTCCAGCTCCGCTTGAGTTAGATCACTGCGCTGAAAGCGCTTACCCATCAAAAAGCCACGACCACTTCAGCGCGCAGGAAATAGGACTCATCCCGACGGTTACGGGCGTAGAAGTCGCCCGGCGCCAGATACTCCGCGACCAGGTGTCCGGAGAGGTACTTGTTGAACTTGGTCTTGACCCAGCCGGTGAATAAATGGCCGCGGAAGTTACCGTCGTGGCTGATGTTGTAGAATTGGCTGGCGGTGCGGACGCTTTGCTGATCGGCCCACAGGGCGTGGTAGTCCAGCAACACCTCGGTGGTCGGATGGACCTTGGCCAGCCAGCCGACATTGAGGCGGACCAAATTGGTTGCCTGGCCGACCCGGCTGTCCAGCGGCCATTGATAGATCATCAGCTCGCTCCACTGCGGCCAGCGCCCCCAGAGCGGATCGAATGACTCGTTGGTCTTGCTGTCCGGATCGTCACCCGTGAGGTATTCCAGGTCCGCGTGCACGCGGTTGGCCAATGAGTCGTTGAAGGCATAGGTAAGACGCCCGTTGAAACCGAAGGCTGAGATATTCTGACGCGGCGCCCCCAAGGTGACGCGGTTCGCGCCCCACTCGCCCGCCGCCTCGGCCCTCAGGTTCCAGTTCGGCGTGAGCTTGGAGTCGATGCGGGCACCCACGGCATACACCTGTCCGTCGTCCGACGGCGAGGGGAAGGGATAGCCGTTGTTCACCCGCATGTTGTTCATGGTGTAGTTCGGATCATTGCCCTTGTAGATGAAATAGCCATCCAGGTCGGTATCCTTGAGCAATGACTTGTTGCGGGCATAGAGAATGCCGCCGACCTCGTACTGCTCGGTCTGATCCTCGATCGTGCCGTTCAATGGCGTGGGAAAGCGGTCCGTGTTGGGGTAGTTGTTGATATAGATCAGGTCGAAGGTGGTCTTGATCGCGTCCGCCGCGTAGGTCGCCCGCGCGGCATCCATATAGATGGTGCGCGACCCGTCGATCGGCGTACCGTCCAGCACCAGCCAGCCGTTGCCGAGGACGAGATCCTGACGCCCGGCCTTGAGTGAAAGCCCGCTGTCGAAGATCTTCTTGAAGTCCAAGGTCAGCGCATCGAACAGGATACCGCCGCTGTACCACTTCTCGAATCCGTAACCGGGCGCAAAGGCACTCTCCGGGGGCAGCGTGTAATGACGGCCTTCCCACATCAACCGGGCGGCCAGCGCGAAATGCTCGCTGGGGGCATATTGACCCCAACCGCGAAAACGGTAACGCTGAAAGACGCGGTTGGCAGTGGGGTTCTGGTTGCCCGTGACATTTCCCGTGGGCGTCAGGATCTGTTCGTTGAGCCCGATGTGACCGACGTACTCCTCGCGCAGGCGCATATCGGCCCCCGCACTGAATGCACCCCAGGTTTGATCGGCGCTAGCCGGCGTGATCGCCATGGTGCCGAGTGCAACCACTGCGATGGCCGCGGCGGCGGCTCGGGTTGTATTAGAGTTCATCTTCCACCTTCTGTTCTTCAATAGCCCAGGCACGGTCCTCCGGGGTCACCTCATCGACGGCGGCGTTACGCCGCAGGATGCCGTAAAGGACGCTGACCGCGGTAACCGCGATGCAGCCCAGAAAGGCGGCCAGGACCAGGGGATCAGCGATACCGAGCATGGGGTGTCTCCGGTCGGTTCAGACTAACGGGTTGTGGCTTGGGGAGCCGCGTACTGGGGAAAGCACCGACGCAGATGCTGCGGATCGGACGGCTTGGTAACAGCACTGACCAGGATCAGGGTGAGCATCGCCAGCGGCAGCGCGATGATGATCGGGTCCACCGACGGCCAATTGGGATAATCCGCCAGGAGGCTGGTCTTGCCGCCGGTGACCAGCTGCACCAGCCCGATGGCGCTCGCCTCCTTGGCCTTGACCAGCAGGAGCCAGAACAACGAGACCAGCATCCCCACCGTCATTGAGGTCAGTGCTCCGATACGGGTCGCACGCCGCCAGAAGAGGCCGCCGAGATAGGCCGGCAGGAAGCTCGCCGCACACAAACCAAAGAAGATCGCGGTGAACCGGGCAACCACATAATCCTGACGCACCGTGTAACTGATGGTCACGGCCACCAGCAGCCCGATCACGATGGCGATGCGCATGACCAGCAGGCTCGGCTCGGTGCCGTGCTGACCGGTGATGCGCTCATAGAGATCGCGCCCGGCAGCCGTCCCGATGGTGTGGAACTGACTCGACATGGTACTCATGGCCGCCGCCAACAGGGCCAGGAAGAACACCAGCCCGAACCAGCGCGGCAGGGCCGTGCTGATGAAGGTCGGGATGATCTGGTCGGCGTCACCCTTGGCATAGACCACCGTGGGTGCACGCCCGCTGACCAGATCCAGGGGGGCGCCCTGGGCATCCTGAGCCGACTGATGCGCAGAAACCACCATCGGCGCCGTCGCCGGCTGATTGGTCTTGGGGTTGATGACGGGCTCCCAGCGGCCGGGTGATGTTTCCTTCATCAGCTCCACCAGTGCATGACCGCGTTCCGCATCGATCTCCTTGACCACCTGACCCTTGAGCAGGGGTCCATGCTGGGCGAACCAGGCGTTGGACAGGCTGCCCACGGCGAAGGGGGTACCGGTCATGAAAAGGATGAAAACCGCACCGATCGGCACGGCCCGATCCAACTCGCGGCGACTGCGCACCGTCATGAAACGCACCACCAACTGGGGTTGGGCCACGACGCCGATGCCGACCCCCAGGATGATGGCCGTGATCACGGTCCACCACAGGTCATAGCCGGTCGCCCCCCAGCCGAACTTCGGCATGGCGGTCCAGCCCTGGTGACCCATGGCCTGCAGGGGCGCCGGCACCAGGTCGGCCATCCCGGTCAGGTACTGGTGCGCCGCACTGACTCCGCCCAGGCTCGTGTAGGCGAAGAGCAGCAGATAAGCCATGGCCAGGATCATGATGAGCCCCTGGAAGGTGTCGGTGTACATCACCGCCTTGAGCCCGCCGGGAATCACATAGGCCGCGGTGATCAGGGCGAACACCAGCAGCGCCACCTCGAAATCCACCCCGAACTGGGTAGCGGCAAAGACGGCGCCGCCGGTCATCACCGCCGCCGAGTAGAGCGGCATGAAGAGGAAGATCAGCAGCCCGGCGAAGATCTGAATCCCTTTGCTCTGGTAGCGCGCACCCAGCAGTTCCGGGAAGGTGTGGGCGCCGAGGTGGTGCCCCAGGCGCCGGGTCGGCTCACCGAGCAGGGTGAAGGCCAGCAGAATGCCCACCCCGATATTGAGAAAGGTCAGCCACAGCAGACTCATGCCGAACAGCCCGGCGACCCCGCCGAAACCCACGATAGCCGCGGTGGAGATGAAGGTGGCCCCGTAGGACACCGCCATAATGATCGGGTGGACCGAGCGCCCGCCGACCAGATAGTCCGCCCCGGTCCGTGTGCGCTGGTAGCCGAGCCAGCCCAAATAGACCGTGGTCAGCAGATAACCCAGGATAACGACAATATCGACCCAACCCACCGCAGAATGCCCCGTCATGGGTGCCTCCGTTTGTTTATCGTGATGACTGCCCAAGCGGGCGGCGGAAGAATACCCCAGGTTAACCTCTCTTTTTCTAGATCCAGCACAGTTAGATTGCAGATTTATGACGCGGCGAACAGACAAAGTGGCTGAAACCTGCTGGATCCGAGCTACCGACCTTGGTCCTGAGGGAAACACCGACGCAAATGCTGCGGAGCGGAGGCCTTGGTCAAAGCGCTGACCAACACCAGGGTCAGGAGCGACAGCGGCAGGGCGATGATGATCGGGTCCACCGACGGCCAGTTGGGATAATCCGCCAGGATGCTGGTCTTGCCGCCGGTGACCAGCTTGCCGGTGAGTCGCTCGTAGAGATCGCGCCCGGCGGCCGTTCCGATGGTGTGGAACTGGCTCGACATGGTGCTCATGGCCGCCGCCAGCAGGGCCAGGAAGAACACCAGGCCGAACCAGCGCGGCAGGGCCGTGCTGATGAAGGTCGGGATGATCTGGTCGGCCTCGCCCTTGGCATAGACCACCGCGGGCGCGCGCCCGCTGACCAGGTCCAGCGTGGCGCCGTGGACATCCTGGGCGGGTTCATGCGCGGCAACGACCATTGGCGCCGTCGCCGGCTGACTGGTCTTGGGGTTGATCATCGGCGCCCAGCGACCGGGTGATGTTTCTTTCATCAGCAGGATGAAAATGGCGCCGATCGGCACCGCCCGATCCAGTTCGCGGCGACTGCGCACCGTCATGAAACGCACCACCAGCTGCGGCTGGGCCAGCACGCCGATACCGACACCCAGAATGATCGCCGTGACCACGGTCCACCACAGATCGTAGCCGGCCGCCCCCCAACCGAACCTGGGCATGGCGGTCCAGCCCTGGTGACCCATGGCCTGCAAGGGCGCGGGCACCAGATCGGCCATCTCGGTCAGGTGCCGGTGCGCCGGCTCGACGCCGCCCAGGCTCGTGTAGGTGAACCACAGCAGGTAGGCCATGGCCAGGATCATGATCAAGCCCTGGAAGGTATCGGTATACATCACCGCCTTGAGCCCGCCGGGAATCACATAGGCCGCGGTGATCAGGGCGAACACCAGCAGGGCCACCTCGAACTCCACCCCGAACTGGGTGGCGGCAAAAACGGCGCCGCCGGTCATCACCGCCGCCGAATAGAGCGGCATGAACAGGACGATCAGCAGCCCGGCGAACACCTGGACACCCTTGCTCTGATAGCGCGCACCGAGCAGTTCCGGGAAGGTATGCACGCCCAGCCGGTGGCCCAGGCGTCGGGTCGGCTCCCCCAGCACGGTAAAGGCCAGCAGGATGCCGATGGCGATGTTGACGAAGGTGAGCCACATCAGGCTCATGCCGAAGAGTCCGGCGACCCCGCCGAAACCCACGATGGCCGCGGTGGAGATAAAAGTGGCCCCATAGGACACCGCCATGATGATCGGGTGGACCGAGCGCCCGCCAACCAGATAGTCCGCCGCCGTCCGGGTGCGCCGGTACCCGAGCCAACCCAAATAGCCGGTGATCAACAGGTAGCCGATCACGACGACGATATCCACCCAATCGACTGCAGAATGTCCGACCACGAGCGTCTCCTTGTAGGCTGTACCGCGCGTTTTGCCCGCCGACATTGGCACGACGGGGCGCGCGGCAGAATACTGTTCCTAAAATTCTGAGCAAAGTTGCTCGGGGATGAAGTTAGGATTTATCCGCACTTGGTTGATAGGCATTGCGGCCTGCAACTCAAGCCCCTTGACGCTCAGTTGCGCCGGAGAACGCGACAGCAGGACCCGTCGAACGTCCCGGTGCGGCATGTACCGCTTGATCTCGGGATCCGCGAGCCTTGCCAGCACATTCAGAGCCGCGTTATGGTCGGCCTGCAGAACGTCCCCGGTGACCCGGTAAAACTTGTCGCCACGGCGCGTGCCTTCCAGCAAGCCAGTGGTCGAGTCCATTTGCGACGTGTAGGAACCATTGACGAGCACATGCTCGGCATCACGCTGCTCACACACCGAGTCCAGGGCCTCGGCGAGCACGCCTTTCGCCCATGAACTCATGCGTCGGTTGTATCGCTTCCATTGCTGTTTTTGGGCAATGGGCGACGTTAAATCTTCGGAGACCACCAGGGCCGCCTTATCCACGATAGAATGCGCCGATTGATAGGCGATCGTGCGCAGGCGCTGCTTGGTACGGACCCTTCTCGCCTCAAGCTTTTTGCGACCCAGGTTATTCGTGAGAATCCGGTCGGCCTTGGCTTGGTTGCCGCGCTTACGGTGCTTCTTTTCCAGCGCATGAAGCTGGTTGCGCAGCTGACCCGTCTTGGCGCCCGTGTCGCTATACGCGGTCAGTACGTCACCAAAGGCCTGCCCATGCGCGGCGCCGTCGGAGTCCGTAAACGCTTCGGTGTAGCCCTTGTCGATCCCGAGCGACTGAACCCCGTGCGGGCGCCCGGCCTCCTTGTCGACCGCGTAGTGGATTTCAGTGAAGCCGTCCTTCACGCAAACACGGAGGTTGCTGCCAGTCAGGTCGACGTTCTTGCCGTTGGACGTCGTAACCAACCGGATGTGATCGCCGTACTTCGGGGCGACGCGGATCGTGATCACCAGTTGGCCGTCGATCACCGCGGACGCCTGTTTGTCGGAGCGGACAATGAACTGGTTGGCCGTGTGACTGACGCCGTGCCGGAAGTGCTTGCGCATCTGGCGATGGAGAAAGGGCTCGTCCATCCACCGATCGGCTTTGAGTAGGGTGTAGAGCCGTGCCCGCTCGGCTGGGTCCGCGGTCTTGGCAGCGATGGCCTGTCGCACTTTGAGCTTCGCCGCGGCCTTGTACGTCAGGATATCGTTGACCACATCCTTGGTGGTTTCGTTTCGGATGGTGCCGTCGACCCCCAGTCCCGCATAGATGTCTTGGGCGCTGATGGCCTTACGGATGTCGCTCGCGGACTTGCCGACAGTACCCAACGCACCGTATCGCCGCCAAATATCGGCGCGCAGGTAGCCTATGGCTTGGCAGATGGGCGCCAATGCGCCGGGGACGTTCGCTTGGAGGGTACGCGTGACTTTCATTCGCAGACTGCTGTGGGTGTACTGATCTTTACATCGGGGAAGTCGTCCTTGATTTCCTTCTGGTACTTGCGCATTCCATCCAGGCGACCACCGAAGGTGTGGACGATAGCGATCAGATCCTCAACCATTTCTTGTTGTGGCGACAGGGATTCCTGGTTCACTACCACCACCTCGCACCCGTTCTGTCTGGCGATATGCTCGAACAGGTCGAAGCCGAACCGCATCAGCCGATCCTTATGAGCGACCAGAAGCCGTTGAACCTCGCCACGCGCAACCCGATCCGCCAAGGCCAGAAACCGCTTGCGCTTGAAGTTCATCCCGCCGCCAATCTCCTGAATCCACTCGTCAACGGCGACTCCTGCGCCTTGGCAGTAAACTTCCATCGCCTTCACCTGTGACGCCAGATCGTCCTTTTGCCCGGCGCCACTGACCCGGCAGTACACCACGACATCACGTTTCTCCGTTACCCCGCCGATCAGCAGCCGAACATCCGAATCATCAAAATAGCGATGCCCTGACGGATGGCGCTTCGCAACCAGTTTGCCTTCACGCTCCCAGCGCCGAATCGTCGATGGCGCTTTGCCAACACGCTTGGCGAACTCACTCATCCGATAAATCTTGCTCATCTGCATTATTTTAAGCACAAATGAACATATTTCAAGCAACTGTTTTTGTCTCCTGGTTGGCAATCGTGATTCGAATGTTGCGCCGGAGGCCGCTCCTAAGGGGGTCGCGGCGCGGCTTTCACGGTAACATGCTGGCCCTACGAGGCTGGCGGCCGAGCGCTAACTGCCAGAATTCAAGATAAAACCCCAGCGTGTTCGCTACGGAACACCGAGGATAGCAACGTGGAAAGTTACAAGGTCGTGCGGCCCGAGCACCTCAATCACTTCGGGTATCTGTTCGGGGGCTTTACGCTCATGTGGGTGGACGAGATCTCCTGGATCGCGGCCAGCCGCGACTATCCAGGGTGCAGTTTCGTCACGGTGAGCATGGACAAGGTGGAATTCCGCCGCGGGGTACATCAGGGCGCCGTACTGCGCTTCGACGTGCGCGAGCGTCACGCGGGCAAGACTTCGGTGGAATACGAGGTGCAGGTCTACGCCGATGACCTGGAGACCGGCACCGAGGAGGCCATCTTCCAGACCCACATCCGGTTCGTCTGCCTCGACGCCATGGGCAAGAAGACCTTGCTGCCGCGGCGCTGAGGCAGGATGGTCCGCGCTCAGGCTTTCCTGCGGTGGACGGTTCCGGTAAAGAGCGCGATCAGCTCCCCGCCGCGATGCACCTCCACCTGATAGACCCCGGTCCGGCGGGTCAGGCTGACCTCGCGGGCGACCGCCTCGATGGTGTCGCCGACCGCGGTCGCCTTGAAATACTCCATGTAGGCACTCAGGGACACGGCCAGCGGTCCGTGTGAGTTGGAGGCCAGGGCAAAGGCCGAGTCGGCCAGGGTGAACAGCAAGCCGCCGTGGGCCGAGCCCCAGTTATTTAGGTGCTCGGGCCGCAGTTGGACCCGCATCCGCGCCTGGCCGGGGCCCGTGATCTCGCCCTCGAATCCGAGGGCAATCATGAAGGGATCCAAGTGCATGGTCGATCTCTTAGGCGATTGACGGAAATCGCCATGAATGGACGAGTGGACCGCCGTACCCCACACCGAAGACCCGACAGCGGGGTCTCCGAATGTGGGCGTTGGCCAGCAGTTCTTCAGGACTATCGCTGCGCCGCTAGGCCGCCGGCCGCCCCCAGGGCAGCATGCGCTCCAGGGTGCCGTCGCGGCGGGCGTACTGATGCCACAGTGCCGCGGCAACATGCAGCCCGACCAGCGAGTACAGGAAGAACTCCATGGGCTCGCCATGGAAAATGTGCATGGCCTCATTCAGTTGCGCGGAGGGAGCGACCAGTGACGGCAGTTGGGTACCGAAGAAATCGGCAAAGCGGCCTTCCTTGGAAACCACCCGCAGGTAACCGAAGACCGGGATCAACAAGGTGGCGAGGTTGAGCAACAGGTGAGTCAGCTTGGCCGCGATCAGGCTCCATTGGGGTGCGGGCAGCGGCGCCGGCTGGGGACTGAGACGACTCCAGAGGATGCGCGCGATCACGACCAGGAACAGCAGGATGCCCAGCGACTCGTGCAGGTGCAGCCACTCGGTACGCAAGGCTGATTCCTTGGGTGCACCGTCGCGCAGACTGTCGGTCACGACGAGTCCAACCAGCATCAGCACGACGGACCAGTGGAAAAGTTGTGAAAGGGTGTTGTAGCGTAATGGGGTGGTGGTTTGGTTCATGGATTCATCCGATCTTCGGTGGGTGGGGAAGACCATAATCATCGCATAGTTATCGGCAAGATGACGGACGATTACCCGATCCACTCATGGTGTCCCAGGGACCGAGGCGCGCATAATGAGCGTTTCCCCTGCGCAACACTTGAGAACATTAGCGCTTTCTACTACTGTTCGACACAGCCAAAACCGCCCGGCGCCACCCCGCCCGCCCGTGCAGCCGACCGCCTTCGCAGGACTCACGACATGACCCGGTTCTTACGCAACCCCGCCCTGAGTTGGTTCACACCTTTCTTGAAGTGGGCGCCGGGCCTGACCCGCCGTGATGCCAAAGCCGACCTCATTGCCGCCCTGACCGGCGCCATCGTCGTGCTGCCGCAAGGCGTCGCCTTCGCCGTCATCGCGGGCATGCCGCCGCAGTACGGACTCTACGCCGGCATGATCCCGGCCATCATCGCCGCGCTCTTCGGGTCGTCGCGGCACCTGGTCTCAGGTCCGACCACGGCCGCCTCGGTGGTCCTGTTCTCCGCCCTGTCCGGATTTGCGACACCGGGGTCAGCCGACTATGTGATGCTGGCCCTGACACTCACCTTCATGGTCGGAGTCATCGAACTCTCCCTGGGCCTGGCGCGGATGGGCGCCCTGGTCAATTTCATCTCACACTCGGTGGTGGTCGGTTTTACCGCCGCCGCCGCCGTCCTGATCGCGGCGAAGCAGCTCAAATATTTCTTTGGCGTCGACCTGAACAGTGCCGGACACCTCCATGAGATTCTCATCGAGTTCGGGCGCCACGTGATCGAAATCAGCCCGGCGGAGACCCTGGTCGCCACGGTGACCTTGCTGACCGGCCTCGCGGTCAAACGCTGGGTCCCGCGCATCCCCTATATGATCGTGGCCATGCTGGTCGGGAGTCTGCTCGCGACCGCCATGAACCGCTGGTTCAGCGATCTGTTCGGCGACGCCATTGCCACCGTGGGGGCACTGCCCAGCACGCTGCCGCCGCTCTCGGCCCCGACGCTGACGCTGGAGAACATCCGTGACCTCGCACCCACGGCGCTGGCGGTCACCCTCTTCGCCCTCACCGAGGCGGTCTCGATCGGCCGCTCCCTGGCCGCCCGCGGCGGTTACCGCATCGACGGCAATCAGGAGTTCATCGGTCAGGGGCTGTCGAACATCGCCGGGGCCTTCTTTTCCGGCTATGTCGCCACCGGCTCCTTCAACCGCAGCGGGGTCAATTACGAAGCCGGTGCCCGAACCCCGCTGGCCGCGATGCTGGGTGGTGTGTTCCTGATGGCCATCGTCCTCTTGGTCGCACCGCTGGCAAGCTACCTACCCAAGGCGGCCATGGCCGGCGTGCTCTTCCTGGTCGCCTGGGGGCTGATCGACTTCAAGGAGATTCGTCACATCCTGCATTCGTCAATGCGTGAGACCTCGGTCTTCCTGGTCACCTTTGCCGCTGCGCTCTTCCTGGAACTGACGTTCGCCATCTTTGCCGGGGTGCTGCTGTCCCTGGTGCTCTATCTGGAGCGCACCTCGCGCCCGCGCATCGTCACCCGTACGCCGGACCCGAACCTGCCGGGCCGCGCCTTCTCCAGCGATCCCGAGCTCACGCAATGCCCGCAACTGCGTTTCCTGCGCATCGACGGATCGCTCTTCTTCGGCTCGGTCCCCCATGTCCAGGACGCCTTTGATCGCCTGCGTGCCGAGCATCCTGAGCAGAAACACCTGGCCCTGATCGCCAGCGGGATCAACTTCGTCGATCTCCAAGGCGCCGAGGCGCTGACGGACGAGGCTCAGCAGCGCCGCGCCGACGGCGGCGACATGTATCTGATCAAAGTCAAACAGCGCGTGTGGGACATGCTGGGTCAGTGTGGTTGTATGCACGAGCGCGATGAACGCAACGTCTTCCAGTCCGAGGAGGTCGCCATCCGGGCGATCTACCAGAAACTGGACAAATCAGTATGCGCCACCTGCGAGGCGCGCATTTTCGGCGAGTGCAGCCGTTAGGCTGCCATCCATGGCCATGGATTCCGGCATCCTGCCGGAATGACGGTTCAGACAGGCCGCCGGCCGCTCACCGCGCCCCGCTGACCTCATGAGTCCACACCTGGAAGCTCTTCAGCGTATTGGGGCCGAAGGTGTTGGTGAGTGCGACATCCGCCGCATCGCGTCCGCGCGCGATCAACACCCGGCCGATCCGCGGTGAGTTGTTGCGGGCGTCGAAGGTATGCCATTGGCCGCCCAGGTAGACTTCGAACCAGGCGGCGAAATCCATCGGGCTGAAGGGCGGCGGCTGACCGATATCGCTCAGATAGCCGGTGCAGTAGCGGGCCGGGATATTCATGCAGCGGCAGAAGGCGACCGCCAGATGCGTGAAATCGCGACAGACACCGACCCGCTCGTTGAAGGCTTCCCAGGCCGTTCGGGTGGCCCGGGCGTGCTCGTAACCAAAGGTAATATGCTGATGGACAAAGTCGCAAATGGCCTGAACCCGCCCCCAACCCACGGGTGCCGTGTGGAACAGCGCCCAGGCCGCCGCGGACAGCAGATCGGTTTCACAATACCGGCTGCCCAGAAGAAACAGCAGGGTTTCTTCGGGCAGTTCCTGCACCAGGTGCTGGTGGGCTGAGTGGACGACCGGATCACGCTCACCCCGGTCGTCCACCACCGCATCGGTCGACAGCCGCAGCTCGCCCTGGGGCGCGACGATGCGGCTGCACCAGTTGCCGAAGCTGTCGCGGTAGGCGGTGATCGGGATGGACGGACGGGTGATCAGATGATCGGGAACCACGAGATCGGAAGCGCGCGTGAAATGGATGTGCAGCGACAACAGCATCGGTGTCGGCTGCGGGCAGTCATAGATCAATTCATAACCGACCCGGATGTGCATGATGAGCCTCTATCAGTCAGGTGATTGGTGCCACACCATCGGTCCGGCGCACCGGAGTCGCGCGGGTGGACACCGCTAAGGCCCTGCGGGGGCACGGCGTTCTAACCCAGAGTAACACTCCGGCGCGCTGATGACATCGCATTGCGACTTTAGAGCTATCTCCAGCGGCCGGCGTTGCCATCATTGATCCAGGTTACTAACACTACCGACGAACAACAGGCGCGGCTCGCCATGGTTGACGCGGCCATCGCCGGACAGATGCGCCGGGTACTGCCTCGACCGCAACGTTGATCGCAACTTTCCAGGCGTCGGCCAGGCCTTCGTAATCGACCTAGCCAAACAAACTGCCCTGCACCGGCCGGTCCGTCGCCGCCCGATACCGCACCGGCCGCACCGTTTTCTCCACCACCCCCTCCTCTATCAGCCGCGCCAGCCATTTCTTGGCCTGCGCCGCCGGTACGTTCAACTCATCGGCAATCTCGGCCTCGGTCTTTGGCTCAGGCATCCGTTCGATCAGTGACCGCACGGTTGCAAACAGTTCCTCTGCGGGGGTCAGACGGGTTCCCGATACCTTTGCTCCATCGCTCGGACTGAGTGCCCCCAATTCGGTGCCCGTGTTCGCCGCCTGAAGCCGGAGATTCGGCGCGCCGGGCGCCACGACGCCTCGATCCCGCGACGGTCGCGCCCATTCGGCAACGGCGCTTAGCACTTCGATCAGGTCCTCGGCCATCTTGGGCTCAGGCCAGGGCAAGGCCCCTGCCTGTAGCAAAGCTTGGAGCCCTTGACCCGTCTCTCCGGTGGCACGGGCATAGACGGGAACCAGCCGATACTTCTGCAATTGCTCACTGGCCCCAGCCCAGGTGCCGCCCTTCTTGTAATCCGAACTGAGGACCAAGGCGGCGTCGGCCAGGGCGTAGATGAGCTTGTTGCGCTGCATGGCGTTGCCGACATTAAAGCCGGCCGCAGGGTCATAGGGGGAAATCAGAACCAATCGTTCCTCCAGCAGGAGGTCGCGCTGCTCGCGATTGAGGGCGGCGGTCTCCAAACTGTCCGCGAGAACGCCGATGGCCTGTCCTTGCGCCTGAAGCGCCCCGCGCATGGCGGCTTGGTCGATGCCACGGGCGGCGCCGGAGATCAGCGTCCGGCGGGCCTTGGCGGCGAGTCGGCCGACGCCTTCGGTGTACTCGATCAGGGTCTGATCCACATGGCGCGAACCGACGACGGCGAGCCCGCCGGTTTCGAGCCGTAGCGGATTCCCGCAGCCATAGAGGATCGCCGGAGCGTCGTCCCTGAGCCGCGACTTGAGTCGTCGGGGATAGGCGGCATCGGCACGACTGACGACCCAGATGGCGCGGGCGTGCCAGCGTTCGAGCGCCTGACTCAACTGGAAGCCGCGATTGAGCAAGGTGCGCAGTCGCTCGCAGTCGACCTGAGGGGCACACGCCTCACCCAGGGCCGCGCAGAGGGTCGCGGCGTCCGGCCCGAGCAAGTCCGACGGCTGGCGCTCTTGCTCGCGCAGGGACTGGGCGACCCGCTTGTACTGGCCTGGGGTCAACAGATCGGCGGCGGTCTTGCCCCGCCCAATGATAAGCGGCGCGGTCAGGAGCAGGATGGCTTGGGTGTTGGGGGAGAGTGGGTCGTTCATCAGTCGTGTCCGGTTAGCGCCAGGGCCAGCGGCCAGACCGGGCCGCTGCCGTGTTGGCGCAGCAGCCAGGCCGCGATGGTGAGGGTCCAGCGCGAGTCCACCATGTCATCGACGAGCAGAACAGGTCCGCTTGGCGATCCTTACTCGTATTGTCGTGAAACCTGAGCGACCGACGGAATACGATCCTATCCGAGTTGCCCACGTCGGGCGGAACGCCGCATGCGGTTCCGCCGCTTGGGTGCCTGCGCAACGGCGGATCGCCCTGCGGGCATCCGCCTCGTGGAAGACCTGAGCAAAGTCTCAGCACACGGTGTAACGACGCACGTCCAAGGCGGCCGCCAGCAGGGGTTGGGATTGCGCTACCAAGGCGTTGAGGTGCGGGGTTTCAAGGTGGGCGTTGATCGCCGCAGCGTCTGCCCATTCCTCGACAAAGGTGAAGTCGGTCGGGTCCGCTGCATTGTGAAGCAATTCATAACGCAGACAACCGGACTCCTGGCGCGTCGGCTCGAGCATGCCCAGTAAGAGGGTACGCAACTCGTCCACGCACTCCGGTCGGGCGATGAAACGGGCGACAATGTGAACGGTCATGCAGGCGTCTCGCGAGTGATTGTTTAGGGCTGGATCTCGAGACGCCGGACTGAGGCGATTTCTGTCAGTCACCTTAGGTGGCGACGTCGCCTGGCCAATCCGTGTCGCAGCGATCCATCATGACCCGGTCGTGAGCGCTAAAGAAAAAACCAGCCGAAGCTGGTTCACTTGAGTCGGGGTATTGGTGGGCGCGGCAGGGATCGAACCTGCGACCCTCCCCGTGTGAAGGGGATGCTCTCCCGCTGAGCTACGCGCCCGAATCAGGTCGAGTATGTTAGCCACAACCTGCTGTACGGTCAAATCAGCGACCAACTTTTTCGACCGTCACCGCCGCGGCTACATGCGCTTCACGATCGGGTCGCGCTGCAGCCCCAGGGCCTGAGCGCCGAGCTTGAGGGCCTGATCGGCAAAGGTCTCCGCATCGCCCCACCGATCATCGCGATCCACCACCTCGGTGAGGGCTTCGCTGACGACACGCAACTGGTAGGCACCGTCCGCCCGATCCTGCGGCGCGGCCGGCTCGGCACAGACATAAAACACCGGCTCGCGCTGGCCTTGGCGTACAAAGGCGAGGATATAACGGTAACTCCGTGAGTCGCCCGCGACAATCTCGCCCAACAGGGTGGCGGCATAGCCCCCGACTTCATAACGGTGCTTCGGGATGGCGGTAGTGATCAGGGGGCGGTCTTGCATCGCTGGACTCCGACATGGCAGGCGAAGGGAAGCGGGTCACGGGACGAACAGGTGAATAGACGAATCGCGCTCAGGAAATTCCGGAGTAGTCGATGGTAATCTCCTCACCGGGCGCGATGGTGCGCGACGCATAGAGATCGAACTGGTCGAACTGTGCATTGGGGGCGTCGCTATGGTTCAGCCAGCGCAGCAGGTTACTGCCGCGGCGCGCACTGAGTACGTCACCTACCGCGTCGTAAATCCACAGAACATAGGTCCCGTCCTCCTCGACCTCCGACCCCTCGTAGGTGCCGATGAAATCACCCGCGTCGAAACCGACGCGAGCAAAGCACCCGAAACCGTGAATGGCCGAGCGAGCTTTGCACACCCGGTCCAAGAGGCCCCCGGACAGTCGCGCGCTGGTCACATCCTTAAGAGAAGACGATCTCTCCACCTGAGCCTCCCTGACGCAACACCCAGGCACTCCAAGGCCCGCAGTGAACGGGCCGGGTCTGGGGAGAAGCGCCGGCACGACATCGCCGGCCCGTCGACTAGATCTCCAGCTGGAGACGCAACTTCTTCATCGCATTCTTTTCGATCTGACGAATGCGCTCCGCCGAGACATTGAACTGCTGTGCCAGGTCGTGCAGCGTCTGTTTTTTCTCGTTCAGCCAGCGCTCGCGCAAAATCACTTTGCTGCGCTCATCCAGACCCTGGATCGCGGCATAAAGACGTTCCTTATCGTCACGCTCGGTGTCTTCAAGCTCGAGCATCTTCGACGGCTCCATGCGCATGTCCGGCAGGTAGGTCGAAGGCGCGGACGGGGCATCGTCTTCGTCGTCGTCATACCCGTCGAAAGCCAGGTCCTGGTTGGACAGCCGGGACTCCATTTCCAGCACCGTGGCCGGCTTGACCCCAAGATCGGCGGCTACGGACTCCACTTCCTCGCGGGTGAACCAACCCAGGCGCTTCTTGGCGCTGCGCAGATTGAAGAATAGTTTCCGTTGGGCCTTGGTGGTCGCCACCTTGACGATGCGCCAGTTGCGCAGGATGTACTCGTGAATCTCTGCGCGAATCCAGTGCACGGCGAAGGAAACAAGACGCACGCCCATGTCGGGCTCAAAGCGCCGAACCGCCTTCATCAGTCCGACCGTACCTTCCTGAATCAGGTCCGGTAGCGGCAGGCCGTAACCGAGATAGCCACGGGCGATGCGAATCACGAAGCGCAGGTGCGACATCACCATCCGCCGCGCGGCATCCATATCGCCATGGTCGCGCAGACGCTCGGCCAGATCGCGCTCTTCTTCGGGAGTCAGCACCGGGATCTGGTAGGAGGCGCTGATGTACGCGTCAATGTTGCCGGTCGGCATGAGGGCGAAATCTTTAGCCATGTGCTGATCACCTTAAATTTGGACTTGAAACAAATCCTAGCAGTTTACTCTGTAATTAGCCAGCGTGACGTCATCGGGCTTATCGTCCGGGCTGCTTCAGAGGTTGAGTAGACTTTAGGCAAAGTCACGGGTTTGTACAAGGGCAATCCAAACCAATCGGGCATCGAATATTCCGATCTTTCCGATACGCTTTGACGATACAAGAAATATTATTTTATTTTTCATAATTTTATACTGATTGTCCAAAGACGTTACCTGGGCATTAATTTTTAGTCATCCCCCGCCAAACCGTCTGGATATGAACCGGTGATATCTGTTCAGTTGATGGCCAACCTGAAACCCCAGCCAGACGCTGAACAGGTCCTGGCATGGGTTCCGGCATCCTGCCGGAACGCAGGTCAACCAGGCTCGACCCCGCGCAGATGCCGGTTGACCGCGATCCAACTCCCGACCAACCCAAGCAGCATGCTGCCGCCCAGGATCGTCAGCAGCTCGAGCGGGCCTAGACCGGCGAGCGGAAACTCGCTGCGGTAGAGGCTGGCGAGCCGCGCCACCGGCCCCTGGAGTCCGAGCACCGCGAGCGTGACCAGGAACCAGGCACTCAGGCCGCCGAGCAGTCCATACCAGGCCCCCGCGTAAAGGAACGGCCGCCGGATGAAGGACGCCGTGGCACCGACCAGCTCCATGATTTCGATCTCTCCGCGACGGTTCTGAATCTCCAGCCGGATGGTGTTGCCCACGATCAGCAGCACACCCAGGGCGAGCAGACCGGCAAGCAGCAGGACCAGGGTCGCCGCCAGGTCGAGGATGGCCTGAAAACGCAACAACCACTGGGTGTCCACCCGCACGAAGTCGACCTCCGATAACTGACCGAGTCGTTCCTGCAGATTGAGAATCTCCGCCGGCGCCGCGTAGGCCGGCTGTGGGAAGAGCGCCAGCACCGCCGGCAAGGGGTTGGTCGTCAACTGGGCCAGTGCCTCGGCGAAACCGGCCTGTTCGCGAAATTCCGCCAGTGCCTGGTCGGCACCGATCAACTGGACACGCTGGAACTCCGGCCACTCACGCAGCCGGCCGGCCACCACCGCCGCGTCCTGATCACTGATATCCCGATGGAGAAACAATGAGATGGCGGCGGACTGATCCCAACTGCCAACCAGATTGCGCAGATTCCCGGTCAGCACATAGAGCGCCGCCGGCAGGGCCAGGGCGATACCGATCACGGCCACCGTCATCACCGTGGCCAGGGGGGCACGCAGCAGCCGCCCGAGGGTGGCGACGGCACTCTGGACATGGTGCGACAGCCACGCCTGGGGCAGTTGCAGGAGGTCGGGGGCACGGCTGCGGCGCGGGGGGCGGCGGGCCATGGCGGCTACGCATCCCCCGAATCATCGACCAGCCGGCCTTCGCTCAGCGTAAAGGTCCGGTGGTGCAGCGCGTGGATCAGCGCCAGATCGTGAGTGGCGATCATCAAAGTCACGCCCACCTGATGGAAGCGTTCGAACAGTTCAAAGATCTCGCGCGAGAGATCCGGGTCCAGGTTGCCGGTCGGCTCATCGGCCAGGACCAGCGGCGGTCGGGCGACCACCGCACGGGCGATGCCGACCCGCTGCTGTTCTCCCCCGGAGAGGGCCACCGGCAGCGCGCGCTCACGTTTCAGGAGCCCCACCTGATCCAGCGCGGCACGCACGCGGCGGCCCACCTCCTTATGACCGAGCCCGGTCACCACCAGGGGCAGCGCAACGTTCTCGAACACGCTGCGGTCAGGCAGCAGACGATGATCTTGAAAGATCATGCCGACCTGACGGCGATGATAGGGAATCCGGCCGCGTGCCAGGGTCGCAAGGTTACGCCCGTTGACGATCACCTGACCCCGGCTGGGCCGCTCCAACAGCCCGATCAGACGCAGCAGCGTGCTCTTGCCCGCCCCCGAGTGGCCGGTGAGGAACACCATCTCCCCGGCCTGCAACTCGAAACTGACATCGCTCAGGGCGTCGCCCCGTTCCGGGTAGCGCTTCCAGACATGATCGAAGCGGATCATCGGGCGCTACCTGACAACGCTTGACGTCATCACCGGGTCAGCTCAGCAACGCGTCCAAAAACTCATCCGCATCGAAGGGCCGCAGGTCCTCGATCGACTCACCCACGCCGATAAAACGAATCGGCACCTTGAGCCGCTCGGCGATGGCGAAGACGATGCCGCCCTTGGCGGTGCCATCGAGCTTGGTCAGGGTGATGCCGGTCAAACTCACCGTCTGGTGGAACTGGACCGCCTGCGTCAAGGCATTCTGACCGGTCGTCGCATCGACCACCAACATCACCTCATGGGGCGCATCCGGGTCGATCTTGCGCATCACCCGCGCGATCTTGGACAACTCGTCCATCAGATTGGTCTTGGTGTGGAGCCGACCGGCGGTGTCCGCGATCAGCACGTCGATCCCGCGTGCCGTAGCCGCCTGCAAGGCGTCGAAAATCACCGAGGCCGAGTCCGCCCCGCCCTGCTGCGCGATCACCGGCACCCGGTTGCGCTCCCCCCAGGCCTGCAACTGCTCCACCGCCGCCGCCCGGAAGGTATCGCCGGCCGCCAGCATGACGCTGTTACCCTCCGCCTGCAGCAGCTTGGCGAGCTTGCCGATGGTGGTGGTCTTGCCGGCACCATTGACTCCGACCATCAGGATCACCTGCGGCCGACCGGGCGCCGCTGGGCAGGCCCGCGCATGTGCGGTCGCCAGGATCTCGCGCAGCGCCTGTTTGAGCGCCGCCAGCAGCGCCGGCGGATCGGCCAGCGACTTGCGCCGCACCCGTGCGGTCAAATCCGCGATGATGCGGGTGGTGGCATCCACCCCCACGTCCGCCGTCAGCAACAGCGTCTCCAGCTCCTCCATCAACTCATCGTCGATGCGCTTGCGACCCAGAAACAGATTGCCCAGACCGGTGCCGAGCTGGGTGCGGCTGCGCGTGAGCCGCTCACGCAGCCGTTTGAACAGGCCGAGCTTGACCTCCGGCGACTCCTCGTAGTCGAACGGCTCGGCGACGGCGCGCGGCGGGACAACCACGGGAGCCGCGCTCGACTGCCCGAGGGCCGCCGCCGCAAGCCTGGCCTCGGTTGGACGTCGCGCCTCCGTCGCGGGCTCCACCGGGGGCACGTGCTCAACTTCAGCGACCTGACTGACGGCGGGCGGCGCGGGCACGAGCGGCGCAGCGACCTCCGGCGATTCCCCGGCAAGGGTCGGCGGCACGACCGCCGCATCGCCGACCGCAGCCGGCGGTTCGGCCGACGCCGCAACGCCGCCCTCCCCCGCCACCACCACGGGGGGCGGCAGCACCAGCCCCGGAATCCAGCCGAGTTCCGGCTCCGGCCGCTGCCGCCCGAAGCCCAGCCGGGCAAAGAGCCCGCGCCGCGGCACCGGCGCCTCATCGACCGTGGACAGCACGCCCGGCTCGGCCGGCTGATCCGACGCGCCGGGCTCGGCGGCCAAGTCCGCCGGTTCAAACGGCGGCGCTGAATCGGCCTCGGTCGGCGGATCGATCTGCGACGCCGCGGTCTGCTGCTGCTTTTTCTTTCCGAAACCGAACATAACCTTCGCCGCGGTGACTGATGAGCGGAACAGCCGTCAATGCTACCAGATCGCCCGCCCGGGAGCCGCCTTTGCCAGCCATGGCTTTGGCGAGGGGACGGGCTCGACACCTGCCGCTGCATCCGCATCTTGCCGTTGAACGCAGCGCTTCAGGCGAACAGTGGCGGCGGGCGACCGCGCGCCGTACGTCCGGTCAGGGGCGACAAAGATCGTCGGGAGCCCCGGGGGTCAGCCTTGGTGCCCGCGCAGCGCAGCGGCTGCCTGGGACGCCCCCGGCGGACGCGTGCCGACTCAAAGAAAGGCGCGGATGATCCGCGACATCTCCGGTGTGCGCAGGTAGCCAAAGAGGTCGTGGTAGTTGGTCTTCCTCGGGTCGTCGCGTTCGGGCACCGTGTCGTTGCAGACCAGATCGTCCTCCACCCGGACGCCCTGCGCATTGGCGAGGAAGTCGCCGGCCAGGTGGGTGTCGAACGCGATCGCGTCGCGCCGTTCGGCGAGATTGGTCCAGCGGCGCACCACGGTCGGCGTGCGCACTTGGTCGTTCTCCTGCCAGATGCGGAACTTCACCGTCGGCAGACCCAGCGGGCTGCCCAGCGTCACCAGATGGGTGATCGCGAGATCCTGCCGCTCCCGCCCGATCTCGCGCAGCGTGTCGTACGCGATGATCGAGCCCATCGAATGGCCGATCACCATCAGTCGCTTGCCATCCTGATAGGCGGCCTCGACGAGCTGCCGCAGCCGCGCGCGCAGTTCCCGGTTGACGGCCCGATCCTGATAGTACAGGCGCAGGTCCGTCAGCGCCCCCGCCAGCAGCCGATCGCCCACCGGGTCCGCGCCGATCCAGCACTTAGCCATGTCGAGCGGGGTGTCGAACAGGTCCTGGGCCTGCGCGCGCAGCGCATCCCGTACCCCGTCCGCGTAGTTCGGGAAGGGTCCGGGTTTGGACCAGGCCGGGTAGATCCAGTCCGGCAGGCGCTGTGGACCATGCACGACATCGGCCCAGTCCACGAGGTCGAAGGCCAGCGGCGGCGGGGGGCTGAGCCCCGCGTTGCGTTGCAGTCCATCCTGCATGGCCCGCACCCACAAGGCCGCATGGTTAGCCTTGGCCGGCTTGTTCATCAGCCCATGGACGCCAATAATCAACGAGTCGCTCATCGCCGTTTCCTCAGGTGTTGATGCTGTTGATGCAGAACGAGGGTTTGAGATAGGGGCAGGAGACCGGTCGCGCCGCGTCCCGCTGCGCGGTGTCGCGCTCGATGGCCGCGAGGCGCTGCTGAAAGTCCCGCCCGACCGCCGCCGCCCGCGGGTCGGCGAACCCCGCGGCATAATCACCGAGCCGATCGTGGCGGTAACTGGTCAGTATCTTGCACCACCAGAGTTGGTAGGCCGCCTCGCGGAACGGCGGCAGCAGGGCCATCAGGGTCTTGTCATCCATGGCGCCGACCGCCTCCGGCACCTCGCCGTAGAGCGCATAGCTCATGTTCGGCAGGTTGATGTGGTCCCACTGCGCGAAGTTGAGCAGTGAGTGCAGCGGGCCGCAGATCCAGATCACCGTGGTCAGCAGTTCCGCGAGCAGCGCCCGGCTGGCGATCGGCGTGGGCATGCCGGCGATGCGTCCGCCGTCGTCGGCGGCGAGTTCCCGCGCCCAGGCCGCGAGCTCCGGGTCCGCGGCCACCGCGGCGTCATCGGCGTAGTAGAGCGCCAGGTAGTCGGCAACGAAGGCCGCAATGGCCTGCCAGATCGGCAGACCGTCATCACGCAGCGGATAGCGCGGCAACCGGGCCGGGTCGTCGCAACCGCGCGCGGCGAGTTCCGCCGGCAGCGTGAAGGCGCGGATGTTCCAGGCTTTGTAGAGGTTCAGCGGGATGCCGAGGGACTCCTGCAGGGTGCCGCCCAGCATGCGCTCCACCGGGCCGCCCGGATTGATGAACGCGACCCGCCCGAGTTCGTTATCGAACAGATAGAACCGAAAATGGGCCGCAAGCAACAGGTGGACCGGGTGCTGGGGCGCAAGCTGGCGGCGCGTGACGACCGCGACCGGCGCCATGACCATGTGGGTCCAGGCGAAGTGGGTGCCGATCTCCTGATGACAGGCGTCCGCGCATTGATAGGCGAGCTTCGCCGCAAGCCAATCCAGCGGCGGGTCCGACGGCAGGAACACCCGCGCCCCCGGCGTGCGGCGCACCACGATGCCGACGGTTTTCAGGCGCGCCGCCGCGGCGTCCCACCAGAACAGCGCCCGCGGGCTTGGAATCGTGCGTCGGCGCCCGCGCCACTGGCTGCCCTGCACATGGGCCAGGGCCGTGAAATCCGCCAGATAGAGCCGCCCGGCGGCGGCCTCGGCGGCGAGTGTCGCCGCGGTGCCGGCCACCGCCGCGACCTGTGCATCAGTGAACGGCAGATCCGGCTCCAGCGTCGTCAGGCGGCGGATCGCCTGGGGGTTGCAGCCGGTCAGCCGTTGCTCGGCGAACGCCTCGTCCTCGAGCCAGGTCGACAGCGGCGCCGGCAGCCGATAGAACACGAACAGATTCGCGAAGTCCTTGAGTGTCCGCAGCGGGCGCCACAGGACCTGGCGCACCCCGGCCGCCAGTTGATTGAGCGGCAGCGCCGCCAGCGAACCCAGTCGAGCGGCCCAGTAAGCCAGGCTGAACCATTCCTGCTTGGGCACCCGTTCCAGAAAGGGATAGCCGGGGATGTAGTCGTAGTTGAACCGGTACTCCCGGCGGCAGTGTTCCAGCGCCCGGGCGCGGGCGGCACGATCGGGATCGGCATCGGGCAGGTAAGGTAGCATCGGTGGGACCTCGCAAAGCGTGGAGTGAGCAGGGCGGGGTTCAGCGCAGCGCGACCGGTGTGCCGGCAGCCCGCTCGGCGGCGGTGATGCGCAGCAACAGCCGCAGGACCAGCACCAAAAACACCGCATCGACGATGGCGATGGAGAGATACCCAAGCGGCGCCCCGAACACGAATACCATCACCGTGAAATAGGTCGCGCCGCAGCAGCGCGACGGGATGCAATGGAACCAGACATTGGCCCGGTAACGGTCCGGGTCCCAAGCGGCCGGGATGTAAAAGACGCTGATGATGAACAACAGCATGCCGCTCGCCCGCGCGAGGATGGTATCGGTGAGAGGGATGCCGAGCAGTTGGAACAGCCATTCCGGGAAGAAGAACAGCGGGATCACGAACAGCATATTGATGCCGATGCCGGTCCAGATGACCGGGGGCAGTGCACGGCGCGGGTCGGCGGCTGGATTGCTCATCGTTTGGTCTCCGGGGTTGAAATGAATCCGCGAGCGCCCGTCGGGTCCGCGGCGCGGACCCCGGGTCGCGGACGGTGATTGCGTCCGCCGGGTGCGGACCGCCCACCATCACACTGACTTCAGATCGCCTTCAGATACGCGAGCAACGCCGCCTTATCCGCTTCCGGCAGGTCGGTGCCATACCGATGACCGGCATTGCTGTTGCCCGGTACGCCGGTGTCATAGCGCTCGCCGACGCGTTCGGCCTCGGGGCCGCTGCTGACGAAGCCGCCGTTCGCGGCGTCGATCAGGTCATAGCCCCGATAGAAGACCGGTGGGCGCTCCGTCGGCGGCCGCAGCATGTCGCGCAGCGTCGGCACGGAACCGTTGTGCAGATAGGGCCCGCGCAACCAGAGCCCGGTATGGGGTACGGCCACATAGCCGTCCACATCGCGAAAGCCGGTGAAGCCCCAGGCGTGGCGCCCCTCCCGGTAGTTGTTGTAGCGTTCCGCCGCGGTCGCGTTCCACATCCGCGCGCGATGGTCATCGGTGCCGACCTCGGTGACCGGGATCACGGTGCGAAAACGCGGCCCATCCGGCAGGTGGCAGCCGCCGCAGTGCTCGCGGTGCAGCGCCTCGCCGCGGGCGAGATCAGCGGCGCTCACATGGAATGGGTCGGCAGGATCGCGTTGAGGCGAGAACGGCGAGGCCGGCGGCATGAGATCGCGCACCAGCGCCTCGATGCCCGCGAGGTGCTCGCGGACGGATCTGCGCTGGAAGTTGCGGTAGCTCATGCCGTCCCCGATGGCGCCGGTGACGACGACCTCATGCAGGTTGGTGCTGAGCCCGTCCCAATGCAGTGCGCGGGGCTCGCCGGCGGCGTTCGGGCCTTCCGACAGGGCCTGCTGCCACAGCGGCATCATGTCCGAATTGCCAATGCTGCCGTCGGTGCCCATGCGCAGAATGCCGTACTTGACCGGATTGAACGGGTCGATGCGGCCGCGGCCCCAGGGGGGATTGGCATCGGCCCAACTGAAATTCTCTGCCTGGACCTTCAGCGCCTTGCGCGTGGCCGGGATGAACAGATACCGGTAGGTGAGGCGTTGCCACCAGGGCATCGCGTAGATGCGCGTGATCTCGTCCATGAGCGTGTCGGCATTGAAGCGCGGGTCATTGCCCGCGCGGGCCAGAAACCGCAGGTAGCCCTGGACGGCCACCTGATTGCCCGGTCCGGCGAGCGCGAGCTGGGATTGCTCGTCCGGGTGCAGCCGCCAACTGCCCTGATGGCAAAAAGCGCAGTTGATCGAGACCCGCTCGGTGCCCACGGTCTTCTTCGAGAATCCCACCGGCAACTCCGCTCCCGGCTCCCAATAGAGCCCCAGTGAACTGTAACCGGTGGGGCCGGGCAGATACGCGTTGAACAGCGTCGGCAGCACCCGCCAGATCCAATAGGGGATGCCTTGGGCGTCCTCGTTGCCGATCGAACCGTGATTGAACGCGCTCGCGGCGTCCGGGAACGGCGCCTGCGCGACGGTACGAAACGCGACGAACCAGACCATCCCGGCGATCAGGACCAGCAGCAACAGCGGCGGCAGCAGCCAACGAACCAGCTTGGGGCGCGACATTTCAGCTTCCTCCGCTCAGAAGGTCTTGAGGTATTCGACGAGGGCGGATTTTTCGTCCGCCGACAGGGCCGTGCCATAGTCCACGCCTTCGTGGCCGGTGTTGGTATTGCCGGGCAGGCGGGTGTCGAACAGGAAGGCGCCGGGGGCCGCCGCCTCGGACACATAGCCCACCGCCGACCAGTCGAACACGTCACTGCCGCGGTAGAAGGTCACCGGGCGCGCGTCGGCCGGCTCCAACAGCGCCCGCAGCGTGGGCACGGCGCCGTTGTGCAGGTAGGGAGAGCGCGCCCAAATGCCGTCCAGCGGTTGGTTGGCGTAGCCGTCGGTCTTCTTGAAGTGGCTGAAGCGGGCGCTGCACAACTGCTGCTCGCAGGCCTGACCGGGGAGCGGATAGCCGGCATAGAGCAGGTTCTGGTCCCCGGCGAACGCCTGGGTGTAGGCCCGCCAGCGACCCGGATCGGTACCGATGGCAGCCAGCGGTTCGACCTCGCCCAGCCGCGGATGGCGGGTGCGGTCGTAGTCGTAGCCGCTGCCGTCGGCAGCACGCGCGCCGTGGCAGGCCGCGCAGTAACGGGCATAGAGCGGCGCGCCGACAGCAGCTTTGGCGGAGTCGATATGCTCCGGCGGAAACACCGGCGCCGACAGTTCCCAAAGCCAGTCGCGCAGCCGTGCGAGGCTGCCCATGTCGATGGTCGTCGGGGTCACGCCGGCGCCCAGCGAGGCACTGAGGTTGCGCTCTTCGACGGAGGCATTGTTGCCGTCCCAGTGCAGATTCATGCCCTGGCGGGGGCGCTGCATCCAGATGGACGGGTAGTCCGCGGCCCCGGTCAGCTCCGGGTCCGGGATGCGGGTCATGTCGTAGTTGAACTGGATCTTCTTGTACGGGTTGAAGGTGTCCACCCGTCCGGGGCCCCAGTCGTGGCCCAGCGCCAGTTGCCGGTCGAGAAACGCGAGTTGGTCGTTCAGGCGCAGCAACGCGGTACGGACCTGACCAACGACCAGAAAGCGGTAGACCAGCCGTTCAATGAGGCCGAGGTCACCGCCGGCCTCCTTGATCTTGGCCAGTGCGTAATCCGGCTGCCAGCGGTTGTCCACCGCCGCCGCGCGCAGGAACTGGATGAAGTCAAACAGCCTGAGATTGTTCGACGGCGCCCCGATCAGCAGTTGCGGCTCCGCCCCCGCTGCCGCCCGCACCGTGCCGACATGGCACACCGCGCAATTGAGCCAGACCCGTTCGATGCCCATGACCTTGCGCCGCGACACGCCAATGGGCAGATCCTGCCCCGGCTCATAAAGCAGCCCGAACGCCCGGTAGGCATCCGGACCCGCCGCCCCCGCCGGCAGCTTGTCCGCGAACATCAGCGGCAGCGCCCGCCACATCCAGTAAGGCAGGCCGCTGACCGGTTCGCTGCCGATGGAGCCGTATTTGAAGTGTTCCAGCGGATCGCTGTAGGTCACGGGCTCGGTGCGCGAGAACAGCGACCAGGCAAGCAGCGCGCCGATGACCAATACCAGCAGCGCCGGCAGCCACCACCGACGGCGACGGCGACCGACCGGTGGTTGGGCGTGCGGTGCCGGCGTGGACCCGGCGATGGTGGCGGTGGCGTTCATGGTCCCCTCCGGGCAACGGTTGACGTCAATCGAAGATGAGCCACAGGATCAGGAGCAGCAGGACGCCGCGCAGGATCCATTGGGTGCGCCGGTGGACTTGCTCCACCGGGGTCGGTGGTGGTTCGGTGGTCGTGAACTGGGACATGGCGGCGGCTCCTGGGTCAGTCGTGGAAGGTCAGGCGCGACGAGGCCGGCGGCTCGAAGACCGCCATCACGGTCTGCATCATGTGCTGGTAGCGGGTGTCGAAGTCCGCCCCGTCGTAGCGCGACAGCTCATAGCAACCAAGCGGGTTCTCCAGATCATTGAGCAGACACTTGTTGCAGTAGGTGCAGGCCTTGCCGGGGTCGGGGCCGTCCTGACGCCCGAGGATCTGGGGCAGGTCGGGATTCGCAATCAGCGGGCGGCCGATGCTCACGCCGTCGCAGGCGCCGCCGCCGATGGCATCGGCGATCTTGCTCGCATGCTGGAAGCCGCCGGTGCAGAGGACCGGCACCGCTACCTGTGCGCGGATCGCGCGGGCGTACTCGAGATTGATGCCCTCAATGACCGGCCCGCGGCGAAAGACCCAATAGCGCCGGAACAGAGGGCCGAGCAGCGGATCGTTGAAGATGAAATAGTTGAGCCTGGTGCGCACGCCCTCGGACAGCATCCCATCGTACCAGCGCGCGGCGGAGCGCATCGGGAGGTCACCGGGCGGATTGCGCGGATGCGGAAAGGTGCTGCCGCTGGAGACATGAAAGGCGTCCACGCCGTCACCGCCATCTTCGAGGATGCGGCAGATTTCGATCGATTCAGCGAGCGTATTGCCCTTGCGTTCCCAGGGATAAAGCCAGTCGTTGTGGTCGACACCGTTGATCTTCATCTGCAGATGAAAATCGCGCCCGCACGCCTTGCGGATCGCCCGCACGATCTCCAGCGCAAAGCGCGCCCGATTGGCCACCGCGCCGCCGTAGCCGTCGGTGCGGTCGTTGATACCGGAACTCAGGAACTGCGTGATCAGATAGCCGTTGGCGCCGTGCAGTTCCACGCCATCGAGCCCGGCCTCTTTGGCGCGTCGGGCACCCGCGGCGAACTGGCCCACCACCTGGTCGATGTCGTCCTGGGTCATCGCCCGACACAGCAGGCCGTGGAAGAAGTCTTTCCTGTTCGTGGAGCTGAGTTTCTTGTGATAGAGGTTCTCGACGCCGCCCAAGTCCTGCTGACGGCCGGAGTGGCTCAATTGCAGGATGAAGCAGCAGTCATGGCGGTGGACGCGCTCCCCGACCAGACGCCAGAACGGAATCTTGTCATCGTTGTCGATGGTCGCGTAGCGGATCAGGATGCGCCCGCGAATCGCCACCGGGCAGTAGGAGGAGATGATCGCCCCGACGCCGCCGCGGGCGAACTGCTCCTCCCAGTTGATACGCGCGTTGCCGCCATGACCGTTGTAGTCATCGAACATGCCGGACAGGTTCGAACGGAACAGCCGGTTCTTGACTGTGAGATTGTGAAAACGCAGCGGGCTGAAGATCAGCTCGCGATGCCGGGTGTGGTCGGCGGTGCTGGTCATGACACTGAGCTCCGTAAGTTGGCGCGTGGACGGACGCGGCCCGCGGGGGCGGACACGGGATTGCGGACACCGGCGTCGGCGATGATGACGTCACTGGCCTTCTCGGCGATCATGTAAATGGGGGCCACCAGGAACAGGCCGGGGATACGCGGGAAGACCGAGGCATCGACCACCCGCAGATTGGCCACGCCGCGAACGCGAAAGCGGCTGTCGAGCACCGCCAGCGGGTCATCATCACCGCCGATCTTGCAGGTGCAGGAGGCGTGGTGACCCCAGGCCTCGTTGCGCACGAAGTCGGCGAGCAACTGGTAGTCCCGCTCCGGGTCCTCACTCTGAATGCCGGGTCCCGGTACCTCCTCGGCATCGATCAGGTCCGCGTAACTGCGCACCATGCGGCGCACCCGGCGCACCGCAGTGACTACGGCGCTGACATCCGTGTCATCCGGGGCGTTGCCTTCATCGAAGTAATGAAAATCAATGGACGGCGGCTGCCGCGGATCGGTACTGCGGATCGCGACCCGCCCGGCGGTATTGCCGGTATGGCCCTTCAGGATCGTCCAGGTCAGGTAACGCCGCGCCGCACGCACGCGCTCCGAATAGCCTGGGTAGTAGCCGCGGAAGTCCGTCAGCAAGGCGAACAGGAACAGATCCGGGGCGGTCTGCTGCGGCACCGAGCGGTCGATGATACCGAGTAAGGCACCGTTGGAGGTATAAACCCCCTCACCGCGCTGCCAGGCCTGAAAGTGCGGGTCGTTCGGGTCCGGCAGCATCGTCGCGCCGGCCATCGCGACGAACGGCTGCTTCATGCGCAGGACGACGCTGACCTCATAGCGGTCCTGCAGGTTCGCACCGACCCCGGGCAGCGCATGGCGCAACGGCACACCGGCGGCGGCAAGCACATCGGGCGGACCAATGCCGGAGAGTTGCAGCAGTTGCGGTGTGTTGAAGGCCCCGCCGCAGAGAATCACTTCACGGGCGGCGTGGACCTGTTCGGCGCGCGGGGCCGCGTCGGCAGTCCCGCCGGCCAGCGGATCGGCACGAAAAAGATGGGCGCCGGTCAGAAACTCGACACCGGTAACCCGCAGCGGCGACCCGGGCGTCTCATCGAACAACAGGCGCGTGACCAGGGCCTCGGTGCGGATGCTGAGCCGCTCCGGATGGGCTGCCTGTACCGCCAGCAGCAACTGCCGCACGCCGTTGCGTCGCCCCTTGGCCACCGACAACGGCACCTTGCGCACACCGACAGCGTTGCGCCTGACGCTCTGCCAATCGTTCGGGTCCGCCTTGATCAGCAGCGTGCGCACCAACCGCCGCCACCAGTGGGGCACTAGGCTTTGGACATGGCCCAGAGCATAGCGGGCGGAGTCGAAGATGCACTCGGTGAGCTGCGAGTCGCCGGTCACGAGCTTCGGATCCGCCATCGTCGTCGTCAGCCAGCCGTCGAAGCCGTGGCCACTCGGGTTCCAACCCAGCACCCGTTGCAGGGCGCGCTGCAACGGACGGTATTCACACCGCTCGAGGCGCGCGAAGTAGCGGCGCATCGTCTTGGCCGCCCAGCTCGGGTCGCCGGTGGCGGCGGCGATCGCGTCCCAATCCTGGGGCGGGGGCTGCACGATGATCATCGCGTGATGCTGGGTGCAGCCGCCGATGGTTGCCGCCCGCGGGTAAAAGATGCCGGCGCGGGCCGGATCCTCCGGACACGGGACCGCCTTCGAGTCCCGACGCTGACGGGCGTCGTCGCGATAATGGCGGACATAGAACGACCAACTGATCCGTGGGTCTTCAGACGCGCCGGCATGAAAGGCCGGAACCTGTTCGAGCACGTCGTCGGCACCGCCCCCGGCCTCGAGGAGCAGCACCCTGAATCCGGCGGCGGCCAAATTGGCGGCGACCGGACCTCCGCCGGCTCCGGCGCCGACGACGATGTAGTCATAGTCCATCGATCGATTACCTGGTCATGACGTGCTGGGAGGCGGCACCCGCGGCACCGCCGACCTTGCTGCTTCCGCGAGACCGCCGGGGCGCCTGCCCCCGGCGGTGCGGGCTCAGAGCGTCTTCAAGTAGTCGATCAGGGCCTCCTTCTCCGCATCCGGCAGGTCGCCGCCGAAGTTGTGGCCGCGGCTGACCTCGAAATCCGGGCACGAACTGAGCGCGATCAGGTCCGGTACCAACTGCTTGAGTTGCGCCGCCGCGAGCGCGCTCTCCTCTGCCGGGGACAGGCCCGCGTCGTCGATGATGCGGTTGATCTCCCGGAACTGGACCTTGGCCTTGCGCAGGAAGCTGATCAGGTCCCAGGCGGAGACCCGTTCGTCGTGCAGTTCCATATTAATGTTCGCGATCAGGCTGACCGGGGTGCCGCTGGGGATCGGGCCGATACTCAGATAGGCGATCCCCTCGACGTCGCGTACCGCCCAGCCGATGCCGAGCAGACCGCGCAGGGCCGCGGAAGCGAGGTTGTCGCCGAGGACGATGCGCGTCGCGCCGGGCAGCGCGGCGATCGGGATCTCCAGATAGGTGACGCGGTCGGTCCGGTGGACGATGGGCTCGCGGGTTGCGGGCCACAGCAGCTTGCGGATGCCGTCGTCGAACGCCCGCATCCGCCCGGCGGTAGACGGGTCGCTCGTGAACACACCGATCTCGTTGTTGTGCAGGTAGGGCGCAGTGGACCAGATCGCGATCAGCGATGGCACCCGCTGGTAGCCGCGCCCGCCGGCGGGGGACTGCCACTGAAAGGTCTCGTTCGTGAGCGGGTTGCGCAGCGTCACTTCGCCCATGCCGGGCAAATCCTTGTAGGTCTGGGAAGAGAAATTGTCCCAAATACGTCCGGCCACCGCGTTGCTCGCCATGGACGAGCAGATCTCGGTCTCGAGCAGGCTGACCGGGATCCGGGCGTCAGTGGACAGATAGTTACCGGTCAGGAAGTCATCCCGGCGGACCAGTTCGACCATCTTCTGCTTGAAGTCATCGGTATTGGTCCAGTCCCAGTACTCGTTCCAGCACTGCAGGTAGTCCCGTCCGTCGCTACAGATCGCACTCTGGTCGAGCCCCGGTGCCGGCTCCGGCAGCTTGCTCGAATGGCAGCGGGCACAGTTCTCGGCGAATACCCGCTTGCCGCGATCGAGGGCCGCCGGATAATCGGCGTCATCCCGGTTGCCTTTCAGGTAGGTTTCACCGCCCGGCGCCGCGGCCAGCGGCATCGGCGCGCCGGCGCGGATCAGGTACTTGGCCAGGTTGCCGGCGCGCTGCTGAGTGGCCTGCCAGAAGACTGAATGGGTTTGCGCATCTTCGACGCGGATCGGCGTCTGCGGCTTGAGGCCGACGAGCGGGTTAATGTGGCGGATCCATTCCTCATGATACTCGCCGATGTTGATGTAGACGCGGGTCAACGCGGCGTCGATCCCCACCGAGTCGGCGCCGTCCCAGAGCACATGGGGCGTGCCGAAGGTAGGCCCGCGCCGCGCGACCTCGGGCAGCTTCAGCGCGCCGCCGGTCGCGGTCTCCTTGCCCCAGCGCTCGGCCGCCCCAAGGCGGGCGCCAACGTCGAACACCGCGTTCATCGCCCGCGGATTCAAAATATAGTCGTTGGGCAGGAACGAGGTGTCCACCGCGCCCGGCTGCTGGGCATCCAGGATGTGCCAGATGAAGTTCCGCGGGCGCACGTTCGGCGCGAAGATACGCCCGAACCAGAAATACTGCGCACCGATGGTACCGGAGAGGTCTGCCAGCTCCGGCTGTTCCGGGTCCTCCGGCGGGTGGTTCGGGTGGAAGCTCACATGACAAAACGAACAGGCCATACCGACCCGATAGGGCCGCACCAGCTTTGCATCCTCGTAATAGTCCGGGTCCGTGTAGTAGCGTTGCGCGTCCCAGCGCGCGGCGGCCGCGGCGTCGAAATTCGGATTCGGATAGAGCCGCAGCCCCAATACGCCGGACGGATAGCCGTAAACTGCCGGATCGAATGGATCCTGGGAATCCGTCCGCTCATCGAGACAGAGCCCGTGTTGTTCCGGTTTGCCCGGACGCCGGAAACCCGGCTCGTTCATCAACCCGAGATATTGAAAGCGGGTGTCACGATTATAATAGCTGTAGTAACCCGTGGCCTCGCCGGACTGGGTCGCGGTGTTGGACCCGTAGCCGCTGGTATAGGCGACCTGAGGCATCTCGTCATAGGCCTTCTTGTTCATGTTCCCGAGAGAGGCGCGCTGTTCGTCGGAACAGGGAAACGACGACAGGGTCTTCAGCAGGTCGAAGGTGCCGAGGCTGTTATTGGCCAGGTAATCCCAGAAGGCTTCGTTACCGCCGGTCCAGACCATCCAGGTGTTGCGGCCCTTGACTTCATCCTCGGTGAACTGCCCGCCGCCGTCCATCGCCGCAAAATAGTCCTGAGCGGACTCGGGGAAGTCCGCGGCGGTCTTGCCGGCCTGCTTCGCCTCATCCTCCGCCGGTCCGCCGCAACCGATGAGCGTGACACTGAAGACAGTCCCGATCAGAATATTCGAATATGCAGCTCGCATAATGATGCGCACCCGATAGTCAGATGAATCGAAACCACTCCGCCGACGGGATCACGACAGCGGGATGCGTAGCAACTCGCCGGGGTGGTCAGCAAGCAAATCCAAGCGCATTGCTCAGGCATGAGAGTATAGCGCGGAATTGATGGATCGCAAGGAATCGTGCGCAGCGGATCGTCGGCTGAAAGCGTCGATAGCGGTCAGCCGACGGCGCCGGTCCTTGTCAGGAAATTCTGATCGGTTCGGCACCCGCGCCGGGGCCGGCCGCCATCGGCCGCCCGGCGCGCCCGCACTGGCGTTGGCGACCGGATGACCGTCACCAATGGAAAACAGCAGCAATATTGGATACTATCCGAGACCGGTTTTCAGTAAACGGATCGACGATGCCAAAGATCGACAGCGACTGGCCTGCGGCCCGGGCGCACCGCGGCCTGCTCCGACAGCGCTTGGCGGTCGTTGCCGGGGGCCTGCTTGTCTTGACCCTGAGCCCCTCCCTGTCCGGCGCCGACCGCCCCGCCACACCCACCATCGCGCAGGTGCTCGCCGTCTGTGAGCGCGGCTACGCCGCCGGCGACAAAGGCGTGGACGCGGCCATATGCGAATGGTACGCCAACCCCTGTGGGTGCAAACCGGGCGCGGCTGGACCCGGCGGTGAGATCTGGTGCATCCCGGCGGCTGAGCCGGCCGCGGCCACCATCCGCAAGGTGGTTACCGAACTGCGTCGGCAGCCGGACCCCACGGCCCCGGTCGAGCGGGTCGTGCCGGACATTCTGGCACGGCTGTATCCCTGTCGGCCGCCGGCGGGCGAGTCATCGGTGCATTCACCCAAGTGACATTGCGCCAATTGACACCGGGCCAAGTAACACCGAGATAGTGACGATCCCGATGCAGGCACGAACCTTAGTCAAAGTTGAAGCCGACGAGCCGGCGAAGCGTCTCGCCGTGCTGATCGATGCCGATAACGCCCAAGCCGCGGTAATCGCGGGGCTGCTGGAAGAGGTTGCGCGTTTTGGCGAGGCCACCGTCCGGCGCATTTATGGCGATTTTACGTCACCGGGAAGCGCGTCGTGGAAAAAGGTGCTCAACACCTTCTCGATCAAGCCGGTTCAACAGTTTGCTTATACCAGCGGCAAGAATGCCACTGATAGTACGATGATTATCGATGCGATGGACCTGCTTTATACGCGGCGGTTCGAGGGCTTCTGCTTGGTCACCAGCGATAGTGATTTTACCGGTCTCGCGGTTCGCCTCCGCGAAGAAGGTCTGGTGGTTTATGGTTTCGGCGAGCAGAAGACGCCTGAAGCCTTCCGGAATGCCTGCCACAAATTTATCTTTACTGAAGTGCTGCGCGAACCCGTATCGAATGAGCAAGCGCAGGTCAAGCCATCACCGGCGGCGCGGATGCCGATTGCAAAACCGCCTGGTGCTCAGTCGTCGATTGCCTCTCCAGCAGAGTTCCCAACCGCTTTCCTGATGGCGGCACTGGAGCAATCCATTGACGATACGGGGTGGGCGCATCTCGGAACCTTCGGGAGCTATCTTCAGAAAATCCAGCCCTCTTTCGATTCCCGGCTCTACGGGTTCAAGAAGTTATCCGATCTCATCAAGGGCAAGCCCGAGCTGTTCGACGTTGAGGAGCGCCCTGCCCCAGGGGGGACCGGCAAGTCACTTTACCTGACCGCGAAACGGGGATGAATCCGACGGGCCGCTAGGAGCGCGGCCCCCACAGCTGGTCCAGATTGATCGTGATCGCATCGAAGCGTCCGGCAATCATGCAATCCAATCGCGATGCCGCCCCGATATGCCGCGCGGCGGGGCGTGGCTGGCCGTCGACGATTTCCCCCGTCAGCCCTTCGGGCAGGGACTCGAGCTGTTCGTCGAGGCTGGGACGGCGTGTGGTGCGGGCGGGCTTGATGCCGGAGTCTGTCCTCGGAACTGTACCGCAAGAAAATATGGCGGAGAGGGTGGGATTCGAACCCACGGAGGGGGTAAACCCTCAACGGTTTTCAAGACCGTCGCTTTCAGCCGCTCAGCCACCTCTCCATTCAGAAGGCGGAATCCAGACCCGGGCCTTGCACCTGGGACCGCTGACCCTACCTTCAGCCTATCAGGATACCCGAATCCGCTCGCGCACCCAAGCACCGAAATTCTTGCCGTTTCGCCGCGCTCCGGTATCCTTAGGGGAACTCGGCAGTTCCGCTCGGGTCTCACGACACGCCAAGTTCCACGACGCTGTTCACGTCAAACAACCTTCACGAGGAGTATGACCACCATGGCCAACACCGACTACACCCTGATGCGCGGCGCCCAAGGGGCGATCAGCGCGAACAAGGTGCTCAAGAACACCTACATGCTGCTGGCGGCGACGCTGGCCTTCTCGGCCGTGACGGCGATGCTGTCGATGGCCCTGCAGATGCCGCCGATGGTCTACCTGGGCGCGGTCATCGTCTCCATGCTGCTCGGTATCTTCGTGCTGCCCAAGACCGCCAACTCCGCGTCCGGCATCGGCGTCATCTTCGGCATCACCGGCCTGCTGGGCTTCGGGTTGGGCGCTATCCTCAACGTCTACATGGCACTGCCCAATGGTCCCGAGACCGTCGCCCTCGCCTTCGGCGGCACGGCGCTGATTTTCCTGTCGCTCTCCGGCTATGCCCTGACCGCCAAACGTGACTTCAGCTTCATGGGCGGCTTCCTCTTCGCCGGCATGATGGTGGTCCTGATCGCGGGCATCGCCAACATGTTCCTGGCGATGCCCGCGCTGTCACTTGCCATCTCTTCGGCCATCATCCTGCTGATGAGCGGTATGATCCTCTTCGACACCAGCCGGATCGCCCGCGGTGAAGAAGACAACTACATCATGGCGACTTACAGCATTTATCTCAGCATCTTCAACATCTTCATCAGCCTGTTGCAGATCCTGGGGATCATGGGCGACGACTGACCTGACACGGGCCGCCTGACCGCGGCGGCCCGTAGTCTAGGTTGACCGCGTTCAAACCCCGACCCAGTGCCGGGGTTTTTGTTGTTTGCGACACTCACGGGGGATACGGCGATGGAGCTGTTTCTGAAGATCGCGATGGCGGCGGTGCTGGTGCTGCTGCTGTTCCGGCTGTGGCCGGCCTACAAACACTGGCAAGCGAGCGGCCGTAAGGCCGAGCAGGGCGACTGGCTGGCCGCCCTGCTGCCCCTGGGCGGGGTGGTGCTGGTGGTTATCCTGCTTATCGTGGCGGTGCGGGCTTAGGCGCAATACCGTTTGTCCGGGATTGGCGATGACCAGTGATTGCGCCAGCCGCGGGTCCGGGTCGGTATCCGGGTCGCCACCGTCGGGTGCCCGCGCTTCCAGACCATAGGCATGGGGGTCCATGGCCGCCTCCCCGGACTCCCCGATGAAAATCCCCCCCCATGGTCCCCATGAGGCTCAGCCCACCATAGTCGCTGAAACCGGCCTTGATCATCGTTCCGGCCGGCCGCGGACGGTCCGCACAGCGGACCCTACG
>JACDZG010000139.1 GCA_013426805.1 Chromatiaceae bacterium
CGACCAGTTTGGGGCTGAGTGCTTCGGTTAGGCACATTATTTGGAGGCCGCACCCGGTTGTAGGTCTCGCGCAGTTCGGAGATGGCGCGCAGCATGGCGAGTCGGGGGACGGGTAGGTTCGACGTGCGCTCGACTGAGGTGCGCAACAGGAGGATCAGGTTGCGCAAATGGCCGCCGCTCATCAGACACAGATGGTCCAAGGTGTCCAAATCCTCGAACACCTGATCCAGTCCAATGTCCGGACCGATCTTTCCGATACGCCGCTGGATGAGTTCGCGCAGACCCGCGATTCCCGGCTCGTGGGGCCTGCCCTCGCCGGGAATCCGCTTGCCCTGGGCGCGCTTGCGCACGGTCACCATGGGCAATACGCGCACGGGTCCGTAGCTGTCGACCAGATGGGTGCCGCTGCTTGAATAGACCATCGAAATCGGAACCGTATAGACGACGTGACAGTGCAGCGCCTTGAGCTGTTCGCTGCGGTCGAGAAAAATCTCGTCGTGATTGGTGCGTCCGCTGTCCGTGTCGGTAACCGGGACGATACGATCAAGGTTGTCGGCGATGAGGACGATGTTTGTCTGGGAGCCGTCCGCTTCCCTCGCATTGGCTTCGTCGATCAACTCGTTGAGTGCCTGAAGCAGGGTTACCGTGTGAGGGTCAACGAGTTTGCGGACTTGGTGACGAATGCTGGGTACCGCGCGCAGATTGGCGGTAATGGTCGAGAAGACCTCAATGGTGAGGTCGTCCAGCTCCACTTCGCTGGTGGCGAGCCCCTTGAGCGATTGCCAGCGGTCCTTGAGCCAGCGCATCACGGGGTTGTCATTGTCCGGATTGAGTTCTTGGAGCAGACGGCGGGTGCAGGCCAGCAGGATGTCGGTATAGCGGGCATCCTCTGGGTCGATATCCTCCGCGTCGGCCGGAAAATAGACGACCTGGAAGCCTTCAGCTTCCAGATGCGGGATGAGGCGGAGCAATTCGGTGGACTTGCCGGCACCGCGATGTCCGGCGTAGAGGCGGCAAGTGGGGGAATCCGACAAGATGATGCCATGGCCGACCTCCAACAGGATGTTGCGGTCTCCCCGCACATCCTGATAGTCCACATAGGCGTCATCGTCCGCCGACAGGGGACGGGTCGGATCGAAGGCGTTGTAGATCCGTTTGAGCAGTTCCGCGTTAGTCATGGTTAAAATCGCTCGTGGCATACAACCGGTCGGTTCTCGTCAGGCGTTTCGTTCCAAGGAATCCGGTAAATTCAGTGAAATAGCTGTCATCTGGAAGCCTTTCGGTCGCTGAGTCGCAGTGGATCCTGTTGCCCGGTATGGCGATAGCTTACTTCACCTGGCCCTGATCATCATCCCGGCCACGGGGGCTGGGTAGGTCGCACAGCATTGATCATGGTTCGAGCCGCGCGGCGTCATAGCGTGGACAAGCGCAGCGCAGTCCACCAGCGACGGAGCGGGATTCGGTGGACTACGTTAACGCTTGTCCACTCTACGGCCGGAACAACGATTAAGGCCCGTCGCACAGCCTTGGCCTCGTTTGCTTCAGCCATTCGCTGCACAGCTTACGGAACGATCGACTGCCCGCGAACGCCTGCTCCAGATCCATGAGTGCCGAGAAGGCCGGTTGGTCGCTCGTCTCGCGATACGTCCTGCCCGCCATGTGCTCGGCCATCCATCCCTTGGCATTGCGCGGGGTTTCGGCGTCGATCGACTCCGCTCCGTCCAGCGCAAATCCGCGCTTTCCGTGAAGCGAGCGCGCGGCTGCGATAAACCAAGCCTCGTATTCACGCTCGACGATGGCTACGACCGCGCTCATGTCTTAGACTCGCCGAACAGGTCCGCCTGGCCCTGGGACTGTAGCGCCAGCACATTTGCATCAGGCGCCAATTGATTCAGCCGCAGCAGCTCGCCGGCCGAGAACAGATGCGCGCGCATCATCGATCGCGACGCCTCGTCCAAGGGTGCGATACGCGTCTCGCCTCCCTCCGAGATCACGGCCAGCAACGAATCCGCGCTTAGATCGGGGTCGTCGAGCAGATCCGGGCTATGGCTCGTCACAATGACTTGGGTATGCGTCGAGGCACGGGTCAGCGCTTCGCGCAACGCGGCGCTCGCGGCCGGATGCAAAGCCGTCTCGGGTTCTTCGATCCCGACCAGAGACGGCGCATAGTCGCGGTTACCTTGGAACAGAGCGGTCAATACCCCGAGCGCACGCAGGGTGCCGTCAGACATATTCTGAGCCAGAAAACGCCAGGGATGCTTGGCCGCTGCCATCTCCTGCCGAAACTCCAGGGTCTCCATCGGACCGATCTGCTTGCGCTCCAAGCCATGCACCATGGGTACGACGCTATGCAGATAACCTTGGATCGTTTCCATCCGCTCCGGGGCCAGCCGTTCCAGATGCCCGATCACGCTCGCGATATTCTCGCCGACGGGTTTGAGCAAACGGCCATCCTGAGGCTTTTGCAGTTCCCGCATCAGTTTCGGATTAAGATTGTAAAAGCCCATGGCGGTGAGCGCGTCGAACAACGGGCGAAAGGCGGTCAGGCCGGACACCGCCACCAGAGCCAAACGGTCCGGGGTCACTGCCGGGAAGGTCGTCTCGCTGCAGTCTCTAAGGCGACCGCTTTCGATCCGATAGTAAGGTCCCTTACCGCGACCGCCGATTGCGCACTCCTCGGTCTGGACCTCGTAGCCGCGACCGGACAGTGCGCCGATAGTGAAGGCATAGTGTCCGGATTCGCCGCTCGGCAGGACGAATTCCAGCCGAATGCCGAAATGGGTGGGGTGTCCGCTGGAGCGCCGCCGTACCTCGGACAGTCCGCCGCGCTCGTTGAGTGCATTTTCGAGCGATCCGGCGACCGCATCACGCACCAGATGCAGGGCGTCCAGAAAATTGCTCTTGCCCGAGCCGTTGGCACCTACCAGATAGGTGAGCGGTTGCAGCCTGCAATCGCAGTCGCCGATGCTCTTGTAATTGCGCAGGACGACTCGGGTGAGAAAGACTGGGGCGCTCATAGGGTAGATCCTGCGCTTGGCGGGCTCGGCCAGCCACATAGAGCGGCCGGCACCGGCAGACATTGTACCGGATGCACAGATACCGAACCCTGCCGCCAACGCGGCCTTGCGGGATGACGGCGCCAGGCGTTTGCCAAACCGCCCGCTGACCACCTAAGCAGGGATGACAACTCGTCGATAAAGCGCTGTTTTGTATCGAATAGCAGTCTCGGAGGCCAATATATACGGCATTTTCAACGTACGATTTTCTGGACGTACGATACGCGAGATCCATCTGCTCACCAGCTACCGACCTCTCTCCCCGGTTCGGCACGACGGCCCAGCCTCGCGCTCATGAAGTTCTTGAATGGCCGCCAACGCATCGGACCCGAGCACGCGTTGGGCCATTGCGAAGAGCCCGTTTTCCTCAAACCGGATATGCTCGGTCAGCAATCGGGCGAAGGCGTCCAGGTCCGCGGGGCCGCCGCCGTCGATCAGGCGACGCAGGGCACGATGCTCGGCCAGGGTGCGCTCGACCAGCGCCTGCTCACCCGCCGCTTCCAGCGCCGGCAAGAGACCGCGCTCCTCAAGTTGAAAATGGGGCTCCAGTTCGTCGGCGAAGCGTTGCCTCAGCTCGGTCCAGGCGGTTTCCGCGGCAGGGGCCGCGATCCGTGCCCGGCGGGCGATGACCAAGCCGCTGTGATGTTCGCTCGACAACCGTTTGAGTGCCGCGCATCGCCGCATCAATACGCCCTCCGCTGACCGGGGTCAGGCGGACGCCACGGGTAGGCATGGGTTCGGGCCACTGGCTTCATGTCATGTCGTCGGGTCATCGACAGGTGCCGGTGGATGACGTTTGGACTTGGTATCCGCGGCAAGCACCTGCACCAGATCGAGATTCCGTAGCGCTTGCAGCGCGATCTCCCAGCGCCCCTCGCCGCACAGACCGCTCTCTCCCGCCCACTCATAGCCATCCAACGCGGCCTGCACGCAAGCCAATCGGACCCGTTCCGCAAGATCAAGCCGGTCGATCACGATCGATACCTTGTAGGATGTCCTTGTTGTGATCGAACCACATTGGCGCACGCCGGCCGATCGGGTTGCAACGTGTCCGGCAGACGGTCCCGGTCGGATCGGGCGGATAGACGAATCCAAGCGCCCCGGTCGCAGCGGGTTGTCTACCCGCCCCGCTGGGATGTGGGTCGCTGGATAGTGAGGTATCAAGGGCGATATGTCTACGACACGCGCGGGCCTTACAGAAAAGCCGCAAGATATCGGCGGTCCGCTGCGTCGCGTCGGCATCGCTGCCACAAGACAGGCATGGGTAATGAGGCAAGAAACAGACCAAATCCTCAGGCCGTCCACGGGTCGCTGTCGAGGGAGGGTGCCCGCTGGCTCGCAGGGGGACGATGGGGTGGGCGTGGCGCGTGTGACCTGGTGGTCGGCAATTCGGGCTTGAGGGAAGTTACGGACGAAAATGTGTGCAGTCGTAGTGCGAGCGCGATCACCTTAAGCCCTTGGTCTGCGAACAATGCGGACCACCATCACCGATCCACCCCGCCGATTGATCTACATTGTGCGTATTGGATCAGCGGCGACATGTTCACCGGGATGCGTTACGGAGCGTCGCTGCATGACCCCTAGCGCGCAGCAGATCTCGAAGTACGACGTGATTGCAGTCAAGTCTTCTATGTATGGCTTGGTGAGTGACGCACAGGCGCTCAACTCGAAGGTCCAGGTTCTGCGCTTTCATTCCCCATTCGCGTATCAGGGTTTTCGTGATCAGGACCCCTGTCTGAGCGGCAGCGGGATGCCCTTTGGAGCAACCGGACCGGCCACCGAAGGCTGCGCGGTCTATGCCGGCCACTGGCTGTATGCCCCCGGCACCCGCCTACGCAGTGCCATCACCGTCAGCGCGACGAGCATAGCGGTGGACGACGCGAGCCGGTTTACTGCTGGTCGGTGGGTCGTCATCTACGACGGTCAACCGGGCGCGTTCACCAATGCCGAACATGCGCGGGTGGCGGCGGTGAACAAGTCGACGAACACCCTGACGCTGGACAACCGGGGCCACAAGTCTACCCCCCGGAGTCATCCCATTGACGCGATCGTTGCCGAACATGTCATTGGCAATGGGGACAATGGGGAGTCCGATCGCTGGGTCTACAACCAGAGCACCGCCTGCCCGCAGGACTCCAACGGTCGGCAGTTCAATCAGGCGATGGCTGAGTGGTTGGCCGAAACCTACCAGAAGAACCCCAATGGCAGCGCGTCGCGCGCCACTGTGGCAGGGGTTCAGCTCGACTCCGATTTTCACATCATCCAGGACTCGGGGGGAAGCAAGCGCCCGGATGTGAACAACGACCTGGTACAGGACGACGGTTTCTCTGCGACCGGGGAGAACCTTTGGGGTGAAGGCATGGAGACCCTCTACGAAAGGTTGCGAGAGCTGCTGCCGAACGCCATCTTGGTTGGCGGAGTCACCGAAGCGCGTGGATATACTGCGCTGAACGGTACCGAATTGGAAGGGTGGCCTCAGACGGTTCCGTCCCACAGCGCGAACAGGGATTATAAGGAGATCGATGGACATCTGACGGACTACAGCGTCCAGATGCACCACGGCCGGCTGGGTCCGCGCTACACGATGGGTTATAATAAGATGCCGACCAAGCTTTATCCGAGTGCTGACGCCCCAAACGTGCCCGACAATACCGGTTTCCGGTTCGGATTTGGTCTAACTCTACTCGATGACGGGTATTACGGCCAGCAGAATTGGCACGTGGTTGATCCGTGGTGGGATGAGTACGCGGTGGACGTGGTCGCCGGCTCGCCAACCTTTGGAAGGGCCATTGCGTCGAACGCGAGAATGGAGTCGCCGGGTCTTTACCTTCACTGCGCCGCGCACGGGCAACTACCGGATCGCGTTCAATGTGGGCCGCGAAAGCACCGACGTCTGGGTCGACTCCGTGTACTTGTTCGAAGGCAACGCCGACGTCTTCCGGCGCGACTTCGACAATGCGGTGGTGATCGTCAATGCCACCCCTTCTACACGAACGATGTCTCTCGGCGGCACTTTCCAGCGCATCCGGGGCACCGGACAGGACCCGGTCAACGATGGGTCTGTGGTGACGGAGGTGACCTTGCCGTCCTACGACGCCGCCATTCTGGTCCGACCCTAGGCGGCGTCTGATGCGATTCGGGGCGGATTCGTCGGCAACGGCTGCATCCGCCCTGATGTAACCTGGTTTTGTAAGCCTCTGCTGCTCGTCTCTGCCTTCCCGCCGCAGCGGTGTATCGGCAGCGGCAGAGTAACAACGTCTCAGGATCGAGCCGTGCGACATCGCAGCCCTGCACGGCCGCGATCAATTCGCCGACCCAGCGATAGACATAATCGTCAAAGCCGACGGCGTTGCCAAAGCCGGCAACCCCTTTCCCCGAATCGAGAGCGCTGTCCAGCGGCAATGGTCTTGATGGCCGAGGTCCGGCGTTGGCAGGCTCGTAACAGCGACCCGGTCGGCCAAGGTATGATCGTCTGACAAACGGCCGCCACACCATCTTTGCCTTGCCGTTCTGCTTTCCGAAGCCGTTCCGCCCGGCTGCTCGTGGATTCGAACCGACCGAGCGCCAGGGTTTTTGTCGTCCGCCCCGGATGAGGCCCAGCACCGATGACCACAGCAGCCATCACTCCCTTCCCGCCCGGTTTCCTCTGGGGTGGCGCCACGGCCGCCAACCAACTGGAGGGCGCCTATGACGCGGACGGCAAGGGTCTGTCGATCCAGGACGTGGCCCCCCAGGGCATCAAAGGTCCGCGCACGCCGGGGCCGACACCGGACAACCTCAAGCTGGTCGGCATCGACTTCTATCACCGCTATGAACAAGACATCGCCCTGTTCGCCGAGCTGGGCTTCAAAGTCCTGCGCCTGTCGATCGCGTGGAGCCGGATCTTTCCGCACGGCGATGACGCGACCCCCAACGCCAAAGGGCTGGCCTTCTACGACCGGGTGTTCGACGCCTGTGCCCGGCACGGCATCGCGCCGCTGGTGACGCTCTCGCATTACGAGACCCCGCTGCACCTGGCCGAGCAGTACAACGGCTGGGTCAGCCGCGAGCTGATCGGTTTCTACGAACGCTATGTCCGGGTCCTGTTCGACCGCTATGGGTCCAAGGTGAAGTATTGGCTGACGTTCAACGAGATCAACTCGGTGCTGCACGCGCCCTTCCTGAGCGGGGCGATCAACACCCCCAAGGACCAACTGTCGACATCCGACCTCTACCAGGCCGTCCACCACGAGCTGGTGGCGAGCGCGCTGGCCACCCGGATCGCGCACGAGCTGATCCCCGACGCCAAGGTCGGCTGCATGATTCTGGCGATGCCGATCTATCCGCTCACCCCGCATCCGGCGGACGTGCTGGCCGCGATGCAGGCGGACCACCTGAACCTGATGTTCGGCGATGTGCACACGCGCGGCTGCTACCCCGGCTACGCCTTGCGCTATTTTCGCGAGCACGGCATCGCACTGGACATCACGGATGAGGACCGCGACTGTCTGACCAACACCGTCGACTTCGTGTCGTTCAGCTATTACATGAGCGTCTGCGAGACCGCCGACCCGGCGTCGCAGCGCACGGCCGAGACCAATATCCTCGGCGGTAAAAATAACCCCACCCTGAAGGCCAGTGAGTGGGGTTGGCAGATCGACCCGGCCGGCCTGCGGATCGTCTGTAACCACTTCTGGGACCGCTGGGGCAAACCCCTGTTCGTCGTGGAGAACGGCCTGGGCGCCAAGGATCAGTTGGTCGAGGTCGACGGCGTCAGGACCGTGCTCGACGATGCGCGGATCGCGTACCTGAACGACCACCTGGTCGCGCTCGGCGAGGCGATCACCGACGGCGTCCAGGTGCTCGGCTACACCGCCTGGGGCTGCATCGACCTGGTCAGCTTCACCACCGCGCAGATGAGCAAGCGCTACGGCTTCATCTATGTCGACCGCAACGACGACGGCAGCGGGACGCTCGAACGCTACAAGAAGAAGTCCTTTGACTGGTACGCCGAGGTTATTGCCACCAACGGGGCCAGCCTGCGGCGCGACGGATAAGGCTTCTCAGCGGCCGGCGGCGCGGCCTTGGTCATGGTTCCGGTCGGAGCGTGCCCGTGGCCGGAAGCCTGACCAAGGCGCTAATGGTCCGCGCACCGTCGACCCGCGCCATGGCGTTTGTCATGATAATCGACAGCGACGAGGAGATCGCGGACAGCATACGCATGATCGCGCGGCAGTAAAATCGCCCGGTGGACTGCCCGCGCGATTGTTGGCATAGTTCCCGGCACACACAGGCGGCTGTCTGCAAACACCGCGGGTCAGGATGGAGCGATAGGATGAGTGAGCGTGGTCTGATCGAGTTGAAGCTGGCCGACGGAACCTCCGTCTTCGTCGAGAGCACCGGTGACCGTGCCGCCGGTTCCGGCCCGCAGCGTGTCAGCCGCGGAGCATCCGGCGCCGAGGAGGCCGAGACCCGTTTCGAGGAGGCCGTGGCCCGCATTCGTCCGGCCGCTCAGGCGCTGCTGGACAGCCTGCGCGGCTTGAATACGCCCGAGCAGATCGACCTGGAGTTCGGCATCAAGTTCAACGCCAAGGCCGGTGTGATCTTCGCGTCGGTGGACTCCGAGGCCGTCTTCAAAGTGGCCATTCGCTGGAAAAATGCCGGCGGCGCCAACGCTGAGGTTCCGGCGGCGGAGGGATCCTGAGTCCGGGAGGTGCTCGCGCAACGACGCAAAGGACGACAGGGTGATGTGCCGGGCGCTTTCGCTCCCACGCTCCAGCGTGGGCGTGTCGTGCGGGCGCTCCGCGTCCGGTCTGCGCACTGGACGCGGAGCGCCCGCACCTGCTCCCACGCCGGAGCGTGTGAGCCAGAGTCGGCCAGAGTGGCCGGAGTAAGGATCGAAACCCATGTCCGACCCCCACGCCTCGCAGGTTCGCATCAGTCTGGCCGGCAGCCCAGGGCTGACGGTCGGTTGCGGACTCCTGGTCACCCCGCGTCATGTCGTCACCTGCGCCCATGTGGTGGCGGAGGCGCTGGCTGATCCAGCGCTCGCCCTGGCGTCCGCGGCGCCGGCCGGTGCCGTGCCGCTGGATCTGCCGCTGCTGGCGGTACCCTTCCGGACCAGCGGCCGGGTGGTCTGCTGGCACCCGGCGCGGGACGACGGCACCAAGGTCCCCGAGGACATCGCCGTGTTGGAATTGGCCGATGAGGCGCCGGCCGCGGCCGCACCGGCCGCGCTCCTGGCGCTCGACCCGGAGGATTACACCCAGCGTCCCGTGCACTGCTTCGGTTTCCCCGCCGCGATCGACGACGACCGTGTGGAGCGCGAGCGTCTCGTCACCCTCATCGGTCCCTCCGGCGGCGGCAAGTCGTCGCTGATCGGGGCCGGACTCCTGCCCGTGCTCGCTGACCGGGGCGGCTGGCTCGACACGGATGATCTCAAGGCCGCTATCCAGGGTCCGGCGGCGGCCTGCGGCGTGCGTTTCGGCCCCGGTCTGGTCGACGCCATGGTCGCCGACCTGGAGGATCAGCCCGGCCGGCTGCCGTTGCTCCAGTTCGCGCTCACCCAACTCTGGGATCAGCAGCAGGCTCGCTGCATCGACGCCGCGGCACTGGAGCGCCTGGGCGGGGTGCGGCGCGCGCTCTCGGCGTACGCGGATGGCGTCATCGATGCGTTGAGCGAGGCGGATCGCACCCGTGCCCGCCGCATCCTGATCCAACTGGTGCGCCCGGCCGAGCGCGCCGCGGAGGTCGGCACCCGGCAGGTCGCCAGCCTGCGGCGGATCGCCGACCAGGATCAGGATTTGCTGCCGCGGCTCGCGGCCAGCCGGCTGGTCGTCACCTCCGGCGGCACCGACGACGAACCCCTGGCCGAGATTGCGCACGAGGCGCTGATTCGCGAATGGGACCGCCTGCGGACCTGGGTCGGCGAAGACCGCGTCTTCCGGCTCTGGCAGGAGGGGTTGCGCAGCCGACTCCTTGTCGACGTCGATGCGCCAGGCGCCGCCGGAAGGATTACAATCCTGGGCTGTTTCCCCAGATCGCGCCCGAGGCGCCATACCATGTGTTGGGCCCGCTATCTTTTCGCCGGCGTCGTCATCGGACTCGGTACGCTGAGCATGATCAGCGCCTGCGGTCAGAAAGGTCCGCTGTATCTAGCGGAAAAAACTCCGGAGAGCGCCGCGGCGACACCGTCGGCGCCGGCCACGCAAGCGGTCCCGGCGCCCGGCGCGGATGTCCCCAAGCCGGTCGATCGGGCCGCGGACGCTCCGGGGCCGGCATGGCCCCGATAAGACCTTCAGTCGGCGACAGCGTGGTGCGCGCTGCAAGGTACACTCCGCGGCCCCGAGTGTACCCTTCACTCGACCGATCGAGACACTGACCGAGACGCCCCGCGAGCATCGCATGGATTATTTCAACTATCACGGCGCGCTGTTGCACGCCGAAGAGGTCCCGCTCACCGCGATAGCCGAGCGCTTCGGGACACCCTGTTATGTCTACTCGCGGGCGACCCTGGAGCGGCACTGGCACGCGTTCGACCGCGCCTTCCATGACCACCCGCACCTGATCTGCTTCGCGGTCAAGGCCAACGCCAACTTGGGAGTGCTCAACGTCCTGGCGCGGCTCGGCTCCGGGTTCGACATCGTCTCGGTGGGCGAGCTGGAGCGGGTGCTGGCGGCGGGTGGCGATCCCGCGCGGGTCATCTTCTCCGGTGTCGGCAAGCGCGAGGACGAGATCCGCCGCGCGCTCGCAGCCGGCATCCGCTGCTTCAACGTGGAATCCGAACCCGAGTTGGAACGAATCGACCGGGTCGCCGGGGAACTCGGCTGCATCGCGCCCATCTCGCTGCGCGTCAACCCGGATGTGGATGCCGGTACCCACCCCTACATCGCCACCGGCCTCAAAGAGAACAAGTTCGGCATCGACATCCAGGCCGCCCTGGCGGTCTACCGCCGCGCCGCCGGCATGGCGAACCTGCGGATCACCGGCATCGACTGTCACATCGGCTCCCAACTCACCGATCTGGCGCCCTTTCTGGCGGCTCTGGAGCGGGTGCTGGAGCTGGCCGATCGGCTGGCGCAGGACGGCATCGCCATCACGCACCTGGATCTGGGCGGGGGCCTGGGTATCCGCTATCGGGGCGAGCACCCGCCGGAGCCCGGCGCCTACGCGGCGGCCCTGCTGCACCGCTTGGGCGGGCGCGGCTACGAGATTATCCTGGAGCCGGGGCGCGCCATCGTCGGCAACGCCGGCATCCTGCTGACCCGGGTGGAGTACCTGAAGCCGACCGAATACCGGCGCTTCGCCATCGTCGATGCCGCGATGAACGATCTGCTGCGCCCGGCGCTCTACCAGGCCAATCAGGAAATCGTGCCGGTGCGGCTGGATGCGGACGCCGTGCCCGCGCGTTACGACCTGGTGGGTCCGGTCTGCGAGACCGCGGATTTCCTGGGCAAGGATCGGCTGCTCGCGCTGGCGCCCGGCGATCTGCTGGCCATCCGCGGCAGCGGCGCCTACGGATTCAGCATGAGTTCCAACTACAACAGCCGGCCGCGGGCCGCGGAGGTCATGGTGGATGGCGCCCAGGCGAGCCTGGTGCGGCGCCGCGAGACCATCGCCGACCTCTTCGCCGGGGAGTCAGTCCTATCATGAAACGTCGTCCCGAACCGGAACTCATGGAAGAGCCCGAGCAGGCCCTGGCCTATGCCCAGGCCGACTTCTCCGAGTCCAATACCCTGTTCATCAAGCTGCTCGCTGAGCTGAAACCGGGGCCGCTGGACGGTGCGCGCGCCCTGGATCTCGGCTGCGGACCGGCCGATATTGTCTGCCGGTTCCTGCGCGCCTACCCGAACGCCACCTGCGATGCGGTCGACGGGTCGAACGCCATGCTGGACCAGGCCCGCGCTACCCTGGAGCGGGTGCCCGGCCTCGCTCCGCGCTGCCGTCTGTTGTTGGAATGCCTGCCCAGTCCCGCGCTGGCGCAGGGCCAGTATGATCTGGTCCTTTCCAATAGTCTGCTGCATCAGTTGCACAACCCCCAGGTGTTGTGGCAGACCGTCCGTGAGACGGCGCGGCCCGGCGCTCTGGTGCTGGTCATGGACCTGATGCGGCCGGCGTCCGCCGGCTGGGCCGAGGCGCTGGTCGCGACCTATACCGCGAACGAACCGGAACTTCTGCGTACCGACTTCCGTAACTCGCTGTTCGCCGCCTTCGAGCCCAAGGAGGTCGAAGACCAACTGCAGGAAGCCGGATTGAGCGAATTGCAGGTCGGGGTGGTAAGCGACCGGCACTTGGCGGTGTGCGGGCGGCTGGCGGCCCCGTGATCAATCCCCGGATTGATCCACAGATGTCACAGATGTTCACAGATGAAGAAGAACTTCTGTGTCCATCTGTGTCCATCTGTGTCCATCTGTGTCCATCTGTGGATCAGTTTTCCGTCCCGGATGGCCTCGGCGGAAGCTGGCCGGAACGATGATCAAGACCGGCCTTGGCGGAGACTCTCCGGTTTGAGATAGTCAATTTTTGCCGGAAATCGTTTAAGGCATCGTCGGCTTTGCGCACAGTCGTTACGTGTTTATTCGCTGACCTGTCTCCGGATTTTTATGCATCTGAAATTCACTAAAATGCACGGCCTCGGCAACGATTTCGTCGTGTTCGATGCCATCCGCCAACAGGTCACGCTGGAGGCTGCGGCCATTCGCCGCCTCGCGGATCGGCACCGCGGGATCGGCTGCGATCAGGTGTTGTTGGTCGAGTCGGCGCGTCTGCCCGGCACCGACTTTCATTACCGGATCTTCAATGCCGACGGCAGCGAGGTGGAGCAGTGCGGCAATGGCGCCCGCTGCTTCGCCCGCTTCGTCCGCGATCAGGGGCTGTCGGGCAAGGACGCGATCCCGGTCGGAACCGCCGCGGGAGCCATCCAACTCTTCGTCGAGCCGGATGGTCAGGTGCGGGTGGACATGGGAGTCCCGGTGCTGGAGCCGGCCCGCATCCCCTTCCGGGCCGCGAAGCAGGCGCTGGTCTACCGACTGTCGGTGGACGGACAGGAGGTCACCATCGGCGCCGTGTCCATGGGCAACCCCCATGCGGTGCTGCTGGTGGAAGATGCCGACGATGCGCCGGTGGAGCGGCTCGGTCCGCGTCTGGAGACGCACCCGCACTTTCCCCGGCATGTCAACGTGGGTTTCATGCAGGTCGTGTCGCCCGAGCACATCCGGCTGCGGGTCTTCGAGCGCGGCGTCGGCGAAACCCTGGCCTGCGGGACCGGCGCTTGCGCCGCGGTGGTCACCGGTCGCCTGCGCGGGCTGCTCGCGGCGCGGGTCCAGGTCAGCCTGCCCGGCGGTGATCTTATGATACAGTGGGACGGAGATGGTACACCGGTGCTGATGACCGGACCGGCGCAACGGGTCTTCGAGGGGGAGATCGAGCTATGACCAAAACCAGGACCAAGCCGGGCACCGAGCCAGCCCAGGCGTCCGTCGACGCCGGAGCAGCGTCGGCGGCTGCCGTGGAACAGATGGTAGCCGCCTATCTGCACGATCACCCGGACTTTTTTGAGCGCAATGCAGCGGTTTTGGCGAGCCTGACTGTTCCTCACGCGCCCAGCGGCACCGTGTCCTTGATCGAGCGCCAGGTGAAAGTTCTGCGCCGTCACCTGGAGGCCGAGCGCAGTCGCCTGACACAACTGATCGCGCGCGCCCGCGAGTACGAAGCGCTTTCCACCCGTCTGCACACGCTGGTGTTGCAGATGATCGGGGCCCCGGACCTGGAGCAGGTTGGTACCGTGCTTCAGGAGGCCCTGATGCGCGAGTTCAGCGCCCAGGCGGTGCTGCTCAAGCTCTTCCCGCTCGACCCGGTGTCGCCGGACGCGGCCCGGGACCCGCTGACTGCCGCCTTCAAGGAGTTCCTGTTGCGCGAGCACGCCCTGTGCGGTCCGCTGGACGCGGAGAAGAACCGCCTCCTGTTCGGCGACCGCGGCGGCGAGGTGCAGTGTGCCGCGCTGATCCCGTTGCGCGCGACCGGCTGTTCCGGCGTGCTGGCCATCGGCGCTGCCGATCCGGACCGCTTCAAGCCGGACATGCGCACCGACTTGCTGGATCGACTGGGGGAGGTCGTCAGCCACAAGCTGCGGGGACTTCAGGCGTGCTGCGCACCGCGCACGGAGTTGCCGGCTGATTCGTTGCCCGATCCATTGAAGGTCGCGCTGGCCGTGGCGCCGGCGGCGTCGGCACCGAAAAAGCCCCGCAGCCCGCGGTCGCGCAAGCCGAAGGTCATTGAGGACGCCGGCAGCGAATGAGCGACGGGGCCGGCCCGATCGAGCCCTTTCTTGCCCACCTCGCCCATGAGCGGCGGCTGGCCGACCTGTCCATCACCGGCTATCGCGCCGACCTCGAGCGCATCAGCACCTGGCTGACCGACGCCGGGGGCGATGCCGACGCCATCACCCGGCTCGACCAGCCGCAAATCCGTCGTTACATCGCCTGGCGCCATCGGTCCGGCGTCGGCGGCCGTACGCTGCAACGGGAACTATCCAGTCTGCGCAGCCTCTATCGCTGGCTGTTGCGCGAAGGGCGGGTGCCCAACAACCCCGCGGTGGGCATCCGCGCGCCCAAGACCCCGCGCAAACTCCCGGCCACCTTGGATGCGGACCAACTGTGCGGTCTGCTCGATCGCCCCGTCGATGACCTGCTCGCCATCCGCGACACGGCGATGATCGAACTCTTCTACTCATCCGGGCTGCGCCTGGCCGAGTTGGTCAGTGTCAATCTGGGCGACATCGACATGGCGGACGCCGCGCTGCGCGTCACCGGCAAAGGTGACAAGACCCGTGTGGTCCCGGTCGGTACCCAGGCACGGGAAGCCGTCGCGCACTGGCTGCGCGTGCGTGCCAACCTGGCGTCCGGCGATGAACCGGCACTGTTCGTCAGCAGTCGGGGCAACCGCATCCACCCGCGCACGGTGCGCACCCGCGTCGCTCAGTGGGCACAGGAGCAGGGTGCGGACCGTCATGTCCACCCCCATCTGCTGCGCCACTCATTCGCCAGCCACCTGCTGGAATCCTCCGGCGACCTGCGCGCGGTGCAGGAACTGCTCGGCCATGCCGATATCAGCACCACCCAGATCTATACCCACCTGGATTTTCAGCATCTGGCCCAGGTCTATGACCAGGCGCACCCGCGGGCGAAGCGTAAGGGCTGACCCGTTATCGGCGTCGAACGCGATAACCGGATCTAGCAGCCTGTCGGACTTTAGGCGATTTCCGAATAAGACGCTATCAAGAATCA